>JAUYGY010000036.1 GCA_030690315.1 Aequorivita sp.
ACAAAATTTAAGCCCCCAAATGCCGAGATTCCGTTGGATTTCAATATCTTCATATCTGCTGATTATGAATCATCAATTTAGGTGATTACAACAAAACCGTAAAGCCTTACCCATTAAAGCTTTACGGTTTTTATTAACAATTAGTTGCGGATTTGAGATGCAATCGTGCGGCAGACCTTAGTTTTTCAGTATTTTGGATGATAATTTGGGAATGCTAAGGAAATTTGCGATTACCACGCGATGCAATGGGCGGTAGCGGGGATACAATGTTTGACCTGTATAAAACACAAAAGCCTCTACATCACTGTAAAGGCTTTGTCTAACTGTGCTCCTCCTCTTGGGCTCGAACCAAGGACCCTCTGATTAACAGTCAGATGCTCTAACCAACTGAGCTAAGGAGGAATTTTGCGTTAGCGGTTGCAAATATACCTATTTTTTAATTCCATCAAAATAAAAAATAGAAAGTTTGTGTGATTTCTCTTTTAATAATTCAAAATCAGAGAAAATCCAAGAATGGTTATAAATCGTTAATTTGTTTCAGAAGGGTAATATTTGTAGAAGAACTGCTGTTTTCAAGTGTTTCTACGGCTTCGTCAATTTTGTTTTCTTTCAAGAGTGACAAGGCCAAATAGTATTTTGCATCTTCATAAAAAGTGCTTTCGGTTTTTTTCTTGGCCATTTGCAGATATTTTTTAGCTTGGCGAACATTGCCTTCTGCCAAATTGGCTACCCCCAGAAAGTAAACCAACGTATCATTTTCAGGATTGGCGCCATAAATTGGTTCCCAGCGCGATATTGCCTCGGCATATTCCTTGCGTTTATAGTTAACCATTCCATAATAAAAGTCATATTCAGAGGAAGTGCCCATGGTGGTGGGAAGGCCTGGATCTGGTTTAAAATTATCGGCAAAAACCTTTTTGGAGGAATTTCCGCTACTCAAAATTGCCCAGATTGAAACGGTTATAAGTATTATAAAAGATGCAGCTAAGGCTAGCCAGCCCATGTTTATTCCTTTTTTTTCAGGGATATTTTCAATTTCTGCGTGATATTCATCTAAAGAATTTTTTAAGTTGTACGCTTCCACACTTTTAAAAAGAATGCGTTGTTCATCAACCTTTGCGCGAAAATTCGGAAATAGACGCATTTGTGTTTCAAAATCGGCCAATGCTACTTCATCTAGTTTTCCCATTAAATAGGCATCAATGCGCTCCTGGGCTTCTTGACTGTCTTCTATATTTTTATTTGAGTACATTGGGGATAATTTAGGACATTTTTTGTAATTGTTCTTGGCATCGATACTTCTCGTTGCGGGCTGAAGCTTCGTCCATTTCCATAATTTCTGCAATTTCCCTAAAGGATTTTCGTTCAAAATAGAAAAGCCTCATCAACAACTGGCAGCGTTCGCCAAGTTTGTTCATGGAATCCATGATGATTTTAATTTTCCTGTTCGGCAATTCATTTTCTTCTATTTGGGGTTCGTCATATTCAATATCCCGGTTGATAAACGTGGTGTTTTTATATCTGGTTGACCGTACGTGGTCCAGCCATTTATATTTGGCCATCTGAAAAAGATAACCATTGAGGGCGCCTTCTGTATAAGCGGAAAATTTATCGTCTTTTATATTCCGCCACATGGTTATAAATGCTTCTTGATACACATATTTTGCCTGCTGCTCATCGCCACTGTTTTTAAAAACATAGCGTCTCACTTTAACAAAGTTTGTTTTATATAACTGTTTTAAAGTAGCATCATCATTTTTTTTGATGAGGGCTACCATCTCATTGAATGGCATATCCTTACTATTTTGGTTACTGAATTTCTGCATTTTTTTTTAAACAAACAGAAAGATACAATTTATACGTAACCGTTCTAAAAAAATTGTACAACTTTAAGGTATAGGGATATTTTTTTTCGTTGAAACGTAGCTGTCCATTTTTTTCCAATAGTTCAAAACTGTGAATATTCCATTTTTGCTATTTAAAAGGACATCGGAGAAGTGATTGCAATGTTATCACAATACTTAAAAAAAATACTTCGGGTGTGTTCCGAAGTATTTTTTTAAAGCTTTTATATTATTCCTTTATTCAAACAGCCAACGATAAATATCATTCCCGTTAGCGAAGAGTACCAAGCCTATCAAGATAAAGAAGCCTACCATTTGGGCGTATTCCATAAACTTGTCGTTCGGTTTACGGCCGGAAACTATTTCATATAAAAGAAACATTACGTGCCCACCATCCAAAGCTGGAATGGGCAGTATGTTCATGAATGCGAGTATTATTGAGATTAAAGCCGTGGTCGCCCAAAAGCTCTGCCAATCCCAAACGTCGGGGAAAAGATTGCCAATGGCTCCAAAACCGCCCACTTGGGTTGCGCCTTTTGAAGTGAATACGTACTTAAATTGCTTTACATAATCCTTTAACGTGTTAAAGCCAAAACTGAAACCACCAACAATACTCTCTCCGAATGAGTATGTTATTTCCGTTTGGCCTAATTGGGAAATAATATCTTTTTTAGAAAAAGTTACACCAAAAACTCCTTTTTCATTTGGGATAATTTTTAAAGTATCTAATTGATTCTCTCTTTCAACAACTAAAATATTTTCGTTCTCTTTATTGGCTTTGGCAATTGTTTCAAATTCATCATAATAATGAATATCTTGACCATTAAGTGAAACTATTTTATCTGATTTCAATAAGCCTGCTTTCTGTGCGGGGTAATCTTGCCATATTGAGTCTAATGTTGCACTTTGTCTTGGCATAAAAGGAAAATGTGTATCATTCTGAAACATTTTGGTTCCAGCATCTTCTGGCACTGAAAGGGTTTCTTCAGTACCGTCACTGTGCTTCACTTCAACTTTTGAAACATCGCGCAGAAAAATATATCTGTTGATGTCCATAACGTCGTCCAAAGGTTCGCCGTTTACGCTTAGAACGTGGTCGCCATCGCGAAAGCCATATTCCTTAAACTGTTCTGCTATCGAAAAACCTTGTGGAATGTCTTCATTTGTAGTAACATTTCTTCCGTAGAAATATAGGATTCCCATATATATTACGAAGCCCACAATAATATTCACCGTTACTCCGCCAAGCATAATTATTAATCGCTGCCACGCTGGTTTGCTTCGGAATTCCCACGGTTGTGGCGGGCCGGCCATTTGCTCTTTGTCCATGCTCTCGTCTATCATTCCGGCAATCTTTATGTAGCCGCCCAACGGCAACCAGCCGATTCCGTAAACGGTTTCGCCAATTTTCTTTTTGAAAAGTGAAAACTTTACATCAAAGAAAAGGTAGAATTTTTCAACCCTAGTCTTGAAAAGTTTTGCGGGAATGAAATGCCCAAGTTCGTGAAGCACAATTAATATGGATAAGCTTAAAAGAAGCTGAATGGTTTTTACAACAAATGGAGTCATACTGTCTTGAATTGTTTTTATACTTGTCTCAATTACAAACTTTGTGTTTCCAAAATCGAGCCTAAAATGATATCGTTTGCCATCGTGGCAGTTTCTGTAAAAAAATCGCACAAAAGTAGTCTTTTAGTGCTTGCAAAAAAAATAAGCGGGTTTGTTCCCGCTTATTTATGATTCATATTGTTTTAAAATCTCTAAAAATATTATTTTTTGATTATGGATTTATTAATAACACCATTTTCGGTTTCTATTTGAAAAAATAGAATACCCTTGGCAAATTTGGAAACATCAACCGTTTCAAAATAATCTTCGTTGTATAATATTTGCCCCAAAGCATTGTATATTTTTATTCGGGTTACCCGCAAGGCTTCAGGTTTTTGAACGTTAATAATTCCCGAAGTTGGATTTGGATATAAAACCAATTGTTGCTCCAAAGCAAAATCATCAGTGCCCAAAATAACAATATTGCTTCTTGAAATAATATCTTTTTCTGGGTCAAACTGTACGCTTTGAACTGTAAAGCCTATAGCTGGCTGGAACGTTTGGTCATTTACTGTATTGTTCAAAACAATATCCAACGTTTCGCCCTGAGTGCCAATAAGCCTTAATGGCACTGGGACTTCAAAAAATGAAACCGAAGGATGGCTTTGTGTTTGTGAAATTTTTAGGTTGAGGTTGGCTGGGCCATTAGCTTGGTTCCATTGAATGGTATAGCGTGGGTGGCCTTGGCCGTAAATCCAGTCATCAAAAAACTCGTTAAGATCTTCGCCGCTGGCGTCTTCCATAATACGGATTAAATCTTCAGTTTTCGCATATCCGTAAGCAAGTGCTGGATCGGCCAAATAATCTTTCAATCCTTGAAAGAAAACGGCATCGCCCAATTTCTTTCGAAGCATATGCAACACCATTGATCCTTTGTTATAGGAAAGTCTGCTGCTGAAAATCCGATTTACAGAGGTTGTATCTTGTGCGGGAATATATACCGAACCGTCATTTTCTTGGGTTATGGAGGAAATTTTGTCTTGTTTCCAGCTCCTGAAATCTGTGTTGCCGTCAAAATTCTCAATTACCATACCTGCTAAATAGGTTGCAAAACCTTCGTTAAGCCAAATATCCTGCCAGCTGCCACAAGTTACTTTATCTCCAAACCATTGATGCCCAAGTTCATGGGCAATCAAACTGCGGCTAAGACTGCCCATAAACGAAACGGTTGTGTGTTCCATTCCCCCGCCCCAGCCAAATTCTGCGTGGCCATATTTTTCATCGGCAAAAGGATAGGGTTCAAAAAGGTCTGCGAACAGATTCATAATATCTACAGTAACTGGAGTTCTGGATTGTGCATATGCAAGATCTTCGGGATAGATGTAATTTATAATTTCAAAAGGATTGCCGTTGTTATCAACCGTGTGGGAATATACGGTGTAATTGGTTACCGCGATAGCTATTAAATATGCGGGAATGGGATATTGATGTTTAAAGTGAGTGGTTTTGTTACTGCCGTTTATGGTTTGGCTCAATTCCAACCCGTTTGATACCGCCACATATTCTTCATTGGAAGGGTTGAAGCGCGGGGTAGTAATGTAAACATCAATCATGTCAATTTTATCATTCAAATCCTGCTTGCAGGGCCACCAAGCTTTTGCGCCAAACGGTTCTGAAAGTGTCCACATTACAGGATCGCCTTCGTGTGTGTCCACTTCAAAAGACCCAAAACCTGAACTAACGGGGTTTCCGGAATAACTGACGGAAAGCGAGTCCAAAACATTCTGGTTTTGCGTTTGCGGAAGTGTAATAACCACTTCGTCATTGCTGTTTTGGGTGAAGGTTAATGGAGTGCCGCGTTGCATCACTTGCGAAACGGTCATATTATCCACAAGTTCAAAAGTAACTGTATTCAAATTTTCTTTTGCAATAAAATGGGAAGTTATTGTTCCTGAGATAAACGGTTGCTGCGGATTTACGTTCAATTCCAAACGGTGATATTTAAGGTCATAATTTCCGGTATTCATATTAACGCTCTGGCCAAACCATCCCGTGGCTGCCTTGGCCTCTGCTTCGCTTATATTTTCAGATTGGAAATTCTGCGAAAAGGTAAATAATGAAGTTAAAAATAAAAAGGGGAGTACTAGTGTTTTCATTAGGGTATATTTATACAATTATAGTTTTGCTGAAAATTTATTGACCAATTCATGTAGTTGAAGTAGAAATAAATGAGAAGATAAATTTTCAGCGTGAAATTAGGATGTTAAATGTATTCATTTTGTTAGTATTAGGAATTATTTTTGCCGCCAAATATTTCTCTTAAGTCTAAAGTTTAACGCAATGCTTACCTTTTTCAAAAAATATAAATTCTTTGCTGTTGTTTTGGTCGTGATTTCGGCAATAATTATTACGGTGATCTACCAAATATTGAAGCCAAAGGAGATGTTGAAAATCTTTCAACCGGCAGATGTTTCAACTGAATTGGTGGATACTACGCTTCACTATGTAAAAAAATACCACACCATTGCAGATTTTAGCCTGACCAACCAAAACGGAAAGACCATAACCCAGGACGATTACAAGAACAAAATATATGTTGCGGATTTTTTCTTCACCACTTGTCAAACCATTTGCCCAATAATGACAGACCATATGGTGGAAATTCAGGAAACACTGAAAAATGATGATGACGTTCTGCTGTTGTCACACACTGTTACGCCTGAAATAGATTCCGTAGCACAGCTAAAAAAATACGCACTGGAAAAAGGCGTAAACGATGCCAAATGGAATTTGGTAACTGGCGATAAAAAGGAAATTTATGACCTCGCAAGAAAATCTTACCTCGCGGCGAAAGATGTTCCTTTTTCAGAAAATGACCTCGTTCACACTGAAAATTTTGTGTTGGTAGATAAAAAGAAACGCATTAGAGGGTTTTATGACGGCACAGACGCCGAATCTATAAAAAAGTTACTGGCAGATATTAAGATTTTGAAACAGGAAGATTAAGTTGCAAAATTGTCCCGGCTTCAGTCTACAAAAAATATCGAAAGGTTCTTTTCCCACGTCCTTTTTTTCAGTTACTTTTGCCTTGTTTAAAATCAATCTAAATAAAACGGATGATCTTTACTATCGCTTCACTAAAAAAAGGGCAACGCGGCATTATCAAAGAATTTTCGGTAGATGTGGTGCCATTAAAACTTTTGGAAATGGGTTGCCTTCCCGGAAACGAAGTATCTCTCGTCCAGACAGCCCCATTTAACGATCCGCTATATTTGAATATCAACGGGAGCCATCTTGCCATTCGCAGGGAAACAGCCAGGATGATTGAAATTGAATTGATTTAATTAGTAATGGCAAAACACATAAATGTTGCTCTTATTGGAAATCCAAACACTGGAAAAACCTCTGTATTTAATCGGTTAACCGGCTTAAATCAAAAGGTGGGCAACTATCCCGGAATCACTGTTGAAAAAAAACAGGGAACCTGCAAATTTGGCCGAGGCTGTAAAGTGCATGTGCTGGATTTGCCGGGAACATACAGTTTAAACGCTTCTTCCGTTGACGAGAACGTTGTTATTGAATTGCTGCTGAACAAAAACGACAAAGATTTTCCCGATGTTGCAATAGTGGTTGCCGATATAGAAAACCTTAAACGAAACCTGCTTCTTTTCACACAAATAAAGGATTTGGGAATCCCTACTATTCTTGCCATCAATATGTCCGATAGGATGAAGCGGAAAGCAATTTCTTTGGATGTTCCCTTATTGGAAGAAAAATTAAGCACTAAAATAGCATTAATAAGTTCGCGCAAAAATCTTGGGTTTGATTATTTAAAGGAATTGATTGAAAATTACAACCAGCTTTCTACAAAACCAAGCCTGAACGCCTCCAGCATTTCCCCAGAATATTTTGACCGTTTGCGAAAAGCGTTTCCAAACCAAGATCTCTATAAATTGTGGTTGGTAATTACACAGGATGTGAATTTTGGAAAACTGGACAGAAACGAACTAAAAGGTGTGGCGTCCTTTCAAACAGAATCGGTTAGCAATCTCAAAAGGCTTCAGCAAAAAGAAACCGTGACTCGCTACCAGTTTATAAATGAAACTTTAAAAGGAACACTGCAAATTGATACAGCCAATGCAAAGGATTTAAGAGGAAGATTAGACAGGGTTTTAACCCATAAAGTTTGGGGATATGTTATTTTCTTCGGAATTCTTCTTTTGATTTTTCAAGCAATTTTTGATTGGAGTGCATACCCGATGGATTTTATAGATAGCACCTTTGCCTCATTAAGCGAATGGACGAAAAACACTTTGCCTCCCGGTGATTTTACCAGTTTGATTGCCGAAGGAATAATTCCCGGTCTGGGCGGCATCGTGATTTTTATTCCGCAGATCGCCTTTCTTTTCCTCTTCATTTCCATTTTGGAAGAAACGGGCTATATGAGCCGTGTTGTTTTTTTAATGGACAAATTAATGCGCCGTTTCGGGCTCAGCGGAAAAAGCGTCGTACCGCTTGTTGCTGGAACTGCCTGTGCCATTCCCGCCATTATGGCCACCCGAAATATTGAAAACTGGAAAGAACGCTTGATCACCATTTTGGTTACTCCTTTTACAACTTGCTCAGCCCGTTTGCCCGTTTATTTGATTATAATTTCTTTGGTTATCCCGGATGACCGAGTTTTGGGAATCTTTAGTTTGCAGGGGCTTACGTTAATGTTTATGTACATTTTAGGTTTTGGAGCCGCAATTTTTTCAGCCTATCTTTTGGATAAAATTTTAAAGATAAAGTCTAAAAGTTTCTTCGTTATAGAAATGCCAAATTACAAACTTCCGCTTCCGAAGAACGTAATAATTACCGTAATCGAAAAAACAAAGGCTTTTGTTTTTGGTGCTGGAAAAATAATACTTGCAATTTCTGTTATCCTTTGGGTCTTGGCATCTTATGGCCCTGGGAATTTCAACAACGCAGAAGAAATTATTCAAAAGCAATACGCTTCCGAAAATCTTTCAGAAGAAGAAATGGAGATGCATATTGACTCTTATAAACTAGAACATTCATACATTGGTCATATTGGCCACGCCATAGAACCTGCGGTAAGTCCATTGGGTTATGACTGGAAAATAGGTATTGCTCTAGTTAGTTCCTTTGCGGCACGTGAAGTATTTGTAGGAACCCTCGCTACTATTTATAGCGTGGGTAGTGACGATGAACAAACTATAAAAAACCGAATGGCTGCAGAAGTAAATCCAATTTTGGGAGGCCCACTTTTTAATTTTGCGAGCGGGGTTTCACTCCTGCTATTTTATGCTTTCGCAATGCAGTGTATGAGCACGCTGGCAATCGTAAAAAAAGAAACCAACAGCTGGAAATGGCCCATGTGGCAACTTTTTGTAATGACAGCCATTGCGTATGTTGTGGCGCTTGCGGCATATCAATTTTTAAAATAGAACGAATAAATTATGATACAGACAATATTGGTTTTTCTAACATTTGTATTCGCAGTGGGATTTATGATAAAAAAGTTCGTGTGGAATCCTTTTGAAATGAAAAAAAACGCAATTAAAAATAAGCCCGGCGACCATTCAGACTGCGGAAAATGTAGTTTTCAATAAATTTATTGGTGTCTTTTATATATGATATATAAGCTGGCACTATTATGCCTTAGCCCTTTTTGGAGTTAGCTAACTTTTGAATATCTTTGCACTATGCAAACAATATTGGTCTTAATAACATTTTCTATTGCAGCGGGCTTTTTGATTAAAAAGTTTGTGTGGAACCCAATTTTTGAAGGCCGTCAAAATTCATCAAATACTCTGGATGGCGGGAAAACAAAATGCGGCAAAAAGGATTGTGGTTGCCACTAAATTATTGGTTCTTTTCTTCACAAACCACTAAAACATAGCCTGTGTCCTTGCCTGTGTTTTCTGAAGTTGGATAGGGATTTAGCGTTAATCCGTTAATTGCAAATTTACCCGAATTATAAAGATTTGTGTTTTTTTCCTCGCCAGGTCTAATTTCGCCAAATGTTAAAATTTTCTCTTCTTTTTTTCCATTAGCTATAACTTCAACCTTTACAATTGCACGACCAGCCCAAATGCAGGTAACGTCCTTTGGGCAACGGGAATCTTCAATAACTTCTAAAAATTTTATGGAAACGCCTTTTACAATAACGGTTTCGCCTTGGGGAACTTTTATGCCAATTTTAGGGGTTTCTGCGGAATCTTCTTGCCCGAAAGCGAAGGTTGAAAAGAGAATTATGATTGCTAAAAGTGAATTTTTCATAGTTTTGAGTTTTTCAATTTTAAAGATACTATAAAAAATAGTGCCAGAAAACTGGTAATGAAAAATCGGTTTATGAAATTTTTGTATTCAACTTCATATTTTATCCTCGAAACAGGAAAAAATCTTCTTTCATCGGCTCTATTTTTTCGTCTTTATTGTTTACGATATATTCCAAGGATTTTTCAGTAAAGGTTAATCCTTTTTCCGTGAGAGAAACGACGCTGTTTTTTATTTCAATTAGATTATTTTTTTCGGCTAAATTCAACACAGTTCTAGCCTGAACTTCCTGCCAATTAATATGTTCCCGAAGATGGTTTATATGTCTTTCACTTTCTTCATCATGGCGGTTTAAGTGCAGTAAAAAAGTGATAAGCGAGACCTCTATTTTTTGCTGCTTTTGACGATACAGGACAGATATCAGACCTTTTTTGGGAGCGAATAAATACACAATTAGAAAAATCACTCCAAGTGTTGTTGCAATTGATCCAGAGATGGAAGCATCTAACACATTTGCTACCCAATATCCCGAAATGGCAGAAACAGCGCCAAATAGTAATGAAAGGCCAATCATTTTTTTGAGATCTTCGGTAAGCAGGTAGGCAGTCGCTGCGGGCGCGATCATTAATGCTACAACCAATATTGCACCCACGGCATCAAAAGCACCCACAACCGTAATTGAAGAAATGGACATTAGTCCATAGTGCATAACAATTGGGGAAATTCCAATAGCCGAGGAAAGTCCGGCGTCAAAAGTGCTTACTTTCAATTCTTTGAAAAATAACAATAATAAGCTGATTGTAATAAGTAAAATGCTTCCCATTACCCAAAGTGATTTTGGCCCTAAATCTGTGCCTTCAACCATAAATCTATCAAAAGGAGCGAATGCCAATTCCCCCAACAATACGGCATCCACATCTAAATGAATGTCATTTGCATTTTTAGAAATAAGAATAACGCCTATACTGAACAAAACGGGAAAAACCAGGCCGATTGCAGTGTCTTCCTTTACCAATCCCGTTTTTTGAATAAACTCTACCAAAACAACGGTAATAACACCGGTTAAAGCAGCTAAAAGAATAAGTAGCGGGGAGTTTAAATCCTGGGTTACAAAAAATCCGATTACAATGCCGGGCAAGATTGCATGACTTATAGCATCGCTAATTAAGGCCATTTTGCGAAGCACCAAAAACACGCCCGGAATGGCACAGGCCATAGCCACAATTACTGCAATAATCTGTATTTCAATTTGTGGACTATTCATTCATAGTTTTTTGATTATACATTTCCTGTGCTTGTTTAAAGCCTTTCTGTGTAATTGCCCATTGTTGTCCTTGGATTATTATCCAGCCTTCGTTCTCTAATTTTTTCAGCGAACTTTTGGTAAACCCATGAAAGTTGTTCAAAATACGAATAGCGTGCGGGTGCGAAATATTCTCGTGCTCTTGCGCAATTCCATACATAAACTGAAGAGTTTTCATCAGTTTCAAATCGGTACGGTTTTGATGAAATCTTATTTCTCGAAACAAAAGCCCTCTTTTTGGAGAAAAAATAAATGAGAACAATACAAAAACTCCAGCAACCAAAACAATTACCGGTCCTGTAGAAAGATTGTTTTGGCTAGCGCTGATTGCTGTGCCAAAAACCCCAGAAAATGCTCCAAATATTGCAGCCAGCAATACCATTGTGCCAAGGCTGTTGGTCCATTGTCTAGCTGCCGCGGCGGGAGCCAGTAAAATGGCGCTCATTAAAACTACGCCCACGGTTTGTAATCCAAGCACTATGGCCAAAACGATTAAAAAAGTAATCAGCACGTCAATAAATTTGGTATTGAACCCTAAGGTTTTCGTATAATCTGCATCAAAGAGAAGTATTTTGAATTCTTTCCAAAAAAGCAGCATTACAAAAAGGGAAATTCCAGTTACTATAATCATTAATTGCACATCACTTTCCATAAGCGTGGCAGCTTGTCCAAAGAGATATTTGTCCAACCCAGCTTGATTGGCATTGGGTTGTTTCTGTATGAAAGTGAGTAGCAACATTCCAAAACCGAAAAATATAGAAAGTATTAAACCCAGTGCGGTATCGCTTTTCAAATGTGTTTTTGAAGTAATTCCCCGAATCCAAAAAGTACCGATTAAACCACTAATCAAAGCTCCCAACATTAAGATTCCGGAATCCTTCGCGCCAGTAATTAAAAAAGCCAATGCTATTCCAGGTAATGCAGCGTGAGAAATGGCATCACCCAGCAAACTTTGTTTCCGAAGTACTGCAAAGCTTCCCAACATGCCGCAAATAGCACCAAGAACCGCTGTTCCCAAAGTTATGGTGCGCAGCGTATAATCGTCCCAGAGTAAGTTGAAATATTCGGTTATTGACATAAATATTGTTGGTAGTCTTTATTCTTTTTTAAACACAAGTTTATTTTTCATATCGGAAATCCCTCATCTATTTATTCACCGCAACCTTGTAGTTTATTCCGTAGGTTTTGGTCAAATTATCGTCATTAAAAATTTCTTTTACGGGGCCTGTGGCTATTTTTTTCACGTTCAAAAAAGTTACCCAATCAAAATATTCAGGCACGGTTTGTAGGTCGTGGTGAACCACAACTACCGTTTTACCGGCTTTTCGCAATTCTTTTAAAATATTGATGATGGCAATCTCTGTTGTAGCATCAACTCCTTGAAAAGGTTCATCCATAAAATATATGGCTGCATCCTGCGCCAAGGCCCTTGCCAAAAAAACCCGTTGTTGCTGTCCGCCGCTCAATTGGCTTATTTGCCTGTTTTTAAAAGCGAGCATTCCCACTTTTTCCATGGATTCCAGAGCAATTTTTTTTTCTTTTTGACCGGGGCGTTTAATCCAGCCTAAGCTTCCGTAGGTGCCCATCATAACCACATCGAGCGCCGTGGTGGGAAAATCCCAATCCACGCTTCCTTTCTGTGGCACATATGCTACCATTTTTCGTTGTTTTGAATAAGGTTTTCCATAAATGGAAACACTTCCGGCAATGGGTTTTATGATGCCCAAAATGGCTTTGATAAGGGTAGATTTCCCTGCCCCATTTGGGCCAACTATTGCCATTAAAACGCCTTCGGGTACAGAAAGGTCAATATCCCAAAGTACGGGCTTGTAGTTATAAGCTGCCGTTAAATCGTCTATCTGAACTGCTATTTTTTGATTGTCCATCAGGTATTGTTTAGAGCCTTACTTAAGGGCGTTTACAATAGTATTCACGTTGTACTTAAACATTCCTATGTAGGTTCCTTCTGCGGTCCCGGGATTTCCAAGTGCGTCACTATATAACGAACCACCAATCTCCACATTATGATTCTTTGAGAGTACTGCTTGCTGCAGGGCTTCAATGGTGCGCCGCGGTACTGAACTTTCAATGAAAATGGCTTTAATGTTATTTTGTATTATGAATTCTGAGAGATTTTGAACATCTTTTACGCCCGCTTCTGTTGCGGTAGAAATTCCCTGTAAGCCCACAACATTGAATCCATAGGCCTTTCCGAAATAATTAAATGCATCATGGGCAGTAACTAAAATACGCTTTTCTTCCGGTACGCTAGCTATAATTGTTTTGATTTCGATTTCAAGGGAATCCAGTTTTTTCTGATATTTTTTATTGTTTTCTGAATAGCTTTGAGCATTTTTGGTATCTGCTTTTGAAAGTTCGTCGGTAACAATCTGCGCAAAATTTTTGAAGAATTGAATGTTGAACCAAACATGGGGATCGTAGTTTGAAGCGAAATATTCCGAAGGGATTAGTTCATCCTTGGGCAATCTATCGCCTAAAGAAACGGTATTCTTGCTTCCTTCCATTTTCTCAAAAATATCAACAAGTTTTCCTTCCAGATGGAGTCCGCCGTAAAAAATAATATCTGCTTCATAAAGTTTTGAAACGTCGCCTTCGCTTGCTTTATAAAGGTGCGGATCTACGCCCGCGCCCATAAGACCATTTATTACTACATAATCTCCACCTATGTTTTTTACTAAATCGGTAATCATGGTTGTGGTAGTTACAATGTTGAGTTTTTCCGATTTTTCGGATTGTTCTTTACAACCTAACAGTATTATGGTGAATAACAAAGGAATTATTTTTTTCATTTTTTTAAATTATTTTGGAATTCTATAACTAATACCTGCGCCCAGCAAAATATCTTGATCTTTTGTAATGCCTGTTCCGAATGTGACATCAAGCTGTAGATTGTCTTTAACTAAATATGTAATTCCAGCATCAGCAAAATGTTGTGCGCGATTGTTTTCGGGAAGATTGCCATATACTTCGCCATAAATTCCCAAACGGTCTGTTAAGGAATATCCATAGGCTAGCGTATAAATATATTCAATTCCGTCTGCATCATTTTGCCAAGACGCACCCAAATTGTAACCTAAATTTGATTTTTCACTTAACGTATGAGAGAACGAAAAAATAGCCTCAAGGCCTGTTGTTTTCGGACGATAATCTTTTGACGCAAAGAAGGGAAGTTGTGCGTGAACCAGCAACCCAATGTTTGGCAAGAGTTTATTTTCTTGAGCTATCTCTATCTTTGCTCCAACAAGTAAAGTTGAAAATCCCGAAAGTATATTCTCTAAATCTTCATTATTCACTGAATATTGTATTTCTTCAAAATCCCATCCAAGTCGAAATTCCAAATTTTTCAAAACCCCAAAACGCAGCAAAGTTGTATTATAACCTTTGGTTTCTTGTTGAACATCATTATCTGTAAAAGATTCATAATACAAGCCTGTTTCAATTTGAAAGTGATTTTGCGGAACCGTATTTGGAGATTCCGTAGCGTCGGGCCTGTCTGTTATCAAATCTAAATTTTCGGTTTCCTGAGCTGATATTAGCAATGGAATAAATAAAATTGTTGATGTTATTATTATAATCTTTTCCATGATTAACTAGTCTGAACATATAAATTCTCAGCAATTTTGATTGAAATGAAAAATTGTTCGGTTCCAACTTGTATTATCATGGAGCCATCAAAAAATTCCTTGCCAAGAACTGAAATTTTTGTGCCGATGCTTATTTTCTTTTTATCTAAATATTGAAGAAATTCTGGGCTCGATTCTTTTACACCAACGCAAACACCCTGCTCATTTTTTTCAATTTCTGAAAGCAGTTTTTTCTCGGTGCGCTTTAAAACGCCGTGCTTGTCTGGAATTGGGTCGCCGTGCGGATCAAAATCTGGACTGCCCAAAAATTGGTCGAGACGGGTAATTAATTCTTCAGATTGAATATGCTCTAACTGCTCGGCTATCTCGTGGACTTCATCCCAATGGAAATGTAGTTTTTCAACCAAAAAAACTTCCCACAGGCGATGTTTTCTAACAACGCCAGCGGCAACTTTTTTCCCTTCTTCAGTTAATTGAACCCCTTTATAGCGCTTGTAAGTGAGCATTTTTTTCTCCGCTAATTTTTGAACCATATCTGTAACGGATGAAGGTTTTGTCTCGATGCTTTCCGCAATGGCATTTGTGGTTACTTCACACATGGAATCGTGTTCCAAATGGAAAATGGTTTTTAAATAATTTTCTTCGGCTAATGTAAACATAGGCACAAAAGTAAAAATAATTTTTTATTTACCTGTTAATTATTTTTAGGTTTAACTAAAAATATAAAATTAACTGCTTTATTACTGAAGAAATAACAGTTTAAAAATTTAAAAATTTATGAATTTATTCCGAAGTTAAAACCCGCGTTCTTTCTGAAGCTGTTCGTAAGCTTCCTGCACTTTTTTGAATTTTTCCTCACCCCCTTTTTGGTAAACTTCGTCCATGTGCTGCAGTTTATCCGGATGGTATTTTTTTACCATTGTTCTATAAGCACTTTTTATTTCAGAATTTGTGGCGGTTTTTTCAATTTCTAGAATCTTGTAGGCACTGTCCGGGTTTTTAAAGAACATTGCTTTTATACTTTCAAAATCGCGGGCGTAAATTCCCAAAAAGCCCCCTATACGGTTTATTTCATTTAACTCTGCCGAGGAAATACTGCCATCAGCATTTGCAATGCTGAACAAAAAGTGAAGTATTTGCAAACGGCTTTCGTAACGCGTTCTTTCACGCAAAAGAGTACAGATGTTTTGGGCTGAAATCTCACGATTTTTTACTACTTCATTGAAAACCTTAAAAGTGGCGTTGGCTCGGTCGCGCCCATAAGCTTGCACAAAATATTGGCGGACGTAATCCAATTCGGTTTGGCTAACATTTCCATCTGCTTTTATCACCAATGAAGCTAAAGACAGAAGGTTCAATTCAAAATCGGCAGGAGTTACCTGAGATTGTGAACTGCCAAAAGAAGTTTGAAAAGTTTTTCCCTTTGAACTAAAATTATCGATAAGGCTTCCTATTAAAAAACCAACAATGGCGCCGGGAAAACGGTAAAGCGCATATCCAAGAACGGCCAATAACCATTTAAGCATAAAATGTAATTTTTCTTTTTTTAAGGCGACAAAGGTAGCATTTAAAGCTCCAAATCTCAAATGCCAAAAAATAAATACCAAATCTCAAATTCAAAATTCCAAAAGGAGCAATTGGGATCTTTGGAATTTGGAATTTTGACTTTGGAATTTAAACTTTTCCCTTTCATAATTCCTATCTTTGCAATCAAATTTTAATACACTTTAAATTCAAAAATTATGTACCCACCCGAACTAGTAAAACCGATGCGCGAAGACCTTACAAGAGTAGGATTTTCTGAATTACATACAGCACCTGAAGTTGAAGCAGCTTTAAAAAATGAAGGAACTACTTTGGTAGTTGTAAATTCCGTTTGTGGCTGTGCTGCAGCAAATGCAAGACCTGGCGCCGCAATGTCGTTGGCAAATGACAAAAAACCGGACCATTTGGTAACAGTTTTTGCAGGTGTGGACCGCGAAGCCGTGGATGCCGCTCGCGCTAACATGGTTCCATTTCCGCCAAGCTCGCCTTCTATGGCGTTGTTCAAAAATGGCGAATTGGTCCATATGCTGGAACGCCACCACATTGAAGGCCGTCCGGCACAAATGATTGCTGAAAACCTGAAAGGAGCTTATAACGAATATTGCTAATTTCTGAGAAGTTAGAATTATGAAATTAACCAAGCCATTTACTATTGTTATCGGATTATTGGCACTTGGCGCTCTAATTTTCAATATTTATCAAAATCCGAAAGTTTCATATTTATTCGGAAAGGAGATAAACGATTGGTTTTACAGGGCCTTTTGGTTATTGATCGTCGGTATTTGTGTTTATAATTACATTTATATTGATAAAAATACTTTGAAAAATAAATCAAAATCCAAACGTTGATTTTGGTAACTCTTAATTTCTAAATAAGCAAATAAGAAAACCGTCTTTTTTTTGGACGGTTTTCTTACTTTTGAAAAGTAATGAACGCACTCTCAAAAATTATAAGTTATCCGTTCACGGTATTGTTCTACCTACTGTTTGGTATTACGATCGTCATTTTTCATCCCATACAATGGATTTGTTTTAACTGGCTTGGGTATAACGCGCATAAAAAAAGTGTTGATTATTTAAATTGGACATTGTTGAGGTGTCTAAATGTTTTGGGCACCACTTTTCATATTCACATAAACACGAGCATCCCGAACAATGTTCCTATTATTATTGTTTCTAACCACCAAAGTATGTGGGAAATTGCAACTATAACTTGGTATCTGCGGAAGTATCACCCAAAATTTATTTCGAAAGTAGAATTGGGGAAAGGAATTCCTTCTATTTCCTATAATCTCCGTCACGGAGGTTCCATTTTGATAGACCGGAATAATCCACGGCAGGCGATTGTTGAATTGGTGAAATTTTCAAAATACCTGCAGAAATTTAAACGAAGCGGCGTTATTTTTCCCGAAGGAACCCGCAGTAAAACCGGAGTGCCAAAACCCTTCCGAAGAACCGGTCTGCAAACGCTGTTCAAAAAAATTCCGGACGGTTATGTGATTCCAGTTACCATCAATAATTCATGGAAATTGCAGCGCAATGGTATGTTTCCCATACAAATGGGCGTACGGTTGGAAATGACCGCACATCCCGCCATCAAAATTGCGGATTTTGATGTGGAAATCCTGATAGACAAAGTGGAAGAAACAATCGCTTCAAAAATCCATAAATAATAAGCTCATTTTCTTTGGATGAAATAATTCAAAATACAATCACCTTCGTTAAGAATGAATTGAAAGATGCCGAAGGTGGCCACGATTGGTTTCATATTGAACGGGTTTATAAAAATACGCTTCTCATTTCTGAAAGCGAAGAAGTTGACAAAATGGTGGTTTTGCTCGGGGCATTGCTACACGATATTGCTGATTCAAAATTTCATAATGACGATGAAACCGTAGGGCCCAAAAAAGCACGACAGTTTTTAAAAACGCAAAATATTTCGGATGAAAAAATAGAGCACGTTGTAAAAATCATCGAAAATATTTCCTTTAAAGGCGGAAACAAAAATCAAGTATTTCATTCGAAGGAATTGCATGTTGTGCAAGATGCCGATAGGCTGGATGCGTTGGGAGCAATAGGAATTGCGCGTACTTTCAATTACGGCGGATTTAAAAATAGAAAGCTTTACGATCCCGAAATTAAACCGAATTTGAATATGACGCCTTCGGAATACAAAGCTTCCGACGCGCCGACAATCAATCATTTTTACGAAAAATTATTTCTTTTAAAGGATAGAATGAATACTGAAGCCGCTCGAAAAATCGCTGAGGAAAGACACCAATTTATGGTAACATTTCTCGACCAATTTTATGCGGAATGGAATGGTTCGAAATAAATTCTCCGTGTAACTCTGTGGTTCTCTGCGTCCCTCTGTGAAATAGTTATCCCGCAAAGTCCCTTTGAGAAAAAGGAAAGTTTCACCGAGAAAATTCAAAATAATTTTAGCTGCGGATTTTTAAGTTGAAGAAAATGCGAAGAATCCAAAGCTTCAATTTTTGCATCTCTTAAATACTTTTTTTTGGCTATTGCCATCGTGGTTTTCACTTGTTCGCTGATGGTTCCTTCTCCTTTCATTCGTCTTCCCCAATTGCTGTCGTTAAGGTTTCCGCCATGGCATTCTGCAATTTGGTTTAAAATTCGTTCTGCCCTATCGGGAATCGTTTTATATGTCCAATCCTTAAAAATTTCAGCAATTTGTCCATTCAAACGAACAATTGTATAACCCACATCGTCGGCTCCAAGCTCCGCGACTTTTTTTACCAGCGGCAGTATTTCATGGCTGTTGAGTGATGGGATAATTGGCGCCATCATTACACGAACAGGAATGCCATTTTCTGAAAGTATTTCCACAGTTTTCAAGCGTTGTTTTATGCTTGCCGTTCGCGGTTCCAGCAACCTGCGCGTTTCTTCGGAAAGGGAAGTGATGGAAATATTTGTGGAAATAATATTCAGTTTTGCCATTTCCTTCAAAATATCAAGATCCCGAAGAATCAAGGAATTTTTAGTGATGATGCCAGTGGGGTGTTTCCATTTCAGCATTACTTCAAGACATTTTCGAGTAATTTCTAGTTTACGCTCCAATGGTTGGTAGCAATCCGTATTCCCGGAAAAAACAATGGTGTCTCCCTGCCAGTTTTTTGATGTAATTTTTTCCTCTAAAAGCTGGGGTGCATTTTTTTTAAAAAGAATATTTCGTTCAAAATCTAAACCTGCACCATAACCCCAATATTCGTGGCTGTTGCGAGCGTAACAATACACACAGCCGTGTTCGCAACCTTGGTACGGATTTGCTGAAAAACCCATCCCCACATCTGGGCTATCCACTTTATTTACGAATGTTTTTGGAAAAACTTCAATGTAGTTTGTTTTGTTTTTGTCGGCCTCTTCGCCTTCAACTTCACAGAAATTTAAATATTCATCCAATACTTCGTGGCTGTTTTCGAAGAAACGGTTGTGTACATTTTTCTTAGCGCCACGGCCTTTTAAAACATTATCAGACATAAAAAAACTTTGAAGATTGGGTTTCTTCAAAGTTAATTATTATTTGGAATAAGTCCTTTTTTATTTGGAAATAATCCTATTTATTTATCGCCTCTTCAAATTTCTCCCTTCCGCCCACAACTGGAATTTCAATAGTAGTTTCATCAAGATCAACAGTTAGTATAGTTCCAGGTTCTGGCAAAAGCGTGAATTGGTTGTCACTTGAAAAAATCATCAACCCAATTTGCTGTCCGGCTGGAATTACTTGATCGTCTGGAATTAAATCAAAGGATAGTTCATAAAACTTGCCCGGTTTTAAAGGCTCACTTTCAGAAATGGATTTGTAATTCTGCGGATCAGCCCAACCCCGGGTGATAATATTGTCGGTTATTTTTGCATTCTTGTCATTATTCCAAGGCAAGGAAACCATCCAAACGGAAAGATTTGCCGCGGGTTTGCTGCTCGCCATTTTAATGTGCAATTTCGAAAGACCAGAAATGTGTAAATCTTCTTTTAGAATAGGCGTAACAAAAAGTAATCTATTTGGGGAAGTTGGAAGTTGTGCAAGTTTTTCGGCAGAAAAATTATAATCGTCCACCAGAGTTTGGATGCCTTGTGCTTTATTTTTTTCAAGAGTTAGCGATCCTTCATTTTTTGAAGTTGCTTTAAGATGAAACGTAACTTTTTCAGCTTCCGGATTAGGATAATTGGCGTAGGCAGTTGGAGTATCGTTTTTATCATTTTCACGGACAATCCAAGCTTTCGGTTCGTTTTCAACACCATTTTCAATTCCAAAAAGATACTTTGTGAACCACATATTCATCATTGAAAATGGTGGGGGACCGCCATGACCGTTTTGGTGGTAATAGATTTTTACGGGCAAGCCCATTTCCTCGGCTGCTTTGTAAATTCTGTAGCTGTGTTCGGGCATTACGTTCCAGTCATTAAAACCGTGTGCCATAAAAAGTGCGGCCTTCATTGGTTTCATATGGTTCAGATAATCGCGGCCGGCCCAAAATTCGTTGTAATCGCCCGTTTTTCGGTCTATTCCATTTTTAATTTCGCCGTCGCGATAGGTTGCATTATTATAAGCACGTTTTGATTCATCACCACTGTGGATGAAATCGTAAAGCACATCAACGTCTTCGCCCAAATATCCACCCGGCGAACGAACCAGTCCGTTGCTTCTGTAATAATGATAATAAGAAGTATTTGGCGCTATGGGAATGATGGCCTCAAGCCCTTCAACCCCAGTGGTTGCGGCTGCCAGAGGAATTGTTCCGTTGTATGAAGTGCCGGTCATCCCAACTTTTCCGGTGGTCCAATATGCTTTTACTTCTTCGTTTCCATCGGGAGAGGTGTAACCTTTTGCGCGGCCATTTAACCAATCTATTACAGCTTTTGGAGCCAAAGATTCATTGTCTCCACCAACGGTTGGGGAGCCTTGGGAAAGCCCAGTTCCTGGCGAAGAAGAATGTATAACAATGTATCCACGCGGAACCCAAGTTTTAATTTGTGAATTAGAAATAATCGGGCGTTGTCCAGTTCTTTTAACTGATGGATGAATAATTTCTTTATTGAAAGTACCCAATTCGTGGTGAACATCGTGGAATGCGCCTTCCACTTCGGGCGCAACTCCTGCAAAATATGGGCTTGACTCGTAAATTACGGGAAGTTTTAATCCGTCTTCGGTTTGTTTTGGTCTGGTAACATCAACGTGCATCCTGTCTGGTTTGCTATCGCCGTCAGTGTCAAAAGTTGTTTCAACCCATAGATCTGTTCTAATCCAATCATTTTGATTTTCAAAGGCTGGGACAATTTGGGCTTCCCCATCTTTAAACCATGGTTCTGCTTTTTGTTGGGCTATCAAAGAAAAATTAAGATATAGAAGTACAATAAATAGAAGGTATTTTTTCATAATTGTGAAAATAGAATTTCAGAAAAGAAGTGTATAAAGTTAATAATCTTAGCGAATGGTTATGAATTTTTAGGAGAAAACAATTCAGAATCAGAAATATAATTTCACAAGCATGGGTTTGTCATTACTTTCAGCTTCAAATAGCATATCCATTTCGTTAAGTAAAATTCCAAAACGTACTTGAAGTTGCGCATTGAATATTTCTGGATTCAGGACTTTATCATATCTGAAAAGGCCAGTGGGGTAAATTTTTAAAGCATAGAGACGCGGCCCTTCTCTTAGTTCAATTTGATTGTTTTTTAAAAGTTTTAAATCTGAAGCTGCATTTACAAAATAATATGCAACGTCGTTTTTAATTGTGGCAGTGTATGAAAGAAAAGGAATGTTTTCTAAATCCCAATCATCCTGTTTCTTATTGATATTTTTCGCCCAAGTTAAATCACCATTATTGCTAAGCCGAAAACCCATAATATCTTTATAAATGCGCCTTGCGTTAACATTATCGTCTGAAATGTACATTTCAAATTCTTCCACATTTATTATAAGATCGCCATTATCCAACATAAAAATACTGCGGTATGAAAGAAAAGAATTTATTTTTCCCTTCACCTTTCCGTATTTTTCAATCATAAATTCTTCCGAGAAAGGCTGGAAAGATTCTTTCAATTTATTTAATGATGTTTTATCTAAATTAAAGAGAACGGCCCCATCATACCTATTGCCCGATGTAAAAGAAAAACTTGAACCTATCATATCTGTATAAAGGCCCACTGCCGCCAATTTATCTCCTTTTGTAGCTAATTGTAACGAACGAATAATATTGTTGCTTTCAATTGGAATAAACTTTTGGGTCTTTGAATCTGCATCCGCTTTAAAAAGAACAAAATAATAGTTTGGCGCATTATTTCTTTCCAAATTCTTATCGCTGGTATTGAAAACTCTTCCCAAAAAATATACAGTACCATTGTTGTCCAAAACCATATTTTGATATTCCAACGGTAGATTTTTCGTTGCGGTTTCCTTTAAGGATATAACATTTTCAAATTGGTATTCATAAATTTTTTCAAAATTTTTATTAAAGGTAATTACGAGCAGGGCGCTCCCTTCATTGCTTTTTGTAAACAGATTGAGAGTAATGAAATTTCCATTTTCAGATTCAACGAAATCTCCCAAGTGATTCTGCCGATGCAAATTAAACTCTGGTTCACTGCGAATGCCAAAATGGTCGTATTTGTCAAGTCTATTTCTTTCGATTGAATAAATTTCCTTTTCGGCAAAATTAAAATCATCCTTTGAAGAAGTTAATGTAGCAAATACATATTTTTTCGCTTTGTAATTATATTGGAATTGTAATAAAATGACGGAATCTTCGGTTAAAAAAAGACCCTTTATTTCGTTGCGATTCACCTCAACCGTCGTTCTTTTCAGCAACTTTAGGTCTTTGTTGAAATGTTCTATATAATACCCTTTTGGGTTTGAAATGCTGGAATAGTAATTTCTAACGGTAAAAATATCGCCGTTGGAATCTTCTTTGGCAAAAAGTAATGACGTTTTGAATTTTTGATCATTAAAAATTTCGCTTACCGAAACTTTGAGTGTATCCAACTGTGCATTAGTAATTACACTCATAAAGAGGAAAAGGAAAAGTATAATATTTTTCATAAAATTTGAATAACTAAAATTTTATTTCCCAGGAAAATCAGCTTTCCTTTTTTGAAGAAACGCCTGAGTGCCTTCTTTAAAATCTTCGGTTCCGAAACAGTTGCCAAATTCTTCAATTTCTACATCAAAACCGTTTACGCCATCTTCATAATTTGCATTAATAGCCCTAATTGCAGAAGCGATTGCAACGGATGAGTTTTTCATAATTTTTCCGGCAAGTTTTTCTGTAAATTCCATCAATTCTTCGGGTGTGGTTACGTGGTTTACCAAGCCATATTGAAGCGCTTGGCTGGCATCAATCATTCCAGCGGTCATAATTAGTTCCATTGCGCGGCCTTTACCTACCAATTGTGGCAAACGTTGCGTGCCGCCATAACCTGGAATTACGCCCAATGAAACTTCTGGCAATCCCATTTTTGCATTTTCCGAAGCGATGCGGAAATGTGCAGCCATCGCCAGTTCCAATCCGCCACCAAGGGCGAAACCGTTTACTGCGGCAATTACGGGTTTAGAGAAATTCGCCACAAAATCAAACAATAATTGCTGTCCTTTTGCTGCTAGTTTTCCGCCTTCTTCAACTGAAAAGTCTGCAAATTCGCTGATGTCTGCACCAGCAACGAAGGCTTTTTCACCGCTTCCCGTAATTATTATCACTTTTGTTTTAGATGAATTTTCAGCCTCTTCGAAAGCATCGTGCAATTCCTGAATGGTTTCACGATTCAATGCATTCAATTTTGAAGGGCGATTGATAGTGATAGTTGTAATGCCGTTTTCGGTTTCAGAAAGAATATTTTGATATACCATTTTATATACTTTTAAATGTGAGCGATGTTTTCTACATCACAAAAAATTATTTTATGAAATCAAACCCGCAATACGGAACCAAAACTTCTGGGATTTTTATTCCATCCTCTGTTTGGTAGTTTTCTAGAATTCCAGCCAAAACTCTTGGCAAAGCCAATGAGCTTCCGTTCAAAGTATGAACAAGCTTGTTTTTTCCGTCGGTATCTTTAAAACGAAGTTTCAATCGGTTCGCTTGAAAAGTTTCAAAATTTGAAACGGAAGAAATCTCCAACCAACGATCCTGCGCTGTTGAAAATACTTCAAAATCATAAGTCAACGCTGATGTAAAACCCAAATCGCCGCCACAAAGACGAAGGATTCTGTATGGCAATTTTAACTCGCGAAGAATGTCTTTTACGTGTTCAACCATTCCATCCAACGCCGCGTATGAATTATCGGGGTGCTCAATGCGAACGATTTCAACTTTATCAAATTGGTGCAAACGGTTCAAACCACGAACATGTGCGCCGTAGCTTCCTGCTTCCCTTCTGAAACAAGGCGTGTAGCCAGTGCATAGAATAGGCAAATCGGAATTGTTCAGCAAGTCGCCGCGAAACATATTTGTTACGGGAACTTCAGCGGTTGGAATTAAATAAAGATCGTCAACACCCACGTGGTACATCTGCCCTTCCTTGTCAGGCAACTGCCCAGTTCCATAACCCGAAGCTTCGTTTACCAAATGTGGCACTTGATATTCGGTATAGCCAGCAGCAGTATTTTTATCCAAGAAATAAGCAATCATAGCGCGCTGCAAACGGGCTCCTTTTCCTTTGTAAACGGGAAAACCTGCTCCTGTAATTTTTACACCTAGTTCAAAATCGATCAAATCATATTTTTTGGCGAGTTCCCAATGAGGCAATGCGCCTTCAATTAACTTTGGAATTTCACCTTCTTTGTAAACTTCTTCGTTGTCATTTTCATCGGTACCGGCCGGTACTAAATCATTCGGGATATTTGGAAGCGTGTAAAGCAATTGCTGTAACCTTTCCGCAGCCGCCATCATGTGTTCGTTCAATTGTTTTGAGGATTCCTTCAATTCAACTGTTTTCTCCTTTAGCGCTATTGCTTTTTGGGTTTCACCACTTTGAAAAAGTTTCCCGATTTCTTTTGAATAGGAATTGCTTTGCGCCAAAACCTCATCCAACTGCGCTTGCGAAGAGCGGCGTTTTTCATCTAGATTTAAAACTTCTTCTAAAACGGAAGCAGCGTCAATACCACGTTTGGCAAGGGCTTTTATGTATTTATCTTTGTTTTCGCGAATGTCGGTTACTTGTAGCATTTTACTAAATTATTTTGAAGCGCAAAGTTAGGGAAATGGGAGAGAAAGAGATAATTTATTTGGAAGCCTTAAATTAATTATTTTTCTTCGGATTTTGCCGAGTATCAAAAACACGAACTACGTACATTTTTGTTTTGCCAACCCGATAAGTGACTTTAATGGTGTTGATGATTAATTTTCTGTAATTTCTTTTCAGATGGGAAAAAGCCTCATCTTTAGCCCCAATTTTGGTAAAGTTTGGGTCCGGATTTTCTAATATTCCTATATATCCAAACAAATCATCAACAATCTTACTGGCAATTTTTTCTCCATAAAGCTCAACATTGAATTTCCTGATTTTGACAATGTCTTTGATGGCTCTATTGGTTAATAGGACTTGTTTTACATTTCTTTCCAATCCTCAACCATTTTTTTTGCATCTTTTAAAGAATATGTCCTACCCGCTTTAATGTCAGCTTCAGCTTCTTCCATCAACTCGTCATCCCCCAGTTGTTCTTCAGATTTAATTTTCAATATATTTTCCAAATGTCTAATGATGCTTGGCTCTTCAATCTTTAGAAGAGCTTCAATTATTTTATATTTCTTCGTTTTTAAGTCCATAACAGCAAAAATTATAATTAAAGGTAATTATTTTTCCGCAGACTTTTCCTTATAATCCTTAGGCGAAGGCAAAATCCATTCGCTGTGTTTGAAGGGATGCCAATTTTCAGCAGCCAAATCTACATTTGGGTCAATAAAAGGAATATGGACACCATTATTAACGCGGACGTAAGAATCCATGTAAACCGCAACATCGCGCCCTTTTTCGCTTTCAAGAGTTTTTATTTTTTGGGCGAGTTGCCACATTAAATCGGGTTTTGTGGTTACGGCCGCTTGTTGTTTGGAGCCTAAAAGTTTACCGTAATTATAACGTTCTTTTTCGCCAGTGGCTTTATCCTTCACCCAAACGGTAAGGCTTCCACTTTTAGAACGAAGCATCATCCGCCAACTTAGGCGATGGCCTTCTTCAGTCCAAAGCACGTCGTCCTTAAAAAACCAATGGCGCAGCGGGAGGCCGAGCTGGAACAGAAAGTAGATTGAAAATACCCCGATGATTAAATATTTATGTTTCGGAACAATTATATCGTTTCCGCTGTATACTATTTTCTTCGGAAGAAATCGTTTTTGAAGTATTTCAGGAGAAAAGAAAAACAGGGCAAAAGCGATGGACATGTAAGGAAAGATTCCTATTTGGAAAACTATGGAATTAAAAAGATGAAAAAATACTGAAATTACAAAACCGAGCAATCGCGTACGTTTCCAAAGCATTAATGGGACGATAAGCAGATCGAAAAAGATTCCGGTATAAGCAATAGTCCAGTGCACCCAATTAATTTGCAGGAGTGGGCCTATAAGCCAATAATCGTTTTTACTGCTCATTAATAATGCGGGCATGGAAGCATCAAGCCAATCTGGATAAAACTTTGCTACGGAAGCAAAAGTGTAAACTATCCAAACTTGAAGTATCAAAATCAACAAAACCCAGCGTGGCATTGCGGGAGATTTTATTTCGGGATTTATTTTTGCATCCAATGAAAACCAACGGTTTGCGGGAAGTAAAGCCATTATCCAGCACAAGAGCATCATTAAATAATAATGGTTGTTGTAGCTGGATTTTTGCATCAAATAAACAGCGGTCCACATGATTGCATAAACAATCATACTGAAACGGTATTTATAGCCCAACATCACAAAAATGCCGAAGATGCCCATTATTACAAAGTAATAATACATTGCATCGCCTTGCAGGTATTGTAAAAAATCGAAACCGATAAAGTTGAAAGTAAACGGCGTATCAACCAAAGTGCGCCGCACCCAACCAGTGAAAATGGCGCCGATGGCTTCAGTAGCAATCAATAGGCCGAACACAACTCTAAAAAGGATGAGCCCAATATTATCAACCTGTTTGAAAAGAAATTTATTCACGCTCCTTTAAATATTGTTTTGCGAAATTTTCATCCTTAACTATTTCCTGTCGCAATAGTTCTACCGAATTGAAAGTGGCCTCATCTCTTATATACATTAGAAATTCGATGGTAATTTCTTTTCCGTAGAGGTCTTTGTTAAAATTTAGAAAATGAGTTTCAATGGTTTTTTCCGTTCCGCCAACGGTTGGGTTGGTGCCAATGCTTGTTATTCCGAAGATTTTTTCTGAATCAATTATTGACTGTACAACATACACACCGTTTTTTGGAACAAGTTTATAGTTTTCCTTTAATTTCAGATTTGCCGTGGGATATTTTATGGTTCTTCCAATTGCTTTTCCTTGAACCACTTCGCCAGAAATCATATAATTATATCCCAAATAAACATTGGCGGTTTCAATATCGCCTTCGTTTAAAGCTTTTCTGATTTTTGTGGAACTGATGGCAACATCGTCAATTTCCTTTGCGGAAATCTCTTCAACTTCAAAATTATAGGTTCTTCCGAATTCCTTTAAATCCTCAATATCGGCATTTCTGTTTCTTCCGAAACGATGGTCGTAACCGATTATTATTTTTTTGGCTTTTAAGCTGTTTACCAAAATATCGCGCACATATTCCAAAGCGGTCAACCTAGAAAATGCATGTGTAAAAGGATGAATCACCAAATGGTCAAGGCCCGATTTCTCAAGTAATTGGGTGCGTTCGTCAATGGTGTTTATGAGTTTTATGTCTGAAATTTGCTGAAGCACCATGCGCGGGTGCGGAAAAAAAGTAAGCACAACTGAATCAAGATTTTCCTTTTTTGCAGTTTCCACAACTCGATTCAAAATGGCTTTATGGCCAAGATGGGCACCATCAAAAGTGCCGATTGTAACAACACTTTGGCGGTTATTTTTATATGCGGAAGCTGACGGATATTTCTTCAAAATTATTTTCCGTTATAAGTATTCATAGTGATAGTGATTCCTGCCAGGGCGAAGGATTCTATAATGTTGCAGCTCAATTCCAAACGTTCGGGCAGTTTACTTTCTTCCTCTGCTTCCCATTCGCCCAGAACATAATCTACCTGTCTTCCTTTGGCAAAGGCATCACTAATTCCGAAGCGGAAACGGTGATAATCTGTTGTTTGCAAAGTGTTTTGAATATCTTTCAACCCATTGTGGCCGCCGTCGCTGCCTTTCGTTTTTATTCGAATGGTGCCGAATGCCAAATTTAGATCGTCTGTAATAACCAGCATATTTTCCACAGGGATTTTTTCTTTTTCGAGCCAGTAATTTACGGCCTTTCCGCTTAAGTTCATAAAAGTGCTCGGTTTTAGGAAGATGAGCGTTCTTCCTTTTACTTTGTGTGAAGTAATATCGCCCAGCTTGGCTGTTTCCCAAATAAGTGAATTTTTTTCGGCATAAAAATCGACTATTTTAAAACCTATGTTGTGGCGCGTGTTAGCATATTTTGGGCCAATATTGCCAAGGCCTACGATGAGAAATTTTTTCATGGAATCTACTTCGGTACAGGTTTGGTCAGCTTTTGCTGCAAATAATTTTCTGAAAAATGAAAGCATCTATTTTGTATTCTTCGGTAAAAATAAAAAAAGCACCCTGAATTAACAGGATGCTTTTCACTTATCTTTAAAAAGAAGATGTTATGCTTCAGCCGGAGCTTCTGCAGTTTCTTCAGCACCTTCGGCAGCAGCAGTTTCTGCTCCTTCTTCAGTTTCTTCTTCAATTTCCGTAATTGCGGTACGTGAAGTTCTAACTTGACAGATAACGGTGTTATCAGTGTGCATGATTTTGTATTTATCGGTTTTGATTGCGGTAATGTACATTTTGCTTCCGATACGCATTTCGGTAATGTCTGCCTCAATAAAATCTGGTAGATTTTCTGGCAAAGCTTTTACGCGAAGTTTACGGGTAACAATTCGCAAGGTACCACCACTACGAACGCCACGAGCGTTTCCTTTTGTGCGTACTGGG
The DNA here is from genome assembly GCA_030690315.1 of Aequorivita sp. Lineage (GTDB taxonomy): Bacteria > Bacteroidota > Bacteroidia > Flavobacteriales > Flavobacteriaceae > Aequorivita. Next base: position 29,247 of record JAUYGY010000036.1, read on the forward strand.
ATTTCCATAGTAACTTCCTTGTCATCAAAAATTTGATAAAAATCGATATGAAGAATACGGTCCGTCACTGGGTGAAATTGTATATCCTGAAGGATGGCAGTAATTTTATTGCCACCTAAATTAACTACAACCGTGTGTACATCTGGAGTGTAAACCAAGTTCTTAAATGCAATTTCTTCTGCTGAAAAACTAATTGGCTCATCCCCTCCGTAAACTACGCAAGGAACCATTCCAGCATTACGTAGGGCTTTCGTTGCCTTTTTGCCCACGCTTTCTCTTTGTGATCCTTTAATTGTAATTGATTTCATTTTTTCTTAAAATTATTTATTTATAAAAACTCCCTAAAAAGCTGTTTTTTAGGGAGTGCAAAGATAAATTTTATTTTGGATTATCGATTTAGCATTTCTGATTTTTTTAGTTTCAGAATAAATTATGTCTCTTTAGATGGAAGGCTACATCAAAAACTTGGAGCTGATAGATTTATTGGCGTTAACGCTCAACATTACATCGGCAAAAAGTTTTGCGCAGCTTATCACTCTAATTTTACTGCTTGGTTTGGTGGGAATGGAATCTGAAACTATCAATTCCAATAACTTTGATTTTTCAATTCGCTCGTAAGCATTTCCGGAAAGAAGCGGGTGTGTACAAACCGCACGCACGCTTAAGGCGCCACGCTCCATCATCAAATCGGCAGCGGTGGTGAGTGTTCCGGCGGTATCAACCATGTCATCAACCAATACTACATTTTTTCCGGTTACATCGCCAATCAATTCCATATATGAAATTACATTAGCTTTTTCACGCTGTTTGTAACAGATTACAACATCGCTTTCCAAAAATTTTGAATAGGCATAAGCTCTTTTGGAACCCCCCATATCTGGCGAAGCGATTGTAAGATTCTCAAGATTTAGACTTCTTAAATAAGGAAGAAATATAGTGGAAGCAAAAAGGTGATCCACAGGTTTTTCAAAAAATCCCTGGATTTGATCTGCGTGCAGATCCATTGTGATTATTCGTGTTGCCCCGGCCGTTTCCAGCATTTTAGCAACCAATTTTGCCGCGATTGGTACACGGGGTTTGTCTTTTCTGTCCTGTCGCGCCCAGCCAAAATAGGGCATTACTGCAGTAATGTGACGTGCAGAAGCACGTTTTGCGGCATCAATCATCAACAAAAGTTCCATTAAATGGTCACTGTTTGGAAATGTGGAGCCAATTAAAAAAACCCGACTTCCGCGAACCGATTCCTCAAAGGAAGGTTGAAATTCGCCATCACTGTAATGTGCGGTTATTACATTTCCCAATGGAATACCAAAGGCATCCGCAATATCCTGCGCGAGTGCTTCACTTTGTTTGCAGGCAAAAATCTTTGGTTCTGGGATAGCGATTGACATAGTTTGTGGTTTTTTATTAGTGCACAAAGGTAAAAATTAAAACCAAGTGTTTTTTAAAAAAAATACCTGCATAAAATTTTCAGGAAATTATAAATATTTGTTTATTTTTGCGTCCCGTTTGCTCGAGTGGCGGAATTGGTAGACGCGCTGGATTCAAAATCCTGTGTTTTAGGACGTGCGGGTTCGATTCCCGCCTCGAGTACAAAGCCTCAGCAGAAATGTTGGGGCTTTAATTTTTAATAAATTTTCGAATGCTTTTCTCTTTTTCAGAAATAATTTCCAAAAAGTATATTCCATTTGAAAGAAGCGAAACATCAATCGATGCAGGATTGTTGGTTTTTGAAAACATCAAACTTCCATTTATTGAATATACAGCAAGCTTTTCAATAGTTTCTATTTTTGAACTAATAAAGAGAGTTTCTGAAACGGGATTTGGAAATATCTTAAATTCAATTGCCACATTTTCTAAATCATTAAGTGGAAAATCCTGATAGACCAAATCAAATCCTGGAGCCACAGAAATTGTTAGGTAAGAATCATTGGTGGCGGTATCTGTATAAATTTCATACGTATAACTTTGGCTGTTAACAAAATAGCCGAAATAGTCATTTTCGAAATCATTGTGGGATTGAAAATCACATAATGTTAAAGTAGAATCAAAATTATCAAGAACCAACAAATCTTGGTTGGCATTATAGCTGAACTCACCAATATAGGAACTACACGCCGCTTCTCCAGTAAAGCCCAAAAATTCATCAATGGTAATGTACGGAGAAATACGTGGCTGTATATCTGCCACAAAAAAAGTATCCCCCAAATCATAAGTATAGTAAGTTAAATACCAAGTTCTGTATAAATCAGGATTTTGCGAAAAGCTTTTTGAAAGAAGAAGTAATGCGCAACATGTAAGTATAAGTTTCTTCATAATTCTAATCTTTAGATATTTTAATAAATATATGAAATCTTCAACACAATGCCTATATTTGGGCAAACCCTGAAAAACCCCATCCCCATGTCTGATTTCTGGTTGTATTTTAATCTTGGCCTCCATCACGTACTGGATTGGAAAGCCTACGATCACATTCTGTTTTTGATAGTCCTCTGCGCCGCATACACTTTTGCTTCGTGGAAAAGACTACTTCTTTTGGTTACTATGTTCACAATTGGCCACACACTTTCATTGCTTTTGGCAAGCTATAATGTGGTTAGCGTTTCCGGAAAAGTTATCGAGTTTTTGATTCCAATAACCATTCTGGTCACTGCACTTTTTAATCTTTTCACCGCTGGCAAAGAGAAAAAGGCAGAAAAGTTGGGTATTTTTTATATCGTCACTATTTTCTTTGGGTTGATTCACGGGCTTGGTTTTGCCTCGTTCTTTACTGCATTGGACAGTGGTGGCGGCATTTTGCCGTTGCTGGAATTTGCCCTCGGCATTGAAACTGCGCAAATTATAGTGGTAATTATTATTTTAATTATCGCCTTCATCTTTCAAACCATTTTCCGGTTTAATAAACGTGATTGGGTACTGGTGGTTTCTTCGTTGGTAATAGGAATGATAATCCCGATGCTCATCGATAACTGGATTTTTTAGAGAATTTCAATTGTTTCGAAGGCTTCAGTTAAAATAGTGTCAACCCTAAAACTTTTCAACTTTTAACCCCATCTACACCCTAAATCCACTTTGGCAATAAGTTAACAGCATTTTTTTTGGCAGTGGCGTAACTTCCCAGTAATTTCGCTACCTATATAAAAGTATGAAGGACAGCAAACAACGCAAGTATGATATTGCCTATCTACGGATGGCACAAGAGTGGAGCAAACTCTCTTATTGCAAAAGAAGGCAGGTTGGTGCGCTTATTGTGAAGGGCAAAATGATTATCAGTGATGGCTACAATGGCACGCCTACGGGTTTTGAAAATATTTGTGAAGATGACAAAGGCTATACAAAATGGTACGTGCTCCACGCCGAAGCAAATGCAATTTTAAAGGTTGCATCCTCAACACAGGCGTGCCAAGGAGCAACACTGTATATTACGATGTCTCCCTGTAAAGAATGCAGCAAATTAATTCATCAAGCGGGTATAAAAAGAATGGTTTATTACAACGAATATAAAGATAACTCTGGCATTGCGTTTTTGGAAAAAGCGGGAGTAAGCATACAGCACATTTCAAATTTGGATTCAGAATAATGGGAAATCAAAAAAAATACTTGCCACTATGGGTTGGAATGGCGCTTGCCGCAGGTGTTTATATTGGGTCCAAACTCAATTTTAATGATAATTCCGAAAAAATCTTCGCTACAAGTTCTAAAAAAGACAAACTAAACAGGCTCATAGATTATATAGACTATGAATATGTTGATAACGTAAATACGGACAGTATTGTGGACGTTACGGTAAACGGAATTCTTGAAAATCTTGACCCACATTCTGTTTACATTCCGAAAAGTGAATATGCACACAATGCCGATGACATGCGTGGCGCTTTTGTTGGCATAGGGGTGAGTTTCTACATTTATAAAGATACCATTGCCGTAATCAGATCCATCGAAGGTGGGCCAGCCGAACAAGCTGGAATTAAAGGCGGCGACAGAATTTTATACGCCGATGGGAAAAAACTTTTTGGTGAATTGGTTCTGCGAGACAGCATCTCCAACTATTTAAAAGGCGAAATAAACAGTAAAGTAGCACTCGACGTTTATCGCCCCAGTGAAAAGAAAACATTGGAAATAAAAGTAAGAAGAAAACAAGTTCCACTGGTTAGTGTTGATGCTTCCTATAAATTGTCGGATAATTTGGGTTACATTAAACTAAACCGCTTTTCCGAGACCACTTATAAAGAATTTGAAGCCGCGCTGGACAAACTGAAAGATCAAGGCATCACAAAACTGGTTTTGGATCTTCGGAACAACCCAGGGGGCTACATTTCAACCGCAGAAAGAGTGGTTGACGAATTTTTGGAAAATAACAAACTTGTTCTAATCACAAAGAACAAAAGTGGCGACATCAACAAAACATACGCTACCCGCCGAGGCGATTTTGAACACGGAAAATTATACGTGCTTATTAACGAAAACTCTGCCTCTGCCAGTGAAATCGTAGCTGGAGCACTTCAAGACAATGATAAGGGAACCATCATTGGTCGCCGGTCGTTTGGAAAAGGGCTCGTGCAACGCGAAATGTCACTTGGTGATGGCAGTGCAGTTCGGTTGACCATTGCACGGTATTATACACCAACGGGCCGCTCCATTCAAAGACCCTACGGAAACGGAAACGATACCTATTACAGCGATTATGAAAAACGCTACCGCGATGGCGAATTGATTCATGCAGACAGCATAAAAGTTGCAGATTCCTTAAAATATGTTACGCCAAAAGGCAATGTAGTTTACGGAGGCGGTGGAATTATTCCGGATGTTTTTGTGCCGAAAGATACCAGCGTTGAAAATGAAACCCTACAATACGTTTCCCGAAGCGGGTTTATGAGTTATTTCATCTTTGAATATCTCGAAAAAAACAGAACTTTGTTTAAAGGAATTAAGTTTGAAGATTTCAGAAAGAATTTTAAAGTGGACGATAAACTTTCTAAGGAATTTATTGAATACGCCAAGTTCAACGAAGCGCAGATTGACCTTTCAAAATATACCGAAGAGTTAAAAAGAACGCTAAAAGCGAACATAGCCCAACAACTTTTTGGCCCCAATGAGTATGAAATAACCCTAAACGAAACGGACCCAATGCTCCTTAAAGTTTTGGAGTTGGAGGCTGAAAATCATTTAGAAAAAGAGTAAGACTATTTTTTTACTTTGGAGGCTATTCTTTTTGAAACAAGCAAAATACCAAGTGCCAAGATAGCACACAATCCCGCCAGAATACTAACCGCAGCAATAGAACTGTCGCCTTCCAACAAATCATTAAAATCTAGTTGTGTTGTGTTATAAATTACAAGTGCGGCAGCGCCGGCAATCAAAATGTAGATAAAATATTTCATTATTCTTTAATTAAAAAGTTCCTGAATATTTGAAGTGAAAAGTTTCACCGCAATGGCCAGCAAAATTACACCAAATATTTTTTGAATCACCGCAATTCCGTTCTTTCCCAAAAATCGTTGCAACTTGCCAGAACTCTTCAAAACAGCATAGATAACAACAATATTTACAAGTATTGCTATAATAATATTTTGGATTTCATATTCAGCGCGAAGGGAAAGCAGGGTGGTCAAACTTCCTGGCCCAGCCAATAATGGGAACGCCAAAGGAAAGATTGATGTTAAATCGGGGCTTGTATCGCCTTCTTTAAAGAGGGTAACACCAAGAATCATTTCCAAAGCGATGAAAAACAGGATGAGCGAACCCGCAACCGCAAATTCATTCACGTTCACGCCAATAAGCTTTAAAATGCTTTCCCCCAAAAAAAGAAAAACAATCATAACAATGGCAGCAATGATTGAAGCTTTGCCAGAGTTGATGTGGCCCGCCTTTTTGCGAAGGCCTATAATAATTGGAATACTTCCAATAATATCAATCACCGCAAAAAGTACCATGGTAGCAGTTGCTATTTCTTTAAAGTTTAAAGTCATAATGGTTTAATTTCCAAGCGCAAAATTAGGCAATTATATTTGGCAGAATAACAGAAATAAGGGTTAATAAATCTATAATTTCTTCGGAATGGCAACTTTAAACAATTTATCTTTGGCGCATGTTTCAACTTGGCAAAACAATAGTTTCAGAAGATATTATAGAAAAGGATTTTGTGTGTAACCTTAACGCCTGTAAAGGTGCGTGCTGCATTGAAGGCGAAGCGGGTGCTCCAATTACCGAAGAGGAAGTAAAAATCCTTAAAGAAATCTACCCAAAAGTGAAACCCTTTCTTCGCCCCGAGGGAATCGAAGCTATTGAAAAACAAGGTACTTACATCAAAACAGATTTTGACGAACTTGAAACTCCATTGGTCAATGGCAAGGAATGTGCCTATGTAACTTTCACCAACAGAGGCATTGCAAGTTGTGGTATTGAAGACGCTTTCAATGCTGGGGAAATTGATTTCAGAAAACCTATTTCGTGCCATTTATATCCCGTCCGCATTCAGGAATATAGCGAGTTTTCCGCTGTAAACTACCACCGTTGGCCTATATGCGACGATGCCTGCACGTTGGGAAAGGAATTGAAAGTCCCAGTTTATAAATTTGTAAAGACTGCGCTTATCCGCAAATTCGGCGAAAACTGGTATGCTGAGCTTGAAAAAGTTGCTTCCGAAATGAGGTGATTCCTACATCTTCTTACTAATTTGGTTTATATTTTCCTGATATTGATTATATTAGTGTTTAATATTCAACTAACCAAATTATTAAATTATGAAAAAGTATGTATTGGCCCTTTTTGTTTTTTCGGCTTTGTTAAGCTGCAAAGACAATCCCGTGAGCAAAAAAATAAAAGAAACAAAGGATGTTGTTTCAAACTCCACAAACGCGGTGCAGGAAATGACCAAAATGCAGGACGACATCAAAGAACTGCAAGAAATAACTCCACTTACCAATGAAGAATTAAAATCTTGGTTGCCCAATGAGGTGAACGGAATGAAACGCATAAGTTATAAAGCGGGTCAAGCGGGAATGATGGGCATTGCCTCTGTTGAAGCAGCTTTTGCCAATGAAGACAAGTCCAAAAAATTTACCATTAGCATCATTGATGGCGCTGGCCAAGTAGGTGCTGCGGCCACGGCAGGCATGAGGATGGTAATGAGCCAGGATTTTGAAGAAGAGAGCGAAAACGGCTCCCGAAGAACCGTCACCAAAAATGGCACAAAAGCTATTGAGGAATACCGTACGGGCAATAACAACAGTACAATTCAACTAATGGAAGGCAACCGTTTCTATTTGGAAGCCAAAGGAAACAATATGGATATTGATGAAACTTGGGATGCAATTGATGAATTGGATTTAGAAGATTTAGGATAATTTTTTCAGTTCTATAAACTGTATATTTCATAGATGTAGCAGGCCATTTTCTGGGAGTTTATATTTTGAAATTAGCAGTAAATGGCCAATTGGCTACATACAAATTCATCAAGCAATAAGAGGAGATTGTTTGATGTTGAAAAGAGGGGTTCGCTGTAAAGCATCCCCTTTTTTTATTGAAATAATCAGTACAGAAGCAGATTGAAAATAAAAATTACGGCGTTGTTTTTGATAAATATTGCCAGAATTCCAAAGCTATCGGGTCATTTCCTTATATTTACCACATGCGCAAATTTTGTTTCATTTTCTTCTTTTTTATAGTCACTGCAGGCTTTTCGCAGAGCGATGCACTGGCCAAAAATTATTTTGAGCAGGGACAGTTTGAAAAAGCATTGCGCATTTATGAAAAACTAAGTAAAGAAAGTCCATACCGGTTGGATTATTTCTTGGGAATGGTAGAAAGCAACCAGCAACTTGAAAATTTCTCAGAAGCAGAAAAACTTATCAAAGCCAAATTGGGGGATGGCCGCAATTTTCCACAACTTTATGTAGAACTGGGGTATAATTATTCGCTTCAAAACCAAACAGAACTTGCCACAGCAAACTTCAATAAAGCCATAGAAACCATAGAAATTAACCCAAACTATTCCTACAACATAGGAAATACTTTTGAAAAATACAGCCTGCTGGACGAAGCTGTAATAGCTTATGAAAAAGCAATGGCCATGAGCGACAAAATAGATTTCAATATGCAACTCGCCCAGATTTATGGCGAACAGGGCAAGCTGGAAAAAATGTTCGATAGCTACTTAGGGCTGGTTGAAAAAAACGTGTCTTTCCTAGGTACGGCGCAGCGGTATTTCAGTCTTTATACTACAGAAGATCCAAACAATGAAGCCAATTTACTTCTTAAAAAAACATTGCTGCAACGGTCACAGCAAAACCCAGATGTGCTTTATAACGAATTGCTGAGCTGGCTTTTTATTCAGCAAAAGGAATATAAAAAAGCATTTACGCAGGAAAAAGCAATCTACAAACGCATTGGCGAAGACCTTGGCGGCATTACCGATTTGGCATATATAACAATTGCCGATGAAGATTATGACACCGGAAGGGAAATAGTAAACTATATTATTGATAATTCCTTCACGCCCCAAAACAAACTGCAGGGCAATCAAATTTTGATGAAGATGGAAGTGAAAACTACCAAACCTAAAGATTATGCTGAAGTGGAAAAAAAGTTTGAAAGCCTTTTGGATGAGTTTGGCAGAAACCGGGAAACCTATTTGCTGCAGATAGATTACAACCACTTTTTAGCTTTTCAGAACAACAAAAAGGAACTGGCAATTGAAAATCTGAAAACTTTAGCCAAGCAAGATTTAACCGCCTACCAAGAGGCACGTGTAAAAATGGAGCTGGCAGATATTTTGGTTTTTGACGAAAAATTCAATGAAGCTTTAATTTACTATTCCCAAATCCAGAAAAAAGTGCAGAGCGATGTTTTGGCACAGGAAGCCCGGTTTAAAGTGGCGCGAACCAGTTATTTTAAAGGCGATTTTGAATGGGCACAAGTGCAATTGGACGTGCTTAAAAAATCCACTTCACAATTAATGGCGAATGATGCCATGCAGCTCAGTTTGCTAATTCGCGATAACACTTTGGAAGATTCTACCCAAACAGCCTTAAAAAAATATGCCCGTGCCGATTTGTTGGAATTTCAGGATAAAGATGCAGAAGCCATTACCGTCTTGGAAGATATTTTAACCAATCATAAAGGCGAAAAAATAGAGGACGAAGCTCTTTTGAAGCAAGGCGAGATTTATGAAAAGAAAGACGAATACGAAAAAGCCGAAGCCAATTATCTAAAAATAATCGAATTTTATAAAGAAGATATTTTAGCTGATGATGCACATTACCGTTTGGCTAAACTTTACGAAGAAAAACTGTCACAACCCGATAAAGCAAAAGCGCAGTATGAAGCGATAATTTTTAATTTCGCCGATAGCATTTATTTTGTGGACGCACGCATGAAATATCGTTCTTTGCGAGGCGATGCTATTAATTAAAAAAGCACCAAAATAAAATCCCAAATTCCAAAACGAGAATGGCAGTTGGGGATTTAATGTTTTCATTTTTGAGATTTATTTGTTATTTGGATATTGATTTTTGGATTTTTTAAAAGTATGTACATTTATAACGTTACCATAAACATAGAAGAAACCATCCACAACCACTGGTTGCAATGGATGAAAACAGAACACATTCCCGCAATGCTCGCCACCGGAAAATTCAGTAAAGCATTGATGGCGCGTGTAAATGTTGAGGAAGAAATGGGCGGAATAACCTATTCGGTTCAATACACAACCGATAGCAAAGAAACCCTTCAAAAATATTACGCCGAAAACGCTGCCGAACTTCGCGCCCAAAGCAAACCTTTTGAGGGAAAATTTGTGGCCTTCCGCACCGAACTAGAAATTATTGGCGAAATCCATAATGAACTTTTCAAAAAATACTAAAACCCCCTGCGCTCTCTGCGACTTTGCGGTTTTTTCACCAAAATAATATCAAGCACACAGAGCAATAAAGAAAAATGGGACAAAAAATCCAAAAGACAAACAAAACTTTTTCTAACCCACAGCAAGGAGAGGTGCGTGCCAAAAAATACCTCGGCCAACATTTTTTGAAAGACGAAGCTATTGCCGAAAAAATAGGCAATACGCTAACCTTTGTAGGCTATAAAAACGTTTTGGAAATCGGCCCAGGAATGGGCGTGCTCACCAAGTATTTAATTGAGAAAAATGTGGATGTAATCGCGATGGATCTTGACAAGGAATCCATTGTTTATTTGGAAGAAAACTACCCAAACAAAAACCTTAAAATAATTGAAGCAGATTTTTTGAAATACGATATTTCGCAGCTTTTCGGAGAAGAACAATTCGCAATTACTGGTAATTTTCCATATAATATTTCTACTCAGATAGTTTTCAAAATGTTGGAATGGAAAGAGCGAATACCTGAATTTACGGGAATGTTCCAAAAAGAAGTGGCGCAACGAATTTGTGAAAAGGAGGGCAGCAAAGCCTACGGAATTCTTTCAGTTTTGGCCCAGGCTTTTTATGATGCGGAATATCTTTTTACCGTACCGCCTTCGGTTTTCAATCCACCACCAAAAGTGGATAGCGGGGTGCTTCGTTTAAAAAGGAAAGAAAACATTTCAATTGCTTGTGATGAAAAGATGCTTTACAAAGTAGTAAAAACCGCTTTTCAGCAGCGTAGAAAAACCCTTCGCAACAGCTTAAAATCATTTGATCTTTCCGATAAAATAAAAGAAGATGCTATCTTTGGCCAACGTCCGGAACAACTTTCTGTTTCACAATTTATAGCGCTCACCCAAATACTGGAAAAAGATGCAATTTCAGCTGACAAATGAATTTATCGAGCAGGTTGAACAGCTTATCGCCCACAATGATGGCGACGGGCTGAAAACCCTTTTGCAAGATCTCCATTTTGCCGATGTTGCTGAAATCCTTCACGAACTTGATACAGACGAGGCTACCTATATCGTAAAATTGTTGGACAGCGAGGTTACCAGTGAAATATTGATAGAGCTGGATGATGATTTTCGTGAGCGGATTCTGGACAATCTTACACCTTCCGAAATCGCCGATGAGTTGGACGAAATGGACACCGATGATGCCGCCGACATTATCGCGGAACTTGACCATGACATACAACAAGAAGTAATAGGCCATATTGAAGATGAAGACCACGCCGCCGATATTGTTGACCTTCTACGTTATGATGAAGACACCGCTGGGGGTTTAATGGCGAAGGAATTGGTTCGGGTAAAAGAAACATGGACAGTTGCGGGTTGTGTTCGCGAAATGCGCCGGCAGGCTGAAAACGTTACCCGCGTACATTCCATTTATGTTACGGACAAACACGGAAAGCTTAAAGGAAGGCTTTCTTTAAAAGATTTGCTTACCGCTCCCGAACGGGCACACATAAGCGACATTTACATTCCAAAAGTGGACTATGTAACCGTCCATACTGAAGCCGAAGACGTGGCCCGGATTATGCAAAAATACGATCTTGAGGCCATTCCCGTGGTAGATGACAATGGCATTTTGGTTGGAAGGATTACCATTGACGATATTGTTGATTTTATTAAAGAGGAAGCGGAAAAGGATTACCAAATGGCTGCAGGTATCAGTCAGGACGTAGAAGCCGATGATAGTATTTGGGATCTAACACGTGCCCGCTTGCCTTGGTTGATCCTTGCGCTTATTGGCGGATTTGTGAGTGTTTCCGTTTTGGGTACCTTTTCTGGTGCAATGGCCCATCACCCTGCGCTTTTCTTTTTTGTTCCGCTTATTGCGGCAATGGCTGGAAATGTTGGAGTTCAATCCTCAGCAATTGTCCTGCAGGGCCTCGCCAATGACAGCCTAAAAGGCTCCCTTTGGAAACGGCTTATTAAAGAAGTATTGCTAAGCCTTTTTAACGGTCTTATTTTGGCCATTTTATTGGTTGGAGGCGGGATGCTATTGTTGGGCCTCGATTTTTTATTCGGACTTACCGTCGCTATTTCACTAATATCTGTAATAGTTACCGCTGCCCTTATTGGAACCTTTATTCCTATAATGCTTGAGAAAAGAGGGATTGATCCGGCAATGGCAACCGGTCCATTCATCACCACGAGTAATGATATTTGTGGAATTTTAATCTATTTCACCATCGCAAAATTAATTCTCGGCTTTTGAAACCCTTCGTTTTTAAACAGAAATTTACTGTTCCCGCTTCGGCAATCGATGGCCTAAACCACGTAAATAGTGTTACCTATTTGCAATGGTGCCTTGATGCTGCGGAAGCGCACTGGATTTCAAAAACTTCGGAAGAGCAGCGGGAGCAAAATGTTTGGGTGGTTTTAAACCATTTCATTTCCTATAAAAACCCTTCGTTTTTAGGCGAAGAGCTTGAAACCCAAACATGGATTGACAATTATGATGGCGTAAAAAGTGAAAGGCACTACAAAATAATCCGTCCTTCCGATGGAAAAACAATTGTTGAAGCAACCACGCTTTGGTGCTTTTTGGATGCAAAAACATTTCGACCCACAAAAATTACAGTAGAAATATCGAATCTTTTCGTTTAAATATGAAGGCAGGCAAATGGCCTTCAAAACCATTATTTTCAATACTTTTGCCCTATAAAAAAGCACCGCATTGAGCGTTTTCAAAAAACTATTTAAACAGACTTTTATCTATGGTTTAGCAACGGTTTTGCCGCGCGTGCTGTCCGTGATTTTAGTGCCGCTTTATGTAAAAGTTTTGCTGCCCGAGGAATATGGAGTTTATTCCACCGTAATGGCTTTCTTGATTTTGGGAAATGTGTTGCTGAGCTACGGAATGGAAACCGCGTTTTTTAGGTTTGTAACGAAAGACGCTTCACAACAAAAAATCGTCCAGGCCACCACGCTTACTTCGCTAACGGTTTCTACATTAATTTTTTTGGGAATAACGCTTCTTTTCAGAAATTTCATCGCTGAGGTTTCAGATTTTAAACCCGAATACGTTACCTACGGACTGTTGATTTTGGCTTTGGATGCTTTGGTAGTGCTGCCTTTTGTGTGGTTTCGCGCCAACGAAAAGCCGATGAAATATGCCACAATTAAAATCTTCAACGTAGTTATAAATCTTGTATTTAATCTGTTTTTTCTTTTACTCCTTCCGAAGCTTGCCGAAAGCAGTAGCTATTGGAGTTCCCTTTGGTTTCCCGAAAATAAAGTGGCGTACGTTTTCATCGCGAATCTAATTGCGAGCGCGGTAACACTTTTGGTGTTGCTTCCGCTTTATGCGAAAATAGGGTTCGGTTTCAGCAAAACCATTTGGAAACAGATGATGAAATATGCCGTTCCGGTGCTTATTGCTGGGATTGCTTTCAGTATAAATGAGGCTTTTGATAAGATTTTACTGAAATATCTATTGCCCGAAAACGTGGCCGATACCCAAGTTGGTCTTTATTCAGCCTGCTACAAACTGGGGATGTTTATGACACTTTTCGTGATGGCTTTCCGGTTGGGGATTGAACCTTTTTTCTTCAATCATTCCAGTCAGGCAAATGCGAAAAATACGTATGCTACAATTACCAAATATTTTACGCTTTTTGGATGTTTGATTCTTTTAATAGTGGTTGTCTATATCGATATTTTTAAAAGAATTTTAATCCCGAACAGTCAATATTGGGAGGCTATAAAAATTGTTCCACTTATACTTTTGGCGAATCTATTTTTGGGCATTTACCACAACCTTTCCGTTTGGTATAAAGTAACGGACCGCACAAAATACGGCGCTTACATTTCGGTTTTTGCAGCAATTATAACAATTGTGCTCAATTATGTTTTGATTCCATACATTGGCTATATGGGTTCCGCCATCGCGACTTTGGTGGCTTATGGCAGTATGATGGTGCTTTCGTACCTTTACGGCCGAAAGTATTACAATGTGCCGTACGAAGTGAAAAAAATATGCGGCTATTTGTTGCTTGCCATAGGGTTTTCAGCTATTTCCTTTTATGCTTTCAGCGGAAATATTTGGTTGGGAACTGCGTTGTTGTTAGTATTCACCGCAATTATGTTCTTTTCTGAAAAGAAAGAATTTTTAAAAATCATAAGAAAATAATTTCAATGAAAATTAAAATAATCAACAAATCAAACCATCCTTTGCCTTCCTATGAAACCATCGCTTCGGCCGGAATGGATTTGCGGGCCAACGTTGATGGGCCTTCAACATTAAAACCTTTGGAAAGAGCTATAGTAAAAACGGGACTTTTTATTGAATTACCAATAGGCTACGAAGCACAAGTTCGCCCACGAAGCGGCTTGGCAGCCAAAAAAGGAATTACAGTCTTGAATTCTCCCGGCACAATTGATGCCGATTACCGAGGGGAAATCGGGGTGATTTTGGTAAATCTTTCCAATGAAGATTTCACCATTGAGCACGGCGAACGCATTGCACAGTTGGTAATTGCAAAACACGAACGCGCCGTTTGGGAAGAAGTTGAAGAACTTTCTGATACTTCGCGCGGAGCGGGAGGTTTCGGGAGTACAGGTGTGAAATAATAAATTTAGGATTCAAAAATCTAAAATCGTTAATCAGCAATCGTAAATATGAAGATTATAGTTCCAATGGCAGGCCGCGGAAGCCGACTTCGCCCACATACATTAACAGTTCCAAAACCATTGATTCCCGTTGCCGGAAAACCAATCGTGCATCGTTTGGTGGAAGACATCGTTGAAGTTCTAAATGAAAATATTGATGAAATAGCTTTCATTCTTGGCGACCCCGCATTTTTTGGTGATGAAGTGGTTGAAAGTTTAAAAGAGCTCGCAACAAATTTAGGTGCAAAACCCACTATTTACCGCCAACTTGACCCAAAAGGAACTGGCCACGCCATTATGTGTGCCAAGGATTCGCTTTCTGGGCCGGCTGTAATTGCTTACGCAGATACTTTGATTCGTGCCGATTTTGATTTGGACAAAGATGCCGATGCGGTAATCTGGACCAAAAAAGTGAAAAACCCCGAGGCTTATGGGGTTGTAAATTTGAACGAAAGAAATGAAATTATTGAGTTGGTTGAAAAGCCAAAAGAATATGTGAGCGACCAAGCCGTTATAGGTATCTATTATTTTAAAGATGTTTCGCAATTGAAAAATGAACTGCAATATGTGTTGGACAACAATATTATAAACGGTGGCGAGTATCAAATTAATGACGGCATCAAAAGGATGATGGCCGCCGGTAAAATTTTCAAAACCGGCACTGTTGCTGAATGGATGGACTGCGGCAACAAAGAGGTGACGGTGGAAACCAATAAAAAAATGTTAGGTTTTCTTTCAGAAGCCAATAGACCTTTGATTTCTGAAAATATTAGCAATGAAAATTCAAAAATAATTGCCCCTTGCTATATCGGGAAAAATGTAATTTTAAAAAATAGCACTATTGGCCCATTCGCCTCTATTGGCGAAGGCACGGTAATTGAAGACAGCACGGTGAAAAACAGCATTATTCAAACCAATTCAAAAATAAAGAACGCAAATTTAGACAACGCGATGATTGGCAATTATGCTACTTTTGATGGCAAGTTCACCAATGTGAGTATTGGCGATTATTCGGAGTTGAAATAACGGCAAAGGTTGCGATAGCGATAAATTTAGAAACTAAATTTGAAAATTAAATTTATATATATTTTTCTTCTTTTCTTCGGAATATTTCTTCCGAAGCAACTCTATGCCCAAGAAATAAAAAGCGATTCCATCCAAAACCCAATGGACCAATTGGGAGATGTAACCGATGCATTTCAGGAAAACTTTTTTGAAGCTTTGAAACAGAAAGCCATCGAGAATTATGAACTGGCACTCACTGCTTTAAATAAAGCCGAAAAAGCTGCAAAAAGCGAAGAAAATAAAGCAGTTGTATATTTTGAAATGGGTAAAAACCACGCCTTTTTAAAAGAATATGCCCAAGCGGAAGAAAATTTCAACAAGGTTTTAAAAAGTCAGGGAAACAGATTGGATGTTTTGGAACAGCTTTATGAACTGTATTATCAGCAAAAGGAGTACGAGAAATCAATTCCGTTAGTGGAAAAATTAATTCCATTTGATGAAGATTACAGAGAAGATCTTGCCAATCTTTATACGCTCACGCAACAGTATGACAAGGCTTTGGAACAGTTGGATTTATTGGATGACGTTTGGGGCGAAAGTGATATTCGCAATGCACTTCGCGTTCAAATTTACCGAACCACTGGAAATACCGAAGGCGCTATTGAAAATTTAGAACAAAAAATTGATAACAACCCAAAAAACGAAAAGGAGTATTTGAGCCTTATTTTTCTTTATAGCGAGCAGGGCAATAAAGAAAAAGCTTTTGCCGCCGCCAAAGATCTTTTGCAAAACAATCCAAAATCGCAGTTGGTTCATTTGGCACTCTATAAATTCTATTTGGATGAAGGCAATGCTGCGGAAGCTATAAAATCGATGAAAATTGTATTCGCTTCGGAAGAAGTGGACAAAGAAACCAAATATAAAGTACTGGGCGATTTTATTCAATTTGTGAATGAAAATCCGCAGTATGAAACCGAATTCACTGAAATCGTCAATCAGTTCTCGGTGGAAAATAGTCGGGTTTATGAAAAACTTGGCGATTATTACGCGACAAAAAACCGCAAGGAAGATGCGCTAAACGCATACGAAAAGGGCATTGCAAAAGATCCCGATAATTACAATCTTTTAAAAAATACACTTCTATTTCAAATTGATTCAAAAAAATATGAAGCTGCGGCTAAGTTGAGTTCCGAGGGTTTAGAAATTTTCCCGGCCCAGGCACTCTTATATTTATTGAATGGCGTGGCCAACAACGGACTTCAAAAGAGCGATGCTGCGATTGAAAGTCTGGAGGCCGGTTTAGATTTCATCTTGGAAGACCCAAAAATGGAGCGTGATTTTTACGAACAATTGGGTTTTGCTTACACTACAAAAGGTGATTCCAAAAAAGCGAAAATTTTTATTGATAAAGCGGCGACGCTTAAAATGCCCAACTAAAAATAGTATGAAACTTAAACCATTTTACTTTCTTTTATTACTTGTGTTTGCTTCCTGTGGTGGCACCAAAAATATTTCAAGCCTTGAAAATGCTTCTGCCAAGGAAGTTATTTCGGCACACAAAGCAGCAACCCCTGATTTTAAAACATTGGCCGGCCGCGTGCAACTGGTTTATGAAACCGATGAAAAACTTCAAAGTGTTACCGTAAGCCTGCGAATGGAAAAAGATAAAAACATTTGGATAAAAGCTTCGGTTTTAGGAATTACCATTGCAAAAGTTTTGATTACCCCAACTCGCGTGAGCTATTATGAAACAATCGGCGGGACCTATTTTGAGGGCGATTTTGCGCTTTTGGGCGAATGGATCGGTACGCCCATTAATTTTCAGCAAGCGCAGAGTATGCTTTTGGGACAGTCAATTTTCACACTGAATCCTTCGGAATATTCGGCGGAGGTTTTTCAGAATAAATTCAAAATTCAACCTAAGGAACAGCCTCAAAATTTTATACATTCGCTCTTTTTGAATCCCGATAATTTCAAGGTTGCTTCGGAAACATTATCACAACCAAATGATGATAGGTTGTTGAACATTCGTTACGGGGATTATCAAAAAATTGGCGAGCAGTTTTATCCTTCGAACATTATGATACACACTTCAGAAAAGGGTTCAGCTACAAAAATAGAAATCAATTATAAAAAAATAGATTTAAATGTTGACGTGAGTTTTCCATTTGATATTCCATCAGGTTATGAAGAAATCCAACTTAATTAAATGAAGTATTTCCGCACATATCTTTTTTTATTCGTTTGTTTAATTTCGGTTTCAATGGTTTCTGCTCAAGGCGATAAACAGAAGGAGCTGGAGGAAAAACGGCAGGCTATTTTGGAAGAAATAAAACAGATAAATTCGCTTCTTTTCAAAACAAAAAAGGAGGAAAAATCTGTGCTTTCACAGGTTGAAGATCTTAACCAACGCATTAGTGCCACTGAGAATTTAATCCGCGTTACCA
This sequence comes from Aequorivita sp., assembly GCA_030690315.1. Lineage (GTDB taxonomy): Bacteria > Bacteroidota > Bacteroidia > Flavobacteriales > Flavobacteriaceae > Aequorivita. The sequence continues at coordinate 47,201 of JAUYGY010000036.1, forward strand.
ACCAACAAGCAAACTTGCTTAGCCGTAATATAAACGATAATATTAGTAAAATAAGCAGCCTTCGCGAGGAGCTGAAAGTGATGAAAGGGGATTATGCAGAAATGATCCGCAAATCATACAAAAGTAAAAGTCAGCAGAGCCGGGTTATGTTTTTGTTGTCTTCACAGAATTTTTTACAGGCATACAAGCGCGTTCAATATATGAAGCAGTATGCCAAATTCCGAAAAAAACAGGGGGAAGGCATTAAAGCAAAAACTGAGGAGCTGCAGCAACTCAATTCAGATTTGATTGCACAGAAAAAAACGAAACAAAAGTTAATTTCGGAAAATGAAGTAGCCAAAAGCAACTTGACCATTGAGAGGAAGAACCAGCAGGAATTAGTAGTAATTCTTAAAAAGGATGAAAGCAAATTTGCCACTCAAATAAAAACCAAACAAAAACAGGCAGACGAAATAGACCGACAGATAGATGCTTTGATAAGGGCAGCAATTGAAGAGGCTAATAGAATAGCCAGAGAAAAAGCACTGGCAGAAGCCAAGGCAAACGCAAAGAAACCTGCTAGTAATACCACTACCACTACCAAAACTGTGGTAACTAAACCAGCTTCTAAGGAAGAATTTGCAATGACTGCTGAAGATAAAGCACTTGCTGCCAATTTCACAAGCAATAAAGGGAAACTACCCTGGCCGGTTGAAAAAGGAATGGTTGTAAAAAGTTTTGGAACCCATCAGCACCCACAATTTCCGAATGTTACTACAAATAGCAGCGGAGTGGAAATAGCCACTGCAGACAATTCTACAGTTCGTTCTATTTTTGAAGGGCAGGTATTGTCAATTCAAGTTATAAAAGGGGCAAATAAAGTTGTTCTTATTCAGCACGGAGATTACATTTCGGTATATAGTAATTTGGCTACCGTTTCAGTGAAAACTGGAGACAAGGTTTCTACAAAACAAAGTATAGGAACTGTGGCAAAAAGCCCGACGGAAGGAAAAACCGTTTTGAAGTTCTACATCTATCAAAATAAGACAAAAATAAATCCGGCAGATTGGATTTATAGAATGTAAAAAAAGGGAGCCAAAACGGCTCCCTTTTCAATTAAACATTTTTAAAGTCCTATTGTATCACCAATTTTTTGGTTGCGATATTATCTCCTGCTTTTATAGTTATAAAATATAATCCAGAAGCATAGTTTGAAACATTTAGCGATGTTGTGGAAGCGTTGTCAATATTAGTTCTACGCTCTAAAATCTGACCTAAACTGTTTGCGATAGTAACATCAAAACTATTGAAAGTTTTATCTGAAATACTAATGAACACTTCATTGTTCGTAGGGTTTGGATAAAGTGCCACAGCCTCGCCAATGGTGTTTTCTGAAATTCCTATCAATTCACAATCCAAAAGACCGCCTGCATAAAACTTTGCTCTATTTCTTTCACTTTCCCAACCTTCAACAGTATTTTTGGCCCTTACTGCAAACCACATTTCGGCATTAGGATCGGAAATTGGAACTGTGATGGAAGTGGTGTTTGAAGTTCCGACAATTTCCATATATTTTTCGCCCAAAATGTATAAGTCATATGAATCTGCATCATCTACGGCACTCCACTCAAAACTGGCGTTATCTTCGCAAACTTGAATAACGTTACAAGTAAGTGGGATTCGGGCAATATTGAACACATCGTCACTAACATCTTGAAAGGAGCCACTGGTTACTCTCACAAGCATATTTCCACTTATGTTATCGGGAATGTTCCAATTGTAAAAGTGTGTATTGTTTGGAACGGTTGCAATGTTGGTCCAGCTACTTCCATTATTATTGGAATATTCCAAAATAAAATCATCTGTGGTATTCACTTCATCCCAATGTAGGGTTTCAGGGATAAATGGTTGAAAATGCTCGCCACCGTTTGGATAGGTCATCACAACATTTTCTGAAATCAGTTCATAAACAATAAAATATTCCTGTGGGCCCATTGGCACATTGAAACCTGTAATATCAATATCATAATCGCCCGCTGCAGGAGCGTTAATTAAAACTTGTTCCACATTGTTTAAGTGGTCTGGCCCATTGATTGCGGGGTTATTCAGCGTAACTGGATCTGGGGTTGGATCAAGTATCCATGGTTCGTAAGTGCTGTTTGAAGGATCTGTTACTATCAAATCTAAGTCGTTCACTAGTGCAGGATTTGCTCCGGGCGATGCGGCTGTATCGCTCCAATAAACCATAAAACGAACTTGTGTTGTTCCGGACGGAACATTAATGGTGTGGGTATTTGTATTTCCTTGGGCTACGTTATCTGTAAGATAGCGGCCATCTTCAATAAGCTTTACGGCTTGAAGGGCGTTCACTATTCCCCAACCAAACTTATAATCTGGACCCACATTTCCAGCTTCGTTGGCGGTATTCAAAAGTGTTGCTTTTATTAAAGCTGAAGGAGGAAAATCGCCTCCGTTCAAATCACCATAAGCCTGATAAAGCTGTGCTGAAATTCCCGCAATTCCTGGAGCTGCACCCGAAGTACCTCCAAAGGTTTGGTAGGTATTGTTTTCACTGGCAGAAATTTGGTTTTGGCCATTTGCAGTAATGTCTGGTTTTATTCTACCATCGTGTGCGGGACCACGGCTACTGGAGCTTACCAAAGAACCGTCAAAAAATACATTGGCGGTGGCAATAACGTTTTTGCCTTGTTTGTGGCCTCCGGTAATATTTCCCCATTGGCTTCCTGCGCCATAGCCGCAATTGCTTCCGTTTGAATTTCCCGCAGAAAAAACATGTAGCAAACTAGGCGTGTCCAGTGTTTGTTGGTCAACGGTTCGCGTAATGGTGGTATAACCATCGTTACAACCATTGCTATAAGATGAATTTGTTATTTGAACACTTCCATCATTAATTAAACTAAGTGTTGATGTATCTATAAAATTAGGTTGATAATTTACAACATATACATCTGATCCAGTAGCCATTCCCCGGTTTGAAGGAACTAAATTTCCGGCTCCAGCCATAATACCAGCAACACCGTCTCCGTGTGTTTGGTTTGCAACGTTGGTAAGGTTTGTAAGCCTTCCTTCAAAATCAATATGTGGACCCACACGGCCATCATCGCGCACCATTACACCAATTCCTACACCCGTATAATTTCTACCTGCCCCAGTTTGTGTGTCTAAACTGTTGGCTCTATGAAGGCTTCTTCCTCTAGTATCATCCGGAATAGAGGGAGCCACAACAAGATCAACCCACTTAACGAAAGATAGGTTTGAAAGGGTTTCCAAACAATTGTTTGGGATGGAAAGATCCAGCATATTCTGTTCCTTATAATTATTCTTTACCATTATTTGTTGGCGGGCTAACTCGTTAATGACATAAGTGTCCGTAACATTTTTATGGTATTGGAGTGTCACCAAAATGTTGTCGCCATCCATTGCCCAAGAATCATAATCACCAGATTTTAACTTTGCTGAAAGCTTTGCGCTACCATCAACGGGAACAATTGTGCGCACCCCGCTGTTTTTAAGCAAAGTGATTGAAGTGTTTTCAGGAAAATAAAAGAGATAGGTGCGGTGTGGAATATATTCCAATAATAGCAGATTGTTCTGTTTGAACAGATCCTGAACTTGCTGCGTGGGGGTTTCGTAAAATTGAATCCAGCCCAAATAGCCATTATTCAATCTTGATGATTCCGGCATTTGGTTCCACTGAAAAGTAGCAATGTTTTCAGGCATTTCATAAGTTTCATTTTGAAACAGAATGTCATTTGAATTTTGCGCATACGTGAGTGAAAAAACAAACAGCAGCGCCAAAAAAGAAAAACTTTTAATTTTTTGGGAAGTAATTTTTGACATGATTTAACTGGTTTTATTTAGGTTATGGATAAAAAAAAACGGCTTAAAGCACCGTGAAATCTTCTCAAATATATTTATTTGAATCCATAAAAAACTCATTCCAAAATAAAATACAGGAAATTTAACATATTCCCTTCCCTTGGAAAAAACAGTAAATCAATAATTTAGAAAAAGAAAAGGTAGGCTATTGAAACAAAGCCTTTAGTTCAGTAGCATCATTGGGTTTCATTTTTCCAGCTAAAACTAAACTCAGCTGTTTGCGACGGAGTGCCGCAACAAATCGAGATTTTTCAATTTCACTTTCCGGAACAAGTTCTGGAACACGAACCGGATGCCCCATTTCATCCACGGCAACAAAAGTATAAATGGCTTCGTTGGAAAGGCTTCGTTCGCCACTTTCGCGATCTTCAATATACACGTCCATATACACTTCCATAGAACTGGTAAACGCGCGTGAAACCTTCGCTTCAACCGTAACCACACTTCCCAAAGGAATCATTTTGTTGAATGCCACGTGGTTTACAGATGCGGTAACCACAATTCTTCTGCTGTGCCTACGTGCAGCAATACTCGCAGCACGATCCATGCGCGCTAAAAGTTCGCCCCCGAACATATTGCCTATCGGGTTGGTTTCGCTTGGCAAAACCATATCGGTATAAATAGTCAACGAATCTTTTGGGGTTTTGGTTTGCATCAGATTTTTTTTGCAAAGATACCGAAGTTGGAAAAAAAGAGAAGAGAAAAAAGAATAAAGAAAATGCAGTTGCTTTTATAAAACTTGCTGACTACTGAATATCTAGTACCAAAAGCCAAGCATCGGCATTTTCAACTTTTTTGATTTCGCGAAGTTTATTCAAGGCCTCCATTCTATCTTCAAAACTTGCATACAAAACTTGGTAAAGTCCGTATCTAGTTGGCTCCATTTTTAAAGGCGAATACCCTTTTTCACGCAATTGCGCTACTTTTTTATCGGCGTTTTCAATCTCGCGATAAGCTCCAGCAACAATGTGGTACATTCCTGTGTGTTTCGGAAGTTGTAAACTAAGCACCGGAAGCGGATTTTCAATAACAAAAGTTGCTTCCTGAATTTGGTTTTCAACCAACACATTAGCCTTTTGCCTTTCAGCGATATTAAATTGGTGAACCTGGTTTTGATACAATTTCAAACTTCCAAAACCAATTGCAGAAATAGCAATAACCGCTATTGCGGCATATTTAAGATAGGGTCTGGCACCTCTTCTTTCTGGAGTAAAAAGTATGGGCGTCTTTTCTTCCAAACTTTCAACCGTTTCTTTGTAAACCTCGCGGCTTATTTTTGGCGAAACAAATGCTGAAAGCCCAAATGCGGAAGTACTGAAATTCTGTTGGTGAAGGGGTTCAAACTGAAGCGATTTTTCTTCATTCAGTGTAAATTCACCTATATTTTTAAATGAAATGGTTTTCCCTTCGGAAAGGGCTGTTGAAATTTCAGAAGTAAAGTTTCTTATTTTTTGCAAGGCTGTTTCATAACTACACTTTTCAACCGAAGCTACATAATTAGCGAACAAACCATCATTGGCCTGCAATTGTTTGTTAAACGAAACAATTTTTGAAGGTGGGTTAAAAGTGTCCGAGGATTCGTCAATATGGGCAGATTTGTAACGCGTAAGAAACGCGCCAAACCCAGGAATAATCACACATTCGTATCGGTAAAGGAGGTCGGCTATGTAGGTTGTAAGTTGCATATAAACAAAATTAGCCTTTTTTGAAGGCAATCCAATTTTTGTTTTGGTAATTTATTAACAACTTAAAAAATTGTATTTTTATGTTTCCTCCCCGACTTTAATTTTCAAAACTATGCTTTCAAAAAACGAACTGCGTTATACGCTTGCGTTGCAGCGTATTCCGAACTTAGGGGATATTTCAGCCAAAAAATTGTTGCGGAAAATGGGTTCCGCCGAAGCTATTTTTAAAGAAAAGAAAAGCAATCTCGCTAAAATTGATGGCATCGGGCTTTTACGTTTGAAGGAAATAAACCTGAATCAACAATTGGAAGGGGCTGATTTGGAATTGGAATTTTTGGAGAAAAACAATATTGAATTCAGTTATTTCAAAGATAAAACCTATCCCGAAAAACTGAAACATTGTTTGGATGGCCCCATATTTTTCTTCCACCGCGGAAATATAGATTTGGTGGGAAAGAAGATTATCAGTATTGTGGGCACTCGAAAAATTACGAGTTATGGCACGACTTTTTGCCAAAATTTAATTGAAGAGCTTGCGCCTCTAAATCCCGTAATAGTTTCCGGTTTAGCTTACGGGGTAGATATTTGCGCACACAAAGCGGCAATTGAAAATAATTTACAGAATATTGCTTGTTTGGCCCACGGGCTCAATCAAATGTATCCAAAAGATCATAAAAGATACATCCACAAAATTGAGGAAAATGGGGGTTGCATATCTGAATTTTGGAGCAGTGATACTTTTGACAGGAACAATTTTTTAAAGCGAAACCGAATCATCGCTGGACTTTCCGAAGCAACTATCGTTATTGAATCTGCAGAAAAGGGGGGGAGTTTGGTAACGGCAGATATTGCAAATTCATACAATCGAGAAGTTTTTGCCGTACCCGGAAGAGCCTCGGATAGCCAAAGTCGTGGGTGTAACAATTTAATAAAACAGCAAAAAGCACAGTTGCTCACCAGCGCCGCCGATGTAATTTATATGTTGGGCTGGGAACTGAAGGAATCCAAAAAACCCAAACAGACCCAGCTTTTTGTGGAATTGGATGAAGATGAAAAAGTAGTTTTTCGATTTTTAAAAGAAAAGGAAAAGGAACTTTTAGACATCATCGCCTTGGAATGCAACATTCCTGCCTATAAAGCCGCCAGTATTTTGATGAATATGGAACTGAAAGGAGTTGTGCGGCCGTTGCCGGGAAAATTGTTTCAGTTGGTTTAATATCCTAATTTCGTTCGCACTCTTTTCAAAACCCCATCCGCAACGTTGCGTGCTTTTTCAGCGCCAGCAGCCAAGGCCGCATCAATCTCGGGAAGGTTTTCCATAAAATAGATATAGCTAGCGCGTTCTTTGGAAAATTTTTCAACGATCAAATCAAACAACGCTTGTTTTGCGTGCCCGTAACCGTAATTTCCAGCTTCGTATTTTTTTCGCATCTGCGCTACTTCTTCTTTGGAACCTAATATTTTATATAGAGCAAAAACATTGCAGGTATCGGGGTTTTTTGGTTCTTCAAGCGGAGTGCTATCTGTTTCAATGCCCATTACCTGTTTCCGAAGCTGTTTGTCATCCAAAAATATATTGATAATATTTCCTTTGGATTTGCTCATTTTCGTACCATCAGTTCCGGGAACGTACATAGTTTCTTCCTGTACTTTCCCCACGGGCAACACAAAAGTTTCACCCATTTGTGTGTGAAAACGGGAAGCAACATCGCGTGTAATTTCAATATGCTGCATTTGGTCTTTTCCAACGGGAACAATTTCTGCATCGTATAAAAGTATATCGGCAGCCATAAGCATTGGATAGGTAAAAAGGCCTGCATTCACATCTTCCAAACGGTCTGCTTTGTCTTTAAAGGAATGTGCCAACGTCAACCTTTGAAATGGAAAGTAACAACTTAAATACCAAGAAAGTTCAGCAGTTTGGGGCACATCGCTTTGGCGATAGAATATGGCGCGCTCAATGTCTAACCCAAAAGCCAACCAAGTTGCGGCCACACTATATGTATTCGCGCGAAGTGTTTCTGCATTTTTTATCTGCGTAAGTGAGTGCATATCGGCAATAAAAAGGAAGGAATCGTTTTTAGAATCGTTAGCCATTTCAATAGCGGGAACGATTGCGCCTAAAAGATTTCCGAGGTGTGGCGTGCCGGTGCTTTGTATTCCTGTAAGTATTCTTGACATTATTTGAAAAAATTTTCAGCAAAGGTACTTTTTTTGATTTATTCGCATCGTTCAAATACTTACTTTTGAACCTTGATGAAAGTTTTTAAACAAATCTTTGCCACCTTTTACCGTATTTGGGTCTATTTAATTATAGCTCTTTTCACTATTTTACTTTTTCCGTTCCTGCTTATAAGTATTCTTAAGTATTCCTGGTACCCTTTCTTTTTTAAGGTTGCGCGAACTTGGTCTATATTGGTAATTTATGGAATAGGATGCTATCCTATTATAAAACGTACTATACAATATGAAAAAGGAAGAAGCTATATGTTTGTCGCCAACCACACCTCGATGATAGATATTATGCTGATGTATTATGCCACTAAAAACCCTTTCGTTTTTGTTGGGAAAAAGGAATTGGCCAAGATTCCGCTTTTTGGATACATTTATAAACGCACCTGTATTTTGGTAGATCGCGGAAACACGAAGAGCAGAGTGGAAGCTTTCAGAAGAGCGGAAATCCGTTTGAACGAAGGTTTAAGTGTTTGCATATTTCCCGAAGGTGGCGTTCCAGATGACCTTTCAATTTTATTGGATGAATTTAAGGATGGAGCTTTTAGGTTAGCTATTGAGCACCAAATTCCCATTGCGCCAATGACTTTTCATGATAACAAAAAACGGTTTCCGTACTCTTTCTTTATAGGCAGGCCAGGGAAAATGAGGGTGAAAGTTCACAAACTTATTCCAACTGCAACATTAACTATGGACAATAGAAAGGAATTAAAAATAAAAACAAGAGATGTGATTCTTGATGAATTACAAAATCCCACAGTTTGAACTAATTCTTTAGAATAAATCCGGGAATAAAAAAACCGTCCTATGGCGAAGAACGGTTTTTTGCAATCCTTTGTTTGAAGTATATCAAACACATCCAACTAAAAACTAACCTAAAACTTGAAACTCAATCCGCTGTAAACTCCCAAGTAATAAGGCTTGAAGTTTACAGAAGAATCTGTATAAGGGTTGAGCTGGTATTTAAACATTGGCTCAATATTAAACGTAAATTTTTTGGACACTTTATAGTCCAATCCCAGCCCGACGTTAGTTGAAAAACTTACCGAAGAAAGATTGTTGGCATCTCCCAGCACGGTACTAAAATTATCTGCTTTTACTGAAATTTCATTATTACCCAGCAATAAAGTGCTTAAACCTCCAATTAAATTTACACCAACCTTATTGTTGATGATGGCATATTTAAGCTCTACGGGTACTTCGTAATAGTTAATATTTTGAATAAGCCTAGTGTCACCCTGGGTAGATTTGGGAGTTATATTCCCAAACCCGTTGGATGAGTTTGCAGTTGAAAATACCCCTTTATCAGCAGCGGTAACAACCACTTGCCGCGAACCGTAATCTACAGAGCGTAAAGCCACAGCTACAGGCCCTGTGCCCACTTCAATACCTGAAGTGCTATAACTTAAATCTACGTTATTAACACCAGTTCGCACACTCAAACGGTTGTTTAAAGCATAACTAACTTGCACGCCGTAACTCATATTTACATCTCCCTTTTGCGGATTATCAGCAAAACTTGGGTCTATGGATGAGCCATTGCCCAGACTGCTATAATATACCGGCGCTACATTTGGCGCTACAATCCAGCGGTGTTCAGGTTTTTGTTTTTTTGTTTTTTCAGAAGTTTCCTCCTCATTTTCTTCCGCAATTGCATCAAAGATTGATTTTTTGTTTTGGGATTCTTTGGCTACTTCCGTTTCGGTTTTTACTGTGTTTTTCTCTGCAGGGTCTTTTGTAGTTTTTTCGTTTGCAGCAATACCTTCTTTTTTCGTTTCAAAAATATTTTTTTCCGTTTTTATGATATTACCATTCGCATCTTTTGCGGTTTTGTTGGGATTGATTTTTTCGGAAGAATTTTTTGAAATAGCTACATCTTCCTTCAAATCACCTTTTGAAATATTTTTTTCCAAGAAATCGTTTTTCGAGTTTGTTTTCTCCTTCGAATTTTTCTTTTCGGAATTGGTTGAAGCAATTACGGTGCGGCCTGATTTTTCGGAAGAATTAATCTGCGCTTTATTTGCAGATTCTGTTTCGCCTTTATTTTTTGAAGAATTATCACCCGAAGTATTCATTTCCTGTGGCGATTCATTCTGAAGTGTATTTTCTTCCGAAGCAACTTGGGGCTCATTTGCTTCTTTTACTATTTCAGAATTATTTTCTTGTTGGTTTTTTTCAGTTTTTATAACATTTTCGTCGCTAATGGAAGGCGTCCCTAAATCTGAAGGGTTGTAAATCCAGTTGCCCACCGAAAGCAACAAGGCAATTAATGCCGCAACACCGCCAAGCCTTACCCAAAGAGGAATGACCTTGCGTTCTTTTTTCTCCTTTTCCAGCTGGGCTTGAATGTTTTCCCAAACGCGCGGCGAAGGTGTGGCTTCAAAATTATTGAAGCCTTCTTTGAAAATGTTGTCTATGTTTTTCTTTTCTTTCATTGGGAATCCCCCGCAAAAAGCAGGGGTTCTTTTGTTCAATATAAATAATCAAATAATGCCTTAAGTGTTATGTTGTGCATTATACTCTTCAATTCTATTTTTTAAAATCATTCGGGCGCGTGCCAGATTTGATTTAGACGTGCCGTCGCTGATTCCTAACATTTCTGCTATTTCTTTGTGCTGATAGCCATCCATCACGTAAAGACTGAAAACCATTCGGTACCTATCTGGAAGTTCCTGCACAATTTTCAGCAGAAAATCCAATGGAATTTCCTCGCTTTCAATTTCGGGATCTTCTTCCGCATCTACAATTTGGCCTTCGTCAACAATTTCAAAAGTGCGCTGTTTCCGATATTTCTGAAGGACCGTGTTTACGGTTACGCGTTTTATCCAGCCTTCAAAAGAACCTTTACCGTTATACTGCTCAACTTTTTTAAAAATGGTAAGAAACGCGTCTTGCAAATTGTCTTCTGCTTCTGCATAATTTGGAGAATAGCGAAGGCAAATGGCGAATAATATTCTGTTGTACATTGTGTACAATTCGCCCTGCGCCTTTGCATCCTGCTTCTTACATTGTATGATGAGCTCGTCTAAAGTCAAATGCAGTACCTTGAATTAATGTTCCGTTGTAAATACCTCTTTGTTGTAGAGGGCAACCGTAATAATCAAGGTTCCTACATTCTGTAGATGCCAGTGTATCAAAAGGGTTGCGTGGTTTACTGAAAAATTATTATTTTATTGCAACTATGGCTTCCTTAATTTTCTTTTCCAGTTCGTCCATTAATTCTGGGTTGTCCAAAAGCAGTGCTTTTACCGCATCGCGACCCTGCCCAAGTTTAGTATCGTCATAGCTGAACCAGGAGCCCGCTTTTTTTATGATTTCAAAATCAACCCCAAGATCGATGATTTCACCAACTTTGGAAATCCCTTCGCCATACATAATATCGAATTCCACTTGTTTGAATGGTGGCGCCACTTTATTTTTTACCACTTTTACGCGGGTTTTATTTCCCATTGCATTGCTATCACTATCTTTTATTTGGGTGGAACGACGAATGTCCAAACGTACGGAAGCATAGAATTTCAAGGCATTTCCACCAGTTGTTGTTTCTGGATTTCCGAACATTACCCCAATTTTCTCGCGCAACTGGTTTATGAAAATCACGGTGCATTTTGTTTTGCTGATGGAACCCGTAAGTTTTCTTAAAGCCTGGCTCATCAAACGGGCGTGAAGCCCCATTTTGCTGTCGCCCATTTCGCCTTCTATTTCACTTTTTGGTGTTAAGGCGGCAACGGAATCAATAACAACTATATCAATGGCGCCGCTTCGTATTAAGTTATCGGCGATTTCCAGTGCTTGCTCTCCGTTGTCGGGTTGTGAAATGATGAGGTTTTCAATATCCACTCCCAGTTTTTCGGCATAACCACGATCGAACGCATGTTCTGCATCAATAAAGGCAGCAATACCGCCTTTTTTTTGCGCTTCGGCAATGGCGTGGAGGGTAAGGGTGGTTTTTCCAGAAGATTCCGGGCCGTATATTTCTATTACTCTTCCGCGGGGATAGCCGCCCACGCCCAGGGCAACATCCAAACCTAAAGAACCTGTGGGTATAACCTCTACATCTTCTACGGCCCTATCGCCCATTTTCATTACGGTTCCCTTGCCGTAGGTTTTGTCAAGTTTATCTAGAGTAAGCTTTAGGGCTTTCAGTTTTGCGTCTTTTTCAGTGCTCATTTTCAGTGTTTTTATGATGGTAAATATAAGTAGCTAAGATACTATTTCTTTGTGCTTGGGGCAAAATGAAATGTGAAGGGAATGTATTTTTGTTAACAAAAAAGTCTGTTTGAAACACGAGGGTGGGATTTGGGACTTTTTGAACCACGACGGTTTGAAACACGACTTTTGGAACCATGATGGTATGCTGGAAACAAAGACGGTTGGAAACACAACATTAACTTTGACAAAGTTTAAAACTTTGTCAAAGTTGCAAAAAACAAAACAGCCGCTTCAATAGCGGCCGTTTTGAGATTAGTAATTATTGCTTTGTTATTCTTTAATAAACTTTTTAATAGTTGTATTGCCGTTTTCATCTTCAATATTCAAAAAATAAATGCCAGTGGCTAGTTGGGAAATAGCTATGGAGGATTGGTTTTCAAGTTCCAGCTTTTGAGTGCTTAAGAGTTTGCCTGCTGTGCTGAAGATGTTGAGGGTTAGATTTCCTGATTTGCTTGCTGAGTTTAATATCAATTCTTCTTTAACTGGATTGGGATAGATTGAAATATGCGTTACATTAAATTCCGATATGGATAAAGGCTCGCTGCTATAGAAAGCAATATCCCCATCAGGATTTGTTATTTCCAAAGTTTTGCTTGTGCCGTTTGCAGTTATTATATACCCAAAAGGGTTTCGGGCTTCGCCAGAGTTTTGAAATAAAATTGAAAAATATCGACTTCCGAACTGTTCGCTTTCATTATAAAGGCAAAAGCCTAACAAAAAAGGAGGATTGTCTTCTAATGATAATTCTGTGTTTTGATTATCATAGGTAACAGCCACAGTCATTGAATCACAATATCCGGACTGAAATCTAGAAGGGTTTTCCGAAAAAACGTGATAATTACCAACAACATCACCATTATTCGGAGGCAGATAATCTGTGTCATCAATGGTTATTTTATGCAAGTACCAAGGGTTGTCAAAAAGCTGAGGGTCTTGCGCCGCACAAATAGAACAAGCAAACAGAAAAAGTAAAAAGTATAAATATTTCATATCTAAAAATTTATAACAAGATAACACTCATAAACATTTTACGCAACAAGAATTTTTCCTTTTGCAAAAAACTTTACTTTTGCAACTTCAAAATCAATTCTTTTCACCTAAAAAAGTATAGCATGCAACTGTACAATAAATTAAGTGCAAAAGAGAGGGAAGCACTTTTGGAACAGGCCGGCGAGGAACGGCTTACCCTTTCTTTTTATCAATATGCCAAAATTGGCAATCCGCATCTTTTCAGAAACCATCTTTTTGTTGCTTGGCATGAGCAGGATGTTTTGGGACGCATTTACGTTGCCCACGAAGGCATCAATGCGCAGCTTTCCGTGCCGGCGAAACGTTTTAAGGAATTCAAGGAATTTCTGGACGGGATTTATTTTCTGAAAGATGTTCGTTTGAATATCGCCATTGAGCAGGATGTGAAATCGTTCCTGAAACTGAAAGTAAAAGTCCGCGATAAGATTGTTGCCGATGGTTTGAATGACGAAACCTTTGATGTTACCAATAAGGGAATTCACGTAGATGCCCTGAAATTCAATGAACTAATTGAAGACCCGAACGTGGTTTTGGTAGATATGCGAAACCATTACGAAAGCGAAATCGGCCGTTTCAAAAACGCCATTACGCCCGATGTTGATACGTTTCGCGATTCTTTGGATATTATTGAAGCAGATTTAAAAGACCATAAAGAAGACAAAAAACTGGTGATGTACTGCACGGGCGGCATCCGTTGTGAAAAAGCCAGCGCATATTACAAACACAAAGGTTTTAAAAATGTGTTTCAGCTTGAAGGCGGAATTATTGAATATGCCAGACAGGTTGAAAATCAAGGTTTGGAAAATAAATTCATCGGGAAAAATTTCGTTTTTGACCATCGCCGTGGGGAACGGATTACGGATGATGTTATTAGCCACTGCCATCAATGCGGTGAAGCTTGCGACACGCACACCAATTGCGCCAACGAAGCTTGTCACCTGCTTTTCATTCAATGTGAAAACTGTGCGGTTGCCATGGAAAACTGTTGTTCCGACGATTGTATTACGATAATCCATTTGCCCGAAGAAGAACAAAAAAGACTGCGCCAAGGCATCCCAAACAGCAATAAGATTTTTAAAAAGGGGCGTTCGGAAAAACTTAAGTTCAAGAAATAGTCCCATCCCCAAACCTTCCCCAAGTAACGGATCGCTCACGTTTCGAACTCCACTCTTTTGGAATAGTCAGGGGAGGAAACATACTCAAGTCTTACGTCTTAAGTCTTTCAGCGAAGCGGTCTTACGTCTTAGTTCAAAAATCTAAAATCGCAAATCCGAAATCGTAAATTTAATTGGTATCTTTACTGATTAAATTTTTGTTTAATTTTCGTCCCTCTTCATTTGGAAAAGGGCTTTATATATAAAAAATATGGGCTGTACCAGCTGTGCCACGGGCGACAACGGACAGCCAAAGGGATGCAAGAACAATGGTACTTGTGGAACCGATGGCTGCAACAAACTAACGGTGTTCGATTGGCTTTCAAATATGCAACTTCCTGCCAATATGGAACCCTTCAATGCGGTGGAAGTGCGCTTTAAAAACGGAAGAAAGGAATTCTTCCAAAATCCAGAAAACATTACTTTAAGCATTAGCGATGTGATAGCAACGGAAGCTTCGCCGGGGCATGACATTGGTATTGTAACGCTTACCGGAGAGCTGGTTCGCGTGCAAATGAAAAAGAAAAAAATTCCCTTAAAAGTTGAAGCGCTTCCTAAAATCTACCGAAAAGCTTCGCAAAGAGATATAGATATTTGGCAAGGCGTGCGCGATAAAGAGAGCGACGTCCAAAAACGTTCCCGCGAAATCGCAATACGCCACGGACTTCAAATGAAAATTAGTGATGTGGAATTTCAGGGTGACGCATCAAAGGTTATCTTTTATTACACGGCAGAAGATCGTGTAGATTTTCGAGAACTTATAAAAGAATTTGCCCGAACATTCAATACGCGTATTGAAATGAAACAAGTAGGTTTTCGCCAGGAAGCTGCACGTTTGGGCGGAATAGGCAGTTGTGGCCGTGAGCTTTGCTGTTCCACTTGGTTGACGGATTTTCGTTCGGTAAATACTTCCGCAGCGCGCTATCAGCAACTTTCTTTGAATCCCCAAAAACTTGCTGGACAATGTGGAAAGTTGAAATGCTGCTTAAATTATGAATTGGATACCTATTTGGAGGCATTGGATTCATTCCCAAATACTGAAACAAAACTTCAAACTGAAAAAGGAAATGCAACCTGCCAAAAGATAGACATTTTTAAAGGCTCGCTTTGGTATGCCTACGAAAAGGAATTTATGAATTGGCACGAACTGACCGCTGAAAAAGCCAATGAAATTATAGAGCTGAACAAAAACGGCAAAAAGCCAGTGGCGCTGGAGGAATTTATAATTGAAACTCTAAAGCCGGAAAAGGAGCCCTTCAGCAATGTGGTTGGGCAAGATAGTTTAACCCGCTTTGACCAACCCAAACAAAAAAACAAGAAACGCCGAAATAACAGCAGAAACAAAAACAAAGTTGAAGCTACTGCTGGAAATGTTCCCAACAATAATCCGCGGAGTAATGCTCCAAAAAAACAAGGGAACAAGTCCAGAAATCAGAACAGAAATAGAAAACCGCCCAAAAATGAATAAGTTATTGGCCTTTGTTTTATCCTGTCTGTTCATTTCCTGCGAATCGAACACAGTTTTTAGTGAAACGAGAGCAATGGATGGTTATTGGGAGGCTTCTGAAACGGTTGAGTTTAAACTGCCGCAGTTGGATTCACTTAAAAAATACAACCTGTTTTTGAACATCCGCAATAGCAACGAATACAAATACAGCAATCTATTTTTAATAGTTTCAATGAATTTTCCGCACGGTAAAACCATAACCGATACCCTTGAATACCGAATGGCCAATCCAGATGGTTCATGGATGGGTCAAGGAATTGGCGATGTAAAGGAAAACAAACTGTGGTATAAAGAAAATGTACAGTTTTTTGAGGCGGGAAATTACACGGTAGATATAGCACAGGCAATGCGCAATAATGGCGCGGTGGAAGGCGTTACAAAACTCGAAGGCATTACAGATGTTGGTTTCAGTGTTGAAGAGGCCACCAAAAAGTAAAAAAATATGGCAACAAAAAAAACAACTCCAAAAAAGAAAACCCAGAATGATGTTAGCCATCATATAAAAACCTTTTGGAAGATTTTCGCAGGGTTTATACTTGTGGTTATTTTGTTTTTCCTTTTGGCATCTTGGGGTGTTTTTGGAAGTCTTCCGGACGAAACAAGTCTTGAAAACCCTGAAAAAAACCTGGCTACCGAAATTATTTCTTCCGATGGAAAAACCATTGGAAAATTTTATAAGGAAAATAGAACGCCCGTTCCCTACGATTCTTTGCCCGACCATTTGGTGAACGCATTGATCGCTACCGAAGATGCTCGTTTTTATGACCATTCCGGCATTGACGGAAGGGGAACCATTCGCGCCGTTGCTTTTTTGGGCACTAGGGGTGGGGCAAGTACAATTACCCAACAGCTGGCCAAATTGTTTTTTACGGATCAAAGGGCATCAAACAAAATAGAACGGCTTCTTCAAAAGGTGAAAGAGTGGATAATCGCCACACGTTTGGAAAGACGATATACAAAAGAAGAGATTATTACGATGTATTTTAACGAATATGATTTTCTTAACCAAGCAGTAGGTATTGAAAGCGCGGCAAATATTTATTTTGACAAGCCTCCTTCAGAATTAACAACTGCCGAAGCTGCAATGCTGGTTGGAATGTTCAAAAACTCTTCTCTTTATAACCCAAACCGAAGACCGGAGTTAGTCCTCAGTAGAAGAAATGTTGTTTTGTCCCAAATGGAGAAGTACGATTATATTTCGGAAAAAGTGATGGATTCATTAAAAGCACTTCCCTTGAATATAAAATTTACACCCCAAGGACATGATGAAGGAAGTGCAACCTATTTCCGTGAGTATGCGCGTAATTTTATGGAGGATTGGATAAAGGAACATCCGAAACCTGACGGTAGTAAATACAACATTTATCAAGATGGGTTGAAGGTGTATGTTACCATAGATAGCAAAATGCAGGAATATGCCGAATTAGCGGTAAAAACACACATGGCCCATCTTCAAGTCGCTTTTGACGAACAAAATAAGAAAAACAAAACCGCCCCTTTCCGCGATATTACGGAAGAAGAAACGCAGGGAATTTTAAATTCAGCAATGCGAAAAAGCGATCGTTGGAGCGAAATGAAAAGACAGGGGAAAGAAGAAGCCGAAATTATAAAAAGCTTCAAAAAGAAAATTCCGATGCGTGTTTTTTCTTGGAAGGGTGATATTGATACAATTATGACACCGATGGATTCCATCCGGTATCACAAATCTTTCCTGCAGGCAGCAATGATGTCCATGACTCCACAGACCGGCGAAGTAAAAGCCTGGGTGGGTGGCATAGACTATAAACATTATAAATACGACATGGTGAAAAAAGGAAAACGCCAAATAGGTTCTACCTTTAAACCTTTCGTTTATGCCACTGCTATAGACCAAATGCACATGTCGCCTTGTGATACATTGCCAAACACCAGTTACACCATTCCAACTGGAAGACACAATTTATTAAAACCGTGGACTCCAAAAAATGCAGGCGGGAGCTATGGCGGAATGGTTACCTTAAAATATGCACTTGCCAATTCCATAAACACAATTACTGCGAGGTTAATAGACCGAGTAGGTCCCGAACCGGTAATTGATTTAGTTAAAAAAATGGGAGTTGATACTGAAAACATGCCGGCAGTTCCATCCATTGCCCTTGGAACCCCAGATGTTTCGGTGTATGAAATGGTGGGCGCTTACAGTACTTTTGCTAATGAAGGTGTATATGTAGAGCCTATTTTAATTCAAAGAATTGAAGATAAAAACGGAACGGTACTTTATCAAAATGTCCCCAAAACGAAAGACGTTATTAGCAATGAATCGGCATACGTAACCGTAAGTTTGATGGAAGGTGTTACGCAATCTGGCTCTGGTAGCCGTTTGCGCGGAACGGGTCGCGAAGGATCTGCAGTTTATAAAAATGCTGTAACCGGATATCCTTATAATTTAACAAACCCAATTGCAGGTAAAACTGGAACAACCCAAAATAACAGTGATGGTTGGTTTATGGGGATGGTACCAAATTTGGTTACAGGAGTTTGGGTTGGCGGCGACGACCGCGCTACGCATTTTAGATCAACCGCATACGGACAGGGCGCTACAATGGCTTTGCCCATTTGGGGAATGTATATGAAAAGCTGCTATGCCGATAAAGATTTGGACGTTTCAACAGGAAACTTTAAACGCCCGGAAAATCTTTCCATTGAAACAAATTGTTCCAAGTGGCGCGAAGGAAATTCTGATATTGAGGAAATTCCCGACGAGTTTGATTTTTAATAAAATTTGCTATTAAATACTACAAACCTCACAAGTTTTGAAGACCTGTGAGGTTTTTTTATAGTTTGAAATTTTGTAATTTTCAGAAAATTTAAACAATGATAAGAAAGACAGTTGCAAACGTTCGCGAAGCCTGCGAGGGCATTGAAGACGGAATGACGTTTATGCTCGGCGGGTTCGGGCTCTGTGGCATCCCAGAAAATATAATTTTAGAATTGGTTCGACGAAATATTCAAAATGTTACCTGCATTTCAAACAATGCGGGCGTGGACGATTTTGGGCTTGGCCTCTTGTTGAAAAAACATCAAATAAAGAAAATGATTTCTTCTTACGTTGGTGAAAATGCTGAATTCGAGCGTCAAATGCTCAGTGGCGAAATGGAAGTGGAATTGGTTCCACAGGGCACTTTGGCACAGCGGTGTGAATCTGCCCGGAGCGGAATTCCGGCCTTTTACACTCCTGCCGGCTACGGCACTGAAGTGGCTGAAGGAAAGGAAACCCGTCAATTCCATGGAAAAATGTATGTGATGGAAAAAGCCTTCGAAGCAGATTTTTCCTTTGTAAAAGCTTGGAAAGGCGACGAAGCAGGAAATCTTATCTTTAAAGGAACTGCCAGAAATTTTAATCCTTCAATGTGCGGTGCCGGAAAAATTACAGTTGCTGAGGTGGAAGAGCTTGTTCCCGCTGGGGAACTTGACCCGAACCAGATTCATATTCCAGGTATATTTATTCAAAGAATATTCCAAGGAGAAAAATATGAAAAACGAATTGAGCAATTAACTGTTCGGAAGAAATGATTTGAAGATTTGAAAATATGCCAATTTGAGGATGATAATCAGTATTGCTGGACAATATGAGAAACGACAAAGACAATCTGATTGTAACTAAAACTTTCGCATTCGCTGTTGAGATTATTGATTATTCCGAAGAATTACGTAAGCTTCACAAGTATGAAATGGCCTCGCAGCTTTTCAGAAGTGGCACATCCATTGGAGCAAACACAAAAGAAGCGCAAAATGCAGAAAGTCAAGCGGATTTTATTCACAAGTTTAAAATAGCGGCGAAAGAAGCAGATGAAACTGAGTTTTGGTTGAAGTTGTGCATAGCTTCAAAGCATTATCCAAATCCTTCGAAATTATTACTATCAGAATTAGAATCAATAATAAAAATTATATCAAAAATCATAAGCTCAAGCAAAAAGAAATCCTAACACAATCTTTAATGTGGGACAAAATTATAAAGGGAGTTTTGCATTTTCAAATCATTAAATCATAAAATTATCAAATCAAATATGGCACTCTCAAAAGAACAAATAGCACAAAGAATTGCTAAAGAAGTTAAGGACGGTTACTACGTAAATTTGGGAATTGGAATCCCAACCTTGGTTGCCAATTTTGTGCGCGATGACATAAATGTTGAATTTCAAAGCGAAAACGGGATACTAGGGATGGGGCCCTTTCCTTTTGAAGGCGAACAAGACCCAGATTTAATTAATGCGGGCAAACAAACCATAACAGCATTAGCGGGCGCATCTTTTTTTGACTCCGCCATGAGCTTTGGAATGATCCGCGGCCAGCATGTGGATTTAACTATTCTGGGAGCAATGGAAGTTTCACAAAATGGAGATATCGCCAATTGGAAAATCCCAGGTGTAATGGTGAAGGGAATGGGTGGTGCCATGGACCTAGTTGCTTCCGCAGAAAATATAATTGTTGCAATGATGCATACCAACCGAGAAGGAGAATCTAAATTGCTGAAAGAGTGCAGCTTACCCCTTACGGGTGTAAAATGCGTAAAAAAAATAGTATCAAATCTTGCAGTTTTGGAAATAGTTGAAGGAAAATTTCATCTGCTGGAGCGTGCGCCGGGTGTTTCGGTGGAAGAAATTCAGAAAGCTACTGCAGGCGATTTAGTAATAAATGGCCCAATAAAGGAGATGGAATTTTAAAAAAAAATGGATTTTGAAATTGAAAAGACCATGAAAATCATGGTCTTTTTATGTTAAAAAAGTCTTCTAAAGCAGTGAAATGTTAAATTTTAGTGCATTTCATCGAATTTATATGCTTTTTATCGTTTTGTTTGAAAATCTACTTATCTTAGCAGACCCAAATCTTACCAACTTAACCTCATATGAGAAAAGTAAATAGATCGATTAAAAGCACAAAAGAATTGTTACTAAACGTGCTTTTCATTTTTAAGAAAGTGTTTTTATTGGTCTAACTTTTTTTATGGTTGTTTATGCCCCAAATCTGTCATAAACACAGATAAAGATTAAACCCGTTCTTCGTGAGGTTAGAACGGGTTTTTTTATGCTTCCTTTTTTGTGAATCCTTAAATTCCCTTCGGAATTGCATCTATTAGTTTTTTTGAATATGCCGTTTGTGGATTTGCATAAATTTCATCGGCATCGCCCAATTCCTCTATTTTTCCTTTATTCATCACCAAAAGTTGATCTGCCATATATTTTACCACGGCTAAATCGTGGGAAATAAATATATAGGTAAACCCGAAATCATTTTTCAGTTCATTCAGTAGGTTTAAAACTTGTGCTTGAACCGAAATATCCAAAGCAGAAACCGATTCATCGCAAATAACGAGTTTGGGTTCTATTGCAATGGTTCGAGCTATTCCGACCCTTTGGCGCTGACCGCCAGAAAGTTCATGTGGGTATCGATAAAAATAGCTTTCATCGAGCCCTACTTTTAGCAATAGCGAAAGCACCCGATCTTTCCGCTCTTTTTTTGTTTTCGCCAAACCGTGAACTTCCATTGGTTCCATCAAGGCTTGACCGATCATTAAACGCGGGTTTAAAGAGGAATAGGGATCTTGAAAAATAATCTGGATTTCCTTACGGAGATTTCTAATTTCAGCTTTAGAGAGTTTTGTTAGTTCCTTTCCTTTATATTTTATACTCCCAGAAGTTGCTTTCTCCAGTTGAAGAATGGTTCTTCCCAAAGTAGATTTTCCACAACCCGATTCACCTACCAGACCTAATGTCTCTCCTTCAAAAACCGAAAAACTTACTCCGTCCACGGCTTTTACAATTTCCTTTTTGGCAAAAAAGCCCACATTGCTGAAGTATTGTTTCTCCAAATCGGTGATTTCCAAAATTGGTTGCTGGGTATATATTTGTTTATGCCTTTTTGCACGCTCTGCCGCTTTTACTTCCCGTGGTTCAAAACTTTTATCGGCAATGGAAGCTATTGTGGGCAATTTCGCCAAACGCATATTCATGGAAGGCCGCGACGCCAAAAGTGCTTTCGTGTATTCTGCCTTTGGGGTTTTAAATATTTCTTTTGTAGTGCCTTTTTCAACTATGTCTCCTTTATACATAACCACAACGCTATCGGCAATTTCGGAAACCAAACCTAAATCGTGCGAAATGAAAAGCATTGCCATTTTTGTTTCCTGTTGAATGGCCTTCAAAAGTGAAATGATTTCTTTTTGAACCGTTACATCAAGTGCTGTAGTGGGTTCGTCGGCAATAAGTAGTTTAGGTTGGCAGGCAATGGCCATAGCAATCATTACCCGCTGCATTTGTCCGCCGCTTATTTGGTGTGGGTAACTGTTGAAAATTTCATTGGGACGTGGCAGTTTTACTTTTTCGAATAATGAAAGGGTTTCTTTTTTTGCTTCGGAAGTATTCATTTTTAGATGAAGCTGTAATATTTCTGAAACCTGAAAGCCACATTTTAAAGATGGATTAAGCGCGCTCATGGGTTCCTGAAAAATCATGGCTATTTCCTTTCCGCGTATTTTTCGGAAATCTTTTTCACTGGTATCCAGCAAGTTTTTTTCTTCAAAAAGAATAGTTCCCGATAGTTCTGTTTGCTTTTTTGGTAACAAACCCATAATTGCAAGTGAAGTAACGGACTTGCCCGAACCTGATTCCCCGACGATTCCCAAAACTTCATTTTCTAAAATATCGAATGATATTTTATGCAAAATTTCGATGCTCTTTTCCTTTTTTCCAAAGGAAACGGTAAGATATTGAACAGATAGCAGTGCGGCATTTTTCATTGTTTCAAAGATAGAATAATCAAGCGAGTTTTTTTTAATGTAGTTCATCGAATAAAATTTCATTTAATCAATTTTTATCGTTCATTTAAGTATTATTTAACAAAGCAACAAGTCTTTTTATTCACTAAATCCTACATTATTATGAAAAACATTAAAAAAACCGTTTTTTTATTCACACTTTTAATTTTTGCGTTTTCGGCAGTGGTTTCTGCCCAAGATAAAAATGCTGAAAAAAGAAACGTTAAGCAATCCTCAGGTCTAGTAGTTTTTGACGCCACACAATCGTATTCACTTCAAAATTCCACCCAGATTTTTAAAGAAGTTTTAAATCCATCTTACCAAACTTCTTTCACAACGCTAAAACAAGAACAAGACCCATTAGGATTCACCCATCAAAAAATGCAACAGTATTTTAGGGGATTTAAAGTAGAGTTTGCAACCGTTACTTTAAGCAGTAAAAATGGAACAGTACAAACATTAAATTCTGCTTATTATCCAATTGAAGAAGATTTCAATACAGCAGCTTCAATAAGCAGTTCACAGGCCTTGAATAGCGCTATTGCACACGTTGGCGCCTCAAAATATATGTGGCAAAATACTTCCGAAGCAGCTTTGGCAGATTATCAAAAACCTACTGGTGAGTTGGTAATTTTTCCTGCAATGAAAAATATTTCGGAAACAACCCGTCTTGCTTATAAATTCGATATTTATGCCACGGCACCCCTTTACAGAGCTGATGTATATATTGACGCAAAAACCGGCCAGTTCATTATGGAGAACAAAAAAATACATCACGCCAATATACCCGCAACCGGAACAAGTCTTTATAATGGCACTGTTTCATTTACGGCTGATAATGCTTCTGGTCCCTACCGTTTGCGCCAAACGGCAGACGGCGGTGGAATCCAAACGTATGATTTGAATAACAGTACCAACTACAACAATGCGGTTGACGTAACAAGTACTTCAACCAATTTCACTTCAAATCCAACAGGGGTTCAGGCCCATTTTGGTGCTGAAAGAACACATAAATATTTCAGCCAAAAGCATGGAAGAAACTCATATAATAATGCTGGAGCAATTATAAAATCATACGTAAGCTATTCTACCAATTATGTGAATGCATTTTGGGACGGAAGCCGTATGACCTATGGCGATGGCGACGGAACAAATTATGGCCCTTTGGTTTCTTTGGATATTTGTGGCCATGAAATTACCCACGGAGTTACTGAATATTCTGCAAACCTAGTTTATAGCTACCAATCTGGGGCTTTGAACGAATCGTTTTCAGATATTTTTGGTGAATCCATTGAATATTTCGCATCCGGAAGCAATGACTGGTTGATGGGTGATGACATTGGCGCAGGCGGAAGTGGTGGCGCGCTTCGTTCTATGAGCAACCCCAATGCTTTTGGCGATCCAGACACCTATCTGGGAACGAATTGGTACTCGGGATCTGGTGATTCTGGTGGGGTACACATCAATTCAGGCGTGCAAAACTTTTGGTTTTACGTTTTGAGTATTGGTAAAACTGGCACAAATGATAAAGGTGACAGCTATACTGTTACGGGAATAGGAATGGACAAAGCAGCTGCAATTGCTTACAGAAATCTTACTGTTTATTTAAACACAAACTCACAATACAGCGATGCCAGAAATGGCGCAATTCAAGCTGCAAAAGATTTATACGGCGCGGGCAGTGCTGAAGAAATTGCAACTACAAATGCGTGGTATGCAGTTGGTGTTGGAGCTGCTTACGGAGGCGGCGGAGGCGGAAGTGATTACTGTGCTTCCCAAGGAAATAGTGTGAATGACGAATACATAAGCCGCGTTCAGTTGAACACCATTAATAATGTTTCTGGGGCGCAGCTTTATTCAAATTTTACCAGTATTTCAACTTCTTTAAGCGAAGGTTCAACTTATACAGTTACGGTTACTCCAACTTGGACGGGAACTGTATATAATGAAGGCTATGCCGTATGGATTGACTACAACGGCGATAAGGATTTTGGCGATGCCGGCGAATTGGTTTGGTCTAAGGCCGCTTCAAAAAACACTCCGAACAGCGGAACATTCACCGTACCTTCAGGTACTGTGGGCGGTGAAACAAGAATGCGTGTTTCTATGAAATACAACGGAATTCCAACTTCCTGTGAAACGTTCAGTTATGGAGAAGTTGAAGATTACACAATCAATTTGGGAGGCGCAGTGCCAGATGCACAGGCTCCAACAGCACCTTCAAATTTGGTGGCTTCAAATGTAGCGCAAACAACACTTTCACTTTCGTGGAATGCATCTACAGATAATGTGGGTGTAACAGGCTATGATGTTTTTCAAGGCACCACAAGCATTGGAACTGTTACTGGAACTTCTGCGAATATTACTGGGCTGTCTCCCGCAACCGCCTATTCCTTTAAAGTACAAGCACACGATGCTGCGGGCAATAATTCCGGTTTCAGTAATGCCGTGAATGTTACTACACTTTCAAATTCCATTACTTATTGCACTTCCAGAGGAAATAACACAAATGATGAGTTTATAGACAGGGTTCAGCTAGGAAGCATCAACAATCTTTCTGGTAACAACGGTGGCTATGCAGATTTCACTAGTATTTCAACTTCATTGATAAAAGGAAGCGTCAATACCATAACTATTACCCCAAGGTGGACTGGTAGATCTTACCGTGAAGCATACGGCGTATGGATTGATTACAACCAAGATGGCGATTTCACTGACTCTGGTGAGCAAGTTTATGCACGTTCACGCACTACAGCTTCTTCTATCTCTGGAAGTTTTACTGTGCCTACATCTGCACTTTCCGGAGCAACAAGAATGCGTGTATCCATGAAATACAATGCGAACCCTTCATCTTGTGAAACATTTTCCTATGGAGAAGTGGAAGATTATACTGTAGTAATTTCCAATGCTATCAATCAAGGGATTACTGGTGGTACTGATTTCAACACTTCTGAAATGTCCATCTATCCAAACCCTGCGAAACACACATTAAACATTTCGTTGGTTGAGGGGTTAGGAAAAGACTACATAATCTATAACGTAATGGGTCAAGTAGTTGGCAAAGGGTCATTTACAGAAAGCTTAGATGTTTCATCGTTGCAAAGTGGTGTTTACATGCTCGAAGTAAATACTGACACCAATAAACTCATGAAACGCTTTGTAAAAGAATAGTTAGTTAGTATTGATAACAAAAGCGGCCCGTTTCAAAGTTGAAACGGGCCGCTTAATTTTTTAAATAGTTTGGGAAACTTACAATGGGTCTCCCACTTTAATATCGCATCTATGGCCAGGTTGCCCGTGGGCGGGATTTAAATTACCTCCGCCCGAAGTTGGCGGCGGACTTGCATTCATACTATTTAAATCAATTTTTTGTGGCGTTGTTGTAGTATTAGATTTTTCGGCGGCACCATTTAATGGTGCTCCCACGGCAATATCACAGCGGTGGCCAGGCTGGCCGTGCGCTGGATTAAGGGCTACATCTCCACTTGCGTTAATTGTGTTTGTTGTTGGAGACACGTTTTCAAGGGCTTGCTTTTTTTGCTCAAGAGATGCTTCTTGTGTTGCACTTACCGGTTCTTCAACAGTAGTTGTTTTGTCTTTGCACGAAATAAATAATGGAGCTCCAACAAGCAGAGCTACTATTAAGGGTTTTAGATGGAATCTTGAAATTTTCATAGAATTTGCTATTTAATTATAAATGATAAAACTACTAAAAATTAAACAGAAAACCTTACTGAGATTTTATAGAAGAAAAAAATTAAACAGAAAGGATTTCGCTTTCGGTTAAAATTTCCTCATTGCGAAGGCGCAGAAAAATCTGGGCTACGGTAACCGTATCTTTTTCGCAATAAATAATAATTCTATCAATATCTTTTTCTTCGTAAAAAACGCTGCGCACTTGGCTGCCGTCAATATCATCTTTTGGCGATGGGATTCCCAAAACGTGCGCCATTAATTTAAGGGAAGTAAAAGTTTTGTAATCGCCGAATTTCCAAAGTTCCAGCGTATCCAAATGTGGCACTTCCCATGGCTTTTTTCCGAAGAGATCCAATTTGAAAGGAATATCAATGCTATTGATAATCATTCTTCGGGCAATGTAAGGGAAGTCGAATTCCTTGCCATTGTGCGCACAGAGCATGTGATGCGGTTTGTTGAAATGGGTTTCCAATAGACTTTTAAAATCCTTCAGAATTTTCACTTCATCGCCGTGAAAACTGGTTACACGAAAATTCCGAACATCGCCTTTCAGCACAAAGTAGCCTACAGAAATACAGACAATCTTTCCAAATTCTGCCCAAATGCCGGCACGTTCGTAAAATTCTTCCGCAGAAATATCATCCTTCCGTTGGTATTGACTTTTCAATTCCCAAAGCGCTTTTGAAGTATCGTCAAGTTCCTGAAAATTTTCGTGCTGCGGAACGGTCTCAATATCCAAAAACAGGATATGTTCCAAGTTTACTCGCTTAATCATAAAATGAAATTTTCAATCGGGGAGAGGTTTAAAGCTACGAAAAATTATTGTTTCTTTTCAAGCATTTTATACGCTTCTTCAACATATTCATAAAAATCAGCAGTAAAAGGCATTTTTGTTTTTTCACCAATAGTATGGCCCAGCCGTACAATAATCAAATCATCTTCGGGAACCACGATCACATATTGCCCCAAAATGCCGCGCATCACAAAAATCTTCTTTCCCATAAAATCGCTCAACCAAAAGCCATACCCATATTCGGGACTATCGGCAAAACGTTGGGTAATGGATTTTGCCACGAAAGTAGAATCTAATATTTGTTGGCCATTCCACTTACCGTAATCTTTATAAAGTTTTCCAAAACGGGCAAAATCCCGGGCATTACTGCCAATACAGCAGTATGCTTTAATCAACCTATTTTCTTCGCCATCTACTTGCCAAATTGCAGGTTGCTCAAAACCCATTGGCTGCCAAAAGCTTTCTTTCAAATAAGTATTCAAAGTAATACTTGAGCTTTGAAGCGATTTTTGAATCACCATCGCCAAAAGTTGGGTATTGCCGCTTAAGTATTTAAACTTTACGCCCGGTGTGTCCACTACTTTCAATTTCAAAATAACGTCCGCCAAATCATCGTCATAATATGCGCGGGCAGTCATCCCAAAGGGATTGAAATAGGATTCATCCCAATCCAGCCCCGAAGCCATGGAGGAAAGATCACCAACCGTTAAATTCGTTCCTACATATTGAGGATAAAAATCTCTCACAGGCTGGTTTAAACTTTTTATAAAACCATCATCAATAGCCTTCCCCAGTAAAGCCGAAGTAACACTCTTCGCTATAGAAAAAGAGTTGGTTTGCGAATTTTTTCCAAAGCCGTTAAAGTATTTTTCAAACCAAATACTGTCATTCTTAATAATTAAAAAAGCCACAGTGCCAAGTGTATCATTCAGTTCGGAAAGTTTCTTAGTTGCTTCTATAGAATTATATTCTTTATGAAGCGGCCAAGGCTGCGGATTTGTACTGGCGGGAATTTCTATAGTTTCAAAAAATTCAAAATCGTCAATATAGGCCGTGGTGTGCCCGTGCAGGTAAACCACCCAAACACCTTTCAAAATATACCCATAGCCAGTAACATAAAGCCCAATTACAATTGCTGCCAGTATTATAAAAACCCATTTAAAGAATTTGCCCACTTTTTTCATCTAAAACAAAGATTGCTGTGGGGAGGGACTCTCAAACTCCAACAGCCACTTTTTGCGGTGAAGTCCGCCGGCGTAACCGGTGAGCGAACCATCACTTCCAATAACACGGTGACAGGGAATTATTATGGAAATTGGGTTTTTTCCATTAGCAGAAGCCGCCGCACGGATTACTTTTGGGTCACCCAGCGTGTTCGCCATTTGTTGATAGCTGGTTGTTTTTCCAAAGGGAATTTCCTGTAGTTGTTTCCAAACCCGTTTCTGAAATTCGGTTCCTTCGGGCGAAAGTTTTAAACTGAATTCCTGCCGCTTTCCTTTAAAATATTCCTGAAGTTGAGCAACAGCATTTTTCAATTCCTTTGGAATTTTCTCTGAAACCTTAGTTTCGTCAAAATCCCCAAAAAGCACAGATACCAAGCCTTCGCTATCACCTTTTACTTCCAAAATTCCAATGGGGGTATTTATATAAGCGATATTCATTACTCGGCCTCTTCCTTTGGTTCAAATTCCGGGTTTAATTGTATTCCCATACGCTTGGCTCGCTTTTCCCAATTCTTTCTTGCCTGAAGTTGCATATCTTCAATATTATCGCTTTCGTCCATAATTTCAAGGCCCAAAAGGGTTTCAATAATATCTTCCATCGTGACTACACCAATAGTATTTCCAAAATCATCCACAACGGAAGCGATATGCACCCGTTGTTTTATAAAGGTTTCAAAAAGTTCAGGGATAGGTTTTTCTGCTGAAATCACAAAAATATCCCGTCTTAAATCACTCAACAATTTATCGCCCCTTTCTTCCACAATTTCCTCCAGAACGTCGTCCCGAAGCACGAAGCCGGTAATATTATGGGTCTTGTCTTTATATACGGGAATTCGCGAAAAACGCAAACTTTTGTGCCCTTGGTGAAAATCCTCTAGACTTTTGGTCTCGTCCTCAAGTGTAACTACAGTAAAAGGTGTCATTACATCTTTTGCTTGCACGCTTTTAAAAACCAATAAATTTTTGATTACGGTTGTTTCGTTTTCCTCAAAAACCCCTTCTTCCTCGGCGGCATCTGTAATGGCCATAAATTCTTCACGGCTCATAGTGCTAACGTGGGCAGACTTCCCTACCATTCGGGTAATCAACATCAACAGCCACAAGATTCCGGTATATTTTAAAGGAATAATAATCAAATTCAGGAAAGTTGCGGTAAAACCGCCAAGTTTTTTCCAATAGGTAGCGCCAATAGTTTTGGGTATAATTTCCGAAGTAACCAAAATTAACATCGTCATTATTGCCGAAACAATTCCCACCATGTTCATGCCTAGAAATTCTACTTTATACGGAAGTTTTTCTGCCTCAACCCCTACTAATATTGCACCCACTGTGTGTGCAATTGTGTTTAAGGTCAAGATTGCAATTAACGGTTTGTCGATATCTTTTTTATAATTGGTAAGCGTGATGGCATATTGCTTTCCCTCTTGAGCTTTCATCCGTAAAAAAGTGGGAGTAAAACTCAGCAGCGCAGCCTCAAGAATAGAGCACAAAAAGGAAATAAAAATGGAAAGTACGGCATAGACAATCAGTAAGGTCATATTTTGATTGATATAATTTTCACTAAAATAAGTATTAAAAACCTGTTTTCTCCGTAAGGCTTTGTTAATTACAAAAAAAACCGCCTTATGGGGCGGTTTTTCTAAATTGATTATTAGGATGCTTTTAAAAGCGGCCGTAACGTGTTTTCCCAACGTTTCGCATCTTGAAGGCACGCATACGGATCCATAGAAAGCTCGTCTTCATCGTGCTCGTTATAAAAAGGGATTTCCAATCTGCCAGATTTTTCCACAATTTCCAATCCCACCCAATCAAGGGTTTTTTCGGTTTGCTTGATGGTTTTTGCGCGGCAGTCCTTTACATCGTCCATATTTAATATTTTAAAATCTGCTGAAGGATTTCTTTTTGAAGTATAAACCAACTTCTTTGAAACCTCATCAACGCCAATCACACAATTGCCAATAACATCAATGCTTTTCAAATTGATGCCGTTGTTCTGCGAAAGTTTCGAAACAGATTTTTTCACTTTACTATCCTTGCCAGATGTGTTCATAATTAAAAAAATAACCGGCACCAACATAACTAACGTAATAATAATACCCACAAGGGTTGAGCTAAATTCCATATAGAATAAATTTTAAGATGAATAATTTTGAATAAATAAGCGTTTGAAAATCAATTCAAATGCGGTTAAACATCAAAAAAATCACCAAAAAAAGTGGGAGGGAAACAAATGCCGGAAGATGAGCTCCCGTTTGTCTTTTAAGGAATATGAAGAAATATTTAATAAGGAAACGCGGGCAAACGAAAAATCCTGCCCAGAATAAAACATTCCAAACAACCCAAGCCCCAAATATTCATTCTGTGAAACGGTCTGCGAAGCCTCTCCAATAGAAATTTCATGGTAAACAAAAGGCTTGTTATCATTTTTCTGAAGTTCAGAAACTATTGCGATTTTGGCCTTATGGGAAAAACTTTCCGTAGCAAACGCCACATTTCCGGACACCAAAAACATGGCAATCCAAACCAGCAATCTACCTATATGTTTTTCAACATGTTTCACGCGGTAAATGTATGCGAAAATTGGTTTCGGAAAGATAAAATTTTGCTAATTAATTAACTTAACAACGTCCTTCGCAAAATAGCTCGCAATCATTGAAGCGCCCGCTCTTTTTATTGCAGTAACCTGTTCAAGCATCACGGCATCGTGGTCCAGCCAACCTTTTTCCGCCGCGGCTTTCAACATGGCATATTCCCCGCTCACTTGATAAACAGCAACGGGAACGTGAACGGCCTCTTTTATATCGCGAACAATATCCAAATAGCACAGTCCCGGTTTCACCATCACAATATCTGCGCCCTCATCAATATCCATCAAGGTTTCGCGGATGGCTTCCTCACGGTTTGCGTAATCCATTTGGTATGTTTTTTTATCTTTTGGAATATTTTTAGCATCCACGGGAGCAGAATCCAAAGCATCGCGAAATGGTCCGTAAAAGGCAGATGCAAATTTAGCGCTATAAGCCATTATTGCTGTATCATAAAAACCTTCATCCTCCAGTAAAGTCCTAATCTCGAAAATACGTCCGTCCATCATATCGCTCGGCGCAACAACGTCCGCTCCAGCTTTTGCGTGGCTCAAAGACATTTCGGCTAAAACAGCATTTGTGTCATCATTCAAAACTTTTCCTTCGGAGATAATTCCGTCGTGGCCATAAATTGAAAAAGGATCCATAGCAACATCGGTTATTACGATCATTTCCGGGACGGCATTTTTTACTGTTTTTATGGCGCGTTGCATCAACCCGTCTGCATTTAAAGCTTCTTTTCCGCTATTGTCTTTCAGTTTATCATCAACTTTCACGAAAAGCAAAACCGATTTCAGCCCAAGTTTCCAAAGCTCCTTCACTTCTTTTTGAAGCGAATCCAAGCTCAGTCGGTAATAATTCGGCATTGAGGCAATTTCGTCTTTCACGCCCTTTCCTTCCACTACAAAAAGTGGTACAATAAAATCATTGGGACTTATAATAGTTTCGCGAACCAGGCTTCGCATACTTTCGTTGGTTCGTAATCTTCGGTTTCTTCTTAATGGGTACATATCTATTTACGATTTACGATTTACGATTTACGATTTTTGACTTTAGATTTTTTCATTCGTAAATCTAAAATCGTAAATCTAAAATTAATTAATCCAGTCTTTGGGGTTCTTTAAAACCTCAATAAGTTTTTCTTCCTCACTTCCTATCTCTGGCTGATGATCATATTTCCATTGAACCACGGGCGGCAGACTCATCAAAATACTTTCAATCCGGCCATTGGTTTTTAATCCGAAAAGCGTTCCCTTATCGTGAACGAGATTGAATTCCACATATCGCCCACGGCGTATTTCCTGCCAAGTCCTATTTTCTTCGGAATAGGGGAGGTTTTTTCTTTTTTCAACAATGGGAAGGTAACTTTCCAAAAAGCTATTGCCAACCTCGGTTACAAAGTTATACCAATCCTGCATTTTCATTGTTTCCGTTTCCTTTAAATAATCAAAGAAAATGCCGCCAATTCCGCGTGCTTCTTCGCGATGCGCGTTCCAAAAGTATTCATCACAACGCTTTTTATAGGTTTCGTAAAACTCAAGGTTGTGTGCATCACAGGCATTTTTGCATATTTGATGAAAATGTTTTGCATCTTCCTCAAACAAATAATAGGGCGTTAAATCCTGCCCGCCACCAAACCAGCTATCCACAATATTTCCTTCGGCATCATACATTTCGAAATAACGCCAATTTGCATGCACGGTTGGTACCTTGGGATTTTTTGGGTGAAGTACTAAACTTAGGCCACAGGCAAAGAAATCGGCATCTTTTACACCGAAATATGCTTGCATGCTGTCGGGCAATTTCCCGAAAACCTCGCTAATATTTACCCCGCCTTTTTCGAACACGGCTCCATTTTCAATCACGCGTGTTTGTCCGCCGCCACCTTCTTGGCGCGTCCATTTATCTTCCTTGAATTTTGCTTTTCCATCAATGTCTTCCAAAGCGGAAGTGATTTCGTTTTGTAGCTTCTTTATATATGTTACAAACTTTTCTTTCATTCTATTTTTTTCTGAAGGGATTGAGAGTTTTCCAACACTCTTAAAGTTTCCGTACTCGCCGCCGTTACCGAAAGAGGCAAAACCAAAATAATTCCCACCACCGGAATTAAAAGCATAAGCATAAAAACCATACCGTTGCCAATGGCCAATCCTCGGTTTCTTTGTACAAAACGGATACTTTCCGAATATTTAAAATGCCGTTCCAGCGTGTAATCCATATTTCCAAAACCTGCGTAATAGCTCTGCACCAAAAACAAAAGTACGGATGAAATTATACCGATTACTGGGATAAATCCAATCAATATTATTGGAATTGTCAGCAATAATTCCATCAATAAATTCCGAACGTTTATGCGTATGCCACGCCAAAGCTGTTCCGCGTTTGAAGTTTTTCTGTGGGAATGGTTTATTCCGTAGAGATGTTTTTCAATTTTTTCAGAAACCGGGCTCATAAATGGGGCGCTCAATGCCATCACAATATGCCGGTAAAGAATAATCCCCAAAGCAATAATTATCAACGCGCCAATAAAATCGCTAATGGTTCTAAAAGTTTCCGAGCCCCATTCCCAAAACCAGATTTTGGAAATAAAACTTCCTAAATTATCACTCAATCCCCACGCCGAAAAACCAATCAAGACCGCAGTAAAAAAACTAATGGCCATGGGCACGACAAAGTACTTCCAAAGCCCAAGTTTACTTATGAGCTTGAAAGTTCCCGCGTATGCTTTTATGCCTTTTAAGATGTTTTTGATCATTGTCTATTCCCGCGAAAGCGGGAATCTTTTTATTATTAATTCGAGATGTAAATTAAGGTGTTTTTGATATTTTCCATTTCTTCAACACTTTCAATCTTTATTGCTTCCGAAGCTTTTTGTTTTAAAAATGAAATGATTTCGGCTTCGTTTTTATTTTTTATTCCTTCAAAAAAAACAATTCCCATTTCGTTATTGTGCAAGTCCATTGCCCTTTCCAATGCCACGTTTGGCGAAAAATCTTCGTGCCAATCGGTGAATGTTATTGCCCATGCTTTGGCTTTTTCTTCGTTGTTGCGCCATTTCAAATTTTTTTTGACAATTAAAATAACCCAAAATGCGTGTCTAAATGCGTTTGCGGGATTGCTTAAATGATGCCTGCTCCCATATTCCTTTTGCGCAATATTCATACAGCGTTTTGTGGCAAAAATAGTTGGAAAAGCGTAGATTGGATTTTGAAGAAACAACCAAAACAACCCGATAAGTTGTTTAAAATCAAGATCCTTAATAATCCGCCAAAACATCTATCCTTGCTTGTATTCTTTCACCGCCTCAATAAAAGCGCCCGCATTTTCCAGCGGAGTATTCGGCAAAATTCCGTGGCCCAGGTTCACGATATATCGGTCTTTCCCAAATTCATCAATCATTTGTTTTACCATCTTTTTTATTTCTGAAGGGGGGCTGAAAAGACGCGTTGGGTCAAAATTTCCCTGTAATGTAATTTTTCCGCCGGTTAAATAACGCGCATTTTTTGGCGAACAAGTCCAATCAACACCCAAAGCCGAAGCGCCGCTTTTTGCCATCGTGTCCAAAGCAAACCAGCATCCTTTCCCGAAAGCGATTACGTGGGTTTCATCCTTTAAAGCATCAATAATTTGCTGCATGTATTTCCAGCTGAATTCCTGATAATCGGCAGGCGAGAGCATCCCGCCCCAACTGTCAAAAACCTGTACGGCGTTTACGCCAGCCTTTACTTTTTCCTTTAAATATAAAATCGTGGTATCGGTTATTTTTTGAAGTAACTCGTGTGCAACAATGGGTTGGGTGAAGCAAAACTCCTTCGCTTTGTCAAAGTTTTTACTGCCCTGTCCCTGCACGCAATAACACAAAATAGTCCACGGACTCCCAGCAAAACCGATCAACGGGATTTCGTCGTTCAGTTTTTCTTTTGTCATTTTTATGGCTTCCATTACGTAACCGAGCGTTTCGTTTATGTCTGGAACAATCACCCGTTCCAAATCTTTTGCGGAACGGATAGGGTCTGGCACCCACGGGCCAATAATGGGTTTCATTTCCACGTGAATGTTCATTGCTTGTGGAATTACCAATATATCGCTGAACAAAATTGCTGCGTCCATACCGAAACGGCGGATGGGCTGCACGGTGATTTCACTCGCTAGTTCGGGAGTTTGACAACGGGTGAAAAAGTCGTATTTCGCTTTTATTTCCTGAAATTCAGGTAGAAATCTTCCGGCTTGACGCATCATCCAAACTGGTGGTCGTTCCACGGTTTCGCCGTAGAGGGCTTTTAAAAATAAATCGTTTTTAATCATATCGTCATTCCCTCAAACTCGGGAATCTGTTTTAGTTAACTAATTTCTCTTAATGCTTTTATCGCTTTTTCAATTACGCTTTCCACCGTTGTGGTTTTTGAAATTAGCACGTTTTCTGTATATTTTTTTGCTTCGGAAGCGGTTGTTGTGCCTATGCAAATGATTTTTGCTGCGTTCATTTTATTTTCTGAAATATAACTTCTAACGGCACTGGGACTAAAAAATAAAATGGCATTAAACATCGTGTCAAATTTCTTTGGGGCTAACATTGTTTTATACACTTCAATTTCTTCAAAAGCAATATTATTTTCTTTCAATTTTGAAG
Source organism: Aequorivita sp. (assembly GCA_030690315.1). Lineage (GTDB taxonomy): Bacteria > Bacteroidota > Bacteroidia > Flavobacteriales > Flavobacteriaceae > Aequorivita. The sequence goes on from JAUYGY010000036.1 coordinate 82,619, forward strand.
GAATTTCATCGCTTCGGATGTTTCCGCAGAAAAAATGAAAGGCTTCGCCTTTATGGTTTTTCACTAAATAATCTGCCAATTCGGAGGCATATTCAGTCATTTTAATTACACTGAAACCATTGTCGTCCAAAAGCTGACTTGTTTTTTCGCCAACACAGAAACAACTACTAACTCCTAACTCATAACTCATAACTGCGTTTACGGCATTCTGGCTGGTGAAAATGGCTTTTTCAATAGTTGCAGGAACTTCAAAAGGAATAAATTCAATCTTTATAGCATTGTATTCCACCAACGAAATACCTGCATTCAGCAGTAGCGATCTTTGGTTTTCCGTTAGTTTTTTAGTTGCTAGAACTGTGGGCATGATTTTTTAAAAATTTTTTCACATCGGTATCTTTGCCGAAAACCACCAGCACATCTCCCGTTTTAAATATCATATCGGGGGTCGGAAGACCTACCACTTCAGGCTTTTTCATTGCACGGCCCAAAAAATTTGTGTGTTCCTTTTTGCGTAAAATAGTTATAATGTTGAGATTGAAATTTTTCCGAAAATCAGATTGTTGAATGGTTTGTCCCACTAACGCGCTGCATACCTCAATTTCAGAAACCAGATATTCATCATCTATTTCAAAATTGTCTATACTTCCCTTTAAATTGATTTTTTTTGTAAACCTTTCGGCGTATTCCTGTTCGGGATGGATAATTTGATCCACTCCCATTGCTTCTAAAATAGTGTCTTCGAGGGCAGAGGTGGAACGCGCAATTATTTTGGCCTTCGTTAATTTTTTTACAATTGCAGTACTCATAATAGCCGCTCCATTTCGTTCACCAATAGCAATTATAGCCAGGTCTGCATTGTTAAGCGGGAGGGAATGGTAGGCATTTTCATTGGTAGCATCTAAGGCAACTGCATGTGCCACCTTGTTTTTTATGTGTTCAATTTTCTCAAGATCGTGGTCTGCAACAATTACTTCGTTGCCAGTATTTGAAAGATGAATGGCGAGTGACATCCCAAAATTTCCAAGCCCAATAACTATTACCTTCATATTGATTTGTGTTTACTTGTTCAATTTCTTTAGTTTATGAGAATATTCTCTTCGGGATAGGTATATTCTACTTTTCCAATGCTCTTCAGTAGACCGATCATTAGGTTCAACAAACCTATTCGTCCAAAAAACATTAAAAGGATAACCACATATTTACTGGGTTCAGAAAGCTGGGATGTGATCCCCAAAGATAAACCTACTGTTGAAAAAGCGGAAAAAACTTCAAAAGCGATTTGTATCAGCGAAAACTCAGGATTAAAAATAAGCAATAACAAAATACCCATCCCAATGCTTGCCAATGAGATTGATATGATTGCAAAAGCACGTTGTACCGCCTCTGTTGCTACGCGTCTCGTGCCTATCTCAATATATTTTTTATCGCGTGAAATAGCAAAAATATTCAGCGTTGCCAAAGCAAAGGTCGTGGTTTTTATACCACCACCCGTTGAGGCAGGCGAGGCTCCAATCCACATTAAAAAAATCATAAACAAAATACCGGGAATGGTAAAATTGGTCATATCTACCGTGTTAAAACCCGCAGTACGCGTTGTTATAGATGAAAACATTGCGGTGGTGAATTTCCCAAAAGCCGTTGTATGTGGCAAAAGATTGGTTTGTTGTTCAGAAAAAAGGAAGAAAATTGCACCCGCTGCAATCAGTATGGTTGTGGTATAAAGTACAATTTTGGTGTTCAAATTTATTACCCGGGAAATAAACATTCGATCGCTTCTTTTGCTGAAAAGATTTGTGACCAGCTTTTTAAAATATTGGATGATATTATAAGCAATGTGATATCCCAATCCCCCAAAAACAATAAGCCCCATTACCACCCATTGCATATAATAATTGAACCGAAGCCCTGTGTCATAAAGCCCGTCAGATGCCAAGGAAAAGCCTGCATTGCAATAGGCGGAGACAGCGTGAAAAACAGCGAAAAACCCCCTACCTCCCACGGAGTCCATATGTGTTAACGAGTGATAAATTAAAAAAGCGCCAATCCCTTCCAAAATGAGTGAAAAAACCACAATCTGCATCACGGTTCGCATAACGCTGTTCAATTTTTCGTGCCCTAAAATGTCTTTCATATAAAGGCTTTCCTTAAACGAAGCCCCACTTTTAAAGAAATAGGCAAAAAACGAAGTAAAAGTTAGCATACCCAGCCCGCCAATTTGAAACAAAAGCAGAATAATGGTTTGGCCAAAAGGGGTAAAATCCTTGGCCGTATCAACTACGATAAGACCGGTAACCGCTGTGGCGCTGGTAGCAGTAAAAAGTGCATCGGTAAAAGTTATGCCGTTGGTTGTGGCGCTGGGGAGCATCAACAAAAATGTTCCCGCAAGCGCTATAATGGCAAAACTACCAACAAACAGAATGGCAGGATTAAAATAAATGCTGTAAACTTTTCGCAATAAAAAGGTGAGCCGAATAAAAAAATAAAATATCAGCCCATATTCTATAACATAACGTGCATTAAAAAAGGTTTCAATAAAGGAAGTTTCATAATTAGCTAAAATCATGATTACTTCCAGCACAATCAGAAGCATTAGAATCAACAAGTTTATTCTACTGCTTTTTGCTACCTCTGCTTCTCTTTTAAATCTGTAATATTTATAAGAGTTAAACGCAATTAACGCAAATAACAAGGTGGGCAGAACAATAAGTTTGTATTGCTTAAAATCGGAAAAATTTTCGAAACCGAAGTCAAAGATCAAAAATGCCAATAAGCCAAGGTCCAAAAACCAAACTACAATAGCAGTTGGGTCTGTTTTTTTCCAAAGACTCATTTCAATTGATTTTTTATGGAGCGCATCAGTTCAGTCCCACCGTTTTGAAGAATAAAAGTAGCACATTCTTTTCCGAAGCCTTTGTATGCCGACGTTAAATTTTTTCTTTCGACTTCTATTTTTGATTGGCCGTCCAATGAAAACAGACATCCCTTAAAAAGAATTTCATCCCCAATAATTTCGGCCAAAGCCCCAATGGGTGCAGTACACCCGCCTTCCAATGTTCGCAAAAATTCACGTTCAATGTGCGTGCAAATTTCGGAAGCCGTATGGTTTAATTTTGAAGTTGCTTCCAAAGAAAATTCATCATTTTCCAAAGCCACAATTACCATCGCGCCTTGTGCTGGCGCGGGAAGCATCCAGTTTAAATCGATATATTTTTTGGGCAACAAATTAATTCTTTCCAATCCCGCTTTCGCGAAAATGGCGCCGTCCCAATTATTATCGTTGAGTTTTTGAAGTCGCGTATTCACATTTCCGCGTAAATCCACCACTTTATGATTTGGATATCTGTGAAGCCATTGCGCTTGCCGGCGAAGGCTTCCGGTAGCTATCGTGCTGGGTTTTCCCCACTCAATATCATCTTTTTGTGGGCTGAAGGTGGGGGTGACCAATATATCTTCGGAAGAAGCGCGCTCCAAAACTGCAGTTTGCACAATGCCATTGGGTAATTGGGTTGGCACGTCCTTCATGCTGTGCACAGCAATATCAACTTTTCCCGTTATCATCGCCACATCCAAAGTTTTGGTGAAAATTCCGGTGATGCCCATTTCATACAGCGGTTTGTCTAAAACCAAATCGCCTTCAGATTTAACGGGAACCAATTGGGCAGTATATCCTAAATTTTCAAGCTTGGATTTTACAGTATTCGCTTGCCAAAGTGCAAGTTCACTGTCGCGGGTGCCAATTCGGATTGTTTTTTTCAAGATTAGGCAGTTTCAAGTTGAAAAACCCTTCTTATGAGTTCTATACTTTCGGCGGAGCCTTCTTCGCCTTTTAAGTGATTTACGAAATGCGTAGTAATTTTTTGAATAAGGCGGTCACTTATTATTTCGGCCTGTTCTTCATTGAAACCGTCAATTTTTTTCCGCTGATTATTGATTTCAGCCGCTTTAATTTCGGCCAATTTATTTTTCAAAGCTTTGATGGTTGGGGCGTATTTTCGGTTATCTGCCCATTGGTTGAATTCCTTTTCTATTTCGGCAATAATTTTTTTCGCCAAGGGCAATTGTGAAGTACGCCTAACCAACGTATGGTCCGTTACGGCAGAAAGGTGGTCCATATGTACTAAGGTTACCAATTCATTTTCCAAAACGTCCTCCGAAACATTTTTAGGAATGGAAAGATCCAAAATAAGCAACGGCCTTTTTAAATATAAAAGTTCTTTTGAAATGGTTGGCTGTTGGGCTCCTGTTGCCACAATTAGTACATCGGCTTGGGCAATTTCACTTTGTATATCGGCGTAATCCTTAACGATCAAATTGAATTTGCCCGCGACTTTCTCAGCCTTTTCCTTTGTGCGGTTTATAAGCGTTATGTGGTTATTTTTGGTGTGTTTTATTAGGTTTTCGCAGGTATTTCTACCTATTTTTCCAGTTCCGAAAAGCAAGATGTTCTTTTCAGAAATGTAGGGAACGCGAGCCATAATGTATTGCACTGCGGCAAAACTGACGGAAGTAGCCCCGGAAGAAATTCCGGTTTCATTCTTTATCCGTTTGCTGGCTTGAATAACCGAATTTGCAAGCCGCTCCATAAATGGATTGATAATATCATGTTTTTTTGACTCACGGAACCCGTTACGCAACTGGCTGATGATTTCGAAATCGCCCAAAATTTGGCTATCAAGCCCAGTTCCAACATTGAATAGGTGTGAAACGGCATCGTGATTTTTATAAATATATGCTACTTTTTCAAACTCTTCAACCGTGCCGTTGGTGTGTTCACAAAGTAATTTTATAAGTTGGTAGGGATGCTGCGCAAAACCGTAAAGCTCGGTTCGGTTGCAAGTAGAAATAACAGTAAGGGAGGGAATTCTATCTTCTTTCGCTTGTAGTAAAATATTCTTTTTGGAAGTATCATTTATGTTGAAATTACCACGGATGGCGGCATCAGCTTTTTTGTAATTAAGGCCAATGGCATAAAAATTACCTTCGAGAGTCTCCCCAGAATATGTCTTCAAATTATTTTTCATCCACGATTTATTTTTGGGAAATATTAATACAACAGCGTTGCAACGCACTTAAATACACTGCTTAAGAAATTGCTTTTGGTTCGCTTAAAATTTGCTAGTAAATATTTCATATAAAACAGGAGCAAATGTAAGGGCATTGTTTTTTAAAAAGTAACGCTAGCGGTATCTTTTGTGTCGATGTCTGTTAAAAATGGGTAAAATATGATATTTATCATACTTTAACCCCTAAATTCGCGGTTTACAAGAACAATACGCAGCTATTAATTTAGAACTATTCTAAATAAAATAATTTTAAAAAGATATGGATTTCCAAGAAAATGTCGCTCAAAGTTTTTATGAAGAAACTACTATTGCGCCAGGATTTTTCATCTTAAAATTTAATAATGAAACCGATGAGAATCAAACTTTTAAGCGCGAAGCGAGTTCTACTTTTATTCAGTTTCATTTCTGTATAAAAGGGTCGGCTTCGTTTCTTTTTAATGAAGGAAGTTACATCCTGCCTTTAACTGAAGAAAACTCGTTGCTGCTTTACAATCCACAGCGCGATTTACCAATAAACCTCGTTTTGGAAAAACACTCTTGGGTGCTTTCGGTATTGTTGCCGATCAATAAATTCCACGGACTTTTTTCAACAGAAGCAGATTACATCACTTTTTTAAGTAAGGAAAACAAGGACAGAAAATACTATAAGGACGGTCGTATTTCGCCATCAATGGCAATTGTTTTAAACCAATTGATGAATTATAACCTCCACCCAACAATTAAACCTCTTTATTTTAAGGCGAAGGCTTATGAGTTGCTGAGTCTTTATTTTAACAGGCCTGCAGATGCCGATGTTGAGCAATGCCCTTTTCTGGCAGATGAAGACAATGTTTCAAAAATTAAAAAAGCCAAACAGATTATTATTTCCCGAATGGCCGAACCCCCAACCCTACAGCAGTTGGCAGACGAAATAAACCTGCCGCTCAACAAGCTTAAAGAAGGTTTTAAGCAAATTTACGGCGACTCGGTTTTTAGCTTTCTCTTTGATTATAAAATGGAGGTTGCCCGCCAACTCCTTGCTACGGGTTCGCACAACGTGAATGAAGTGGGCCTGAAAGTGGGCTACAGCACCGCCAGTCATTTTATTGCGGCATTTAAAAAGAAATTTGGCACAACACCCAAAAAGTTTTTGATGGGATTAAACCCATAAATAATAAAAGTGGTTTCATTGTTTTAAAATACCACTTCAATTATGTGTTGTATTTTAAAAGAGTAATTTTACCTAAAATTTTCCGCTATGAAAGGAGTTCTCCTCGTAAATCTCGGTTCGCCGGACAGTACAAAACCAAAAGACGTAAAAAAATATCTCGACGAGTTTTTGATGGACCCGAGAGTTATTGACGTTCCTTTTTGGTTGCGTTCCTTTATTGTTAGAGGAATTATTCTGAACACACGCCCCAAAAAATCTGCCGAGGCATACCAACGTATTTGGTGGGAAGAAGGTTCGCCTTTAATTGTTATTTCAGAAAGACTTCAAAAAAAGATTCAGCAAAAAACAACCATTCCGGTGGCTTTGGCGATGCGCTACGGCAGAATGACGCTTAAAAAAGGTTTACAGGAATTGGTGGACCAAGGCGTGGATGAAATTTTGACCATTCCGCTCTATCCGCAGTTTGCAATGGCAACCACTGAAACAATTGATGTGAGGGTGGAAGAACTTAAAAACGAATTTTTTCCACAGTTGCAAATCACTTCACTTCCGGCATTTTATAATAAACCCGAATATATTGAAGTGCTTTCAAAAAGCATTTCGGAAAAACTTAAAAATCTGGACTACGAACATCTTCTTTTCAGCTATCACGGCGTTCCGGAAAGACATATTTATAAAAGAGACATCACAAAAAGCCATTGCAAAATTGATGGAACTTGTTGTATTACCGATTCCCCGGCCCATCAATTTTGTTACCGGCACCAATGTTTAAAAACAACTGCTTTAGTAGCAAAAGAGTTGAATTTAGAGCCTGGAACCTATTCAACTTCTTTTCAATCGCGATTGGGTTTTGATCCGTGGCTAAAACCGCCAACCGACAGAACAATTGAGCGCATGGGGCTAAATGGAATTAAAAAAATGGCTATTGTAACTCCTGCTTTTGTAAGCGATTGTTTGGAAACATTAGAAGAGATAGCGATGGAAGGCGAAGAAATTTTTCACCAAGCAGGCGGAAAAGAATTTACTGTAATTCCTTGTTTGAATGACCGCGATGATTGGGCCGAAGTCATGGCCGGCTGGATAGATACATGGCGAATTGTGGACGTGAAAACCGCAATTGCATAATGAAACCCAGCCAAAGCGCCACCCTAGGTACCGAAGCTATTGGCAGTTTATTGATTAAACAAGCCGTTCCAGCCTCTATCGGTATTTTGGTGATGTCGCTGAATATTTTGGTGGACACTATTTTTGTGGGAAATTGGATTGGCTCTATAGCCATTGCGGCCATAAATGTGGTTTTGCCGGTTTCATTTTTTATCGCGGCCCTCGGAATGGCAATAGGAATTGGGGGATCTTCCATCATTTCCCGTGCTTTGGGAGCCAATAATAAAGAACGCGCCCTAAAAACATTTGGGAACCAAATCACTATAACATTTTTGTTAACGGTAGCCACGGTGATTTTAGGATTGGTCTTTATAAATGAACTGATACCAGCTTTTGGTGGAAAGGGCGACATTTTTGAACCTGCAAAAATCTACTACCGAATCGTGCTTTACGGCGTTCCGCTTTTGGCGCTTTGCATGATGGGAAACAACGTGATCCGTGCAGAAGGAAAACCAAAATTTGCAATGATTGCAATGATAATTCCTTCAGCGGGAAATCTTATTTTCGATTACGTTTTTATTATCCTTATGGATATGGGAATGGCCGGTGCGGCTTGGGCTACAACTATTTCTTACGGCTTGTGCTTTTTGTATGTGCTCTGGTTTTTTTTAAGCGGAAAATCTGAGTTGAAAATAAACCTTTCTCATTTTGGCCTCAATCTGCCCATTTTAAAGGAAATGTCTGCCCTGGGTTTTGTAACCCTTGCAAGACAGGCTGTAGTGAGCCTTACCTATCTTTTGATGAACAACATTCTTTTCAATATTGGCGGCGAAGCTTCCGTAGCTTCCTATGGAATTATCGCTAGAATGTTAATGTTTGCTCTTTTTCCTGTATTGGGCGTAACGCAAGGATTTTTGCCCATTGCCGGCTATAATTATGGAGCCCATAAATTTTCCCGCGTTCGCGAAACAATCAACAAAGCAATTCTATATGCTGGGGGTTTGGGATTTGTTATTTTTGCATTAATAATGATTTTCCCTGAAGAGATTGTTTCGGTTTTTACTACAGACGCAGCTATTCTTTCAGAAACGCCACACTATATGCGCTGGGTTTTTGCAGCCACGCCAATTATCGCTATCCAATTGATTGGCTCCGCCTATTTTCAGGCTATTGGGAAAGCTGTTCCTGCTTTGTTGCTCACATTAACGCGGCAAGGATTTTTCTTCATTCCTTTAATTTTTATTCTTCCCTATTATTTTGGCGAATTGGGGGTTTGGATTTCCTTTCCCGCCGCCGATATACTTTCTACAATTGTTACGGGATATTTTCTAAATCGTGAAGTTCGAAAAACCTTGAAATAAAGCTTTCCGAAGCTTTTATTTTATTTTTTCAGACTCTTTTACAAGAAGTAATCCCTAATAATTAAAAGCTTACATTTGCCGCCTTGTTAAAAATTAAAAAAAAATAAAATGCAAAAATTTATGAAATTTAGTGTAATTGCATTTTTAACAATAATAGTTATAGGATGTAGCAAAGATGATGACTCGAAGAAGGATAATAATAATGCTGCTGATGGAGAGTTCATAGCAAAAATTGATGGTAATGAATTCAAAGCTTCAACTCAAGTAGTCGCAACATTTTATGCGGGAACCTTCAATATTACAGCAATTCAGCCTTCCACTGGCGAAACCATTTCTATAACTGTTTCATACGCACAGGAAGGAATTTTTGAATTAAGTTCAAATACATTGAATTCTGCTTTTTATAAAATTAATGATCAACTGCTTTACAATTCACACTGGGGAAGTGGGCATATAAAAATTACTGAATTGGATGTGGTCAATAAAACCGTTAGCGGAACTTTTAGCTTTACAGCAACTCGTAATATATTTACCAACAATGGCCTTATAACAGAAACTGTTGTAATAACCGAAGGCGCCTTTAAAAATATTACCCTTTCAACGACAATAACCGGAAATGGAGACAGTTTCGTCGAAGCAGAAATTGAAAATAACGATTTGGATGCTGATAGTATAACAGCTGTAGAGATTATAACCAGCGGAAACTCAACTATAACTCTTACGGCCACTAACAATACCACCTACCAAAACCTATCTTTGAGTTTCCCAGGAGACATAACGCCTGGAACTTATGATTTTTCTAGTGGCCCTTATTCTTCAGATCTTATTGGCCAATATAACCCCAATTTGAATGGAGGGACCAGCAATTATGTTTCTGAAGATGGAACCCTTACCATCCTTACATATGATACAAATAGCAGAAAAATTGAAGGCACTTTCCGTTTTACGGCAGAGCGTTTAGACCCAGACGACCCACCTATTACCTACAATATTCTCGGTGGGAGATTTTTCGTGCAGATTCAATAGATAAATTATCAAGTTTTAAAAAGGCCTTGGAATATTCCAAGGCCTTTTTTATTGTATTAACTGGGTAAAGTTCCATTTGTGAAATTTATATCTTTACCAAAAAGTTTCTAATCCAACTGTAAATGGAACAATATTATCCTTACATAAAATCGCTTCACTTAATATTTATAATCACTTGGTTTGCAGGGCTTTTTTATATTGTCCGCTTGTTTGTCTATCAAATTGAAGCTTCCCAAAAGCCTTCCCCGGATAAGGAAATTCTTGGCGAACAGCTTAAAATAATGGCTTCCCGACTTTGGAATATCATTACTTGGCCGTCCATGATTTTAGCTCTTTTCTTTGGATTTTGGCTCATTGGGATGCGGATGTTCTTTTTACCCGATGCTTGGATGCAAGTGAAACTGGCTTTTGTGATCATTTTAGTGATCTACCAGTTTAAATGCCACCAAATTTTCAAACAACTTCAAAATGGCGTTGTTAAACATTCATCTAATTATATGCGCCTTTTTAACGAGGTGCCCACTATCATTCTGTTTGCCGTAGTTTTTTTAGTTATTTTAAAAGATGGCGTAAACTGGATTTATGGAACCATTGGAATTATAATTTTTGCAATCCTTTTGATGATGGGATATAAAATTTATAAAAGATTTCGGGAAAAATAACTTCGTTTTTTTGGAATTTGGGATTTGTTTTTTGGAATTTTCCTTTTAGGTTTGATTATTGCTATCTTTCATTTTCAAAAAAATGTGAATGTACTTTTACAAAAAATCGCTTCGCACCCGAATTTTTCTTTCCATGTTTCTTCTGGTTTTGGGAGCTTCCGTTCTCATCGCAATTGTTACCGTATTTCAATATAAGGAAGAAGCACAGGATTACCACCGCGACAGGCTTTTGCGCAAAGAGGCCGCCATTCGTGAAAACATAAATTACATTTTAAAAACAACTACCTATCCCGTTGAAACGGAACAGATTCCTTTAATTTTCAAGGACAAAATCTATGAAATAAAAGACATTCACGGCCTTGAGATTTTTCTGTATGATCTGGACGGAAATCTTTTGAAATCGTCCAAACCCTCATTTTTTAAGGATACTGTTTCTCCAAAAATACCTGAATTTGCTTTGGAAACGCTTCAAAATTCGCCAACAAAAAATTATATAAAGGAATTTGAGGAAGGCGGGCAAAAATACCAATCTTCTTATACATATATCACGGATAACTATTTCAAGCCTTTGGCAATCCTGAATTTGCCCTATATTGAAGACGACGGTTTTATTAACACAGAACTTACGGAATATCTTTACAGATTGGGCATTGCCTATTTCTTTATGTTGCTGGCTGCTATTGCGATTTCCTATTTTCTTTCCAAATACATTACTCGTTCTTTGAAGGAAATTAGTGAAAAACTTTCCGAAACCCGTTTTGATACCCGAAACAAAAAAATTCATATTAGTGATACACCGCAGGAAATTTCCCTGCTTGTAAATTCATATAACGGGATGATTGATGAACTGGAAAACAGTGCCGCCCAACTTGCCGCTAATGAACGCGAAACAGCTTGGCGCGAAATGGCGAAACAAGTGGCACATGAAATAAAAAATCCGCTTACCCCAATGCGTCTTACCGTTCAAAGCTTTCAGCGAAAGTTTGATTGCAATGATCCGGAAATTGACAATAAAATGGCCGAATACACAAAAACATTGCTGCAGCAAATTGATACACTGAGCTCCATTTCTTCAGCATTTTCCACCTATGCAAAAATGCCTGCACAACAGGATGAAACCTTAAATGTGGTAAAAATCACTAAGCTAGCGCTAGATATTTTTAATGAAGATTATATTTATTTCTTTTCTGAAAAAGACACAGTTCGGGCCCGATTTGATCGCACTCAACTCATTCGTGTGATTACCAATTTAATAAAAAACAGTATTCAGTCCATTGAGCAAAAACACCCGGTAGATCCTCGAATTGATGTTGTTGTTAAAACAGAAGAAAATTTTGTGAATATTTTGGTCACCGATAATGGAATTGGCGTCCCCGAAGAAAACAGAAATTTCATTTTTGAACCTCAGTTCACTACCAAAACCAGCGGAATGGGTTTAGGTTTGGGAATGGTAAAAAATATAGTCGAAACCTACGGCGGAACAATCGAGCTGGATGTTTCGGAAGGAAAAACCATCTTTATAGTTTCATTTCCTGCAATTGGTTGATTTTTCATTTTTTTATTAATTCGAAGTTTCTTATTTGCTAAATGACCAATATTTTTAATGTTTTCCGAATGATTTAAAACACCTCATAAAGTTATTTATGGTTTTCATTTTTTGCAAACCTTTTACCTCCGCTACGCTACTAAATATTTTTAAATCCCTTTAAAAACAAGGTTTTGCGACATCTAATCTAAATTTTTTTGTAAACAATTGATTATCACATGTTGAAAACTTTGTTAAAAACACAGTATTAATTCCTCTCAATTTCCTTTAAAATTTTACATATTTGTTAGTCCCGAGTAGCGGCTAATTTTAAACTAAAAACAAAGGACATATGAGTGCAATTGAACCAATTTTACAGGAAAACAAAAACAGATTCGTAATATTCCCAATCCAGCATCACGATATTTGGGAGTGGTATAAAAAAAGCGAAGCCAGTTTTTGGACAGCCGAAGAAATTGATTTGCACCAAGATCTTACAGATTGGACTTCAAAATTAAATGACGACGAACGTTATTTCATCAAACATATTCTTGCGTTTTTTGCAGCTTCCGATGGAATTGTAAACGAAAATCTTGCTGAGAATTTCGTAAACGAAGTGCAGTACAGCGAAGCAAAATTCTTCTACGGTTTCCAAATTATGATGGAAAACATCCACAGCGAAACCTATTCATTGCTGATTGATACGTACGTAAAAGACGAGAAGGAAAAACACGAACTTTTCAACGCCATCGATAATTTTCCCGCAATAAAAAAGAAGGCCGACTGGGCTTTGAAATGGATTGAAAGCGATTCATTTGCCGAGCGTTTGATAGCTTTTGCAGCTGTTGAAGGTATCTTCTTTTCCGGAGCTTTCTGTTCTATTTTTTGGCTTAAAAAACGCGGAATCATGCCCGGACTTACTTTTTCAAACGAGTTGATTTCCCGTGATGAAGGCGTTCACTGCGATTTTGCCGTTCATCTTCACAACCATCACCTAATAAACAAAGTTTCCAAAGAACGCATTCGCGAAATAATTGTGGACGCCCTAAATATTGAGCGCGAATTTATAACCGAATCCCTTCCCGCAAGTTTGATTGGGATGAATTCAAAACTGATGACGCAGTATTTAGAATTTGTAACCGATAGACTTTTGGTTGAACTGGAATGCGAAAAGGAATACAACGTTACCAACCCATTTGATTTTATGGATATGATTTCCCTTCAGGGAAAAACCAATTTCTTTGAAAAACGCGTGGGTGAATATCAAAAGGCGGGTGTTACCAACAAAGACAAAGAATCGAACAAGATCAGTTTCGACGCGGAATTTTAGAAAGCAATCGCTTTCCCACTAATAAATATTTCAATATATCTAATTGATTTTGTGCAATATATCCATTGCGCCCCAGATTTTTCAGCTAAAATACTAACCAATAAAATATTAAAATTATGAACGTAGTAAAAAGAGACGGCCGAAAAGAGCCAATGATGTTCGATAAAATCACGGCCCGCGTGCGCAAATTGTGCTATGGTTTAAACGAATTGGTAGATCCCGTAAAAGTCGCGATGCGCGTTATTGAAGGGCTTTACGACGGTGTAACTACCAGCGAACTTGATAACTTAGCTGCGGAAATTGCTGCAACAATGACCACCTCGCACCCAGATTATGCACGTTTGGCGGCACGAATCTCTGTTTCCAACCTTCATAAAAACACCAAAAAATCATTTTCTGAAGTAATGACGGATCTTTACGAATATGTAAATCCACGCACGGGAAAGAAAGCGCCATTGCTGAGCGATGAGGTTTTTGAAGTCATAAAAAACAATGCAGAGGAACTTGATTCAACAATAATTTATAACCGAGATTTTGGGTATGATTATTTCGGATTTAAAACCTTGGAACGTTCCTATTTGTTGAAGTTGAATGGAAAAATCGTTGAGCGCCCACAACATATGTTGATGCGGGTTTCCGTGGGAATTCATTTGGATGATTTGGCTTCGGTGAAAGAAACCTACGAGTTGATGTCCAAAAAATATTTCACACACGCTACCCCAACCCTTTTTAACAGCGGGACGCCAAAACCACAGATGTCTTCCTGCTTTTTGCTTGCAATGAAAGACGATAGCATCGATGGAATTTACGATACATTAAAACAGACCGCAAAAATCTCGCAATCTGCCGGCGGAATTGGTCTTTCAATCCACAACGTTCGCGCAACGGGATCTTACATTTCGGGAACCAACGGCACTTCAAATGGAATTGTGCCGATGCTTCGCGTTTTTAACGACACTGCACGATACGTGGACCAAGGCGGTGGAAAACGTAAAGGTTCTTTCGCGATATATGTTGAACCTTGGCATGCTGATATTTTCGACTTTTTGGATTTGAAAAAGAATCATGGAAAAGAAGAAATGCGTGCCCGCGATCTTTTTTACGCGATGTGGATTCCAGATTTATTTATGGAGCGCGTACAAACAGATGCGGAATGGACGTTGATGTGCCCGAACGAGTGTCCGGGGCTTTTTGAATGCCACAGCGAGGAATTTGAAGCACTTTACCATAAATACGAATCTGAAAATAAAGGTAGAAAAACCGTAAAGGCACGTGAGCTTTGGGAGAAAATCCTTGAATCGCAAATTGAAACCGGAACGCCGTATATGCTTTATAAAGATGCGGCAAATCGAAAGAGTAATCAAAAGAATTTGGGAACTATCCGTTCTTCAAACTTGTGTACCGAGATTATGGAATTCACATCCAAAGATGAGGTTGCGGTTTGTAATTTGGCTTCCATCGCATTGCCAATGTTTGTAAAAAATGGCGAGTTTGATCATAAAGAACTTTTCAGAGTAACCAAACGTGTTACAAAGAACCTGAACCGCGTAATTGACAGAAATTACTATCCGGTAATTGAGGCGCAAAACTCGAATTTCCGCCATCGTCCGGTTGGTCTGGGAATCCAAGGATTGGCAGATGCTTTTATTATGCTTCGCTTGCCTTTTACCAGCGACGAAGCCAAGAAATTGAACCAAGAAATTTTTGAAACTCTTTATTTTGCTGCACTTACAGCTTCAATGGAAGAGGCAAAAGTGGATGGTGTTTATGAAAGCTATAAAGGTTCACCAATTTCCGAAGGTTTATTTCAGCATAATTTATGGGGAATAAAAGACGAGGAATTGAGCGGGCGTTGGGATTGGAAAAAACTTAGAAAGGAAATTAAGAAAAGCGGGGTGCGAAACTCGCTTTTGGTAGCGCCGATGCCAACTGCTTCCACATCGCAGATTCTTGGCAACAATGAAGCTTTTGAACCATATACTTCAAACATTTATACACGGCGTGTACTTTCTGGGGAATTCATTGTTGTGAATCAGCATCTTTTGGAAGATTTGGTACAGCTTGGCCTTTGGAATGAAGATTTAAAGGAAGAAATTATGCACGCTAATGGTTCAGTTCAGGATATTGAAATAATTCCGCAGGAATTGAAGGAGCTTTACAAAACAGTTTGGGAACTTTCTATGAAAGATATTATTGATATGAGCCGTCAACGTGGCTATTTCATTGATCAAAGCCAATCATTGAACCTCTTTATGGAAAACGCGAATATGGCAAAACTCACTTCAATGCACTTTTATGCTTGGAAGAGTGGTTTAAAAACGGGAATGTATTATCTACGTACAAAAAGTGCCGTGGATGCTATTAAATTCACCCTTAAAAAAGAAGAAAAAAAGGAAACTGTTGAAGCTGAGGTTACGGCAATTGTAGCAGAGGATATTTCAACTAAACCAATGACTCCGCAAGAATTGCGTGAGATGTTAGCACAATCCAAAAACGCTGCGGATGACGATTGTTTGATGTGCGGCTCATAA
This sequence comes from Aequorivita sp., assembly GCA_030690315.1. Taxonomy (GTDB): domain Bacteria; phylum Bacteroidota; class Bacteroidia; order Flavobacteriales; family Flavobacteriaceae; genus Aequorivita. The sequence continues at coordinate 98,371 of JAUYGY010000036.1, forward strand.
AATTCCCGAGTGGGGGATATCCTCTTTAAGTTTATATAATTTTCTATTTTAAAAAAGGAAGGTGAAAGCCTTCTTTTTTTATTGAAAAAACAAAAACAGAGGGGAGTTTTTCACCTTAAGAAAGAATGGGCTTATATTTTTTTTGTTTAGCTTTATAATCATAGAACGGTCTTGCAAGTGCAGGGTTTATATTAACCTTATCATAACTCGGGCTTAACCTTAAATTTACATTAAAAGGAGTTCTTTGCATCACCAAAAACGGTAACGGGGCAACGCCTTAATAATCAAATGGTGATTATAAATTTGAATTATTTAAACAGAATAGATATGAAAAAATTATTTGGATTAGCCTTTTTAGCAGTAGCGAGTATTGGCTGTAATAATCTTGAAAATGATAAATCCATCTCCATTGATGGTTCAAGCACCGTTTTTCCTGTAACAGCAGCGGTTGCAGAAAAATATAGGAAGGTAGAGCCAAAAATACACGTTACCATTGGGGTTTCAGGCACAGGGGGCGGTTTTCAGAAATTTACCAGAGGCAGCACCAATCTTTCCAATGCTTCTCGGTCCATCTCTGAAAGTGAAATAGCTCTTGCGAAGAATAACAAAATTGAATATGTGGAACTGGAAGTGGCGTATGATGGCCTTGCGGTAGTTGTACACCCTGATAATACTTGGGCAGATTCCATTACCGTAGAAGATTTGAAAAGAATTTGGGAGCCCGCTGCCCAGGGAAAAATTACACATTGGAACCAAATAAACCCTGCGTGGCCCAACGAAGAAATGCACCTTTTTGGCCCAGGCGTGGCATCGGGTACTTTTGATTATTTCACAGAGGCCGTGGTTGGCGAAAGTGGTGCCAGCCGTGGTGATTTCACAGCCAGTGAAGATGATAACGTTTTGGTTCAAGGCGTGTCCGGAGATAAATATGGATTGGGTTTTTTCGGTATAGCTTACTTTGAAGCAAATAAGGATAAGCTCAAACTCGTGGGCGTGGATTCAGGGAATGGTCCGGTTAAGCCAACAACTGAAACCATAAAAAACGGAACATACTCTCCTTTATCCAGACCCTTGTTTCTTTATGTGAACAGTTCTTCTCTTGAAAATATGGAAGTAGTTAATTTTGTGAAATATTATTTGCAAAATGTTGGGGGGATTGCAAAAGATGTGGGTTATGTAGCTTTAACGGAAGAGGAGTATGCGCGGGAAATCAAGAAATTCAATAGTTTTGTTGAAAAACACACCCCTTCTGGAGTTGAAAGTAATAAGGCTGCTAATGAGTAAATGAATAAAGCAAGTGGTCATATTTCTAAAAATCTCGCTATTCATTGCTAACTTAAATATAATCTTTCAACCAAAATGCGCAAACTAAAGGAACTGCTAATTGAGAGAACCTTGCTATCAAGTGCCCTCGTTACCATAGCAGTTACTGTTGGCATCATTCTGGTTTTATCCATTCAAGCTTTTGCTTTTTTTAGTGAAGTTTCCATTATAGACTTTCTTACCGATACCAAGTGGACCCCCTTGTTTACGGAAAAACATTTTGGGATTTTGCCTTTGTTGGCCGGTACGCTACTCACTTCTTTTATTGCAATTGCATTTGCGGTTCCCGTTGGTTTATCCATTAGTATCTATTTAAGTGAATATGCGCCCAAGAGTTTCCGGCGAACCATAAAACCGGCTTTGGAATTATTGGCTGGCGTACCAACAGTGGTTTACGGCTTTTTCGCATTGACCGTAGTAACGCCTTTCCTGCAAGGTTTTATGCCCGGGCTTTCTGGCTTTAATTCCCTTTCGGCGGGATTGGTAATGGGGGTAATGATTATCCCCTACATTTCTTCTTTAAGTGAAGATGCGTTGCATGCGGTTCCATATTCATTAAGGGAAGCTGCTTATGGAATGGGCTCTACAAAACTTCAGAATGCTTTTAAAGTAATCGTCCCAGCGGCATCATCGGGAATTATTGCGTCCATCATTTTGGCGATTTCACGCGCCATAGGCGAAACAATGATTGTGGCTATTGCGGCAGGGCAACAGCCACGTTTAACTTTAGATCCCACAGTTCCCATTGAAACCATTACCACATACATTGTGCAGGTTAGCTTGGGCGATGTACCACATGATTCCCTCGAGTATAGAACCATTTTTGCTGCGGGAATTGCCCTTTTTGCATTTACGTTCCTGTTAAACACCCTAAGTTATAAGGCACGAAAAAAATTCCAGGAGAAATATGAATAATATCACCAAAAACAGGCTGAAGAATAATGCTTTTAAGGTATGGGGCATCGCTTGTACCTTGTTGGGTTTGGTGTTATTGGCCATATTTATTGGCTCCATTTTAATGGATGGCCTGCAACGGATTAGTTGGGAATTTATAACAGAACTGCCCTCAAGATTTGTGGACCAAGGCGGAATTTTCACTGCCCTAATGGGAAGCGTTTGGATTTTAGTGCTAACTACTTTTATAGCTTTACCGCTGGGGATAGCCGCCGCTATTTATCTTGAAGAATATTCGAAAAAAAATAAATTGTCCTCGCTATTGGAAATTAATATTTCAAATTTAGCAGGAGTACCTTCCATAATTTATGGTTTATTGGGTTTGGAAATATTCGCGCGTATTATGCAAATGGGGGCAAGCATTTTAGCGGGAAGTTTTACACTAGCATTGTTGATCCTGCCCATTATTATTGTATCAACACGCGAAGCCATTAAGGCCGTTCCAAAATCCATTCGGGATGCATCTTTTGCCCTGGGGGCCTCCAAATGGCAAACCGTTTATCATCAATTATTGCCAGCTTCGTTTGGCGGTATTTTAACCGGGATCATTCTTGCTCTATCGCGGGCGGTGGGCGAAACGGCACCTTTAATCGTGATTGGCGCATTGGCCTATGTGCCTTTCGCACCAAGCACTCCAATGGATCAGTTCACAGTATTGCCAATCCAAATATTCAATTGGATTTCCATGCCCCAGCATGGTTTTGAGCAAAACGCTGCTGCAGCCATTATTATCCTTTTGTTCATTACCTTTGCTATGAACGGGATAGCGGTTTATTATAGAAACAGGTGGCAGAAAAAATTTAAATAGCAACAAGTTATTGTACCATGGAAAAAGAAAAAAAGGCAGAAGTTATAGACAGCAGCCTCAAACGAAAATATAAGATTGAAGCCAAGGAAGTAAAGGTTTGGTATGGCGATTTCATGGCAATAAAAGGAATCGATATGAACATTAAAGCCAATAGCGTAACGGCTTTCATCGGGCCTTCAGGTTGCGGAAAATCTACTTTTTTGAGGTTGTTCAATAGAATGAACGATTATATAGATGATTTTAGGATGGAGGGCAAGATCTTCATTGACGACAACAACATTAATAAGAAAAAAGTAAACGTTGAGAAACTTCGGAAAGAGGTGGGTATGGTGTTCCAAAAACCTAACCCTTTTCCCAAATCTATTTTCGAGAACGTGGCCTACGGGTTGAGAATTCAGGGAATAAAGGATAAAACCTTTTTGAATGAACGTGTGGAAGATTCCTTAAAACAAGTAGCCCTTTGGAATGAGGTTAAAGACGATCTAAATAAATCTGCCTTGGCCCTTTCCGGAGGACAACAACAACGATTGTGCATAGCCAGAACCTTGGCCGTGGAGCCTTCAATAATTTTAATGGATGAACCCACATCTGCCCTAGACCCACTTTCCACCGCCAAGATTGAAGAGTTAATATTTCAACTGAAAGAAAAATACACTATTGTTATCGTTACACATAATATGCAGCAGGCTAGCCGCATCAGTAATCACACAGCTTTTTTCTATATGGGCGAACTTATTGAATACGATCAAACAAAAAAAATCTTCACCCATCCTGAAAAAAAACAGACTGAGGATTATATTACCGGACGTTTCGGATAATAAAAAACCATTACGTTATGATAAACATAGAAATATATTTGGAATCATTAAAACAGGCAGGCCTTGAAATGATGGAGCTGTGCCATAAACAAATGCTCAAATCCAAAGAGGCTTTTACGACCCACAACAGCGATTTGGCCGAAGAGGTGATCCATACAGAAAACAGAGTAAATGCTCTTGACCTTAAAATAGACCGTGACTGTGAAAGATTTATAGCCCTTCGGACTCCTGTGGCGGGAGACCTAAGATTTGTTTTGGCCTTAAGAAAAATTAATTTTGACCTCGAGCGTATTGGCGATAATGCTTATGGAATCTCTAGGTATATAGCTGAAATAGATCTGCCAATCGATAAAAAATTAATGGATCAGCTGCGCTTCGAGGAAATGTATGATTGTTCGCTAACGATGATGGAGGATATAACTCAAGCCTATATTGATGATGACACCAAAAAAGCCAGAAAGGTTTTCAAAAAGGACAAACTATTGAACAAGATAAATTCCGGCGCTTTCAAAATAATATGTGATGAAGTGAAAAAAGAACCCAATTTAATAGATCAATATTTACTTCTTTTTTCGGTGATAAAAAAAATTGAACGTATAGGCGATCTGATTACAAATATTGCCGAGGAAATTATTTTTTACCACGAAGCCGAAGTATTAAAGCACAGGAAAAAGAAGAAAGTACCCAAATAAAACGTCTATTTATTCGTCGCTTTCCCTAAAGATAAAAGTTATAAGTTAAACGGTATCCTTCATTGAAATAATAAGGTTTTAACATGTCAATTTCCTCATCAGTGTATTTCACTTTGTCTTGGGCAAAAGCAAGACTGCAGACCTAAGTGCAATGGATATAAATTTGAGTTTCATTTTTATTTGGCTTTAGTATTTCTGCAGCAATATTCCAACAGTAGTTTTGAAAGGTGAATTTCTTATGCCGAAAATCATTTCCTTAAACCCCCAAAATAGGGCAAATGCCCTATACAATGGATTGCGTTTTTTAGAATTGTATCCAAATAAAAAGGAGCCTATTGAAGGCTCCTTTATTTATTTTGAATGAAACAATTAGGTTTTTTTGTAGTTAGTATAATATTCTTCCATCAGGTTCATTAATGCCGTTACCAAATCTTTGGTTTCCAGCAAAAGACTAAAATACAATGTGGTATTTTTTGGGCTGGATTCCTCGGTACGGGTTCGCGCTATCTGTTTTTCAATTTTATAGGAAAGGTTCGCAAAAATTTCTTCTTTTTTATTGAGTACGTTTTTAATTCTTTGGAATTCTTTTTTATTGAAAATGTCCTCAATTTCATTAAATAGTTCTTCCAAGCGCTGGTCCATTTCCTGCAGATCCTTTATTTGGTTGAAGCGCAACGCTTTGTGATTGTTATTTACGTGCTTGTAACTTGCCTTCGAAATAAATTCCAATGATTGTACTACATCTGTTAAATAGCCAAGAATCGTAATATAGAAGTTACTTCCGCGAACGCTGGTTTCTTCCAGGTTTTTGATGAAATAGAATATGTTATCACGTAATTCTTCCACTTCATCGTTCAGCTTGTTTACGCCTTTTTTGCTCTTTTTTAGTTTTTTTGTGTCCTGTTTTGCCAAACCGCGAAGCATATCGCTGTATATTTTGTTTGAACGGGAAACCACATTACTAATGTTTTCCGCACTTTCCATTATTATTCCCTGAATGGTTTGGCTTTCGGCTTTCTTGAGGCCGGTTTTATTAAATTTCAGCTTTACCATATTTTTGTGTGAAAGGTAATTTCTAACCAATAGTATAATGGCCAGCAATAATAGGACGGCTATCATAGCGCCTTTACCAATATAAATTAAATACGTTAAAGTGCCCGCAATTGTGAAGGCGACCAAAGCTGTAAGAAACCATCCTCCAATAACATTAAGCACACCCGCTACACGATATACGCCGCTTTCACGTCCCCAAGCCCTATCGGCCAAGGAACTACCCATTGCAACCATAAAGGTTACATAAGTAGTGGAGAGTGGCAATTTCAGGGATGTTGCCGTAGCTATCAGAATACCGGCAACAACTAAGTTTACGGAAGCCCTAACATGGTCAAAGGCCGGAAGTTCGTATGTTTTATGTTTGGGTAAATTTATGACCGGTTTTTCAAAACGTTTGTCAATTTTCTCCATTGAATTTTTTGGAACAATCATTCCGAAGGCCTGTGAAATTTTTGTGCCCCCTTTTACAAGAAAACGCGCTAGGAAGTGGGGATTAAATTTTTCGCTCCCATCACTTTGTCTGGACAATCCAATTTCGGTTTCGGTTACGGAACGCGCCTTTTTTGAAAACCAAAGCGTAACCACCATGATGCCTCCCGAAATGAACAGGATTAAAGGTTCGGCTGGAACCTTATTGTTAAGGCTTTCCATGGAAAACTCACTTGCACTTATTCCAGAAGCAGTCCAGTCCAGATAGGCGTGATAACCGGCCATGGGCACTCCGATAAAATTCACCAAATCATTCCCCGCAAAGGCAAGTGCCAATGAAAATGTACCTACGCCAATAACAACAATCAAAATACTTTTTTTGAAAATCATCATAAAAAGGTGTGAAAATACGGTAAGCACAATGAAGCTAATTCCCACTAAATACAACGTGTCCTGTTCAATAATATCTTTAAATACATCATAATACGGTGTTCCCTTTAAACCCTTCACAAAAATAAAATAGAAGATTGACGTTAATGCCAAGCCTCCAAAAATGGCTCCGAAACTCTTAACTTTTGTTTCATAATGAAACGTAAATATTAACCTGGATACATATTGTACTATGGCTCCTATAGTAAAGGCAATAAACACAGAAAGAATGATACCTGTAATAATGTCTGTGGCTTTGTCCACATTTATGTAGCTGGCCAGATCCTGGATAGTTTGTGAATCACTATGCCCAATTTTTATCAATGCCATTACCACGGCCGCCCCAAAGAGGTTAAAAACAATTGAAACGGTGGTTGAGGTTGGAATTCCTATGGTATTGAAGAAATCGAGCAACAAAATATCGGCAATCATAACGGCCATGAAAATGATCATGATTTCATCAAAAAAGAATTGCTGCGGCACAAATATTCCATTTCGGGCCACTTCCATCATTCCATTGGAAAAAATGGTTCCAATAAAAATCCCCAAACTGGCAATTATCAAAATCATTTTCATTGGAATGGCTTTGGAGCCAATTGCCGAGTTGAGGAAGTTAACCGCATCATTACTCACTCCCACGATTAAATCGGTAACGGCAAGAACGCCCAAGGCGATGATCATCAATAAATAAAGATTATCCATTTGTTTTATTAATTAAACTGGTGCAAATTTCCCATTTAAAATAGGATTAATTGTTATTAAACTGTTAACTGTATTTTGTTTAAAAATGAAGATCAAAGCCCAGCCTATATTCTATAGAGCTACTTTCTCCCCCAACGGTTGAATAGGTTATATCTGTTTGAACTTTTAAATTATGGCCCACTAAATATTTGGAACCTCCCAAGGTGAATTGATTTTGTATATCCTTCGATGAAAAGTCCGTTTTAGGACTTACAGTTGTATAGCGCCCTGCAATTTCCCAATTGTTCTTAAAAAGATAGCCGCTCTGGAAGTTAAGCCCATGGCCAGTATAAACTTCTTGCCCCGTTGGTATGCCATCACTGTTTTTGGCAATTGGGTTTGATGCATCCCGATAACTGTATTCGCCCATAAATGAAAAACCATTATACTTAAACATTGCATCTACAAACAGGGTACTGATATTGGTTTCATAAAAACCTTCATCATTTATCATATAACTTCCTTGGTTACTACGCGTTTTTACGGCATCAACATTAAGATCATAAGTTGCGCCAATAGCCAATTTAGGTGTTTTTTCACGATAATTATCCCCGCCAATGTAATCCCCTTTTTTGGCGAATTCCCCAAAGGGTAAAACTTCTACGCGGCTTGTGTATTGGTGGCCTCCCAAATTTCCTGTAACTACATTTCTTCCCTCGCCTTGTGAAACGGCAAACATTTCACGAACCAGAATCTTTTCGGAAAGATTGAAATGGTGTCGCAACTGAAACCCAAGGTCTCTATCTATATTGAAATTACTATTAAGGATGGAGCGGTCTATAAGCTGAAGGTTTGCTGAAGAAATAACCCGTTCCCGGTTTCCCGGAAGTTTAGTCTGTCCTACCCACAATTCAAAATTTTGGTAGAATTCCCACATTATCACCGCATCCAGGATTAACAGTGGCGTATTGCCCGTAAATTCCGAAGCACCCGCAAGATCTCGGTTAGAGAGGCCAAGTTCAATTTTATAGTTAAGTTTTGGGGAATATGCAAACCCGTCAAACTTAAGGCGTGCACGGCGAATTAAGAAACTCTGCTCAGCTTTTCCGAATTTATCTTCTTCATAATTCCACTGCGATTGTGCCCTAAATTGAATACGGGGGGCGAATTTTACACTCCACGAGCTATCCTTGGCAATTAATTTGAGCATTCCATTGCCAAATTTTGGCGTAATGTCTTGGGATTGTGCGGAAGAAATAAATAAAAATACTAAACCTATTATAACAGATTTAAAGTGCATTAGTAATCGTTTTTAGTTTTTGTCGGTACAAAGAACCGATTTTAATGTTATCTTAATGTTAAGAGAGAACATAAAAGGGGTATATTTAAAAAATAAAAAGGGCTGTCCATTTAAGAACAGCCCAGTTTTAAAATCTAGTCGACAAAAACTAAACGATTTTAAAGATTGCCTTATATTAGGCAATTACAAAGAAAATGCTTGCAGATCTTTTTAATGTAAACTCAGCTTTATCAAATCATTAAGTTATTATTTTATTAATATTTAATATATTAATAAGCTTATAATCAATAAGATACAGCTTTAATGTTATATTAATGTTACGCAATAGTTTCTTAAAGGTTAATTTTGTAAATTTGAATATTACAAATCCTAAAAAATATTATTATGAAAAATATACTTTCACTTTTGGTAATCGTTTTGATAACTTCGGTTGCTATCGCACAAAATAAAAATAATACTTATTTCTTGGAAGGAGATGTAATAGTTGCAACATTATATCATGATAATGGAACGATTGCACAAACTGGCTATTACACAAAAGAGAACAAGCTTACCGGCGAATGGGTAAGTTACGATCATAATGGAAATAAAACAGCTGTTGCCCAATATAACAATGGAGAAAAGGTTGGTACTTGGGTATTCTATGAAGATAATACGCAGCGTGAAGTATCTTACAACGATTCGCGAGTTTCAAAAATAACTACGTGGAAAGTAATAGATAGCTATGTTGTTTCCAATACTCCGTAATTCTATTAAAACCTTTAAAGAATAAAAGAGCCTCTTGATTTTCAAGAGGCTCTTTTTTAATTGTAGAATTAAAATTTTAATTAGTTGCTAATCCAATCCCACCCTGAAATATCTACTGGAGTGCCATTAAATACGTCATCTTCTGGAGTTGTTAGTGGAACACCATTAACAATTATATTTTCCACTGGACCATTGTCTTTCATATCTACATTTGTACCATAATCTGTAAGTAAGATATTGGTAAATGTACCTCCAGATTGTTTTTTAAACTGAAGAGCGATTCCGGTTCCTGGGCTGCTTGTATTAATAGCAGTTAAGTTTACAAAAGAAGGATTATTGTTGTCCCCATCCCCTTCCAAGGCAGTAGAGAAGCTGGGTCCATTATTAAGAATGTAAGTGTTGGTTATTGTTCCGTTCCAACCTTCTGTCCAATCTACTGAATCATCTTCATTGTTTTCGAAATATAAATCAGTTGCAGAAGCTGCTCCACCAAAAAATTCAATTCCATCATCAGCACCATCAATAACAGCAACGTTAGAAATTGAAGTCCCGGAACCAACAGCATACAGTGTAAGGCCGTTGTACTGAGATTCTGAATTTATTTGGGCGCCTGCACCACGAATCACTAAATACTCTATACTTCCAGAGTTGTCATTATTATTAGTTCCGCCATAAATAAGGCCACCTACTTCAGCAATAGCATCAACACCTTCAGTAGTTACACCTTCACCACAAAGAAGAAGTCCGCCCCAATCTCCAGGATTTCCGCCTGCAGATTTCATTACTACAGGGCTTTCATTTGTCCCATTTATTTCTATTTTTCCACCTTGCTCTACAGCAATATACTTATCAGTACCGGTTGAAGAAATAATGACAGTTCCCGCAGGAATAATCAATTTTCCGCCAGATTTTACAAGGGTTGTACCTTGAAGAAGGTAAAGAACACTTGGGTCTAGTTCCATAGTGTTAGTAATTGCATTTGGAAGTATTGACGTATCTGAGTTATTTTCAGTAGCCCAAGAGAAAAGTGATAAATCTACTGTTGGAGGGTTACCGTAACCATTTGATGGATCGGCAATTTCTCCGTCTATAATAACATTTGATAAAGGACCATCGTCTTTCATATCAATTCTAGTTGTATAGCCTAAAAGAGATAGACCAGTGATTGTAGCTCCAGACTGTTTTTTAAATTGAAGGGCAGTTCCACCAACAGTTGAAACCGCAGTGAAGTTTACCAATTTTGGATTTCCATTATCGCCATCAGCTTCTACTGCAGTAGAAAAAGGCTTTGAGTGGCTCACGTATGTATTTGTAGCTGTACCATTCCAACCTTCTGTCCAGTCCACGGCATCATCTTCGTTGTTTTCAAAATAAAGGTTTGTTGCAGAAACAGTACCTCCAAAAAATTCTACACCGTCATCAGCACCGTCTAGTACGGCTACGTTTGAAATTCTTGTTCCTGAACCCACAGAGTAAAGTGTAAGACCATTATATTGAGACTCTGTATTAATTTGAGCTCCAGCATTACGGATTATTAAATAATCAATACTACCTGAGTTGTCAGCATCATCATTACCTCCGTAAATAAGACCACCTACTTCAGCAATTACGTTAACGCCTTCAGTAGTTCTAGCTTTTCCACATAGCAATAATCCACCCCAATCTCCAGAATTGTTACTTTCAGAACGCATAACTACTGGGCTTGAAGAAGTTCCTTGAACATCTATTTTTCCACCTTGTTCTACAGCAATATATCTATCAGTTCCTGTTTGTGAAACAATTACTGTTCCCGCAGGGATTGTTAATTTAGCGCCAGTTTTTATAAGGTAAGGTCCGGTAACTGTATATTGAACAGTTGGGTCTAGTATTCTATCCGTTTCCAATGCTCCTGTAAGTTGGGAGTTTTCGATTGGATCGTCATCTTCTTGTGTAAAATCGTCATCGCTACCACATCCTGAAAGGAATAGCGTGCATACTGCGGCAATTGATATTGCAAATTTTTTAAAGTTTTCCATTTTCATTTTTAATTTTTAATTGAAGTTAGACATTTATTGTTAAAAGGTATAGTTAAGGTTTAAGCCAAAACGTGCACCACGTGTGTATGAAAGAACCGTTTCATCTGTTTCAATGTTTGTGGTACTCGGTTTAATTAATTGGGTTCTTTTTATTTCTGGATTTAAAATGTTTTTACCTGAAAGCCCTATTTTGAAATTTTTGGTTAATTCTTTACTTAGAATTAAATCCAACGAAACAAATCCTTTTTCAATAATGGCATCGTTATAATTAACATCGCCAGAGGTTTGAATTTCGGGAGCACCCAAGGCATAAATTCTATCCGAAGCATAATTCCCAGATATTGTAGCCTCATACGGATTTTCGGTATTTGTATTGAAATTCAATGATCCGTTCACGATCCAGTCAGAAGCTCCCTGAAGACCGGTTTCTGTCACACCTTTATACCTAAAGGTTCTTACAAAGATTCCATTTTCATCATAAATTTCTTTCAAATCTTGTTTGTGCCACATTCTTGATGCATTCACATTCAGTTTTAGATTAGGTCTTTCATCACCTGAAATTAAGTTTATGCGGCCTTCCACTTCCAAACCATATATTTCTGCTTCGTTGCCAGCATTAAAGTAGGAGAATACACCCGACGAACCTCTATCCTGAACTTTGGTGATTGGGTCTTCAATTAGCTTGTAAAATCCTGTGAGCGATAGCAGTTGGTCATTTGAAGGGAAAAATTCCCACTTCAAATCGAAGTTTCTGTTTAAAGAAGCTTCAATATCTGGGTTACCACGCGTAACTTGGCCTACCGGGGAAACATATTCAAAAGGTGCTATTTCCTTAAATTCTGGAAGAGTAGTAGTATAGCTATTTGCAAAACGAATGCTGTGTTTTTCATTCAATGCATATTTTAGATTGAAAGAAGGAAATACCCTGCGGTAATCTTTGTTGGTGCTTCCTATTCTGCCAGAGTAGTTGCTTACGTCCCAGTTTACATCAATATTATCCCTTTGAAATCTTAAACCAGCCTGTACGGTAATTTTACCTGTAACTCCCGTAACGTTTGTATAACCTGCAATAGACTGCATTTCGCCAGTGTAAAAATCTGGTGAAAGTGTCTTTCTCTGTAGAAGCCCATTGTTGAAATTTTGCTGTGTAAAAATTTCTGAAATCTCATCAATAGATGCGGGGTTTATCACATTTGTTACATTTTCTTTTACTCCAAAAAATTGCGAGCCAAAATCACGGGTTTTGTTTCGGTAAGTGCCACCAATGTTTATGTGGAAAAGGTTTTCTTCTTCATCAACAATTTTTATCAAATCATTCAACCGGCCGTTATATTCAGTATCCTCAATTTTCTGGATGCTTTTTCGTTGTTGAGAACCTCCCGTACGGCCCAATTGAACAAGATTTTCATTAAAGTTTACTTCATTGCGGATTCGGTTTGGCTCATCGGCGCTTAAGTAATTGTAGCCACCGGCCCAATCCAGTTCATTCTTTTCGCCAATTTTATGATCGCCACTAAGTTGAGTAACAGAAAGTAACGTTTTTTTAGTGTTTTGGTCGCGGATGAACTGTGACAATCCTTCTGCAGGATCGGTCTCTTCAAAAATAACCGCTTCACCTGAACGTCCGCCTTCAAACACTTCGTCTTCAATTTTATTGATTAATAAGGTGTTGAATTTTATATCGTTGTTTTCATCTGCTCTAAATCTAATATGAAATAAGCCAGAAGTTGCTACTTCTTTGTTCCATGTAATAGCGTCAGGAATTACATCATCCAAAAAGTTGGAACGGTATTGTTTAAAGGCGCCTTCCCTATACTCAAATTCTTCAGACTGTCCTGCGGTAAAAAGAACACTCAGCTTGTTACCGATTTTTGTTCCGGCACTTAATGAGTAGGATCTATTAACGGGGAAATCTACAACTTCGGGGCTCCAACTTTGATCTGTAATTGCGCTGCTAGTAGGAACACTTTTTTGGTAGAATCCGAATGATACATCTTGATAATTTGGCGAGACTTTAAAATTGTTGAAAACACCATCGCTCATTACATTTGTATTCACAGATGTGCTTGCACTTATTGACAGCAAATTGCTACCAGAAAGTTCTTTTGTATTAATGTCTATATTTCCCGAAGCCTGATCTGCAGAGATATTTGGCGATGTAGTTTTGCTTACATCAATACTTTCAATAAGTCGCGTCGGAAAAAGGTTCAGGTTTATATTTTTGTTTTCAATATTATCAGACGGAATAGGAAGACCATTTAAGGTTGTATACAAATATCTATCGCCAAGTCCGCGCACAAAAATAGAACCACTTCCATCAGTTTTTGAAACCCCCGAAATTTTTGTAGTTGCTCCAGCTGCATCAGAAACACCAAGTTTTGATAACTGTTCTGCTCCAATACTTTCCCTAATGGCCACTGCCTTTTTTTGTTCTAACAGTAAAGCAACTTCACTTTCCCTGCGCGTTGTTGTTGTTATTACCACCTCATCAAGAGCTGCGGCACTTGCACCCATTGGCACGTCTATATTGGTAATCTTATTGGCAGTTACTGTAACATTTGGAATTTCAACAGTTTCATAACCCACAAAACTAAAGACAACTGTGTAAGTGCCGGGCGCAACATTTTCAATTGAATATAATCCGTCAATGTCTGATGTTACACCCTGTGTAGTGCCCTTTAAAAATACGTTTGCAAAAGGTAGCGGTTCATTGTTGTAATCTTTATCCGTAAGTTTACCTACTATAGAACCACTCTCTTGCGCAATGGTCAGTGCGGTAAATAGGAAGAAAAAAAGTTTAAAAAAAGTTTTCATTTTTGTCGTTTGATTTATTTGTGCAAAGAAACCAGCCTTATGTAAACACGGTGTTAATTGGCTGTTACCAATAAGTCATATTAGAGTTACTTTAATGTTAAGCAACAACCCAAAAAATACCATTGCTGTGCTTTTTGAAAATAGTATCTTGCCTAAAAATTTTCAAAAATTATGATGCAATGGGAACAATTGCTCTCGCTACGGAAGCACGGAGATAAAAACAAAAGGATCAGGATTGAGGAAAACGAAACCCGTTTGGGCTTTGAAGTTGATTACGACCGCGTTATTTTTTCCTCAGCTTTTCGAAGTTTGCAGGACAAAACCCAAGTAATTCCTTTATCAAAAACCTCTTTTGTACACACCCGGCTTACGCATAGTCTGGAAGTTTCGGTAGTGGGCCGCTCCCTGGGTAGAATTGTTGGCAAGGAAATATTGAAAAAACATCCACAATTGCAAAGCGTGCATGGGTATCAATTCAATGATTTTGGGGCCATTGTTGCTGCCGCAGCTTTGGCGCACGACATTGGCAATCCGCCTTTTGGGCATAGTGGCGAAAAGGCAATTGGCGATTATTTTTTGAACGGAAATGGCAAACGTTTTAAGGAACAACTCACCGAAAAGGAATATCAGGATTTGGTAGCTTTTGAAGGAAATGCGAACGGTTTCAAAATTTTGACCGAGTCCAAAAACGGCGTTGAAGGAGGATTGCGCTTAACGTATGCAACCTTGGGCGCATTTATGAAATACCCAAAACAATCACTTCCCAAGAAACCTACCACTCATGTTGCCGATAAAAAATTTGGCGTTTTTCAAAGTGAAACCGATTTTTTTGGTGAAGTGGTTTCCGAACTTGGTCTTTTAAACCGAAGCAATAATGGCTTTGCGCGCCATCCGCTAACGTTTCTCGTTGAGGCTGCAGATGATATTTGCTACACAATAATTGATTTTGAAGACGGAATAAATCTGGGTTTGATTGAAGAAGAAATCGCTTTGGAATATTTAATCAATTTGGTTCGGAACAATTTGAAGAAAGAAGTTTATTCTGGATTGAAAACATCCCAGAATAGATTGGCATATCTACGCTCGCTTGCTATAAACACGTTGATTGCTGAAGCTGCAACTATTTTTAGTGCCAACGAAACGGACATTTTGAAAGGTACTTTTTCCGAAGCATTGTTAGACAAAAGCCAATACAAGGCCCAGATTAGTGATATAATTAAGATAAGTGTTGAAAAAGTGTATCAAAGCACTGAAGTGATGGAAAAGGAAATTGCAGGATACAATATATTGTCAACCCTTCTTGATGCTTTCACCACGGCTTCTGAAAATCATCAAAACGGGAATGCGCGCCATTACGATAAACTGTTGTTGCGAATGATTGATGGGGATCTTTCTAAAAACCAATCGGTTTATGAGTACTTAATGGAATGCTGCAGTTATATTTCGCGGTTGACGGATGGGAATGCGCTTCAAATATTTCAAAAAATAAAGGGGAATCTATAAATAACATCTGTGGGTTAAGCAGGAATTGTGTTAAATATCAGTTTTTTATTAAAGTTTTAAGAATTTTACAATAATTTTAAAATTCCTAAATCATATATATGGCATTCTTTCAATTTGTTATGGTTTATTAATTTCACTAAAAACTTAATCAGTAGTCTTATGAAAAAAATTATTTACTTCTTCATCTTTTTTACCGTCAATCTATCCTTTGCCCAGGATTACACTGGCGTGATAAAGACACATCTTCAGCAAAACCGGTCTTTGTACTCGTTGCAGCAGCAAGATATTTCAGACATTTCGGTAGTGTCACAAAGCTTTTCAAAAAGCATGGAAGCTTACACTATTTATGTAGAACAGCGCCACCAAGGCATTAATTTATTCAATTCCACTTCGCCTTTTGTGGTAAAGGATGGTGCGGTTGTAAGCGCAAAAGTTTCATTTACTGATAATTTGGCTTCAAAAATTAATGCCGTAAATCCGGCATTAACAGCGGAGATGGCAATTTCAAAAGCAGCCTCAGCACTTGGCTTGAATGCCCCTTCCAATTTAGAATTGCTTAGTATGGGAATAGACAATACCTATATTTTTTCTAATGGAGCAATTTCATTGGAAAATATTCCGGTACAATTGGTTTATCAAAAAATGGAAACCGCCAATTCTTTACGGCTGGCTTGGGATTTAAGTATTTATCTGCGCGATGCAAGCCATTATTATAATGTGCGTATTGATGCAATGACTGGAGATTTATTGGAAACTATGGATTGGGTTTCGCAATGTAACTTACCAGATTTTTCTGCAGGCCACAATCACAGCACCACAAAAGGGGAGAGCATGTTGTTTGAAAATAACGAAGAGTCAATTGCAAAACCTTTGGGAGGTTCACAATACAGAGTTTTTGCGATGCCATTAAGAAACCCCGATAATGGGCCAGATACAGTAGTGAATAGCCCCGATAATGCAACTGCCTCGCCCTTCGGGTGGCATGATACAAATGGGGTGGCCGGTGCTGAATTTACAATTACAAGAGGAAACAATGTATATGCTTATTTGGATTTGTGTGACACTAGTTCTGGAAATTCTCCAGATGGCGGGGCTCCTTTAAATTTTGATTTTCCTTTTAATTTACCTCAAGCCCCAGCAAACTTTAGAGATGCCGCGACCGTGAATTTATTTTATATGAATAATATCATTCATGATGTAATGTATCAATATGGTTTTGATGAAATAAGTGGCAATTTTCAAGAAAACAATTATGGAAATGGAGGCTTGGGCAGTGATTCTGTAAATGCAGAGGCACAAGATGGTGGCGGAACCAATAATGCAAACTTTGCAACGCCGCCGGATGGAAACAACCCTAAAATGCAAATGTATCTTTGGGGTGGAGGAACCGCACCGGTTGCAGATATTTTCACAATTAATAGCGGTCCGCTTGCTGGAGTGTATAGTGGTGTTGCCGCAGGTTTTGGCGCTGGAATTCCTATTAATCTAACCCAAGATTTAGTTTTGGTTGAGGATGATGATTCGGGGCCTTCTTCAGACCCTAATGACGGTTGCGACAATATAACAAATGGCCCTTCAATCAGCGGAAAAATTGCAGTAATCCGAAGGGGGGAATGTGAATTTGGTTTTAAGGTTTTGGCGGCACAAAACAATGGTGCAGTTGCAGCTATCATCGTAAACAATGTAGCTGGCGCTCCACCACTTATGGGTGCGGGAGTTGTGGGCTGTCAAGTTACAATCCCGGCTTTTGCAATTTCAAATGTAGATGGCGATCCTATAATAACGCTGCTAGATGGCGGTGGCTCCGTAAACGGAACTATAAATGGAACAAATGTTCCCTTCAGTGTAGACGGTGATCTTGATAACGAAATTATTATCCACGAATATGCTCATGGAATTTCAAACAGACTTACTGGTGGGCCTGGCAATGTAGGATGTTTGCAGAACGAAGAACAAATGGGAGAGGGCTGGAGTGATTTCTACGCTATAATTATGACAATCCAAAATGGAGATCAAGGCACGGATATAAGAGGAATGGGCTCTTATGCCTCGGGAGATCCAAATGGGATCAGGACATATCCATACACTACCAATATGGGAATAAATCCACATACTTATGATGATATTAAAACTGAAGTTGCCCCCCACGGAGTAGGATCTGTTTGGTCAGCGATGCTTTGGGAAATGACGTGGGATTTAATTGCTGAATATGGTTTTGATTCAGACATTTATAATGGTACCGGAGGAAACAACATTGCTTTACAGCTTGTAACTGACGGCTTAAAATTACAACCCTGTAGCCCTGGGTTTGTTGGTGGGAGAGATGCCATTCTGGAAGCAGACCAAATAGTCAACGGAGGAGCGAACAGGTGTATAATATGGCGCGCTTTTGCACGAAGAGGGCTTGGAGTAAGTGCTATTCAAGGAAGTTCAAATAGTAAATTTGATGGCGCCGAAGCTTTTGATGTGCCAGTGGACTGTCTATTGGGTGTGAATGACAACGGAAGTATTCAAAACAATTTCATTATATATCCCAATCCATCAAATGGGGAAATTTACATCAAAGCCAGAGAGAATATGGGGGATGTTAGTGTCTCTATATTTGATATCCATGGCAGAAAAGTGTTGAGCAAACAAATGGAAGTTCATACTGTTGCAAATATAAATGCAAATGGTTTAGAAACAGGAATTTATTTAATTCGCATTGATGGAGATAATTATTCACAAACATCCAAGCTTATTATTAAATAGTGAAATTGTCAAAATTTAAAATGAAAGAGGCCGAAAGGCCTCTTTTTTTATTTTTAGAATTTATAGTTTAAGCTAGGAAAAAATATGAATATTGAAACTTTTGATACCTAAAGTGTTAAAAACAAAATTTTAAGAGTGTTTATCATCAATTTTATGATATTTTTATAAATTCTTATTTATAGGAGCGTTAAATCAACAATTTTTTTGGATCAATTACATCTGGTCCTAATCACCTAAAAACTAAATTAATCTTATGAAAAAAGTTCTTTACTTAATTATCTTTTTTGCTGTAAACACATCCTTTGCGCAGGATTACAGCAATTTGATAAAAACGTACCTTCAACAAAATCGTTCGCAATATTCGCTCCAGCAGCAGGATATTTCGGATATTTCAATTTCATCACAGAGTTATTCAAAAAATTTGGAAGCTTACAATGTGTATGTAGAACAACGCCATAATGGCATTAAATTGTTCAATTCTACTTCACCATTTGTAATTAAAGATGGCGCAGTAATTAGCGCTAAGCTTTCTTTTACCGAAAATGCGGCAGCAAAGGTAAATGGTACTTCACCTTCAATATCTGCAGTGAATGCAATTTCAAAAGCGGCAAATTGGCTTGGACTTCAAAACCCTTCAAATTTAAGTTTGATAGAAACGGTTTCAGACAATAGCTATATTTTTTCCAATGGAAATATTTCACAGGAAAACATTCCAGTAGAGCTTGTTTATCAAAAAATGGATAATACAAGTGTTTTAAAATTATCTTGGGATTTAAGTATTTATCTTTTAGATTCAACACACTATTATAGTGTTCGTATAGACGCAATGACCGGTGAACTTCTTGATCAAGGCGATTGGGTTGTTAGTTGTAACTTTGGCGATGGCCAGCACTCCCATTCCAATATGGAAAGTGTGCTTTTTTCAGAACAGAATTTAACCAATTCAAGCCTTATTATGGGTGATGGATCTGCCTATCGTGTTTTCCCCTTGCCTTTAGTAGGGCCAAACGAAGGTGATGACCAATTGGTTGCTGATCCCTCTAACCCCATCGCATCCCCTTTTGGGTGGCACGATACAGATGGGATTGCTGGCCCAGAATATACCCATACACGCGGCAATAATGTACTGTCCATGGAAGATGCAAATGGAAATAACGGAGCGGGAGACACAGCTGAAGGTGGTCCAACATTACAGTTTGACTTTCCTTTTAATCTTCCCCAAGCGCCTGTATCATTTAGAGACGGAGCAATTACTAACTTATTCTATATGAATAATATGGTTCACGATATAATGTATGCGTATGGTTTTGATGAAGAGAGTGGTAATTTTCAATCAAAAAACTACGGAGGTCTTGGTTCAGAAAATGATTTTGTACTAGCCGACGCTCAAGATGGTAGTGGCTTAAACAATGCGAACTTTCAAACACCTCCAGATGGTGGTAAACCTAGAATGCAGATGTACCTTTGGAGTGCTCCAGGGAAGGTATTGGGAACTTTTCTGACCGTGAACAATGGTCCTTTGGCGGGTGTTTATTATGCAGCTGATTCTAATTTTGCACCAGCATTACCAGTTGCTCCTATAACTACTGATCTTGTGGTAATAGAGGATGACGGTGGCGACCCGAACGACGGTTGTAATAATGTAACTAATGGTGGTGATTTGAACGGTAAAATTGTTGTAATCAGAAGAGGAACTTGTGCTTACAACATAAAAACTCTTGCTGCACAGAATGAGGGTGCGGTAGCTGTAATTGTTGTGAATGACGTTCCTGGAGATCCTCTTGAAATGGGAGGAAGTGGCTCTGGAATTACAATACCAGCCATTATGGTTTATCAATCTGACGGAGAAGCTTTGATTACTTCACTTTTAAATGGAGACACTATAAACGCAACTTTAAAAGATGATGGTTCTGGAAATGATCCTTTCCAAAGAGATGGCGATCTTGACAATGTTATAATTGCACACGAATATGGACACGGAATCTCAAACCGTTTAACAGCTGGCCCTGCGAATACTGGCTGTCTTCAAAATGATGAACAGATGGGCGAAGGTTGGAGCGATTATTTTGGATTGATACTGACAATGAAACCAGGTGACTCTGGAAACGATTACCGTGGTATAGGTACCTATGCAATTGGTGAAGGAATAGCTGGAAGAGGTTTGAGGACCAAATATTACAACACAGATTTCACCGTAAATAATTTTACATATAATAGCATTAAAACACAAGCGGTTCCCCACGGAGTAGGTTCTGTATGGGCAACGATGTTATGGGATTTAACTTGGGATTTAATAGATGAATACGGTTTCGACCCAGATATTTATAATGGTACAGGGGGTAACAACATTGCCCTACAGCTAGTTATAGATGGGCTGAAACTTCAACCTTGTAGTCCAGGTTTTGTGGATGGACGTGATGCCATTCTAGAAGCTGATCAAATAGCAAATGGTGGGGCAAATAGATGTATTATCTGGCGTGCGTTTGCAAGACGTGGTCTTGGCGTAAGTGCCAACCAAGGAAACTCTGGAAGTAGATCTGATGGTACTGAGGCATTTGATGTTCCCGTTGATTGCATACTAGGAGTTTCGGATAATGGAAATGTTGAAAATGTTTTTGTCGTTTTTCCTAACCCATCAAATGGAGAGATTAACATAAAATCAAAAGTTGATGTGGCCGATGCTACCATCTCAATTTTTGATATGAACGGTAGAAAAGTCTTCAACCAAATAGTTGAACTTCACCAAGCTGCAACCATCAATGCTTCTGGTCTTACTTCAGGTATTTACCTAATGCAAATTGAAGGAGCTGGCCGTTCTCAAACTACTAAGCTTATTATCAATTAAGTTTAATTATATTGTAATATTGAAAGAGGCCCAAGTGGGCCTCTTTTTTTATAGAAACTCTTGAAGTTTTTGTTTAATTTTTTTTGAAGAAATACCCACAATTTCCTGCAATTCTGAAATAGTCCCTTGATCTGGAAAAACATCTGGAATGCCTATAATTTCAATCGAATTTTTATACTTGTTTGATGTCGCAAAAGCAACGACTGAAGTCCCCAAGCCACCAATTATAGTTCCGTCTTCAATTGTAATAATGGTTTTGTATTTCTTGAAAATTTGATGGAGAAGCGTTTCATCCAATGGTTTTAAAAAACGCATATCAATCAAACCTATTTTTTTCTGAAGAGAAACCGGAAGTGCTTCAATAGCCTCCAAAGTATTGAGCGCAATTGTTCCAAGGGTTAAAACGGCAATTTCTTCACCTTCCTTTATTATTTTCCCTTTTCCAATTTCAATATTTTTGAAAGGTTGTTGCCAATCTAAAATCTTTCCCGTGCCACGTGGATACCTTATGAATATGGGCAAATCCAAACCTTGCTGTGCGGTGAACATAATATTTCGCAGTTCCATTTCATTTCGAGGCGCAAAAATGATGAGGTTTGGGATGCAGTTTAAATAGGCCAAATCAAAAATACCGTGATGCGTTGGGCCATCTTCGCCAACAATCCCAGCGCGATCCAAACAGAATATTACAGGAATTTTTTGAAGGCAAACATCGTGTATCACTTGATCGTAAGCGCGCTGTAAAAATGTGGAATAGATATTACAGAAAACATGGAACCCTTGGGTAGCCATACCTGCGGCGAAAGTAACAGCGTGTTGCTCGGCAATACCCACATCAAATGCTCTTTCTGGGAAAACGTCCATCATAAATTTTAACGAACTTCCCGAAGGCATCGCAGGGGTAATACCGATTATTTTTTCGTTTTTTGAAGCGAGTTCAACTAGTGTTTTACCAAAAACGTCCTGAAATTTTGGAGGCTGTTTCTCGTTGGTTTTTGGGGCAAGATCGCCCGTATTCGCGTCAAATTTTCCGGGGGCGTGATAAATCACTTGATTTTCTTCGGCTTGTCGCAGTCCTTTTCCTTTGGTTGTAATTACGTGAAGCACTTTTGGGCCAGTAACTTTTTTCAATCTTTCCAGTTCTGAAATAACCAGCTCCAAATCATGACCATCAATTGGCCCGGAATAATTGAAGTTCAGCGCTTCAAAAATATTGTCTGCTTCTTTTGCACCATCCAGTTTCACTTTCGTGAAATAATTTTTAAGTGCCCCCACACTTGGATCGATGCCAATTGCATTATCGTTAAGAATTACCAAAAGGTTTGTGTCCGTAACTCCCGCATGGTTCAAGGCTTCAAAAGCCATTCCGCTGGCAATGGACGCGTCACCCACTACCGCTATGTGCTGTTTTTCAGTTTCACTATTCAATCTTGAGGCAATGGCCATTCCCAATGCAGCAGAAATTGCGGTACTGCTGTGGCCAACGCCAAAAGTGTCATATTCACTTTCACTGCGTTTTGGAAAACCGCTGATGCCGCCCAATTGCCTGTTGGTGTGAAAAATTTCTTTTCTGCCTGTCAAAATTTTATGCCCATAGGCTTGATGGCCCACGTCCCAAACCAAAATATCATTTGGGGTATTGAAAACGTAATGCAAAGCAATAGTAAGTTCTACAACGCCAAGGCTGGCGCCTAAATGACCTTCTTTTGCAGCGACAATATTTATGATAAATTCACGAAGTTCCTGTGCCAATTGCGGCAACTTTTCCTTCGGAATTTTCCGGAGATCTTCGGGGAATGTTATGGTATTTAAGATGTTTTTTGGCACGATGTAAAGATACAGTTATTGCTAAATTGTTACTTCGGGAATTCGTTTATTTGTAATTTCGTTTTATTCTGAAATCGAAATCGAAATCGAAATCGAAATCGAAACCTGAAACCTGAAACCTGAAACCTGAAACTTTGAATATAATTGAACCCTACGACGATACCTATTTCATGAAACGCGCCCTTCAAGAGGCGGAAACTGCTTATGAAAAAGGGGAGATTCCAATAGGCGCGGTGATAGTCATCAACAATCAAATTATTGCCCGGGCGCACAATCTAACTGAAATGCTGAACGATGTTACCGCCCACGCCGAAATGCAGGCCATTACCGCTGCAGCAAATTATCTGGGAGGAAAATACTTAATTGATTGCACGTTGTATGTAACTATCGAGCCCTGCCAAATGTGTGCAGGCGCCCTGTTTTGGAGCCAAATTTCAAAAATAGTTTATGGAGCTAGAGATGAACACCGCGGCTGCATTGCATTGAATACGAAATTGCATCCTAAAACTGTAATGGCAGGAGGAATATTGGCCGAGGAAGCCTCACAACTACTTAAGCGGTTTTTTATCGAGAAAAGAAATTTGAATTAAATAAAAAAGCCTTTCAAATTTGAAAAGCTTTTTGAATCCGTAATGTATATCTTTTTAGTCGTGAATAACGCGAACTTGAGCCGCAACACGTCCTTTTCTTCCTTCTTCCTCAACATATTCTACTTTGTCACCTTCGTTAAGGGCTTCGCCGTTTAAGCCAGTTACATGTACAAAAATGTCTTTTCCGGTGTCATCATTAGTGATAAAACCAAAACCTTTAGATTCGTTAAAAAACTTTACTGTTCCTTCCATTTTGATAAAAATAAATTAATACTAAGTATGCAAATGTATAATAATTATAAGCTCAAATGTTAAGGAAATCAAAATTTTTTAACTCGTTTACTGATTAAACCTTTTTATCTTTTTGATAATCCTGCATTTTTTCAATGTTTTCCTTGGTAAGCATATAGTCTTTCACGCTCCGATTTTTCCATCGATGATAGATGAAAAGTGGCATCAAAACAAAAAATCCTGCCATTAAGGTTAGCCCTATTATCAAATTTCCGGTGGCTTCATCTTCGGGTTTAATGAAAAAACCGATACCCAGGGCAATAAGGACCGAAATAAACAAAACTGTTAATAAATATTTCATCTTATTTTATTTTTACACATTACTGAATCATTTCCCTGAAAAATCTATGAGTTTTCTTCGGTAGGCCGTGAGCAGCTTTGATTTTGAAACGAAGCCATAATATTCTCCATCTTTAATTACGGGAAGGTTCCACGCGCCGGTGTCCTGAAATTTCTTCATCACGTCGGTCATTTTATCTTCATTTAGGTCAATCCAACCCGGTGGGCTGTGCATTAGTTCGCTGGCCTTTAATTCTTCATAAAGATTATGATCAAACATCACGGGACGCAAATCGTCCAAAAGAATGATGCCTTCCAAAGAATTTGTTTTTTTATTCAGCACTGGGTAAAGGTTTCTTTTCGATTTTACGACTGCTTCGCGCACCATTTCACCCAAGTTCATTTCAGGATAAATAGGAATGAAATCGCGTTCAATTACCGTTGTTATATCCATTAAGGTTAGCACCGCGTGATCTTTGTTGTGTGTAATAAGATCTCCTTTTCGGCCCAATTCCATTGTATAAACAGAATGGGGAATAAAATATTTTGTGAGCGAATATGAAATGGCAGCAGTAACCATTAAGGGAATAAAAAGTTCATAACCACCCGTTACTTCTGCTATAAGGAAAATTGCCGTTAAAGGCGCGTGAAGCACTCCGGCCATCAATCCCGTCATCCCTACCAATGTGAAATTACTTTCAGAAACAGGGTTATTTAACAGCCCGATATTGTTTAGAATTTTCGCAAAACAGTTGCCCATAATACTGCCCATAAAAAGCGTTGGTGCAAAAATACCGCCCACGCCACCCGCACCAAAAGTGAGCGCACTTGCAATAATTTTGAAAACCACCAATCCGGCCAACAACCTTATAACCACCCAAATACTGGAAAGATCCAGATTGAAAAAATTGTTTTCCAAAGCCGCCTTTGGGTTTCCTTTTACCAAATTGTTTATCACGTCAAACCCTTCGCCATAAAGTGGGGGGATGAAATACACTAAAATGCCAAGGCCTATTCCACCAATCAATAACCGTTTGATTGGACTTCCAATTTTTTCAAAGAAATCCTGAATAATTGAATACATTTTTGTGTAATAAATGGAAACCATAGACGCCACCAATCCCAATAAAATATAGAAGGGAATGTCGTTGATCACAAATTTATCAGTGATTTTAAAGGGAAGTAAAACATCGCTTCCCAAGAAAAAATAAGAAGTGGTAATTGCCGAAATTGATGCCAAAAGCAAAGGAACCATTGAAGCCAAAGTAAGGTCCAAACTGAAAACTTCCACTGCAAAAATAATGGCGGCCATGGGTGCCTTAAAAATGGCTGACATTGCGCCGGCACCCGCACAACCAATCATCAAAGTACGTGTGGCCTGGTTCATATGAAAAAGCCGCGAGAGATTGGAGCTTATTGCTGCCCCCGTTGCCACTGTTGGGCCTTCAAGCCCTACCGAACCTCCAAAACCAACTGTTATTGGTGCAGTAATAAGACTGCCAAACATTTGAAAAGGCCGCATAAAACCTTTCCGTTTGGAAATTGCATAAAGCGTTGAAGGTATGCCGTGGCTCACTTTATGGCGAATTACATACCGCATCGCTAAAAACGCCAAGGTTAACCCGATGAGCGGAAAAATGAAATAGAAAGCTGTTTGATATTCAGCAATAAGTTTTCCTTCTAAAAGTTGTTGGATTAAGTGAGTGAAATTCTTTAGAATTACTGCGCCAATTCCAGCCAAAAGCCCAACCAATATGCTCAATACAAGCACGAATTGCTTGTGGGAGATGTATTTAATTCTCCAAATGAGAAATCGGGTTAGTAAGTTTCTTTTTTGCGTTGGCATTGGGCTTTTAATTCTATATGTAGTTTTTCAAAATCTTGGGGAAAAAGTTGATACAGTGTTTCCACATAATCCCTATTATTGTAATAGCCGTTTTTAAAATCTTCTTCTGCTTTGCCAAGAAATTCCTGTGCAGTTGAACAGTCTTCATTTTTCAGGATTAATGCTTTAAAATATTTTCCATCTGCGGATCTGTCGTTATTGTAAAAGAGCAACTTATCAAAATCTAGCAGGGCCTTTTCAAAATTACTGTTTTTATAATAAGCAATCCCCCTGTAAAGAAATGCTGTTGGTTCTGCCCAATCTTCACCGTTTTCTTCGGTAATTTGGGTTAAGTATTTGTCAAAATAATTTATTGATTTTTCATAATTATTCAAACCTAAATATGCAATCCCCCGCCAATAATCTACACTGTGTCCCTGTGGAGCATCAGTAAAATTGGGTGTCAACGTATCTGAAGCGTCAAAATCTGCAATCGCTTTTTCATAATCTCTGTAAAACCATAAATAGTTATAACCTCTATATGGTTGCCAAATTGAGGCGTTACACGCAACAGCTTGATCCATTTGTTTTTTCCATTTATGGGGCATGCCACGTTTTAAATATGCTACGGAAAGCTCGCGAACAGCATCACAATTGTTAGGGTCTATTGCTATGGCTTCCTCAATACGAGTCATACTTTTTGGTGAACCTTGTGGAAAATGGCTTCCACCATCAAAAATTTCGATAGATAAATTTTTGCGCTCTTCATTTGAGAGTGCGCTATATTCCTTATTTTTTTCCGAACATGAAAATGTCAGAATTAACAAGGATATACTAAGGAAGAATTTCGATAATTTCTCCATTCTCAATTTTATAGGACACGTAATGATAATAATTTCTGGGCATGTCATTATAGGTGTAAATAGCCCAATGTGAAGGATCAGAGGTTATTTTTAAAAGTTGACCTACCATTTTCTTGGAATGTGATACTTCTTTGAAATCTTTGTTGATCTCAATAATTTCAAACCATCCGGGATTACCTTCGCAGTTCACCAAAAATCTGAAATTTATATAACCAGAATCTGTATAACCTTCATTTTTATAATTTTTCAGAACATTTTCCTTAAACGTTCTTTTGTTGTTTTTGTATGCATCAAAGGGTGCACCGTGATGTGTTTTATAGATTGTTCCATCACCACATAAAGAGTAGGTGTCGTTAAGCAGGGCAGTGTTTGGATCTATATAGCCTATATAATGTGGGTATTTTTCTACATCCACATTGTGTTTCCCATAATATTCATAATAGATGTAACTGCTAAAGCCTATAAAGACTACAACTATTGAGATTACTACAATAGCGGTAATTTTTATTATCTTTTTCCAATTCATCTTTAAAGCTATAAAAAAAATCCCGCGTCAGCAGGATTTTTTTTCTTATGATTTTATTTCAACCTTCAAGTGAAGCTCTTCTAATTGTTTTGCGTCTATTGGCGCAGGAGCGTCAATCATAACATCGCGGCCCGAATTGTTTTTTGGGAAAGCAATAAAGTCGCGGATGGTTTCTTGTCCGCCCAAAATGGCTACCAATCTGTCCAAGCCAAAAGCGATCCCTCCGTGTGGTGGCGCGCCGTATTGGAAGGCATCCAACAAAAATCCGAATTGCGCTTTTGCTTCTTCGGGCGTGAAGCCCAAATAATCAAACATTAGTGCCTGTGTTTTTTTATCGTGAATTCTTATGGAACCGCCACCGATTTCATTTCCGTTTAAAACCAAATCGTAAGCGTTTGCTTTTACTTCACCGGGGTTTGTGGCTAAGAGTTCAAGCTGCCCAGGTTTTGGGGAAGTGAATGGATGGTGCATCGCGTGGTAGCGATTTGTTTCCTCATCCCATTCCAAAAGGGGAAAATCTACCACCCAAAGTGGTGCGAATTCTGTATTTTTCCGTAAACCAAGTTGTTCTGCCAAGTGCATTCTTAAAGCACTTAACTGTGTTCTCGCTTTGTTTTTTGCACCGGAAAGTACGCAGATTAAATCGCCAGCTTTTGCGCCGGTTACTGCTGCCCATTTTGCCAAATCTTCCTCTGAGTAAAATTTATCTACAGAAGATTTATAGGTGCCATCTTCGTTGCAACGAACGTAAACCATTCCTGTTGCTCCAATTTGTGGGCGTTTCAACCAATCAATTAAATTATCTATTTCTTTTCTGGTGAAAATATTTCCGCCGGGAACAGCAATACCAACGACCAATTCGGCTTGGTTGAAAACGCCGAAGTCTTTGTGCTGTGCCACTGCATTCAATTCGCCAAATTCCATCCCAAAGCGAATATCTGGCTTGTCATTCCCGTATTTTGCCATTGCTTCGTCATAGGTCATTCTCGGAAATTCGGAAATTTCTACGCCATTGATTTCTTTCAGCAAATGTTTTGTCAATCCTTCAAAAGCATTCAAAATATCCTCTTGTTCCACAAAAGCCATTTCACAATCTATTTGTGTGAATTCTGGCTGGCGGTCTGCGCGCAAATCTTCATCGCGGAAGCATTTCACTATTTGAAAATATTTATCCAAACCGCCCACCATCAACAATTGCTTAAAAGTTTGCGGACTCTGCGGAAGTGCGTAAAACTGACCTTCGTTCATTCGGGAAGGCACTACGAAATCGCGCGCGCCTTCGGGGGTTGATTTTATTAAATAAGGTGTTTCCACTTCAACAAAACCTTCGTTAGCTAAATAATTACGAACGGCAATGGCCACTTTTGAACGAAATATAAGATTTTCGCGCACTGGTTTTCTGCGGATGTCTAAATACCGATATTTCATACGTAAATCCTCGCCACCGTCCGTTTCATCTTCAATAGTGAAGGGTGGAGTTAGGGATTCGTTTAGAATAGTTAGTTCAGAAACCAAAATCTCTACATCGCCAGTTGGCATGTTTGGGTTTTTGGATTCGCGCTCTATTACGGTTCCTTTTACCTGAATTACGAACTCACGGCCAAGTTTTGTTGCTTTTTCAATTACTTCTTTTGAAGTTCTTTCTTCGTCAAAAATAAGTTGGGTGATGCCGTAGCGGTCGCGAAGGTCCACCCAAACCATAAAACCTTTGTCACGGGTTTTTTGTACCCACCCCGAAAGGGTTACTTCCTTGCTTATATCTGCCGCGCGAAGCTGGCCGTTGTTGTGCGTTCTGTACATTTTATTCTGAAAAAAATTAAGAGGGCAAATTTAATAAGTAATTAATGAATACTTGTGGTTTTGAGGGGATTATTATTAAGGGGAACGAGTTGCCACGAATAAACGAATAATTATAAAAAGACCTGCAAAGTTTTGGAAACCTTGCAGGTCGGTTAAAATGATATAAAAAATTTTATAAGTTTTTCAAGCCGCTCTGTTTAATAGCTTCTTTTTCTTTCAACTTTTTAATCTCCCTCATCCTTCTCTTTTTTCTGAATTTGATCTTGGCTCGATTCACCAAATAGAACATCACCGGAACCACGATCAAAGTTAGGAAGGTGGCGAAGATTAGGCCGAAGATTACCGTCCAAGCCAGCGGGCCCCAGAAAATAACGTTGTCGCCGCCTATGTAAATATTCGGGTTATAATCTGTGAACAATCCAAAGAAATCTATGTTTAAGCCAATGGCTAAAGGCACTAACCCGAGCACGGTGGTGATTGCGGTAAGCAATACCGGACGCAGACGCGACTTTCCACCGGCAACTATTATATCAAAATATTGTCGCTTGGTCAGCATATCGTCATCGTCCATTTCCAAATCGTTCATTTTTCGGTCTATCAAAATCTGGGTGTAATCAATAAGTACGATGGCGTTGTTAACCACAATTCCCGCAAGGGAAATAATACCCATCATTGTCATAATAATCACGAAATCCATTTGGAAAATTACTAGACCAAGAAACACCCCTGCCAAACTAAGAACAATAGCTGTTAAAATTATGATTGGCTTGCTTAGCGAGTTGAACTGTGCCACAAGAATAAGCAAGATACCGCCCATTGCATAAAATAGCGCCAACAAAAGGAAGCCCATGTTGTCTGCCTGCTCTTCCTGCTCGCCAGTAAAAGCAAGGTTTATGTCTTTGGGCAGTTCGTAATTTTGTAATTCGGTTTTTAGGTCGGTTACAATCTCGGTAGCGTTATAACCTCCAATTACGTTGGAGTAAACGGTAATTGTTCTTTTTAAATCTTTTCTTTTAATAGCACTAAAAGAGGCAGTATTGTTCTTCGTAACCATTGCTGAAATGGGGATCTGCACAATTTTGCCTTCGTTATTTCTGAAGGTTATTGGCTGATTGAAAAGCGCGCTTTCGTCATATCGGGATTTTTCGGAAAGACGTACGTTTATTTCGTAATCGTCATCGCCTTCTTTATACGTGGAAGCTTCTTCCCCAAAAATGGCGCGGCGCAGGGTTTGCCCAATCTGCCCGGTTGAAATACCTAACTGTCCCGCTTTTTCGCGGTCCACGGTCACGTCCATTTCGGGTTTGCTTTTGTTTACGTCAATTTTAAGTTCCTCAATTCCGCTGATTCCCAGTCCTTCAATGTAGGAACGAAGGTTTTCAGCTTCGCGAAGCATTTCTTCATAATCTTCGCCGATCAATTCAATGTTTATGGGATAACCAACGGGCGGACCAGCGGCATCTTTTTCTACAATAATAGAAGCTCCGGGAAAGCCTTTTACGGATTCACGAACTTCTTCGAGCACAGTGCTACTCTTTACACCGCGGCGCAACTGGAAATCGCGCATGGAAAGTGTTATTTTTCCTTTTTGCGGCATTTCGTTGCTTTGGCCACCATCCGTTTGTGGATTTCCTGCTCCTTGCCCAACCTGCGAAATGGCAGATTCCACCATATAATTGTAGCCGTTGTCGTCATATTTTGAAATGGCATCGTAAACGCGTTGTTCTACTTGTTGGGTAAGTTTGTTTGTTTTTTCGATATCGGTACCTTGCGGATATTCAATATATGTAATGATTTGGTTCGGTTCATTTTCTGGGAAAAAGAGCACTTTTGGTTGTACTACTCCCACCAAAATGAAAGAGAATATTAAGAGGATGAATGTTCCGAAAAAGAACACGTAAGCTTTTTTTCCGCCCAAAGCATATTTTAAAGTCTTCTCATAGAAATTTTCTAGTTTTTTAAGGGATTTGTATTGAAAATAATCTACGGCACCCGCCAAGATATATTTGTAAACCCAAAGCATAATGGCTGTAAGAATCGCCAAGTTTCCAAAACCTCTGAAAGCGGCAAAATCCATTGCAAAACCAGCAACAAGGAGCAAAATACCTACACCCATCAGAATCAAGCTCCAGCGGATAAGTTTCTTTTTTGTCATGGATTCTTCTTCAGTTTTCATAAATTCTGAAGTAAGCATGGAGTTTATTATAAGCGCCACAAATAGTGAGGATGAAAGCACTACTGAAAGTGTAATGGGGAAGTAAATCATAAACTTGCCAATCATACCCGGCCACAGCCCAAGTGGAAAAAACGCTGCCAGCGTGGTTGCGGTTGAAGCAATAATAGGCCAGGCGATTTCGCCCATACCTTGTTTTGCGGCTTTTCGAGGTGACATGCCTTCGCTCATTAAGGTATATACATTCTCAACCACCACAATTCCGTTATCCACAAGCATCCCGAGACCCATAACGAGCCCGAAGAGCACCATAGTGTTTAGCGTAAAACCTAATGACGATAGGATAAAAAGCGACATTAACATAGAAAGTGGGATGGCGAAACCTACGAAAAGTGCGTTTCTAAAACCAAGGAAGAACATCAATACAATTACTACCAAAAGCACCCCGAAGATGATGTTGTTCACCAAATCGTTCACTTGGTTTTCGGTTTTGATGGATTGGTCGTTTGTTAAACTAATGTGTAAACTTTGCGGCAAATAGTTTTCCTGTTCTTCGGCGACTATTTTTTTGATCTGCTCTACGGCCTCGATCATGTTTTTTCCGGCACGTTTTTTTACATCGAGCATTACCACTGGCTTGCCGTATTCACGAGCGTAGGTTGTGGCGTCTTTCTGCTTAAATTTTACTTCGGCTATATCTTTTAAGAAAATAATCCCGTCGTCTTTTTTCACCACAATATTTTCCAACTCTTTTGGATCTTCAATTTCCCCAGTAATTCGGATGTTTTTTTGAACGCCGTTTGTGATAATGTTTCCGCCAGAAATGGTGCTGTTTTCACCTTTTACCGCATTGATGATATTGTCAAAACTTACCTGTGAAGCTGTCATTTTATAAATATCCACAGCAATTTCAACCTCTTTATCCTCGGCCCCGCGAATGGTGGCTTCTTTAATCTGTGGAAGTAATTCTATTCTATCCTGAAGATATTCGGCGTAATCCTTCAACTTTTGTACGGGATAATCTCCCGTAAGGTTGATGTTGAGGATAGGCATTTCTTCGGAAAAATTCAAGTCGAAAACATTCGGTTCCACTTTTCCGCCATTGGTAAGCGTAGGCCATGTAGTTTCAGCTTTTACCAGATCTACCTTGTCTTTTACCAATTGTTTTGCAACAGGTATTTCCACGTTTTCCTCAAATTCAACAATAATAATAGAGTAATCTTGAAGGGTAGTGGACGTGATTTCCTTTACGCCAGCTACATCCTTAAACTCTTCCTCCAAAGGCTCAGTGATGAATTTTTCAACATCCTCTGCGGAGTTTCCAGGGTTTACGGAACTCACATAAATTTTGGTTTCAATGATTTCCGGAAACGCCTCTCGGGGCATGCTGTAATATGAGAAAGCTCCCAGAAACAGGATGATGACCATAATTACATAGACCGTCATTTTATTGTCAATGGCCCAAGACGAAATACTAAATTCTTTGTACGGATTTTTGCTCATGGTGCAAAGGGTTTCTTAGTTTTTGATGGTTACTTTTTGGCCGTCGCGAAGGGTTTTTGCACCTTCTTTAATAATGGTATCGCCTTTTTTAAGGCCTGATTTTACTTCGGTATGGTTTTCATAGGAAAGACCCGTAACAAGAATTATGCGTTTTGCCACGCCCACAGAATCGTTGATGGTTTTGTACAGATAGGCTATTGTTTCACCTTCGGCGTTTTCCTGCAAAATGTTTTCGGGAACTGTAATGGTGTTTTCTGCGCTATAGTCATTCACTTTTACAGTTGCAATAAGGTTTGGTTTCACCAACCCATCTTTATTTGGAATTTCAATCTGAATATCAAAACTTCTATTGTTTGGGTTAATGTAATTGCTTACTTGCCTTACCGTTCCGGTGAATTCTTCGTTTATGGAAGCGAGGTTCACTTTTACCTGTGTTCCTTTTTTGATGTTTTTTAGATATGTTTCAGGGATTGATGCTTTCACATACATATCGCTCAAATTCACTAATCGGATTATCGGGGTTTGGCCCGGAATAACAACTTGTCCGGGGTCAGAAATAATTTCATCAACCACGCCGCTAAAAGGTGCTGTAACTACAGTTTTTCCTAGCTGCGAACGCATTTGTTGTGTAGCATTTTTGGCCGCTTCATAATTAGTCTTGGCTTGAAGAAATTGAATTTCGGAACCTATTTTTTGGTTCCAAAGTTTTTCTTGACGCTCAAAGGTGGTTTTGGCCAACGCCAATTGCGCTTCCTGTTGTGCAACTTGACTGCCCATTCCGCCATCGTCTATTCTTGCAAGACGCTGCCCTTTGGAAACCCGCTGGCCTTCCTTAACGTAAACATTAGTGAGTACCCCAGAATATTCCGCATTTAAAACTACATTTTGGTCCGTTTCCACATTGCCTTGCACTTCAACATAATGCTGGAAAATACTGTCCTTAATTACTTCAGCAGTAATTAAAATGGGGCGCTCTTTCTTTTCGTTTTCGTCTATAAAGGCGTTCAGCTTGTCTATGTCGGCTTTAAGTTCGCGCTGTTGTTTGTTCAGCTCCACCCTCATTTCTTTTACTGCTGCCATGTCTTTGGAACCAATTACCGCGTCAACAGATTTATTGTCACCACCGCAGGAAACGAGCGTGATTAGGGTTATTAGGAATAGAATTGATTTTTTCATTAGTTGATTTATTTTAAATAGTCGATTAGTTTAGAAGTCGATGAGTTTAGAAGTGTTTTTAGTATTTTTCTTTAATTTCTTCGTAATTCATTCGCAACTTCGGAATGTTTAGTACAGTTTCAAGATTCGCTTTTTCATTGATTACATTCAGCATGGATTGAAAAAATTGTTGCTGTGCTGAATATAACTGCGTTTGGGCTTGACGTAAATCAAAACTTGTTGAAAGGCCTTCCGTGAATTTTATTTGGTTTTTGTTTTCAATCCGTTCAGCCAGTTCAAGGTTTTTCTTCGAATTGCTATAGTTTTCAATAGCGAATTGATAATTGCTTTGTGCAGTAGTTAGATCAAGTTTTATCTGTTGTTTGGTTTGCTCTAGATCTGTGTTTGCTTGATCCAATGCAATTTTAGTGCGTTGCACTGCCGAGCTTCGCTTCCCGCTACTAAAGATTGGAATATTCAAATTAACCCCCAACACAGAAGATTGATACCACTTTTGGTCTCCATTAAAGAAGCTGAAATCTTCACTGTTTGCTGAAGTTCCGTAATTCACAAAAGCCGAAAGTCTTGGAAGAAATTTGCTGCTCTCCAGTCTATTTTCAAAATAACGCTGTTCGGTTAGATTAAAAGCAATTTTATAATCTACGTTATCCTCGATTTTTACTGACGAATCCAAAAGCGAAAGGCTAATATTTTGATTTGCCAATTGATCCAAATTATCCGTCAATGTTACTGGGGCTTCCACGTCAATACCCAAAGCAAGATTGAACATTTGCTTTGCGATTGCCTGACTTCTTCGGGCATTGTTTAGTTGGGTCTCAATTTCCAAAAGTGTGATTTCAAGTTGTTCAACGCTTTCCTCTTCGCCCAAACCATTTTCGTAAATTTTTCGGGTTTCGAACAGGTTTTGGTCCAGATTGGCTTTGTTTTTTTCGAAAATATCAACCAATTCCTGCGCTAGCAAAACACTACCATAGGCGTTGATTACTCCTTTTCTGACTTCCAACCGCGTTTTTTCGTTGGCGTTTTCGGAATATCTTAAAAATGCTTTTGCTGCTTTTAAACCGACAAGATAACTGCCATCAAAAATTAATTGATCTAGTGTTGCCACGGCATTTGCATTTTGTTTGGTTCCAAAGGTAACGGGAACAAATGTGCCCGGTTCGCCGCCCGTAATTTCACCGGGAAGCAAGGTTACTGGCTGTTTAAGATTGTTGTTGTATGCTATACTCCCGTCTATCTGCGGAAGCCCGGTGGCTGTGGTTTCCCATTTTTGTTTAATGGCTTTCGCAATGTCGCGCTGCGCATTTATGGAAGCATAATTGCTATCCAACGCAAAGGTTACGGCCTCTTCCAAGCTGAAAGTGTAATTTTTCTGTTGCTGCGAAAACCCCAAAGTGGCGAACAATAGAAAACTGAATAGTAAAAGTTTGTTAATCATTGGTTTGTTGATCTTTGATGAATCTCTTTAGTGTTAAAAAACCTTCGGGTGTTACAATTCCGCGTAAATGATATTCAAGATATTCCTCGGTAAGAAACTGGGTTGAAAACTTTTCAATGGGAAATAGGTTTTGATCTTTTATGCCGTGAATTCCTAAAAAATAGAGCCGCGCCATAAAATCTATATCCAAATTGCTTCGGTATAGCCCTTTTTCAATTCCTCTGCGCAGATTGGTTCGGGTACATTCCATCATTTTTTCGAAATGGCCTTCTTTAATTCCTTCGAATATTTCCGGATAGTATTTTTGAAGTTGATATTGGGGCGAAGATTGTTCCGCTTCAATTGTGCCCATTACAAACTTCTTTATTTCGAATAATTCCTCAATAGGGTTTTGTTGATGCGAACAAATTTCATCAATACCCGTAGTAATATTGTGCAAAACATTACAGGTGCATTCCTTCACCAAGGCTGTTTTGTTTTTAAAATGTGTGTAAATGGTTTTTTTGGAAATGCCCATTTCATTGGCAATATCGTCCATTGTAACGCTTTTAAAACCAAGTTTTAAAAAGAGATCTGTGGCTTTTTGAATTATTTTTTCTTTCATAATAGGGCGCAAAGATATGTTGAGGAAACTTTTAAAACAAAAAAAGTTTCCAAAGTTTTATTTTTTTAACATTGCCTTAACAACCGGCTATTTTTGGTCTAATCTTGTGTCCTTTTGCTTTGCTTGTTTTACTTTAGCCAAAATTTTAAGGAATGGAAATTTTGAAAAAATATAACGGTGAACTTCAGAAATATCTTGATAATGCCGTTTTACAAAAAGAACCGCGCCAACTTTATGATCCCATAAAATATATTCTTTCCTTGGGCGGCAAAAGATTACGGCCTGTGCTTACGCTCATGGTTTGCGATTTTTTTGGAACCGATTTCAAAAAATCTATGAATGCTGCGCTTGCGGTGGAATTGTTCCATAATTTTTCACTCATTCACGATGATATTATGGATAATGCGCCTTTGCGGAGGGGAGAAAAAACGGTGCATGAAAAATGGGATGTAAATACCGCTATTCTTTCAGGCGATGCGATGTTGATTTTGGCATACCGATTTTTTGAAAATTACGAACCGAAAATGTTTAAGGAGCTTGCAAAACTTTTCAGTGAAACGGCTTTGCAAGTTTGTGAAGGCCAACAGCACGATATGGATTTTGAAACCCGTGATGACGTGACTTTGGTGGAATACATAAAAATGATAGACCACAAAACCGCGGTATTAGTGGGGGCAGCAATGAAAATGGGTGCTATTGTGGCCGAAGCTTCCGAAAATGATAAAGACGCAATATATCAATTTGGAAGAAATTTGGGCATCGCCTTCCAGTTGCAGGATGATTATTTGGATGTGTTCGGTAATCCGGAGACATTTGGAAAACAAGTGGGCGGCGATATTATTTCAAATAAGAAAACCTTTCTGTATTTGATGGCCATTGGGCAGGGTTCTTCCTTGCAGGCTGAGGAACTGGAACATCTTTACAGCATCAGTCCGAAAGATCCAACGGATAAAGTTTTAACCGTAAAAGAAATTTTCCTGCTTTCCGGAGCTGCGGAAGCTACGCGTTGGGAAATAGAAAAATATAGCAATCACGCTTTTTCCCTTTTGGAAACCATAAATATTTCTGAAGAAAAAAAGAAAATGCTACGGCAGTTTGGGAACGATTTAATGCAGCGCAACGTTTAAAAAACAAAGATTGAATCTTGGTTTTTTAAATGAGACTATTTGTGAATATTTTAATATTTGCAACCCAATAATTATAAAGATTCCAGTCAGCTAGTTTATGTATTTGTTGTATTTTTGTACCGTTTTACAAAAAAGACACTTGCATATTTATCATGGATAAATTTTCATTCTTAAACGCGGTTCACCCTTCATATATCGCGGAATTATACGAAAAATATTTACAATACCCAGACAGTGTTGAACCCAGTTGGAGAGCATTTTTCCAAGGATTTGATTTTGGTTCTGAAAATAGTGCCCAGGATTTTTTTGGCACAACCGAAGTTGCAGAAACACCACAATACACCGCAGGAGCAAATTGCGAAGATGTGGTAAAAGAATTTCAGGTGGTGAAATTAATTGATGGTTACAGAACCCGCGGCCATCTTTTCACTAAAACCAATCCCGTTCGCGAACGCCGAAAATATACGCCAACACTCGCTTTGGAGAATTTTAGCCTTTCCCAGCACGACCTTAAAGCTACTTTTAAAGCTGGTGAAATTTTGGGAATTGGTGAGACTACACTTGAAGAAATTATAAAGCATCTTGAAAGCATTTATTGCGATTCCATCGGGATTGAATACATGTATATCCGTAGGCCAGATGAAATTCTTTGGATTCAGGAAAAGCTGAATGTTAATGACAACCAGCCAAACTTTTCATCGGAACACAAAAAGCACATTCTTAAAAAACTTAATGAAGCCGTTGCTTTTGAAACTTTTCTACACACAAAATACGTTGGGCAAAAACGATTTTCACTGGAAGGTGGCGAAAGTTTGATTCCTGCCTTGGATGCGTTGATTGAAAATGCAGCTGAAAAAGGAGTTGAGGAATTTGTTTTGGGAATGGCCCACCGAGGACGATTGAGCACATTGACGAATATTTTCGGAAAGAGCGCAAAAGATATTTTCAGCGAATTTGACGGGAAAGATTATGCACAGGATATTTTTGACGGCGACGTTAAATATCACTTAGGCTGGACTTCAAAACGGAAAACAGAATCAGGCAAAGAAATCAATTTAAATATCGCGCCAAATCCTTCGCATTTGGAAGCCGTTGGTGCCGTGGTTGAAGGAATTGCTCGTGCAAAACAGGACGATCACCACAAAGAAAATCCGAACAAAGTTTTACCAATAATTATTCACGGAGATGCCGCCATTGCAGGGCAGGGAATTGTTTATGAAATTGTGCAAATGGCTAAGTTGGATGGCTATAAAACACAGGGAACCATCCATATTGTAGTGAATAATCAAATAGGTTTCACCACCAATTATCTGGATGCACGTTCTTCAATATACTGTACCGATGTGGGGAAAGTAACACTTTCACCAATACTTCACGTAAATGCAGATGATGTGGAAGCTGTGGTGCATGCCATGCTTTTCGCTCTTGATTTCAGAATGGAATTTGCCCGGGATGTTTTCATCGATTTGTTGGGCTATAGAAAATACGGCCACAATGAAGGCGATGAGCCACGTTTCACCCAGCCAAAACTTTACAAAGCAATTGCCAAGCATCAAAATCCAAGAGATATTTATGCAGAGAAATTATTTGCCCAAGGAGTAATTGAAAAAGGGCATACCGAAAAACTGGAACAGGAATATAAAGATAAGCTTGAAGAAAGTTTGGAAAGCTCCAGAAAAGAAGATAAAACCACCATCACCCCTTTTATGCAAGATGAATGGGAAGGTTATGAATATGCCGAAGAAGATAAAATGATGGAAACGGTTAACACTAAATTTGACCTAAAACAACTTGACGAAATAGCCGAAGTAATTACCAAATTGCCCGAGGATAAAAAATTCCTAAAAAAGATAGCAAGGCTTGTTGAAGCAAGGCACACTATGTATTTTGAAGACAACAAACTGGATTGGGCAATGGGCGAACTGCTTGCATACGGAACACTTTTAAAAGAAGGCCACGATGTGCGAATGAGCGGCCAGGACGTGGAACGCGGAACGTTTTCGCATCGTCACGCTGTTATAACAGTGGAAGACAGCGAGGAAGAAGTTGTGCTTTTAAACAATTTAAAAGGTGACCAAGGCGATTTCTATATTTATAACTCGCTGCTCTCAGAATACGGTGTTGTTGGTTTTGATTATGGTTATGCCATGGCAAGTCCTAAAACATTAATGCTTTGGGAGGCGCAATTTGGCGATTTCAGCAATGGGGCGCAGATAATGATTGACCAATATATTTCTGCCGCCGAAGACAAATGGAAACTGCAGAATGGTTTGGTAATGCTTTTGCCGCACGGATATGAAGGCCAGGGAGCTGAACATTCCTCAGCCAGAATGGAGCGTTATCTTCAGTTGTGCGCCACAGACAATATGTTTGTGGCAGATGTAACTACGCCAGCAAATTTATTTCACCTTTTCAGAAGACAACTGAAAGTGAATTATCGCAAACCGCTGATTGTATTTACACCTAAAAGCTTGCTGCGCCATCCAAAAGTGGTTTCAACCAAAGAAGAATTTGCAAACGGAAGTTTCCAAATGATTATTGACGATGCTGAAGCAAAAGCAACAAAAGTGAAAAGCTTGGTTTTCGTTAGCGGTAAATTCTATTATGACTTGCTTGAAAAAAGAGAAGAGCTTAAAAGAGATGATGTAGCATTGGTAAGGGTTGAACAATTATTCCCATTACCAACCGATGCAATGAAAAAGATAATAAAAAAATATAAAAATGCAGATGAAGTAGTTTGGGCACAAGAAGAGCCTAAAAACATGGGCGCCTATTCACACATTTTGATGCACTTTGAAGAAGCTAGAAATTTTAGGGTTTGCAGCAGAAAAATGTATGCAGCTCCAGCAGCAGGAAGTTCTGTTAGATCAAAAGCGAGACACGCTAAAGTGATTGAAAATGTTTTCGATAAAAATATGGAATAGATTTTCTGATAATTTTATAGAAAGACAAAAAGAAATTAAATTTAAAGAATTGTAAACCTAGGTTTATATTAAATAACACTACTATGGCATTAGAAATGAAAGTCCCATCACCGGGAGAATCCATCACCGAAGTTGAAATAGCATCTTGGCTAGTAAAAGATGGCGATTATGTTGAAAAAGACCAAGCAATTGCCGAGGTAGATAGCGATAAAGCAACGCTAGAACTCCCAGCGGAAGCTAGCGGCATCATTACTTTAAAGGCCGAAGAAGGCGATGTAGTAGCTGTTGGCGACGTTGTGTGCATTATTGATACAGATGCCAAAAAGCCAGATGGCGATGATTCTTCGGAAAATGAAGCTAAAAAGGAAAAAGCTGAAGATACTTCAAAAGAGAAGAAAGAGGATGCTTCAAAAAAGGCTGAACCCAAAAAGGGAACATCTGCAAAAACTTCCACTCCAAGCCAGGAGCAGGATAAAAAAACATATGCTACGGGCACACCTTCGCCTGCTGCGAAGAAAATTCTTGATGAAAAGGGAATGGATTCAAAAGACGTAAAAGGAAGTGGACGCGATGGACGAATAACAAAGGATGATGCCGCAAATGCCACACCATCAATGGGTACTCCCGGCAATGGCAGCCGTGGAAGCGAACGCAAAAAACTGTCCATGCTCCGCCGAAAAGTTGCAGAGCGATTGGTTTCAGCAAAAAATGAAACCGCAATGCTTACCACTTTCAATGAGGTGGATATGACTGCTATTTATAATTTGAGAAACCAATACAAAGAGCAGTTTAAAGAAAAACATGGTGTTGGTCTTGGCTTTATGTCTTTTTTCACTTTGGCGGTAGTTCGCGCATTGGAACTGTACCCAGACGTAAACTCAATGATTGATGGCGATTATATGATTACTTATGACTTTAAGGATATTTCTATTGCAGTTTCTGGGCCAAAAGGCTTGATGGTTCCCGTAATTAGAAATGCTGAAAATCTAAGCTTCAGAGGAGTTGAAGATGAAGTGAAAAGACTTGCAATTAGAGCTCGTGACGGTCAAATTACCGTTGATGAAATGACAGGCGGTACCTTTACAATATC
This sequence comes from Aequorivita sp., assembly GCA_030690315.1. GTDB lineage: Bacteria > Bacteroidota > Bacteroidia > Flavobacteriales > Flavobacteriaceae > Aequorivita. The sequence goes on from JAUYGY010000036.1 coordinate 139,569, forward strand.
AAACGGTGGCGTATTTGGAAGTATGCTTTCAACCCCAATCATCAACCCACCACAATCCGCAATTTTGGGAATGCACAATATTGTGGACCGTGCCATTGTGAGGGATGGTGGAATAGTTGTTGCGCCAGTAATGTACGTAGCACTTTCCTATGACCATAGAATAATTGATGGCCGTGAGTCTGTCGGGTTTTTGGTTGCCATAAAAGAAGCTTTGGAAAGTCCAGAGGAACTATTGATGAATAGCAATGTGAGACGTGCCTTGGAATTATAATTTCAATACTATATTAAAATAAAAAATCCGGCAATTAGCCGGATTTTTTATTTTGGTTAGTTAGCAAATATCTTTTAGTAAAAAATAATTGTACTGATTAAATTGAGTAGAAGAATCAATACAACAGATACAATCAGAACAACCACTGCTGGTTTTCTAGTGGATGCCGTAGCGTCATAATCTTTTTCTTGATCTTCTATATATACTGAATCTTTCATACTGTAAATATCCGTCAATATATAGAGATATGAAATACGTGGTAACACGTAATTTTCAAAAATTATTTTCTAAAGTTTTTATAACAATTTTCTATGGTGTTCTTTGGCCCAAATAAGCAGACTATTTGTTTTGGGTTCAATGTTTAGTTTTGTGATGATATTGCTTCGGTGTTTTTCAACAGTGCGGTATGAAATGAAAAGTTGTGAAGCAATTTCTTTGTTGGTTTTGTCCTGTGCAATTAATTTTAGAATCTTTTTTTCCGAAGGGGTCAATATGTTCAAATCACTATCTTCCGTTACAGAAACCCCAATAAGTTCTTTGATTTTTTCGCTGAAAAAAGGAATACCTTCTGTAACAGTTTTGATACAGTTTTCAATTTCTTCAAGCGCAAACTCTTTAAGGATATATCCAAAAATATTAAGCTCCTGGGCCTTTTGGTAAAGTTCTTTCTCTTTGTGAAGGGTTATCAAAACTATTTTAGTGTCAATATTAAGGGTTTTGCATTTTTGAGCAATTTCAAGCCCAGACATAAAAGGCATCTGAATATCCAATATAGCAATATCGGGCTCTGTTTGCACTATTAAATTGTAGGCCTCTCTTCCGTCTTTGCCGCTTCCCAATAAATTGAATTCTTTTTCAATTAAAAAATCGCTTAAACCTTTCAAAAGAAGCGGGTGGTCATCTGCAATAATAATGGATGGTGTAGTTTTGGTCATAAAGGAAATTGAAATTCAATCACGGTACCTGTGTCTTTTTTAGATGTTACTTTCATTTGTCCTTTTAAAAATTTGGTTCGTTCCAAAAGTGTTTTTAGGCCCAATGATTTAGCGTCTTGGTATTTTTCAGAAAAATCAAACCCCACACCATTGTCGCGGATGGAGATGAGAATATTATTGGTGAATTTTTTTACGGACACCTTCCCGGCTTCCGCGTGGGCGTGTTTCAGTATGTTGCTGAGGCTTTCCTGAATAATTCTATAAATGTTTACTTCGTCTTCTTTTGAAAAAATATTGTCAATGTTATCTATTTCCGCAGATATGAAGAGGGTTGTGTTTTCGTCTATAAGGTTGATTGTATATTCAATGGCTTTGGTTATGCCAAGTTCCTGTAGCTGGAATGGGTGCAGATCCCGCGATATGGTCCGTACTTCTTCTATAGTATAGTCCACCATTTTTTTTGTGTCTTCATCGCCGCTCGCTATCAACATGTTTTTGATAACCAATAGTTGCTGGCCAATACCGTCGTGAAGATCTTTTGATATTCTTCTACGTTCCCCTTCCTGTGAAACCAGTAGTTCCTGACTGAATTTTTCCTGAAGAATTTTATTGTTTTTTAAATGTCTTTGGTTGCGATACAGTAATATGAGTCCAAACCCCAATAAAATTGCGATGCCTCCAAAGAGTATTGCTTTTTTGAAGCTTTCGTTGTCCTTTTCAAGCAGGGTAATGTTTGAGGTTTTGGCAACTAGTTCTTTCTCTTTTTTTTCAGTTTCGTAAAGAGTTTGGTAATATGCAAGTGCGTTTGCGGTACTTCTGTTATAAATGGAATCTTTTATGGCTATGGAAGCCTTGTTGTTTTCAACACTCTTTTTATAATCGCCCAATTCAAAATATAGTTCAGACAAAAAGAAATAGGAACTCATTATCTCGTCTTCTAACCCTAATTTTTTGGCAACATCAAGCTTTTCCTTGGTGAGGGCCAAAGCTTCATCGGTTTTCCCTGTAGCTTGTAAATATTTTGCTTTTCCTCCCAAATAGTTCAATGTTGTGAAAGGATTTCCCATAAGGTCAAAATCCATATTCTCTATGAGATCCAAATGTTTTTTTGCCTCAATAATTTGGTGGTGTTCACAATAATATTCAATAAGTCGTGAATGGATACCTATAAATGTAGATTTGTCCGATTCGTTATTAATAAAAACTTTTTCTGCCAAAAGCAAGGATTCGTATTCCAAATTCCGCTCGTTCATCTTTTTGTAATCCAACGCTTGGTTGTAATATTCGTTTGATAAGTATGAATTTAGATTTAAAGCCTTCATTTTTTCAATAAGCACGTTTCTTTCTTTCTTGGCTTTATCATAAAAACCATTCATGCTGAACATATTAATGATGCCTTCCTGAGCAAAGACCATATAAGCATACTCCTTTTTCGCTTCGTACATGGTATAGGCAGTGGTGAAGTCTTCGCCCGCCAAAACAAATTTTCCCAGCTGTGAATTTGCCTGACCCCTAAAAAGGTAAGTATCGGCAATATTTAAAGTGTCTTTTGATGAAAAATTTTGGAGGGCAAGATTGTAGTCTTCAATAGCTTTTTTAAGATCTACTTTGGTGTTGGCCTTTCCGCGTTTTATGTACAACCCTCCCAGTAGCAGGCTGTCCTTTATCTTGTATTTACGCGCGAGCACACTGTTTATTATTGTTATTGAATTTAGCGGGTCGTTTCCATAATTGGTAAGCGGATATTGAAGATTCATCGCTTTTTTTGCGGCCCATTCTACACTGTCCAGTTCCTGCGCCAAGTTTATATATACTAAACTGTATTTAATGAAAGCTTCCGGATTTGTTGAAAATGTTCGCTTCAACAAACTGTCTAGTGCCGTTAGTTTTTCCGATTTGTCCTTGGTGGTGTTTAGTATTTTTTCATAATGGGGAATATCCTGGCAATAACCTGAAAAAGGGTAGAGCGCTACTATGAAAAGCAAAAACAATAATTTTTTCAATATAAGTGAGTTAGCTGAAAATAAGATAAAAGTACTTAAATTATTGGAAATAAACCATATCTGAAAATCATTCTACTTCACATAGAAGCAATTTCTGCCATAATCAATTACCGCTCGTCTTTCCTTTAAAAAATCGGCGCCAATTATTCCGTGTATGGTATCTTCATTGGCTTGCAAGAGCGCTTCGTTTACATGTGAAAGGTCAAAAAGAACAAAGTCCATATTTTTTAAGCTCCAGCCTTGTATGTTGAACTCATTTTTTCGGGAAAGCATGGTTTCCATATTTACGGCTCCAGCTCCGGCTGCTTTAATAATGCTTTCCTCGCTAATCAATAAAAAATGTGAACTCTCCGCAAACCCAACACAACTGGTAGATGCGCCTGTGTCCAGTATAAAATTGCCCGAAACACTGTTAATTTTTGCGGAAAAAAGATAGTGGCCCGTGGCCAGCCTTTTCAAGGGAATACGATAAAAGCCATGGCTTTCAAGAAATTTGCGTAATTGCATCAACTTTTTTGCACAAAGATAGCAAACAAAATAAGTAGCTTTGCAACGATGCTCACAGACACACATACCCATTTATACAGTGATGCCTTTGCCGAGGATCGCAAAGAAATGATACAACGCGCCATAAATCTTGGCATAAAACGGTTTTTTATTCCAGCCATAGATTCTGGTTATACCGAAGCTATGTATGCTTTGAAAAAGGAATATCCAGAAAACGTTTTTTTGATGATGGGCCTTCATCCAACTTCCGTTAAAGAAAATTTTGAAAAGGAATTGAAGCACGTTGAGGAGCAATTCAAAAAAAGAAAATTTTACGCCGTTGGCGAAATTGGCATCGATCTGTATTGGGATAAATCTACCTTGGAAATTCAAAAGATTACTTTTAAAAGGCAAATACAACTGGCGAAAAAATACAAACTGCCCATCGTTATACACTGCCGCGATGCTTTTGACGAAATTTTTGAAGTGCTTGAAACTGAAAAAAGGGAGGATTTATTTGGAATATTTCACTGCTTTACTGGAACATTTGAGCAGGCGCAAAGAGCCATTTCTTTTAATATGAAGCTTGGCATTGGGGGAGTGGTTACATTTAAGAATGGAAAGATTGATACTTTTTTAGATCAAATTCCGCTGAAACACATCGTTTTGGAAACAGATTCGCCCTATCTTGCCCCGGTGCCCTTCCGCGGAAAACGCAATGAAAGTAGCTATTTGGCGTTGGTGAGCAAAAAGCTTTCGGAAATTTATAATGTTTCCGAAGAAGAAATAGCTAGAATAACTACTGAAAACTCGAAAGCGATTTTTGGGATATAAAATTCACTATGAAAAAACCAAACATACTCCTTATATATACGGGCGGAACCATCGGGATGATCAAGGATTTTGAAACAGGCGCGCTGCGCAATTTCAATTTTGATGAATTGCTGAACCACATTCCCGAGTTGAAATTGTTGGATTGTAATATTACAACAACTTCATTTCCCAAGCCAATTGATAGTTCCAATATGAATCCAGAATATTGGGTGGACATTGCAAAAATTATTGAAGATAATTATGAAGAGCGGGATGGTTTTGTTGTGCTTCACGGCAGCGATACTATGAGTTATACTGCTTCAGCACTCAGTTTTATGCTGGAAAATTTAAGCAAACCTGTAATTTTTACGGGTTCCCAACTTCCCATTGGCGATTTACGAACGGATGCGAAGGAAAATTTGATTACCTCCATTCAAATTGCTTCACTTCAAGAAAAAGGTGTTTCAAAAATTGCTGAGGTTTGCCTGTATTTTGAATACAAACTTTATCGCGCCAATAGAACTACAAAAATCAATGCAGAACATTTTGAAGCTTTCGCCTCGCTCAATTATCCCGAATTGGTGCAAAGCGGTGTACATTTGGTTGTAAACAACGAAGCACTTTACCGGCCAAACCGAAGAAAAAAGCTGAAAGTGCACACTGCACTTGAAAGAAATATCCTTTTGGTAAAAATGTTCCCTGGGATTGATGAGGCAACTGTAAAATATCTTTTTGAATATCCCGAGATGAAAGGTTTGGTGCTTGAAACCTACGGAAGTGGTAACGTGATTAATGCCGATTGGTTCCTAAATTCCCTAAAAAAAGTGATTAAAAAAGGAATTCCGGTTATAAATGTAACGCAATGTTCGGGCGGAAGTGTGAATATGGGGCTCTATGAAACCAGTACTGAACTTAAAAAAATGGGTGTTATAAGTGGAAAAGATTGCACAACAGAAGCTGCTTTGGCAAAATTGATGTATTTGTTAGGGCAAAAAATTTCAGCTAACAGCTTCAAAACCATATTTGAAACCTCTTTACGCGGAGAAATGCAATAAATTAACCCGTTAATTTTTTTATGGCGTTATTTTTTTTGTGATATTTGGCATTCCATTTAAAAAATGGTGGATATTAATAGAGAGGTGGCCGAGTGGTCGAAGGCGCACGCCTGGAAAGTGTGTATACGCCACAAGCGTATCGAGGGTTCGAATCCCTTCCTCTCTGCAATATAACTTTAGATTATTAAAATGCTCGTTTAAGAGAGTCCGGTAATATTCTTGCAGATTAACTAAATTATTTTATATCTTTAAACCCTTAACTAAAAACAAACTTTAAGTCGATAGCAATGAAAAAATTATTTTCTATTATGGCGCTTGCCGCAATGGTTTTTGTAGGCACGTTAAACGCAAACGCTGCAACAGCGCAAAGCATGCAAACTAGTTCACAGGCTCTGTTAACTGCAGCCACAGTTTCTATTATTCAAGATGAAGCGGCTCCTGCTGCTGCGGAACCTGAAAAAGGATTTCACCAAGTACTTAAAGAACGCTTCGTGGAAGGTGGTCCTGCTTTTATGGGGATTGTACTACTGTGTTTAATTCTTGGATTGGCTATTGCTATTGAAAGAATTATTTATCTAAATCTTTCTACCACAAACACACAAAAATTGGCTCAAGAAGTTGAAGATGCTTTAAACAGTGGTGGAATTGAAGCTGCTAAAGAAGTGTGCAGAAACACAAAAGGTCCTGTTGCTTCAATCTATTACCAAGGACTAGACCGCGCCCACGAAGGTATTGACATTGCTGAAAAAGCAGTTGTAGCTTATGGAGGTGTGCAAATGGGTCAGCTTGAAAAGAACGTTTCTTGGATATCCCTTTTCATCGCTGTGGCTCCGATGCTTGGTTTCATGGGTACAGTAATTGGGATGATTGATGCCTTTGATAAAATCCAGGCGGCGGGTGATATGAACCCTTCTCTTGTGGCTGGGGGTATTAAAGTAGCACTTTTAACAACAGTATTTGGTTTGATCGTGGCTATTATTCTTCAAGTTTTCTATAACTATATTATCGCTAAAATTGATAGTATCGTAAACAGTATGGAGGACGCTTCTATCACTTTGATTGATATGTTGTTCGACTACAAGACAAAAAACAAAATCTAAACAAACCACAAGATGGCATTACATAAAATTTTAAAAATAGTAGCTGTGCTTCTAGGCATTGCAGGAGTAATTTTTCTCGCAATGATCATCGCCAAGGGTGATACGGTCGTAACAGCAACTGGTGAAGGAGTTGATGGTTTCTTGTATATTGCTTATATTACATTTGCTATTACAATTGTTTTTGTTCTCTTCTTTGTAATAAAAGGGATTTTTGCGGGAAACATTAAAAATACACTGATTTCAGTAGGGGCTTTTCTACTCGTTGTGATAATTGCATACGTTTTGGCAGATGGAAACCCAATGACAATGCAAGAAGGCAATATGCTTTCGGCTAGCGCTTCAAAATGGGTGGGAACAGGATTGTATGCTTTTTATATATTAGCAATATTAGCTGTAGGCACAATGGTTTTTGGAGGAATTAAAAAAGTGACAAAATAATGGCAAGAAGAGCAACACCCGAAGTTAACGCAGGGTCTATGGCGGACATAGCATTCCTTCTGCTTATCTTTTTCTTGGTAACAACAACCATTGAAAAGGACAAGGGAATCGCGAGACAGTTGCCGCCTAAGGAACCACCCACTGATGAGCAGGTGAAAATTAAAGAAAAGAATCTTTTCATCGTAAATGTTAATAGAAGCGATCAATTGTTAGTGGAGGAAAAACTGATGGAGCTTAAAGATCTACGTGAGGCCGCTATAGCTTTTCTTGATAACGGTGGAGCAGCTTCTGGAACAGCTGAGTATTGTAATTATTGCAAGGGGAAACGAAATCCAGAATCTTCCGATAATCCGGATAAAGCCGTAATTTCTGTACAGAATGACAGGCTTACATCATACAAGATGTATATTGCAGTACAGAATGAGCTGGTTGCTGCATATAACTTTTTAAGAGATAGAGAATCACAAAGACTCTATGGATGGAAATTTACGGAAATGACTAAAACCATGGACGAAGGCAGCTTTAAAGGAAACGAGGAGGATATCACTTCAAAATTGGAAACCATTCAAAAAATGTTTCCCCAAAAACTTTCCGAAGCAGAACCTAAGAAATCTGGACAATAATAATACAACTATGTCGAAGTTTAAAAAGAAAAAAAGTAACGAATTACCGCCAGTAAGTACAGCGTCTTTACCAGATATCGTCTTTATGTTATTATTCTTTTTTATGGTAGTAACTGTATTGCGTGATGACAATTTGCTTGTTCAGAACATACTGCCAAAAGCAGATCAGGTTGAAAAATTGAAAAAAGACCGTTCAGTATATATTTATGCAGGAAAACCAAGTTCCAGGTTTGTGGAAAAATACGGCTCAGAACCCAAAATACAAATTGGTGATAATTACACAGATATTACCAATATAAAATTTGCTTTAACCGAAGCGCGCCAAAAGCTACGCCCTGAATTGCAGGATAAAGTAATGGTTGCCCTGAAAGTAGATGAAAAAACAAATACTGGAATGGTTACTGACATTAAACAGGAATTACGTGATCTTAATATGTTGAAGATTATTTACATCACCACTCCTGGGAATGAAATAAACGAATAGATTAATAAATTTTATAGTAAAAAATGCCTTGTTCCTAAGTTTCGGGATCGAGGCGTTTTTTTTCGCTTATTCTGAAAATACAATTATCTTTATGGGTATGCAAAAGGTATTTAGATTCTCTGTTTTTTTATTTTTACTATTTGTTTCCTTTGGAAGCATAGCCCAGGATACCATTCAGCCCATTGCTGTGGATTCTTTATATAGAGAAGATCAGTTTTATGTGGGAATTACCTATAACATTCCTTTAAGCCTTCCTTCAGGAGCAACCACTCGTGGCCTTTCCGGAGGATTCCAACTTGGGTTTTTACGGGATATGCCCATCAATAAACAACGAACTATTGCCATCGCTATTGGGGGTGGGATTTCTATAGATCAATTTGGGCAAAATTTATTCATAGGGGAAACTCCGAATGACGAAACAATTTTTAAAGTTTTAAATAACGTTGATTTCACTCAGAATCGTTTTAATATGGCCATAGTGGAAGCACCCATTGAATTTAGATGGCGAAGCTCTACTCCTTCCAGCTATAAGTTTTGGAGAGTCTATGCTGGATTTAGAGTTGGATATGCCTATTGGTATAAAGCCACCTTTAAACAGTCCGAAAACAACGTAAATCAAACAAAAATCCCTGAATTTGATCCACTTCGTATGTCGGCTACACTAAGTCTCGGATATAATACGTTTAACTTTTTTGCTTCCTATAGTATTAATCCTTTCTTCAAAGATGCCGTAACAACAGATGGCGAAAAGGTAGATTTCAGAACTCTTAAAGTGGGATTGATTTTTTATATTCTATAACCAATTATTGAAAAGAATCAATTGCGGCAGGGCTCCCAATAGTAACCCAATGCCAAGTTCCGGATAGGTGTGCGAATCATTTTCCAATCTAGAAGAAGCTACCCAACCATTCACAAACAGAAAAAAGCTGATAGAGATAAGTAAGTTTATTTTAAAATGGGCGCTTAACCCTACAATAAACATTAAAATACCCGCAACGCCCATTTGGTGCAGACTCACTTTGATCTTAAAAAAAACCATAACCAAGGCGCTGAAGGTTGAAAAAACAAGGCCGACAAAAAAATTGTACAGCTCAGGGTCGTCATAAGGATCGAAAACCATTTTAATAATAAGCAGCAACAAAATGCACTGAATCATTAATGGAAACTTGCGTTCTTTCACTTCCCTTAAATAGATTGTTTCAACAACGCCTATGTTTTTTAGCAGAAAAAACATCACAAAAGGAATGAAAATGGTGATAATAGTAATGGCAAAAAGATTTACACGCACAATTTGCATGTCAAGATAACGCGGGGTAACCACAAAATAAAGAATGGTCCCCAAAAGCGGGATAAACAACGGATGAAAAATATAGGAGGCAGCTTTAAGAAATAGTTTCATTAAATTTCCTTTCTAAGACGCGCTACTGGCAAGTCCAATTGTTCCCGGTATTTGGCAATGGTGCGGCGGGCAATAGGGTATCCCTTTTCCAATAATATTTTTGCCAATTTATCATCAGTCATCGGCTTGCGTTTGTTTTCTTCGGAAATGGTAATTTCAAGAATTTTCTTTATTTCTTTTGTGGAAACATCCTCGCCTTGATCATTCTTCATTGATTCGCTAAAAAAAGTCTTTATCAATTTTGTACCGTAGGGTGTATCAACATATTTGCTGTTCGCTACCCGCGAAACCGTGGAAACATCCATATTTATTTTGTCTGCAATATCTTTCAAGATCATTGGCTTCAGTTTTCGTTCGTCGCCAGTTAAAAAGAATTCTTCCTGATAGTGCATAATTGCATTCATAGTGATGAAAAGCGTTTGCTGCCGTTGCTTTATGGCATCTATAAACCATTTTGCGGCATCCAGCTTCTGTTTAATAAACATAACCGCATCTTTCTGCGCTTTTGATTTGTCTTTGGCCTCTTTGTAGCCTTTTAGCATATTTGTGTAATCGTGGCTCACGTGAAGCTCGGGGGCATTTCGCCCGTTTAAGGTTAAATCCAGTTCGCCATCAACAATCTTTATTGCGAAATCTGGGACTACGTGCTCTACAATTCTATTATTCCCGGAATATGTGCCGCCCGGTTTGGGGTTCAAACCTTCAATTTCGTGAATGGCATCTCGAAGCTGATCTTCGGTTATATCATACTTTTGAATGAGTTTTTTGTAATGCTTTTTGCTGAAATGATCAAAAGAGTCCTCCATAATTTGAATGGCCAAAGCAACAGAAGGCGTTTGTTCCTTCCTTTCCAATTGAATCAACAAGCACTCCTGTAGATCCCGTGCCGCAACACCGGCAGGATCTAATTCCTGAACCACTTTTAATATTTTTTCAACCTTATCTTCAGTGGTATAAACATTTTGGGTGAAGGCCAAATCATCAACAATTTCTTGGATTTCTCTTCTTATATAACCGCTTTCATCTACGCTACCAACTAAAAACTCGGCAATTTCTTTTTCCTCTTCGTCCAGTCTATAGGTACTTAGTTGTTGCATTAAATGTTGTGTAAAAGAAGTTCCGGCGGCATAGGGCATTTGCCGCTCCTCGTCATCTGCGCTATAATTGTTTGCGGAAAGTTTATAGCTGGGCACTTCGTCATCGCTTAAGTAATCATCTACGTTTATGTCGGTTTCAATTACCTCATTGCCTTCGTCATAATTATCATCAAATTCATCGTTGTTAAATTCATCATCAAAGTCTTCGCTTTCTTCCTTTCCACCTTCAAGCGCAGGGTTTTCTTCCAATTCCTGCGAAATGCGTTGCTCAAAAGCTTGCGTTGGCAATTGGATCATCTTCATCAACTGTATTTGCTGAGGCGATAATTTCTGGGAAAGTTTAAAGCTTAATTGTTGTTTTAGCATGATGTGTTTTACTACCTCATAAAGTTAAAAAAAACCAGCTACTAAAATGATTAAGTGGCTAGTTTTAATTAAAAATTAAGGTTTCTGATAGGATTCTATAAATAAAGAATGAAAAATTAGAAATAAACCCGAACCCCTGCATTTGGCGTAATACCTAAGGAACGCTGTTGGGTTTCAATTACCTCTTCATTATCAAAATGATAGTAATTGCTGATTTCGTTTTCTCGGTCTAAAATATTCCAAATAGACACCCCTACATCTGCTTTTATCTTTTCTGTGATATTAAAATTGTAAAGTGCTGAAACATCCATTCGCATATAATTTTGCAGCTGTGAGCTATTGGGAGCGGCATAATTAATTTCATTATTCATTATTTCATTGCCATTTACTGGAGAAGTACTTGGTTTGCCCGAATGCCAATTGAAACCCGCAGCTATTTTTAAATTTTTTAAGGAATAGGCTGTGCCTAAAGTAATGGCGTGCTTTATATCAAGATTGCTGGGAAAGGCATTGGGTTGCAAATCTGTAAATGTGTATTGATTGTCCATAAATGAATAGCTAAGCCAAAAGTTAAAATCTTTCACCTTTTTTCTTAATAGAACGTCCAAGCCTTTAACATCATAACTCCCAGTGAATTTTACAAATTCATATTGATTTTGGAATCCTTGGCTCTGGGTAGTAATGCCATCAACATATTTGTAATAGCCTTCCGTACTTAGCAACCAACCGTTTTCGGCAAAGTTTATTCCCGCGGAAATTTGCTTGCTTCTAATAATTGGAATCTCTTTACTGTTTGACAATTGCCATCTGCGTTTTTCAATTCCCAAAAAATCATTCTGAAAATTGATAATCTGTGAAGTGTATTGGTTTTTGAATTCCCCCAATAGTTCAAAAGTGAAATCTTCAAGAAAGCGCTGCGTAAAACTCAATCGAGGTTCCCAAAGGGTTTTTTTAAATTTATCAATATAATTAAACCGAACCCCGCCTTTTATATTAGTATTATTGTGCTTTGATCTAAAATCTATTTCTGAAAAAACACTGTGGTTTCGCACCACTTCCGAAACCAAAGAACGAAAAAGTGGATCGTCAACATCATCCAGATTGGTTATTTCTGTCTCAACAAATTGATACCCGCCCAGCAAATTGAATTTTTCATTAAACCTATAATTCATTTTCAATTTTAAACTTGTTTCCGAAACCACATTTTCCTGTTTAAAGCGCTGGTTTTCCAATACATTTACGTTTACCGCTTTCAATTTATAATCGGTTTCATAGCCTTCAAAAGTGGTCTGCAAATTATCGTTCCATTGCTTGTTATAATAAATTGCCCCAGCAATACTGTTTTGCGAAAGACTGCTTTCCCTCGATTTTTGTTCATTATTTATGAAGGCATTTTCATTAAACTCCAAATTATTGGACACATTTATGAAATTAACGCGAAGTACATCTTTGTCACTTATTTGATAAATCCAACGCAAGGAGGTGTCATAAAAATCAAACGACTTATCGGAATTTATAATGCTTCCAACGTTATTTTGAACTTCGGTATTCTGGGAAATTCTTTCGAAAAATTCATTATAGGTGGGGGTTTTAAAAAAATCGCTCAAGCCCTTTCGCCCAGCAATTTGAACGGAAGATTTTTTACCTATGGGAATGTCGGCAAAAGCATTGGCATCTATTAAATTCACACCCACATTTGCATTAAAATCTGTAGTTAGTTCTTCACTGGTTTGCATTGAAATAGTTCCCGAAACACCATCGGTATATGAAACTCCCGTTCCATTTTTTAAGACTGAAACCTTCTGTGTAATTTGTGGATTATACATAGAAATAAGCCCAAAAAAATGTCCGGATTGGTACATTTTTATTCCATCCCACATTATTAAATTTTGGTCGTGTGTCCCGCCACGGATATTGATATTAGACACCGTTTCGTTAATGCTTTGAATTCCCGGAAAAGCCTGTACAGCTTGAAGCACATCATTATCTAAAACCCCGGGCAAAATCCCGAAGTCTGAAAAATCTATAACAAATGAACCATCGCTTAATTTATTTATGCCCGTAGTAATATAATTGGAAACCATTACCTCAGGTAGTGTCAGAAAATTTGGAAGGAGAAATATTTCCCCGCATGTATTCCTGTCAAAATCTTTCAATGGTCCGTCAAGGCTCTTGTATCCTAAAAAGCGAATGCTTATTGTTTTGTCTTCATTTTCAATTTTTAGTTGAAAGAAACCATTTTCGTCACTTACCGCATAATTATTTTTATTTTGAATTGTCGCGGATGCTAAGGGCTTCGAAGTTTCTTTATCAATTATATATCCGCAAAGGAATCCAGCTTCTTTTTGTTTAACCAAAACAAGAGTATCGCTCATTTTTGCGAAAGATAGTTTGCTGTTTTTTTCTAAATATTGCAAGGATTCTTCCAACGAAAAATCTATGGGCGGTGGTTTCAAAAAAATTTCTGCAATAAGATCTTCTGCATAATTGAATTGAAGATTATGCTTTTTCTGAAGGGTTGCAATTATTGAAGCAAGAGATTCCTTCTCTTGTGCCAGACTGCTTAAAGAGAATAGTAAGCTAAAAAAGAGAACGAATTTCCTACTTGTTTTTCCCACGAATTATAACTTGATTTGATGCACTCAATTCATACGTCATATTCATAGGTTGTGTAATGGAAATAAGGGCATTTTCTAAATCATGGTGAACGAAACCTCCGGTAAACAACCTATCAACATTCACATTTTTGTTTGTGATTTTAATATTGTATTGACGTTCCAATTCTGCCAAAACTTCTTTAAATGGCACAGATTCAAAATCACTCATATTTCCTGCCCATTTTGGTGTTGCTGCATTTGTAATTCCTTCAGAAAAATTTTGGTTCAAAATGCGGAAGGTTTGTCCGGGATGTAACATCCTTTCAATGGTGTCTGAAACAACATTTACTTTTCCCTCAAAACATTTCACCTCAAAAAAATTGGTGCGTTGCTTTACATTGAACTGCGTTCCCACTACCGTAACCACACCGCTTTCCGTAACCACGTCAAACTTTTTTCCTTTGGCTACTTTAAAATAAGCCTCTCCATCCAGACGGAGCGATCTTTTTTCATTCCATTTGTCGGGCTTGTATTCAATGCTTGAAAGTGCATTCAAAAAAACTTGTGATGAATCCGGTAATATTGCGGTAATTTTCTCGCCGGCGGCTGTTTTCACTTGTGTTATGCTATTGTGGAAAAGAAAATATAATCCAAATACGATCACTAAAACACTTGCAATTTTCAAAAACGGGTTTACCCACTGTAATTTTCTTACTGGTTTTTTTTTGGAGTTGTAATTTCTTTTGAAATTTTCAAAATCCTCTATTTCCGAAAAATTTGAAGCTTTAAAATATTCCGCATTATCAACAATAGCCTGATTTATTTCGAAATCATCAAGCTTGCCGAACGCCTCTTTTTCAGAGTCATTCAATTCATTATTCAACCATTTTTTGATTAAAATTTCTTTCTCCATAAATCAATTACTTTAGAATATAACAACCTCAACCGTGTTTCTCCTGATTATTTTATTTTAAAACCTTCAAGCTCATTTTTCAAAAAACTAAAGGCAGTATATATTCTATATTCCACAACTTTTTGGGTTACTCCTAAAATAGCTGCTATTTCGCTGTGTTTTTTTCCTTCGGCTTTGTTCATTAAAAAAGCAACACGCTGTTCCTCGCTCAGTTTTTCCAAAGCTTTTTGGTAGCGTTCCAGAAATTGTTCCTTTTCCAAAATAAACTCAGGATTTTCATTGGTAAAGTTTTCGGGCTTAATTTTTTGGTGCCTTAAAACTACTTTTTGGTGTTTAATATCATTGAGCATCATATTGTTCGCAATGGTAAACAGATATGATTTCGCTTTGTCCAACGGTACTTTTCCACAATTGTCCCAAAGCTTCATAAATGCGTCCTGCGCTTTATCATTTGGGTTGAATTGCTCGCCGAATTTATAGTAAAGAAAATCATGGAGATCCTTTGCGTATTTTTTGTAAATACGTTCAAAGGTTAATTCCTCACAAATGTTGCTATTAAGGTTTTTTGACAAAATCAGGTTTTTACTGTGCTAAGTTATAGAAATATTCTTTCAGTTTTTTTCGGGATTTTTTTGAAGTGAGTTGTTCTATTTAAAAGAATACGTTTTTATTCAGTTTTTTATGAAAATAACAACTCTAAAAATAACACTACTTACACTTTCATTTTTAATGCTCCTCTCTTCCTGCCGCAAAGAGGAAACACAACTTATTGAACCTCCCGAAGGCGAAACTTTGGTGATAAATTCTCCCATTGTGAATTTAATGAAACAAGCAATCAGCAATGACGGGTCTGTGGATAATATAATTGATAATGCCAATTGCTTTAAAGTTAAATTACCCGCTACCGTTTTTGCAAATACTATTGAAATTGAAGTAAACAGTGAAATGGATTATGAAACTATTGAAGATGTATTTGATGAACTTGACGATGATGAAGATTTAATAGAAATACAGTTTCCAATCACAATCATCTTTGAAGATTATTCCCAAGTCAGCATCAACAATTACGCTGAGCTTTCCAGTTTTTCAAATAATTGCAATGGAGAAAACATCGCCGATGACGACATTGAATGTGTTGATTTTCAATATCCGGTTACTACAGCAATTTTCAATTCCAACAACGAAATGATTGACACTGCAACCTTCAATAATGACGAAGATTTCTACCGTTTTATTGATGAGATTGAGCAGTATGATATAGTTACCATAGATTTTCCAATAGCAGTTTCCCTTACAGATGGAACTATCACGAACGTTGAAAACCTCAACGAATTGCAAACAGTAATAAATACCTATCGAGATAGCTGTGATGAAGATGATGATTATAATTTTGATGACGATGATTGTAATGAATGTACCACCAATCAATTAATGACTTATTTAACCAGCTGTCAAAACTGGATTGTAGATCGTTTAAGGCGTGATGATAGCAGCAATACGGAAGATTATTATGATGACTATGTGTTTAATTTTTATGCAGACGGAACGGTGATTTCAACTTTTTCAATATGGACGTATGAAGGAACTTGGACCGCCAGCGGCACAGCAAATAATATTATTGTGGTAATTGATATCCCAACACTTCCCGACTGCAACAATGAATGGACTTTACACGAAATAGAAGAAAATCCGGGTGAAACCAAAATAGATTTTAGGTTGGGCGAAGACCAAATTCGTTATGTGAATGATTGTACTTAAAAGCAATTGCGAATGCGTAAATATTGGATTATAATAGTAATAATTGTTCTGGCAGCTTTTATAGGCTATAGCTATCTATATAAAGACCATCGGAATATTGAAGGTGAAAATGCCCAATATTCATTGACGGCTGAGCAAATTCATTCAGAATTTAATATTGATCCTATTGTTTCACAAAATAAATACCTAAACAAAACCATAGAAATTTCCGGGAATGTTTCAGAAATCAACGAAAATGAAATCACTATAAACGAGATGGTATTTTGCCAATTTTCAGAAAAAACTATTCAACAAGAAATAAAACTTAATTCAAAAATCACCATAAAAGGGCGATTCATAGGATATGACGACTTACTGGAACAAATAAAACTTGACCAGTGTATTATTAATTAACTTAAATAAACCAATATGAAAACAAAACTATTATTACTGACCTTTTTAGGCTTCTTTGCCGCAAATGCACAAACAACCCATAATCTAGATTGGTTTATGGGTGTTGGAAATAATGTAAACTTAACTATTGACGAAGGCGATACCGTTATTTGGACATGGCAGGATGCTGTTCCCCATACTGTTGAAAATGAAGTTGGGAACTCTGTGGAAACCTTTAACAGCGGTGTTATTACCGGAATGGGAGAAACCTATTCCTATACTTTTACTGTGGTGGGCAACAATGATTATTTTTGCGGTGTTCACGGTGCGGGTAGTATGTCAGGCACCATAACTGTTTTGGAAGTATTGGGTGTAGAAGATAACAAATTGAACAAAATAAGTGTTTACCCAAATCCTGCATCCTCAACACTGAATTTGGTCTTGCCAAAAAATATGCAAGCTGGCCAAATTACAGTGTTTGATATATTGGGAAAACAAATTCATTCAGAAGAATTTGAATCAAAAGATAATGTGTCGATTAATATTTTGAATTGGAACGCAGGAAGTTATTTCTTGAAAGTTGTTTCAGGGGAAAACTCCCAAACGGAAAGATTCATTAAAAACTGATCCTTTTGAAAACCTTTTTGCTGCTAATTTTGTGGATGCCGGTTTTGGCCGTTGCCCAAGAGAATCTTCTTGCCGAAATCAACCACGATTCGGTAACGGATGACTATGCAATTGCTGCTTTCAAAGGCCTCAAAATTGTAAATTTTGAATCCACAAAATTGGTAGCTAAAAAGGAACTTACATTAATAGTTTCCCACAGATTTGGAAGTATTGAAAATGGGTTCGATAGCTTTTTTGGTCTCGATGACGCTGTTACCAGATTGAATTTCATCTACGGAATTTCTGATGGATTGAATATTGGTGTTTCCCGTAGCTCGTATCAAAAAATTTATGAAGGCTCCTTAAAATACAGATTGATAAATCAACAGGAAAATAGATTTCCATTTACCATTGTTGGGTATAATTCATTGATGATTAACACGGCATTGGATAAAGACAATCTTCCAAAGTTGAAGTTTAAGCATCGTTTGGCATACGCAACCCAAGTTTTAATTTCCAGGAAAGTGAATACCAATTTTTCTGTAGAATTGGCACCCACGTTTTTCCACGATAATTATGTTGTGGTAAACGAACAGGACAACACGCAATTTGCAATAGGCGTGGGAGGGCGCTACAAATTGGGAAAACGCTGGTCACTTAATATGGATTATGGCATTCATTTAAACCGAGCCAGTAATTCCCCTTTTAAAAACCCATTATCCATAGGGGTCGATCTTGAAACTGGAGGGCATGTTTTTCAAATGCACTTTACAAACGCCCAGCCAATGAACACGAACGGATTTTTGGGTCAAGCCTCTGGCAATTGGGAGGATGGGGATATTTATTTCGGATTCAATTTGAGCCGGGTATTTTAATACTGTCATTATGAAAAAGAAATTATTCCAAATAACACTATTTAACTCGATACTACTTCTTTTTGGTTGTACAGCTGTAAGTGAGGAAGATTTGGTGGATGCAACCCCAATCCCAGAAACAATTACTTTCAATGAAAATGTAAAACCAATTATAGACAATAACTGTATTATTTGCCATTCCAATCCCCCACAAAATGGCGCGCCAATGCCTTTGGTTAGCTATGAAAATGTAAAGGAAGCTGTTCAAAACAGAAATTTGATTGGCCGTATTTCAAGTGACGATCCTGTTTTTATGATGCCATTTGGCGGACCGAGATTGCCGCAAAATTTAATAGATATTATAATTCAATGGAATGAGGATGGACTAATTGAAGAATAGAAATTATGAAAAAAATACTCTTTATAATCTTATTTTTTTGTGCCATTTCCTATGGCCAAAATAAATTTTTAACCAAAACGGGCACAATAAATTTTGAAGCCTCCGTACCCTCTTTTGAAGAAGTGGCGGCAAAAAACAATTCCGTAACAGTAATTATTAATGCAGAAAATGGTGAGATTGCTGTGCTTGCCCTCGTTAAGGCTTTCCGATTTAAAAATGCTTTAATGGAAGAACATTTCAATGAAAATTATGCTGAATCTGATAAATTTCCGAAAGCCACTTTTAAAGGGAAATTGCTTGATTTCTCCTTTGAAAAACTCAGCGGCACAACTAATTTATTCATTGCCGGCGAACTTGAATTTCACGGAATAACAAAACAGTTCTCTAAAATCCCTGTGAGTTTGGAATACACGAATGATAAAATTATTTTATCGGGAAACTTTAGCGCGAAAGCTTCCGATTTTGATATTAAAATCCCGAAAATTGTACAAAGCAAAGTAAAGGATGAAGTGCAAATAACCTTCAATTTTGAACTTCTGAAAAAGTAAATTTCTTTTAGAATTCCGCGTTGCCCGGCGTTCTTGGGTAAGGAATTACGTCGCGAATATTGCCCATTCCCGTAGTAAACTGCACCAAACGTTCAAACCCAAGTCCAAAACCACTGTGAACAGCAGTTCCGAATTTACGCAGGTCTAAATACCAATACAGTTCTTTTGCGTCAATGTTCATGGCTTTCATTTTCTCAACCAAAACATCGTACCGTTCTTCCCGCTGCGAACCGCCCACAATTTCTCCAATACCCGGAAAAAGAACATCCATCGCGCGTACGGTTTTCCCGTCGTCATTTAAACGCATGTAAAACGACTTTATATTTGCCGGATAATCAAAAAGAATAACTGGACATTTAAAATGTTTTTCAACCAAAAAGCGCTCGTGCTCACTTTGCAGATCTGCACCCCACGCTTCAATAATATATTTAAACTTTTTCTTTTTGTTCGGGGTTGAATTTTTCAAAATATCAATCGCTTCGGTATAGCTCACTCTCTTGAAATTGTTTTCCAAAATAAATTGAAGCTTTTCGCGAAGTGTCATTTCGCTGCGCTCGTCCTGAGGCTTGTTCTTTTCTTCTTCCAGCAAACGGGTTTCAAGAAATTCAAGATCATCGGCGCAGTTTTCCAAAGCGTATTGTATAACATACTTTATAAAATCTTCCGCCAAATCCATGTTTGCGTCCAGATCATTGAAAGCAACTTCTGGCTCAATCATCCAAAATTCAGCCAAATGGCGGCTGGTGTTTGAGTTTTCAGCCCTAAAAGTTGGGCCGAAAGTATAAACCTTTCCAAGTGCCATTGCATACGTTTCAGCTTCCAACTGCCCGCTAACGGTGAGGTTTGATTCTTTTTCGAAGAAATCTTCTTTATAGTTTACATTGCCGTTTTCATCCAACGGCGGATTTTTAGCATCTAAATTTGTAACCCGAAACATTTCGCCAGCCCCTTCAGCATCACTTCCGGTAATGATGGGCGAGTGCATATAATTAAAACCGTTTTTCTGGAAATATTCGTGAACTGCAAATGCCAGTTTGGAACGCGTGCGCATCACGGCGCCAAAAGTATTGGTGCGAATTCGCAAATGCGCCTGCTCGCGCAAGGTTTCCAAGGAATGTCTTTTTGGGGAAAGGATTGTAAGTTTTACATCCTCAGGATTTGCTTCGCCCAAAACAGTCAATTTTGAAACTTGAACTTCAACAGTTTGGCCTTGGCCTTGGCTTTCAACTAAAATTCCAGAGACTTCAATGGCGGCGCCAATGGTTACTTTCTTCAGAATTTCTTCCTCGAAATTTTCAAAATCCACAACACATTGCAATGTTTTTATAGTAGATCCGTCATTTAAAGCTATGAATCTGTTGCTTCTAAAAGAGCGCACCCAACCTTTAACAATCACTTCGTGATGGGTTGGTTCGGTTTTCAACAATTCATCTATAGTTCTATGTTTCATGGTTGTTTTTTAAGAGGAGCAAATATACTTCAAAAAAATTCCAAAAAAGAAAATACCAAATTCCAAAATGTAGATTTTTAAACAGATTTACCGCCAACTGAAACTGAATACTGCCTACTCAATTTCCTCTTCGTCGTTTGGTAAAATTTCAATCGCAGGTTTTTTCATCGTTTCCTTATTTGCAATACTTCTTTCCAAAGAAAGTAGGAGCGTGGGAAGCAGAATAAGATTGGAAAGCATTGCAAAAAGTAAGGTTATTGAAACCAACGCCCCCAATGCCACGGTTCCGCCAAAACTGGAAATGGTAAACACTGAAAACCCAAAGAAAAGCACGATGGAAGTGTAAAACATGCTAATGGCACTTTCGCGCACGGCCGCAAAAACCGACTTCTTTATTTTCCAGTTATTGGCTATTAATTCCTGCCTGTATTTTGCCAGAAAATGGATTGTATCATCCACCGAAATTCCAAAAGCGATGCTAAACACCAAAATAGTGGAAGGTTTTATGGGAACACCCACATAGCCCATTACGCCAGCGGTTATAATCAATGGCAAAAGGTTCGGGATAAGCGAAATTAAAATCATCTTGAAACTTCGGAACATCCACGCCATAAACAGCGCAATCAAAAAGATGGCGAGCGAGAGCGAAAGGATCAAATTGTTTACCAAATAATGTGTTCCTTTCTGAAAAACCAATGCTTTTCCCGTAACCGTAACATTATATCGTTCCGCAGGAAAAACCTTTTCTATTTCCGAATGCAAATCTTCCTCAATACGTTTAAACCTATCTGGCTTGGTATCTTTCATAAACGTGGTTATACGGGCAAATTGCCCGGTACTGTCCACATAACTATTCAATAAATTCGTGTCCGTATTGCTGCTTTTTGCATAACTGAGTATAAAATTCTTCTCTTGGCTGTTGGGCAGTTGGTAATATTCCGGATTGCCGTTGTAATATGCTTGTTTGGAATATTTCACCAATTCAACCACAGAAAGCGGCTTCGCAAATTCTGGAATTTCCTTAATATGCTCCTGCAACTCATCAATCCGTTTCAAAGTGGGAAGGCTCATCACGCCCTTTGGTTTCTTGGTATCCACCATTATTTCCAAAGGCATAATACCTTCATATTCCTTTTCAAAAAAGCGGATATCCTCGAAAAACCCAGTATTCTTAGGCATATCTTCAATTAAACTACCCGAAATTTTAATCTGGAAAATCCCGATAATACTAGCACACAAAAGCACAACGGCCACAATATAAATGGTGATTCGGCGGTCCCGAACCATCCGCTCCACCCAATTCACAAACTTGTTGATCCACCTTTTGTTCAAATGCTTCAAATGCTTGTCCTTGGGCACGGACATATAGCTGTAAATAATTGGAATAATAAACAGGCTCAATAAAAAGATAGCAACAATATTGATGGAGGCCACAACGCCAAATTCACTCAGCAGCTCGCTCTTCACCAATATAAAAGTAGCAAAACCCGAAGCTGTGGTTAGGTTAGTCATTAAAGTTGCATTTCCCACTTTTGTGATTACGCGTTGTAAAGACTTTGCTTGGTTCCCGTGCAGTTTTATTTCCTGTTGGTATTTGTTGATGAGGAAAATACAGTTCGGAATTCCAATAACAATAATCAAAGGCGGAATCAAGGCCGTTAGCACCGTGATTTCATAATGCATCAGCCCCAAAAACCCGAAAGACCACATAACCCCAATAATAACGGTACACATAGAAATAAACGTGGCGCGCCAAGAGCGGAAAAAGAAGAAAAATATAAGCGAAGTAACAAAAAGCGCTCCCCCAATAAACAGCCCAATCTCGTCAATAATGCTTTTTGAATTCAGCGTGCGGATGTATGGCATCCCAGAGGTATAAACCGTAACGCCCGTTTCTTCCTCAAATTTATCAATTAGCGGAATCAAATCCTCAATCACAAAATCCTTCCGTGCAGAAGTATTTACAATATCCTTTTTCATGTAAATAGCTGAGCGGATGCTTTGCTTGTCCGGACTATAAATAAGTCCGTCATAAAAAGGCAAAGCGTTGAAAAGTTCGTCTTTGTAGGCGGCAAGATTGGCGTCCGTAAAAACCGAATCCTGAATAAAAGGCACCAGTTCAAAACCGGAAGTGTCCTTTTTCTTCTCCAGTTTTTTCAAGTTCCCTACGGAAAGCGTCAGGTCCACCTCGTTGAATTTGCCAATGTCTTCCGTAAGTTGGTTCCAGGCTTTGAACTTCGCAGGCGTAAAGATGGAAGAATCTTTCACCCCCATAACAATCAAGTTGCCCTCTTCCCCAAAATGCGAAAGAAATTGATCGTACTCAAGATTGATGGGGTGGTCGTCCGGCAGCAGGTTGGCCTCGGTATAGGTGAAGCGCATATTCTTCCACTGCATGGCTAACAGTACGGTAATTACTGCAATAACTATTAAAATTCCGGTACGGTTTCGTAAAATAAAGCGGGCCATCCAGCCCCAAAACCCAATGCTGAAAAGTTTGTTCAAAGCAAATTTTTAAAGACTTCGCAAAGGTAAGTATTCCCAATTAGTGGGGTGTTTATTTTGTGGGGTATTTTGGAAGTGGGATATATTGGAAACCGAAGTGTTATGATTATTTTTTGTAGATTTATTACCCTCGCAATCTTGCATGTTATTTATACAAATGTTCGCAGTAATTTAAAAAATAGATGAGAACTTTTAAATTATGAATTTATGAGTTTATGGCGAGAAGGACCAAGTTTAGGATGTGTTGGTATCCTATGTATTTTAATAGTAATCTTCGCCTTAATTAGCGGAAATATTTCAATAGCATTACTTATACCAATTATAGGAATTATAGCGTGGATTTGGGATTGGATAGGAAGTCTGTTTCGAAAAAAATGATTAATCAAAAATGAAAAAAATGAAAGCAGTTAAAATAATATTAGGTATTATTCTCATAATTGGCCCAATTATTACAATTCCGAAACTTTTAGATAGCGGAAATAATATAGCATCATTATTGGTTCCTATAATTTTTTTGATTCTCGGAATATTATTAATTCGAAACGGTTTGAAAAAATGAGTGTATTTGTTATAATATTTATTATTATATGTTTAGTAGCAGGAATGATGTCAAGGACTAAGTCGCAAGTTTTATTAGAAGATGAAAGACCATCAAGACCTCAAAGAAAAAATAATACTAAAGATTTCAATCATTCGGATGATTTTTTAAGTTCTAATGATCATATGTATATGGGTATGGGAACAAGAGATGATAGCCCCATCCTTATGAATAGTAAAAATTCAACTGAGGAATATTTACAAAAATTGACAGATTTAAGAAGTGGCTTAAGTTATAGAAAAATTGGTAGTATAAACAAATCTGGTTATAGAGGAGAAATTGACGAATACGGATTTAGTCTTAACGGTAGACAAAAATTTTCAATTTTTATATATTCATACAGTGACTCTTGTTTACCGATTATTCCGATGTGGTTTGAACATTTAGATACCTTTAATTAACTTTATTTAAGTTGTTTTCAAATCCAAGTTTCCCAGCTGGCGCAGCCGTCCCGCCCGTGTCCCCGGGTAATAAGGACTAGCCCCCGCTCGCGCACGTTTGCAACGTGTGCCCGCCAAGTTGCTCAGAACAACTCTCTTGAGCGGTGCTTTTGCAAAGAGCACTTATAAAGCAAGGCTGTGAATTTCACCTACTCCAGAAAATGGATTAACAAATTGATAATTTCGTATCTTTGATAAAAAGCTAAATAAAATGGATTTACAAACCAGAAAACTAGAACTAATTCAGGAATTTTTAAAAATTCAAAGTGAAGAAGTTATTTCCCGTCTTGAGAATATTTTGAAAAAGGAAAGTTTAAAGGCTGAAGAGGAACACTTCAAACCAATGAGCCATGAAGATTTTAATTCGCGAATAGACCAATCAATGAAGGACTCAAAAAATGGGAGATTATTAGAAGCCAATGAATTAAAATCCAAAATCGATAAATGGAATTAAAGGTATTTTGGACTGAATTTTCGCAACAAGAACTCGAGAGAATTTATGAATATTACCGGGAAAAGGCTGGAACTCGAATTGCCAAAAAACTTGTTAATGAAATTTATAACGAAACACTAAAACTAAAAGGACAACCGGAGATAGGGCAACTAGAAGAACTATTAAAAAGCCGAAAAGAAGAATTTAGATATTTAGTTTATAAAAATTACAAAATAATTTATTGGATTAATTATAAGGAAAACCGAATTGAAATAAACGATGTTTTTGACACACGACAAAACCCAGTAAAAATGGAGCTAAATAAATAAAAAAAGGCAGTTGCCAATCGCAAGAGCCGTTGCAAGGCCCAAAACCACGTTAGCGATGTATTCCCTTTAAAAAAAAATCAAACCGACAACCGACAACTGACAACTGAGAACTATCAAATCTTCAAATTAAAAGTAAACTTGAACGAAATATTATCGGAGAACTTCGGCAGGTTGTAATACCCATAGCGGTAAGCCCCGCTAAGCCCGAACCCAAAAAGAATCTTGTTCAGCTCCAGCCCGCTTTCGTTATAAAGTTTATCCAGTGTATTAAAAGGAATCCCGAAATGTTGCTCCGTATTATCCATATCGCCCCAAGCGTGGCGTGTTATCAATACCAGTTCAGGTTTCCACTTTTCGGCAAGTTTGAAACGCCTTAAACTGTGTTTCACCTGCAGTGTTGTTAGTTTATCTGAAAAGAATTCCCCAAAATACATCGTCTCAAAACTCTGTACCCCAGCAACCGAAAAACGTTGCAAAACCTCATCCTTGGTTGGCTGGTTGGGATAGGAATGCATCAAATGGGTCAAGGGCACATCGCCTGTAGCCAAAGCACCTTCCAAAAGAATATTGGTGGAAGAAAGATCGGTTCGTTTTATGTAATAGTCAAACTTCAACCCAAATTTTGTATAGTTGAAATCACTTCCCGCCACGTCTTTAAACCCTTGCGTAATCTGCGCGCTTATCTTTGGGAAACCATCAAAATATTCCTTGGTGCCATCTTCATTTGTGAAAAAATTCGTCTTCGGGCTTACCCTGACAGAAACCGTAGCCTCCGCCAATTGATATTCGTTATAGGGTTTGCCGTCTTTTATATAATAGTAATTTTCAATATTTTCTACATTGCTATGCTCCACCCGGAATTCGCCAAGAATTTTAGGCGAAAACTCGCTACTAATGTTTGCATACCATTTTCGGTATTTGTAAAACTGGATAATATTAACGAGCCTAGGCTCAAATATTGAATAGACCCGGGCATCGGTTAGGAAGTCAAAAGTTCCAATTTCCTTTATATCGTCGGCATAATACACACTTACCCATGCTTTCCTTTCTTTGTTCACGCGGGCGCTTGCGCCTAAACTATATTTTAGGGCTTTGTCCTTAAAACCATAGGCCATATAACCGCCAAGTTTATACCTTTCAAAAAGTTTGTCGTTGGTGAGACCGCCAATGCCTAGACGAAAACCTTCGTAATTATTGTATTTAATAAGGGTTTTAAGATCAACGTCAAAAAATCCTATGGGGTAATACCCGGTGGAAAGAGGATGCTTTTTTTTCTCTTCATTTGTAGATATTGTGTCCGTTTTGGTATGAATTGATGGCTCTTGTGCCAAAGCAAAAAACCCCGAGCAAAGAAAAATAAAAAGAAAGCAATTTCGCATAGAATTTAATGGATGGAGTGAGTGGTTTTAAAAATACAATAAAGCGGCATTTTTGCCGCTTTATTGTATTTTGTTTAACGATAATGGAAATTATACCGTCATTATTTCTTTTTCTTTTTTTGCAAAGATCTCATCAATTTTTTTAATGTGTAGATCTGTCATTTTCTGAATCTCTTCTTCCAGATTCTTTTTTAAATCTTCTGAAATTTCAAGGTTTTTCAGTTCGTTATTGGCATTTTTTCGATCGTTTCGGATTCCAATTTTAGATTCCTCGGCAGCGGCTTTGGCTTGTTTTGCCAAATCTTTTCTTCGTTCTTCGGTCAAGGGCGGAACAGATATAATCACGCTTTCGCCATTGTTCATTGGGTTGAACCCAATATTCGCAAGATGGATGCCTCGTTCAATTACGGGAATCATAGATTTCTCCCAAGGTTGAATGGCGATGGTCATTCCGTCTGGCGCGCTTACGTTTGCCACTTGGCTCAATGGGGTTTGGCTGCCGTAATAATCTACCATTACGCTACCAACCATGGCGGGGGAAGCTTTTCCGGCACGGATGTTTACAAACTCTTTTTCTAAATGTTTCAGCGCGTTGCTCATTGCTTCCCGCGTTCCATCAATTATAAAATCTATTTCGTCTTCCATAACATGCCCGCAAAGGCGGGTATCTTTTGATTAAACTTAAATTATCTTTTGTTTGCGAATACAAGAATAAAATTTATAAATATTCGTGTATTCGTGGTGGTACATTTTACAAATTCACTTTCGTGCCAATTTTTTCTCCGGAAACCACTTTTAATAGGTTGCCTTTGGTATTCATATCGAAAACGATAATTGGCAGTTCGTTTTCCTGACTTAGGGTGAAGGCCGTGGTATCCATAACTTTCAAGCCTTTCTGCAATACATCCTCAAAACTGATAAAATCGAATTTTGTTGCAAGCTTATCCTTTTCAGGGTCGCTGGTGTATATTCCATCCACACGGGTTCCTTTCAGAATAACATCGGCGCCAATTTCAATTGCCCGTAAAACCGCGGCGGAATCTGTTGTAAAATAAGGATTTCCAGTTCCCCCTCCAAAAATTACTACGCGTCCTTTTTCCAAATGGCGAATTGCTTTTCTGCGGATAAAGGGTTCGGCAACTTCATTAATATTAATTGCGCTTTGCAAGCGTGTGGGTACATCTTCATTTTCCAAAGCACTCTGCAATGCCAATCCGTTTATTACGGTGGCAAGCATCCCCATATGGTCGCCCTGCACGCGGTCCATCCCGCTGCTTGCGCCCGATAATCCTCTAAAAATGTTTCCGCCGCCAATAACGATGGCTACTTCAACGCCCTTCTCGGTAATCTGTTTTATTTCTTGGGCGTACTCTTTAATCCGAATAGGATCAATGCCATATTGTTGATCACCCATTAAGGCTTCGCCGGAAAGTTTTAAAAGAATTCTTTTGTAGTGCATAGTAAATTTTTACAGCGCAAAAATAAAGAAAATTATTGATGCGGTGGAAGGAATTCAAAAAAGTAGTTATTCCAAAAAAGATCTATTAAGAAGGAATAATACTTTCAAATTATAACATAAAAAAAGCGGCTGAAATTAATTTCAGCCGCTTTTTATTTTAATATATGTTGAAAAACTTATACCAATGAAACTCTCTTAAAACCAACAACCTCAACATCACCATACGTTTTTACGTAATCTGCAACGTTCTTTTTGTCGTCTTTAATAAAGTTTTGGTCAAGTAATGCTTTTTCGTGGTCCATTGTAGTGTTGTCACTAACGAAACGCTCAATTTTTCCTGGAAGGATTTTGTCCCAGATTTGCTCTGGCTTGCCTTCAGCTTTCAATTCCGCTTTTGCATCAGCTTCAGCTTGCGCCATAATTTCAGGAGTTAATTGTGCTCTTGAAATATATTGCGGTACATTTTTAAGCGTTTTGCCCAAACGACCCAACTCGATGTTTTCTTTTTCAATTACAGCAATTCTTGCTTCCGTTTCAGATTCCACAAATTCTGGTGTAAAATCTTTATAGGAAAGGGTAGAAGCGCCCATAGAGGCAACTTGCATAGAAACGTCTTTCGCCAATTCACTTGCATTGTCAACTTTCTTTGAAAGACCTGTTAAAGCAGCAATTTTGTTGCCGTGAACATAAAAACCTACGAATGGGGCTTCCAAAATTTCGTAGCCACCAATTTCAATTTTCTCACCGATAACGCCGGTTTGCTCAGTCAATTTCTCTGCAACGGTTATTCCGTCAAAATCTGCAGCCAAAAATTCATCTTTTGAATTTGTGTTCAAAGCTATTTCGGCCATTCTGTTTGCCATTTCAACGTAAGAGTCGTTTTTGGCAACAAAGTCAGTTTCACAATTCAATGAAATAGCAACGCCTTTTGTGTTGTCGCTGTTCACTTTTGCGGTTGCAACCCCTTCGCTGGAGTCGCGGTCTGCTCTTTTTTCAGCAATTTTCTGTCCTTGTTTTCTAAGGATTGAAATTGCTTCTTCCATATTTCCATCTGCTTCAACTAATGCCTTTTTACAGTCCATCATTCCAGCTCCGGTGGTTTGCCTTAGTTTATTTACTTCTGCGGCTGTTATGTTTGCCATTTTTATAAATTTTAAGTTTAATATTAAAAAAAGTCGTTCAATATATTTTCAATAAAGAAAAGAACTAAACGACTTTTAGATTTTAAGATAAGGTTATTATTCTTCTTCGTTTAGAACTTCTTTTTTCGATTTCTGACGCACAGGCTCTTTTGCCTTTTGCATTGCTTCTACGTCTTCTTTGTCAGTTGAAGGAACTTCGGCGGTTACTGGGGTTACTGGCTTCGCTTCATTCTCTTTTTTGGGAATTCTTGCTTTTTTTGCCATTCCTTCTTCATCATTGTTGTCGTCATCACCTCCAGATTTTCTTTCGGAAAGACCTTCAATGATTGCTTCAGAAACAAAACTCATCACGCTTTCAATAGATTTTGAAGCATCGTCGTTACTTGGTATTACATAATCAATAACACGTGGGTCACTATTTGTATCTACCATTGCGAAAATTGGAATATTCAATTTCAACGCTTCGGCAACTGCAATGTGCTCACGGGTTGTGTCAACCACAAAAATTGCAGCTGGAAGACGGCTCATATCAGAAATAGAACCTAAGTTTTTTTCCAATTTAGCACGAAGACGATCTACAGCCAAACGCTCTTTCTTTGAAAGAGTCATGAAAGTTCCGTCCTGCTTCATTCTATCAATAGAAGCCATTTTTTTCACAGCTTTACGAATAGTCACAAAGTTGGTAAGCATACCGCCGGGCCATCTTTCAGTGATGTAGGGCATGTTTGCGTTCTTTGCTTTTTCAGCAACGATGTCCTTCGCTTGTTTTTTGGTAGCTACAAAAAGGATTTTGCGTCCACTGGCTGCAATTTTTTTAAGGGCTTCGCTAGCCTCGCCAATTTTTGCAGCGGTTTTGTAAAGGTTGATAATGTGGATCCCGTTGCGTTCCATATAGATATACGGCGCCATGTTTGGGTTCCATTTGCGGGTTAGGTGGCCAAAGTGCACACCAGCTTCAAGTAAGTCTTTTACTTCTACTTTTTTTGCCATTTTGTTTTAGTTTACGTTCTGTGAAAGGATAGCAACCTTTACGCCTTATGCGCATTACGGTTTAGATGCTAAACTAACCCCCGAATTTTCGGGATAACAGCTTTTTTTGATTAATAATGAATATGAACTTGGGTGAAGTTATTAGGTTACTGAGTTATTTGAAAAAAAGCAAAATAACTCAGTAACTTTATAACTAAATAATTAACGTTTAGAGAACTGGAATTTCTTACGGGCTTTCTTCTGTCCGAATTTCTTCCGCTCTACCATTCTTGGATCTCTTGTTAGCAAACCTTCTGGTTTAAGGATACCGCGATTTTCGTCATTAAGCGTGCACATAGCGCGAGAAATTGCAAGACGAATGGCTTCTGCCTGTCCTGTAATACCACCACCAAATACGTTTACGGTAATGTCGAAAGTAGTTTCGTTTTCTGTTAGTACTAAAGGTTGTTTTACTTTATACTGAAGTGTTCCCGTTGGAAAATAATTTTCAAACTCACGCTTGTTGATGGTAATGTTTCCTTTTCCTTCTTTAAGGTACACACGGGCAACAGCTGTTTTTCTTCTGCCTATTTTGTGAATAGTTTCCATTATTTGCTGCTGTTAAGGTTAAAAGTTCTTGGTTTTTGTGCTTCTTGTCCGTGGTTTGCATCAGTATAAACCTTAAGGTTTCTGAAGATTTCCGCGCCCAATTTGTTTTTTGGAAGCATTCCTTTCACAGCTTTTTCAACTAGCCTTGCAGGATCTTTTTTGTACATCTCGGTAGCGGTAAGGCTACGTTGTCCACCTGGGTAACCCGTGTGGCGGATGTAGGTTTTGTCATTCCATTTGTTACCGGTAAGGTTAATGTTACCAGCGTTAATAATAATTACGTTATCACCGCAATCTACGTGAGGGGTGAAACTTGGCTTGTGCTTTCCGCGAAGCAAAATTGCAACTTCGCTGGCAAGACGACCCAATGCCTGGCCGTCCGCATCTACTAGCAACCATTCTTTTACAACGGTATTCTTGTTAGCAGATACTGTTTTGTAACTTAATGTATCCATTTAGTTTTTTGTCAAAAGGTTAATAAATCATTGTTTCCTCATCCTAAAACAAAACGAATTTCGTCTAAGAGGGGTGCAAATGTAATCTTATTTATTTGAAAAGCAAAGGGTGGGAATAAAATTTCTTAGGAAAAAGACTTAGGACCGCTGCGCTAAAAGACCTAGGACATAAGACTGAAAAATTCAGAATTCAGAATTATACGGCGTCCGGTTGAGCACATTCGAGACCTACTTTATAAGTGGCCGCTTGAAGTTCTCGATTGCGCTTGAAAAGACTTTTTATTCTTTAATAAACTTCTTCAAAGCCACATTTTTCCCACAATACAACTGTACATAATAAACGCCGGAAGCCAAACTGGAAACATCCACGGTTGGGGAAACGGAGTCAACATCCAGTTGCAAAACTTTACTGCCCGTAATTGTGTAAATGTTTACTTGGTCTATGGTTTGGTCTTGGGTGCTTAATTGTAATGTGTTTTTTGTGGGGTTGGGGTAGAGGGTTATGGATTTTGAATAAGGGTTTTCTTCAATGTTTAAAATTGAAGCGTGTTTTATAATCCAAAAATCCTTTCCCCCACGGGAATCTTCATTTTTATCGCCAGAAATATTGGATTTTGAGTTACCGCCAAAAATGTAGGTGCCATCACTATTCTGATTCGTGATAGTTAACCTGTCTTCATCACTCCCGCCAATAGTATTTTGCCATTCAATGATTCCTACATCATTTAATTTTAATATCCAGTAATCATCAAGACCTTGAGAGTTTTCTGTTTTATCCCCCGAGATATTTGAGCTTGAATAGCCTCCCACTAAAGAACCTCCCTCCGAAGAAGCTAATGCAGTAGATGCCAATTCAAAAAGAGACCCATTGAGGTTTTTTGTCCATATTGTATTGCCGGCTGAGTCAAGTTTCCATACATAATAATTGAATTGGGGCTGATTGTCCGTTGTTCCATTTACGATAAAACCTCCATCATTTGTTTGTCTTACTTCCCCAAGATAATTTGTTACCCCATTCCCTTCAAAAGTTGACCATACACCATTTAAACCAAGCTTTATCAAATAATAAGCTGTGTCAATTCCCAATGTACCACCAAATATATATCCATTATCTGAAGTTAACTGAAAATCGATTAAATTGAAACCAAAACTGGAATTGCCCTGTGCATCTTGCCAAGAAATATTTCCATTTGAATCGATGCCCAAAGACCATGCGTCTCGATCGCCAATTCTACTTTCGGTCCTGTCTCCTGAAATATCTGAGAAAGAAGACCCCGCCAATTGATAACTGCCATCAGCAATTTGGTGTATTTCTACCAACCGGTCATATTGGTTGCCTCCAATGGTTTTTTGCCATTCAATACTTCCCGATGAATCGAGCTTCAATATCCAATAATCCGAAAGTCCTTGAGAACCTTCCGTTTTTTCTCCCGAAATTCCCGAATCTGATGATCCTCCAACAATGTACCCTCCATCTAAAGTTTGGTGAATCGCAACTAAGTTATCTTCTCCATTTCCACCAATTGTTTGTTGCCATTCAATAATTCCTGAACTATCCAATTTCAAAATCCAATAATCATTTCCGCCTCTAGAATTTTCAGTTTTATCTCCTGAAATATTTGAATTAGAGTATCCTCCTATTATCATTCCTCCATCCGAAGTTTCTTCAAAACTTTTTAAATATTCCTCATCACTCCCCCCAATAGTCCGCTGCCAAAGAATATTAGGGTCTTGGGCATAAAATGAAACTGTAATAAACGCTAAAACTAAACTAGTATGTAAATTTCTTTTCATAATTGATGGTTTTTATTTCTTCAAATTAACCAAAGCCCTTTCAGCTTTGATTTCAGTTTGGATTTCGATTTCGATTTCAAAAAAGCTATTCTTTTATAAACTTCTTCAAAGCCACATTTTTCCCGGAATACAACTGCACATAATAAACCCCTGAAGCCAAACTGGACACATCCACGGTTGGGGAAACGGTATCCACATCCAGTTGCAAAACTTTACTGCCCGTCATTGTGTAAATGTTTACTTGGTCTATGGTTTGGTCTTTGGTGTTGAGTTGTAGGGTGTTTTTTGTGGGGTTGGGGTAGAGGGTTATTGTGGTGTTGAAGGGGTTTTCCTCCACGCCTAAAGTTGCGGCGTGTTTTATGATCCAGAAATCATTGCTTCCACGACTGTTTTCTGTTTTGTCACCCGATATGTCTGAAGCTGATTGCCCAGTTACGGTAAAACTTCCATCCGGATTTAATATAGCTCTTGGCAATCTCTCACCAAAAGCTCCACCAATATTATTTTGCCATTCAATAATTCCAACAGAATTTAATTTCAGAATCCAAAAATCTGGAGGACCAACCGTATTTTCAGTTTTGTCACCAGAAATATCTGAATAAGAATACCCCGCGATAAAATACCCACCATCGGGTGTTTGGATAATAGCAGATGGATCATCGCCATCAGCGCCGCCAATAGTTTTTTGCCATTCAATATTGCCATTGGCGTCTAGCTTCAAAATCCAATAATCTGGACCTCCTTTTGAATCTTCGGTTTTATCACCAGACGCATCTGAGTCTGAAAATCCAATGCCCATATATCCACCATCGGAAGTTAAAATTAAACCTGTAAATGCCTCCCAACCGTCTGCTCCATAGTATTTTTCCCATTCATTATTTCCGTTGGCATTTAGTTTCATAAACGAATACATGTCATTTATTCCGCTTGTGCCACCTATAATATAACCGCCATCATTTGTTAATTTTAAGGAAGTCAACGAGAAATTTTCAAAAAAATCATGGCCTCGTTGCCAAAGAATATTTCCATTACCATCGAGTTTTAAAATCCACGCATCTCGCCCACTATTATTTGATACGGTTCTATCTCCAGAGATATTTGAGGAAGAAGTACCACCAATTAAAAATCCTCCATCATCTGTCAATTCCACCTCATTTGATCTGTCATCTGCATCTCCACCTATTGTATTTTGCCAAATGATATTTCCTGTTGAATCAAGTTTGATAATCCAATAATCTTGACCTCCTTGAGAATTTTCATTCTTATCTCCTGAAATATCCGAACCTGAATATCCCACTAAAATATACCCACCGTCAAGCGTTCGTTTTGCATCAGCTAAACGGTCGTCTTGATCGCCTCCTATTGTTTTTTGCCACTCAATATTGCCTGAGCTATCAAATTTCAAAACCCAATAATCGTAGCCGCCTCTTGAATTTTCAGTTTTTTCTCCAGAAATATTTGATTTGGAAGGACCGCCAATGAAAAAGCCTTGATCTGTGGTGGATATTATAAAATTAGGTTCGTCCCAATCACTCCCCCCAATAGTCCGCTGCCAAAGAATGTTCGGGTCTTGGGCATGTACTGTAATTATTGAAAGAAATATCGCAAAGAATGTAATTGTTTTTTTCATAGAATAGGGGTCTTTAATTCGTAGGGGCAAAATACACAATTCCTATAATTGAAAACAGAAAAGTTAAGGATTTCTTAATAGCAGGTTTGTCTAATGACAAAACCACTTTAAACTATGACTGTTAACTGCGTACTAAAAATGGGATCACTACCGGCTAATTCTCCCTAAAGTCAATATCTATTTTTAACCAGTGGAAGTTTACAGAGGAAATATAATTTAGGTTTATTAAAATTTATGGGCTATTGCATTAAATTTCAACTA
Organism: Aequorivita sp.; assembly: GCA_030690315.1. Taxonomy (GTDB): domain Bacteria; phylum Bacteroidota; class Bacteroidia; order Flavobacteriales; family Flavobacteriaceae; genus Aequorivita. The sequence goes on from JAUYGY010000036.1 coordinate 174,140, forward strand.
TGTTTGCGCCCTAAAAAAAAGATTATGAAAAAATTATTTGGATTACTTTTAATTGCAATTGTTTTTACGGCCTGCTCTAAAGACGATGATAACAACAATGCTTCATCTATTGAAGGTACATGGAAAATGACTGCTTTTGAAACCGAAACCGCCTATGACCTCAATAATGATGGAACGGCATCAAAAAGTGTTATGGATGAAACAAACTGTTACCAAAACGAAACACTTGAATTTAATGCAGATGGAACAGGTACGGCCTATAATACCTCGCGTGCTAATATTGAATTGACTCTTGTTGTGGGCACTACTGATGAATATGAGTACACGGTAACCTGTGTTTCTGAAAATGACACAACTCCTTTTTTATATACTAAAAATGGTAATGATATAGTTCTTTCTTTGGCAGGATCAACCCAATCTGCTACACTTTCAGGCAATACGCTTACTTATGTATTTCAAGATGGTTTCTTTGTGGATGTTGACAATAACGGTACCACCACAACAATAACTGAAGACATTACTTTTGTTTTCACAAAACAATAAGCAGATTTTTCTTTACAATATAAAGCCGAAAGTAACCCTTTCGGCTTTTTTATTTCTGCCAACTGCCACTGAATACTGCCAACTAAAATCAATGCGCCTCCAGCCAATTCTCCCCAACCCCCAAATCTACATCCAATGGCACGGTGAGTTTGTATGCGTTCTCCATTTCGTGCTTCACCATTACTTTTAGTTTTTCAACCTCCGGTTTATAAGCGTCAAAAACAAGTTCATCATGCACTTGCAGCAACATTTTGCTTTGGTAGTTTTCCGCTTCCAACTTGTTGTAGATGTTTATCATCGCGATTTTAATGATGTCTGCAGCGCTTCCCTGAATTGGGGCGTTCACTGCATTTCGCTCCGCCGCGCCACGCACAACTTGATTGCTTCCGTTGATGTCTTTTAAATAACGTCTTCTTCCTAAAACCGTTTGTACATATCCATTTTCACGGGCAAATTGAATTTGTTCGCTAATGTAATTACGAAGTTTTGGGTAGGTTTTGTAATAAGTGTCAATCAAATCTTTGGCCTCGCCTCGGGAAAGGTCGGTTTGGTTGCTCAATCCGAAAGCGGAAACGCCGTAAATAATCCCAAAGTTCACTGTTTTTGCATTGCTTCGTTGCTCACGCGTCACTTCATTTAAAGGAACATTGAACACTTTTGAAGCCGTGGAAGCGTGAATATCCTCGCCATTTTTAAAGGCTTCAATCATCGTGTCTTCCTCGCTCAAAGCGGCAATAATGCGCAATTCTATTTGCGAATAATCCGCCGACATTAAAACAAAATCATCGTTTCTCGGAATAAACGCTTTCCGAACTTCGCGCCCGCGTTCGGTTCTAATTGGGATATTTTGAAGGTTTGGATTGTTGCTGCTCAGTCGGCCCGTGGCTGCAACGGTTTGCATATAATCTGTATGCACACGGCCGGTGGAAGGCTCCACTTGCCCCGGAAGAGCATCAACATACGTGCTTTTCAATTTCGATAGCCCCCGGTATTCCAAAACATCACGGATTATTTTGTGGTCTTTTGCCAAATATGAAAGCACATCTTCGGCGGTGGAATACTGCCCTGTTTTGGTTTTTTTTGGCTTCTCAATCAACTTCATTTTTTCGAAAAGAATATCGCCCAACTGCTTTGGCGAAGCGATGTTGAAGGTTTCGCCCGCTTCTTCGTAAATATGTTGTTCCAGTTGTAGAATATCTTTATCCAACGCTACGGAAAGTTTTTTAAGAAATTCCTCGTCAAGGTTGATGCCTTCCAATTCCATGGCAGCCAAAACCCGAAGTAGTGGCACTTCTATTTCATCAAAAAGCTTTTGGGTGTTCGCTTCGCCCAGTTCTTTTTCAAAATGCTCTTTCAGCTGAAAGGTTACGTCGGCATCTTCAACTGCGTATTCTGTTTGTTTTTCAACGGATACTTCCCGCATGTTGAGTTGGTTTTTACCTTTTTTACCAATCAATTCTGTGATTGAAACGGGCGTGTAATTCAAATACGTTTCGCTCAAAACGTCCATATTGTGACGCATGTCTGGGTTTATAAGGTAATGTGCAAGCATCGTATCAAACAATTTTCCTTTTACCGAAATGTTGTATTTCGCCAAAACCTTAATGTCGTATTTCAAATTTTGACCAATTTTCTGAATGGTTTCGTCTTCAAAAAACGGACGGAGTTCTTCCAAAAGTTGATGGGCTTCTTCCTTGTTTTCGTTGAAAGGAATATAGAAACCTTTTCCCTTTTCCCAAGAAAAAGCAATGCCAACAAGCTCTGCCTCCAGCGGATTCAAACTCGTGGTTTCGGTATCAAAACACACACTTTTCTGCTTCATTAAATTTTGAAGAAACAGTTTTTCGCCCATTCCCGGCTGTACGGTTTGGTAAAAATGTTCCGTATTTTCAATAGTTGCGCGGGAGTTGTAGCTTTTTATTTCTTCTGAAATTTCCTCGTTCCCACCGAAAAGGGAAAACTGGCCACTTCCGGCAGAAGCCGAAGTTGCTTTCTTTGCAGTTTCGGAATTTGAAATCTGCGTCACTCTTTCCGAAGCACCTTCTTCAGAAAACAATTTCAGAAATTGTTCTTTCAGTCTTCTAAATTCCAGTTCCTCAAAAATCTGCTGTACCTTTTCGCCGTCGGGCATAGAGAGCTCATAATCTTTTTCGTGGAAGGTAACATCGCAGGTTGTGCAAATGGTGGCGAGCTTTTTGGAGAGCATTCCAAGTTCGGCATTGGCTTCCACTTTTGCTTTCATGGCGCCTTTCAGTTTATCCGTATTTGCCAAAAGGTTTTCCATCGAACCGAATTCAGCAATAAATTTCATGGCTGTTTTTTCGCCCACGCCCGGCAATCCGGGAATGTTATCGCTGGCGTCGCCCATCATTCCCAAATAATCAATCACCTGTTCGGGACGTTCAACGCCAAAACGCTTTTGTACTTCGGGAATACCCCAAATTTCAATGGCATTGCCCATTCGTGCGGGGCGGTACATAAAAATATTTTCGGAAACCAATTGCCCAAAATCCTTATCGGGCGTAACCATAAAAACTTGGTAGCCCTGTTTTTCGGCTTGTTGCGCGAGGGTTCCAATGATATCATCGGCCTCCAAACCTGAAAGCTCCACGCAGGGAATATGCATTGCCTTTATTATTTCCTGAATAATGGGGATGGATTGCCGGATAACATCGGGTGTTTCATTGCGATTGGCTTTATAATCTGGAAAAAGCTCGGTGCGTTCGGCACTTCCGTCTTTATCAAAGCAAACCGCCAAATGATCGGGACGTTCGCGGCGAATTACATCGAATAGCGAATTCATAAACCCCAAAATAGCTGAGGTGTCTTGCCCTTTGCTGTTGATTGTTGGGTTTTTAATAAATGCGAAATATCCCCGAAAAATAAGGGCGTAGGCATCGAGAAGGAAAAGGCGTTTTTGAGTGGACATGTTTTATATTTAATTCTGAATGTCTCCCCGAGTGTTTCGGCTGCGCTCAGCATAAACAACATCGAGGGGTATTTTAGGCAACTATTCGCTTGTAGTTGTTGACTGTGCAAACGGACACTGCTCTTGTCTTCAAAAATAAAAAGAACACTTCACAAATGAAGGGTTTTATTTGAAAAAGAAATAATCTTCCCAGACTTGTCAGGTTTTAAAAACCCAATAGGTCTTTTCGCATAAATATTAAAACCAAAGTGTACTTTTGCCACAATAAATAATAACAATAATGAATACGAAATATTCCTTGGTAATCCACGGCGGCGCCGGAACACTTGTAAAAGGATTGATGACCCCCGAAAAGGAAGAAGAATATAAAGCAGCTTTAAACGAAGCGCTTGAAAAAGGATATGCCGTTTTGGAAAATAATGGCTCGGCAATGGAAGCTATTGAAATTGCCGTAAACCATTTGGAAGATTCCCCACTTTTTAACGCGGGAAAAGGAAGTGTTTTCACTAATGACGGTACCCACGAAATGGACGCCGCCATTATGGACGGCCAAACATTGGATGCGGGCGCGGTTTCATTGATTACGGGAATTAAAAACCCAGTTTCCTTGGCGCGCGATATAATGGAAAAAACCGATCACGTTTTTTTGGCTGGCGAAGGTGCGATGCGTTTCGCAAAAAGTCTGGGCTACACTATAGAAACTCCGGAATATTTTTATGACGAACACCGCTATCAGCAGTGGCAAAATATAAAAGATAGCGATAAGTTTGAGCTGGATCACAGCATGAAAAAGGAAGGAAAGTTTGGCACCGTGGGCGCCGTAGCTTGTGATAAAAAAGGGAATATTGCCGCTGCAACCTCAACCGGCGGAATGACCAATAAACGTTGGGGCCGCGTTGGCGATAGTCCAATGATTGGCGCCGGCACCTATGCCAACAATAAAACCTGTGCGGTAAGTTGTACGGGTAGCGGCGAATTCTTCATTCGTGGTGTGGTGGCTTATGACGTTTCGTGCTTGATGGAATATAAAGGAATGACTTTGGAAGAAGCCGCTTCCGAGGTAATAAACAAAAGGGTTTTGGAAATTGGTGGCGACGGCGGTTTGATTGCCGTGGATGCCAAAGGAAACATCGCAATGCCTTTTAATACTGAAGGAATGTACCGTGCTTTTAAAACTTCGGAAGGCGAAAAGCAAATCGGGATTTATAAAGAATAGTTCCATTTTCCTCCCCTTTGGGGAGGCAGGAGGGGACTATAAAGATTGAGATTCAATAACCCGAATATGGTGCGGGGAAATTTTAACTTTCTTTTTCTTAATATCGAAACGATCACCATTTGCCAAAATGTGGGTTTTTAAATTGGTAAGCGACATTGGCGAGCCGTCCTGAACTACTTTTTGATTGTTGTGTTTCAGTTTTCTTGGATCGAAAAGAATTACCATTCCAGATCCAATTACCTCGGCCATATTGCAATTTTTAATAACCAAGCCAGTATCTTCTGCCAAACCTATACCAATCATTTTTGGAAAACGTGCAACAGCTTCCGCCAGCCTTCCGAAACGACCCCGGCGTATAAAATGTGAGTCAATAATTAAATTTGGAATAAAGCCCATCCCTTCGCCCATGGATACTGCGCCTTTTGTAAATGCCTCTTTTATTCCACCGCCTTTTATCATTTCTTGGCTCATACACATTGCACCCGCGCTCGTTCCGGCAACTACAAAATTTTCATTTTCGTATCGTTGCTGAATAATTTTGTGAAGCAATGTACCTCCAATATATTGAACGATCTTTGATTGGTCCCCGCCAGAAAACATTACGCAATTGGCTTTTTTCATCAAATCAAGGTAGCTCTGTTCTTCTGCTTCGTCACGATTTCGAATGTCCATAATATGAACATTTTCACAACCCAGTTTTTTGAAAGCTTGCAAATAATTTTCGCTCACTTCATTCGGAATACTGGAAGCCGTTGGAATTACAACAATCATAGCATCTTTGCCGCCACTCTCTCGAACCACCCGTGAAAGAATTCCTGATTGAATGTATTCTAAAGTGTATATTTCACTTTGTTCAATGCCCTTATCTTCATTACCACCTATGGGGATCAGTGTGCCTTTAACGCTCATGAATTTATTTGATTTGCGGGCAAAAATACATTAATTGTTATAAAAATTAATCATATATTTATCAAATTCGAACTAAACTAACAAATCCGTCAATATATGCGAATTAGAGAAATCAACGCCATGCGAGGGCCAAATTACTGGTCTATCCGTCGTCATAAATTAATAGTAATGGTTCTGGATTTGGAAGAAATGGAAGAGCTTCCATCCAATAAAATTGAAGGCTTCACAGATCGATTTAAAGCGATGTTCCCTAGTATGTACAGCCATCGTTGCAGCGTGGGCGAACCCGGCGGTTTTTTCCAAAGAGTAGATGAAGGTACTTGGATGGGACATATTATTGAGCACATCGCCTTGGAAATACAGACATTGGCAGATATGGATACGGGCTTCGGAAGAACTCGTGATTACGGAGAAAAAGGAGTTTATAATGTAGTTTTCAGCTATATTGAAGAAAACGTGGGGCGTTATGCCGCCAATGCTGCGGTTAATATTTGCAAAGCACTAATTGCAGGTGATAGTTATGATTTGGCAGCAGATATTCAAAAAATGCGTGAAATACGTGAAGACGAACGTTTGGGTCCAAGTACAGGATCTATTGTGGAAGAAGCAGAAGCAAGAGGAATTCCTTGGATTCGATTGAATAAATATTCACTTTGCCAATTGGGATACGGCGCCAATCAAAAACGAATACAGGCAACGGTAACTTCAGAAACCAGTAGCATCGGCGTTGAATTAGCTTGCGATAAAGAAGACACAAAATACCTTTTGGAACAAGCCCAAATTGAAGTCCCGCGCGGCGATATTATTTCGAGGGAAGGCAGTTTGGAAGAAGCCTGCAAGTATGTGGGCTATCCATTGGTGGTTAAACCCGTTGGCGGAAATCACGGCCGCGGAATCACGGTAAATGTAAATACTTATGAAGATGCTTTGGTAGCCTTTCACGCTGCCAAACTTGTTTCCCCAAAAGTAATTATCGAAAAATATATCACAGGCGAAGATTACCGTTTGCTAGTTATTAATAACGTTTTGGTTGCAGCCGCAAAAAGAAGCCCCGCCCACATTATTGGCGATGGAAAATCAACAATCAAGGAATTGGTTGATGAGGTTAACCAAGACTCCCGCCGTGGCTATGGGCACGAAAATGTACTTACCAAAATCACGATAAACGATTTGACCAAAACCATCATCGCCGCAAAAGGTTATACCGAAAATTCCGTGCCAAAGGAAGGTGAAAAAGTTATCCTGAAAGACACCGCAAACCTCAGTACGGGCGGCACCGCTGAAGATGTTACCGATATAGTGCACCCATCAAATGTCTCGATGGTAGAACGCATTTCAAAAATAATAGACCTCGATATTTGTGGAATAGACATTATGACTACAGACATCAGCCAACCATTGAACGAAACTGGTGGCGCTGTTTTGGAAGTGAATGCGGGACCAGGTTTCAGAATGCACTTGGCGCCCACAACTGGCTTGCCAAGAAATGTTGCCGCACCGGTAGTTGACAAACTATTTCCGCAACATCACGGGATAGGTAGAATTCCTATTATAGCAGTTACCGGAACCAACGGGAAAACAACAACAACCCGATTGATTGCCCACATGGCAAAAATGAAAGGGTTTCGAGTGGGCTACACCACCAGCGACGGGGTTTATATACAGAATAGACTTTTGATGAAAGGCGATTGTACGGGCCCGGCCAGTTCAGAATTTGTATTAAAGGATCCTACGGTAAATTTCGCAGTTTTGGAATGTGCCCGTGGCGGATTGCTTCGCGCAGGTCTCGGCTTTAAAAAATGTGACGTGGGCATTGTTACCAATGTGGCCGCAGACCATTTGGGGCTAAAAGGAATTCATACTGTAGAGCAATTGGCGAAAGTGAAGGGCGTAATCCCCGAAACCGTTTTGCCCGATGGCTATGCAATTTTGAACGCCGATGACGATTTGGTATATGAAATGCGAAGAACCATAAATTGCAACCTAGCTCTTTTCTCGATGGACGAGGAAAATCCACGCATCAAAGCGCTTCAAAAACTGGGCGGGATTACCGCCATTTATGAAAACGGATACGTTACACTATGTCGCGGCACTTGGAAAATGCGCATTATGAAAGCTGAAAATATTCCGCTTACTTTTGGTGGGAAAGCAGAATTTATGATTCAGAATATCCTTCCGGCAGTAATTGCAGCAAACGTTCGCGGAATTGGGATTGAAGATATGAAAATAGCTTTGGAAACCTTTATTCCTTCAGCATCACAAACACCGGGCAGATTGAATCTTTTTCAGTTTGAAAACTTTGCTATTTTGCTGGATTATGCACATAACCCTGCTGGCATGCGGGCACTTCAAAAATTTACTGATTCACTAGAGGCTTCAGAGAAAATTGGAATAATTGCAGGTGTGGGCGACAGAAGGGAAGAAGATACAAACCAATTGGGAAGCATAGCCGCTGAAATGTTTGACGAAATAATTATTAGGCAGGACAAAAATCTTCGCGGAAAATCGGAAGAGGAATTGATAAAAATGTTGGTCGCTGGTATTAAAATGAAGGATCCCCACAAGAAAACAACGATTATCCCTTCAGAAAAAGAAGCTATTACCCACGCCGTGAACAATGCCAAAAAAGGCTCGTTGATTATTTGCTGTAGCGATGTAATTCCAGACGCCTTGGATCTTGTGATGAAGTTTAAGGAAATGGAGAGCAGCGGACAAATTATTTTCGCTCAGTAAAAAAGAAAAGTCGCTCCTCCTCAAAAGCGACTTGACTTAAAAATTGAAATTCAATTCGGTAATTACCGTTTCAAAAATAGCCCGCTCTTTTTAAGCGGGCTTTATGCTATTATTAAGTTAATGCAATTTTTTTACGCAGCATATTTTTTGGCAATTAGGTTTCTTCCCTTAAATATTCCGAAGAAAACAATGTAGCCATAACAGGCAATAACCAGAAATAAAGCCATTTTAAAGCCAATATTATCAGTCAAAAATCCATACATCGGCGGAATTACAGCACCTCCAAAAATAGCCATACAAAGCAATCCGGAAGCCTGAGGTTTTAAATCGCCCAACCCGTCAATGGTCAATGCAAAAATGGTTGGGAACATTATTGAATTGAAAAGCCCAACGGCCAGAATAGACCACATGGACACCAAACCGTAAGTGTGCATTGAGATAAGTAGCATAAGAACCGCTAAAGACGCAAAAATTGAAAGAACTTTCGTAGGCTTCATAATTCGAGTGAGATAGGCTCCCACAAACCTTCCAATCATTGCCCCGCTCCAATAAAAAACAACGAAGGCACCAACGATCGCTTTATTGTCAATAGTGCTTAAATCAGTATTTAATAGATTTTCGGCAATATATTTCATTGTTGAATTTTCTAAAATAACTTCGGAAAGATTCATACTGAGGAAATAATTCACCAAAAAACTACCTATTGCCACTTCAGCACCCACATAAACAAAAATTCCGAGCGCGCCCAGCATCACGATTTTGTTTTTCAGGAGTTTCCCGTAACCGCCCACGGGACTTTTTTCCAATATCTTCGGAAGTTTTATAAAGACGAAAAGCAGTGCTAAAAATCCTATAAAAGCAGCAATGAAAAGGAAAGGAGTTTGCACTGCCGAAGCTTCTGAAACGTAATAAGCACTTTTGTCATTATCCGTTAAAACTGAAATTTCTGTTGAAGATTTTATGGTGTCGCTCAACAAAAATGAAGCACCAATTAAAGGTGCAATCGCCGTTCCCAATGAATTGAACGCTTGCGAAAGATTCAATCTGCTTGAAGCACCGTCCTCACTTCCCAAAACGGAAACATACGGGTTTGCCGCTACTTGCAATACGGTAATTCCACCCGCAAGTGTAAAATAGGCGACCAAAAATATCCAAAATTCCCTTTCGGAAGCGGCGGGATAAAAAAGCAAACACCCAACAGCCATAGTAATTAAACCAACGATAATTCCTTTTTTGTAACCTATTCTCGAAAGCAAAGCTCCAGCTGGAACAGAAATTACCAAATACGCCAAAAAGAAAGCGAACTGCACCAATACTGCCTGAAAATAGCTGAGCTCAAAAACGTCTTTTAACCTGGGAACCAAACTGTCCACCAAAACAGTGATAAATCCCCAAAGGAAAAAGAGAACGGTAACAGTAATAAATGCGGAGCGGAAGGATTTTTTTTCGGTCATAATGAAATGATTCTATTGATATTTTGGATACTATGGATACTATGGATACTATTGTTTCTTTAGATACCTTGGATACTGTGAATACTGTGGTTTATGAGCTTTTAAACTTTGCGTCTTTGCGCCTTTGCGAGAAAAATTAGCACGCAAAGCCGCGAAGTCGCAAAAAAATACTACTACTTTTCATAGAAATCTGAAGGAATGTTTTCATTTTTTCCATCGTGATATTTTGTGACTGAAAATCCGTCGTGGATAGAATAATACCCAGTTTCTCCTTTTTTGTTCAGGGCAATATATCCCACTTGAAAATTTTTAAAATCTGGATTCTTTTTTATAATTCTTCCAATGGCTTCCTCACAGGCCTGTTGCGGGGTCTTGCCTTGGCGCATCAATTCAACAATCAAAAAACTACCTACGGTTTTTAACACTTCTTCGCCCAAACCTGTTGCAGTTGCGCCACCGATTTCGTTGTCAATAAAAAGCCCTGAACCAATTATTGGCGAATCGCCCACGCGTCCGGCCATTTTGTATGCCAGCCCACTCGTGGTGCAACCTCCGGAAATATCGCCGTTTTTATCAATTGCCAACATCCCGATGGTATCGTGATTTTCAATATTGATGATGGGCTTGTACTGCGAAGTTTTTTTCCATTCCTCCCAAGCTTTTTTTGAAGCGTCCGTGAGCAAATCCACTGGTTTAAATCCTTTGGAAAGAGCAAACTGCTCCGCACCTTTTCCAGCCAAAATAACGTGCGGCGTGTCTTCCATCACTTTCCGTGCAACCGAAATGGGGTGCGTAATATTTTGAAGATAAACCACTGCGCCATAATTGCCCTTGCTGTCCATTATACACGCGTCCAGCGTGACATTTCCATCGCGATCCGGCAATCCACCTATTCCGACGGATTGGCCTTCAGCGTTTGCTTCCTCTACCATACAGCCTTTTTCAATAGCATCGAGCGCAGAATTGCCATCCTGCAAAACCCGCCAAGCCTCGGCTGTGCTTTCCTTTACATTCCAAGTGGCGATTACCAATGGAAAATTTGCCGTTTCAATCTGAGCGGATTTTTCTTCCGAAGAAAAAATATTTTTTTTGGAAGCAAAAAGTGAAGTTCCAGCCGCAATTCCAAAGGTGGAAAGCGAAGCATTTTGAATGAATTTTCTGCGTTTCATAATATGGTTTCGAGTTTCAAGTTGCAGGTTGAAATTTTTATAGTAAAGTGGTCGTGGGTCTTGGTTCGTGGATCCTTTTAGTCGTGCTTCTTTTTAGAACTGCTCATTTCAAAAACAATCTCTTTGCTGCTTGTAACTTCATCGTGCGTTAAATAATTTCTCTCCAACTTTTTGCCGTCCACCAAAACACGCTTCACATAAACATTTTTCTCACTTTGGTTTTTCGCCACAATTTTTATGGAATTTCCATTGTCCAAATGCAAAATCGCCTCCTTAACCAACGGACTTCCCAACGCGTAATTCGGCGAACCCGGAACAACGGGATAAAAACCCACAGCGCTGAAAATATACCAAGCGCTCATTTGTCCGGCATCGTCATTTCCGCATAGGCCGTCCTGCTTGCTGCCGTACATTTTATCCATAATTATCCGCACCCGTTGCTGCGTTTTATAATCTTTTCCGGTCCAATTGTATAAATACGGAATGTGATGGCCCGGCTCATTTCCGTGCACATAATTGCCCATAATCCCGTCGCGGGTTATATCTTCATTTTTTTCAATGTATTTATCGTCCAGTTCCATAGTGAAAAGGGAATCCAAATGTTTTGAGAAACGTTCTTTTCCACCCATCATTTTCATCATTTCATCCAAATTCTGTGGCACATAAAGCCCGTAATTCCAAGCATTGCCTTCAATGAAACCTTGTCCGTGTGTGTCCAGCGGATCAAATTCCTTTCTGAATTTTCCATCGGAAAGTTTTGGGCGCATATAACCAATTTTTGGATCGTAAACATTTTTGAAATATTCCGAACGCTCCAAATATACCTTCTCAGCTTCGGCATTGCCTACACTTTTTGCAATCTGTGCAATGCACCAATCGTCATAAGCATATTCCAAAGTCTTCGAAACCGAGGAACTGCTTTTGTCCTCGGGCACAAACCCCATTTTTTTATACTCGCCAATGCCGTCAAAATAATCAACATTCGCTGTATTTATGGAAGCCTCCAAGGCGTGTTTTTTATCAAAATCGCCCACGTTTTTCGCCACGGCATCTGCAATCACCGACGTAGCGTGATAGCCGATCATACACCAATTCTCATTTGCATAATGGCTCCAAATAGGCAGCATTTTATGCACACTTTGGTCGTGATGGGCGAGCATGCTTTTTATCATATCGTTGTTGCGTTTGGGCTGAATAATATTAAACAGGGGATGCAGGGCGCGATACGTGTCCCAAAGTGAAAAAATGGTGTAATTCGTAAACCCTTCGGAAGTGTGGATATTTTGGTCAAGACCTCGATATTGTCCGTCAACGTCTTCATAGATTATAGGACTGAGCATCGTGTGGTAAAGTGCGGTATAAAAAGTGATTTTATCCTCGGGCGTGATAGATTTCACTTCAATTTTTGAAAGCTCTTTGTTCCATTTTTGCTGGGTTTCGGCTTTGGTTTTTTCAAAATTCCAATGCGGGATTTCGGCTTTCAAATTTTTCATCGCACCTTCCGTACTGACTGATGAAAGAGCAAACTTTATGGAAATCTTTTCATTTTCTGCAGTGTCAAAATTGAAAAAAGCACGGATTTCCTTTCCCGCCATTTCCGGGAAATTTTCTTCTTCGTTGAATTTTCTATAAAACCCGTTGTATTTGGCTTTGTCGTATTTTTTATGACCGTAACTTTTGAAAGGTTTTGAAAATTCCATCACAAAATAAACGATGCGTGTTCGCGCCCAGCCGTGCGTTTGCCTATAACCCGTAACGGTTGAATCATTTTCAACACGAACAAATGTCCAAACATTCTTATCATCGTGACCGTAAACGTTGTAAACCATATCGAGAATAATGTGGGATTCCTCACTTTTTGGAAATGTGTATTGATGAAAACCCACACGGTCACTGGCGGTAAGTTCCGCCGTAATGTTGTAATCGTCCAATTTCACTTTGTAATATCCGGGCGAAGCGGTTTCATTTTTATGTGATAAAGAAGAAACAAAACCTTTTTCACCATTTTCGGTTTTCAGCGGATCCAAAACCAATTTTCCAACGGTTGGCATCACTAAAAAATCTCCCAAATCTGAATGTCCCGTTCCGCTGAAATTGGTGTGCGCAAACCCGATAATCGTGGAATCTGCATATTGATAACCGGCACAATATTCATAAGTTTTGGTATTATAACTTCCATCAGGTTTATGCATTGTTTGTAAATTCGTCTGCGGACTCAATTGCACCATCCCAAACGGAGTTGTGGCGCCTGGAAATGTATGCCCCATTCTGTCCGTGCCAATAAATGGATTCACGAATTGGGTGAAATCTTTGGTTTGTGCCAATGTATTTATGCAGCTGAAAATTGCTAGCGCGTAAATTATTTTTCTGAACATTTTGATTATTTCAATTTAGTCGTGATTCGTGTTTCCCTTTAGTCGTGTTTCAATTTTCAATTTCAATTTCATCCACAAAAAGCCACGCCTTTCCACCGTAACCCAAATGTTCTTTTGGAAGTGCACCGAAGTTTTTTGCAATGATTTTTATGAATTGCACCTTTTTATTTATTTCGAATTGAATGGTTTTGATACCTGCTTCTTCCGAAGGTTTTTCGGCTTCTATTTTTTGAAGAGGCAGTTCAATAAAATCTTTTCCATTTTCCGAAACTGCACAGGAAATTTCCGTGGGATAAAATATCCAACTGCGTTGGTCCTGCATAAAATTCACTGAAACCGTTTTCACTTCTTTTGAAGAGCCCAAATTAACCGTGGCTTTTAAATCTGTATCGTGATACCCCTGCCAAGCGCCGGTTCTAAAATCGATTGCGCCGTGAACGCCGTCAATTAAGGCATCGTTGCCGCCGCCATTGTATTGGTTTGCATATTCTGTTTCAAGTTTTATGCTGAGGTTTGGGTCTATTTTATAAAAATGGGTGGAAAGAATTTCGCTTTTTGATTTGTCTTTTTCCGAATATGTTTTCAGTAAAGTTTCTTCGAAAATAGAAAAAGGTTGATCGTATTTTTTAAATTCCGAATCGTTTAGAGAATAAAAAATCTGTGTTTTCTGTGAGGCAACTGCGAGCGAAATTTCCGTTTCATTTTTAAAAGCCACATCGCCCTTTGCAATAAATGGTGCGGGAATAATTAAATTTTCTTTGATTTCCGTTTTTGGAATTTCGTCATCTTTTGTTGCCCAAGGGGAAGGTTTATCAGTCATTCTGAAAACCAATTTTCCGCCGTTTATTATTTCAGAATGTTCAATAAAACTTCTGTTCAACGATTTTCCGTTCAATGTTGCCGAAGCGATGTATTTATTTGTATCCGAAAGATTTTCAGCGGAAATTTCAAACTTTTTTCCTCCCGACTTTTCTCGGGACTCTAAATTAATTGTAGCCCTTTCAAACAAAGGCGTCCCGATAATATATTGATTGCTCGAGGGCGTCACTGGATAAAATCCCATCGCACTGAAAACGTACCACGCGCTCATCTGGCCGCAATCCTCGTTTCCTGAAATTCCGTCGGGGGCGTTTTGGTACATTTCATTTAAAATTTGGTGGACTTTTTCCTGCGTTTTTGCAGGTTTGTTTACGAAATTATAGAGATAGGCCATGTGGTGGCTCGGCTCGTTTCCGTGTGCATATTGGCCAATCAGCCCAGTAATATCGGCCTGTTCACGTCCCGAAGTTTCTTGTTTTGCGGTGAAAAGTTTGTCGAGCTGATTTTCAAATTCAGCTTTTCCACCCATTAAATTTATCAAGCCTGAAATATCCTGCGGCGCGTAAAAACTGTATTGCCACGAATTCGCTTCGGTGTAATTGAAATTCACTTCATACGGATCAAAAGGAGCAAACCACGTATTTCTGAAACGGCCGCGCATAAACTTTGTTTCGGGATCGAAAACGTTTTTGTAATTCTGCGCTCTTTCGGAAAAATAATTATAATCGTCTATTTTTCCCATCGCTTTCGCCATTTGTGCAATCGTCCAATCATCATACGCATATTCCAGCGTTTTTGAAACCGATTCGCTTTCTTCTTCCACGGGAATAAATCCGAATTCCTTATAACTTTTAAGCCCTAATTTATCTTGCATCGCACTGTGTTTCATTGCTTTCAAAGCTTTTTCCGAGTCAAAACCGCGAATGCCTTTTAAGTATGCGTCGGCAATAACCGGCACGGCGTGATAGCCAACCATACACCAAGTGTAATTGCCAGCCAATGGCCAAATGGGGAGAATTCCGCCTTCGTCATATTTTGCCAAAAGCGAATTTATAAAATGTGATGTTCGTTCTTTTTCAATAATGGTGTAAAGCGGATGCGCAGCACGATACGTATCCCAAAGGGAAAAAACGGTGTAGTTTTCAAAATCGTTGCTTTTGTGAATCTCCAAATCCATTCCGCGGTAACGCCCATCAACGTCTTGGTAAAGGTTTGGGGCAAGCATCGTGTGGTAAAGAGAAGTATAAAATATGGTTTTCTCGTTTTGGTTTTCGGTTTTGATTTCGATTTTGCGAAGCTGTTTTTCCCAATCATTTTCGGCATCGGTTTTTATTTGCTGAAAAGTTTTGTTGCCAATTTCGGCATCGCGATTTTTCTTTGCACCAGCTTCATCAACGGCTGAGATTGCTACTTTAATATCCAATTCATTCACTTCGGAAGAATCAAATTCAAAAGCCACTTTTACTGTTTCGCCATCGGTTTTATCATTTAAAAAAGTTGCGTTTTTATAGGGTCGGGAAAATTCAATATTGAAGAAGAGTCGCTGGACTTTTGCCCACGCGTCGGAATGGCGATGGCCGGAAATTTCTGTTTGGGAAATCACGTTTATTGCCGAACTCAATACTTTGTCGCGGTGTTCGAGATCAAGAATTACAATCTGTTTTGAATCTTTCGGAAAAATATAATGATGGATTCCGCTTCGTTTTGAAACAGTCAATTCTACTTCAATATTGGTTTCATCCAAAAGAACTTTGTAATAACCGGGTGAAGCAGTTTCATTTTCGTGTGAAAAATGTGCGCGATAACCTGAACTTCCATCGGCGCCATTATTAAAATTCACTGTATTCGTTGGCATCAAAAGCACATCGCCATAATCGCTTATGCCCGTTCCGCTTAAATGCGTGTGTGAAAATCCGTAGATATATTCGTCGCTGTAATGATACCCACTGCAGCCGTCCCAACCCTCCAAACGTGTGTCTGGGCTCAATTGCATCATCCCAAAGGGCATTGTTGCGCCGGGATAGGTGTGTCCGTGGCCGCCCGTACCGATAAAGGGATTAACAAAAGAAGTCAATTTTTTAGGAGAAGCATTTTCCTGTGAAAAACAGAAAAGGGAAAAAAGAAAAAAGAATAGAGGAAGTGTTTTTCGCATTTCAAAAAAATATTTTGAAAAGATACTAAAACCGTTAAAATAAAGTGAAGGAACATTTCAATTTTTTGAAACTTGCTACCTTTAAAAATTCTTTCTACTCTATGCGTTGGTTCATTTTTATTGTCATTTACATTCTTGTTGATATTTATGCCTTTCAGGCTGTAAAAACACTCACAAAAAGTCCGTGGTTGCACGGATTGTATGTTGTCATTTCGCTGGCTGTTTTGGCCGGATTGATTTATGAACTTTCTTTTTTTGGTTCTTCAAAAATGATGCAGCCGCCAAAGATGTATTTCTTCGGAATTTTTCTCGCTGTATTTATCCCAAAATTAATCGTGATCCTTTTTATGTTCGGGGAAGACATTACTCGTTTTTTTGTGGGAATATTTATGAAAGTTTCGGGAAGCGAGGAAACAAATTTTATGGCTTCGCGCCGAAAATTTGTGAGCACCATCGCTTTGGGCATTGCTGCAATTCCTTTTGCTTCGCTTATTTACGGAATGGTTCAAGGCAAATACAATTATAAAGTGCTAAAATATGCGTTGGAGTTTGATGATCTGCCGGATGAATTTGACGGGTTCACTTTAACGCAGATTAGCGATGTTCACAGCGGAAGCTTCGATAACCATAATAAAGTGGAATATGCCGTAAATCTTATAAACGAACAGCAAAGTGACGTTATTCTTTTTACGGGCGATTTGGTTAACAACGTTGCCGAGGAAATGGATGATTGGAAACAGCTTTTTTCAACTTTGAATGCACCTCAGGGTGTTTATTCTATTTTGGGAAATCACGATTATGGCGATTATGTAAATTGGGAAAGTGCCACACATAAAGCTGAAAATCTTCAGAAATTGAAAACAATTCAAAAGGAAATGGGTTGGGATTTGTTGCTGAATGAAAACCGGTTTTTTGAAAAGAACGGCCAGCGAATAGCTTTGGTGGGGGTAGAAAACTGGGGCGAAAACGGGTTTAAGCAAGCAGGCGATTTGGATAAAGCTTGTGTGGGAATTTCAGATACCGATTTCAAAATCCTGATGAGCCACGACCCATCACATTGGCAGGCAAAGGTAAAAGAAGACCCGCGCCATTTTCATTTAACATTGAGTGGGCATACCCACGGAATGCAGTTTGGGATTGAAATTGCGGGCATCATAAAATGGAGCCCAATAAAATACAGATATAAAAATTGGGCCGGTATTTATGAGGAATTTGGAAGATATATAAATGTGAACCGTGGCTTCGGATTTTTGGGCTATCCGGGGCGCGTTGGTATCTGGCCAGAAATTTCCGTTATCCAACTTAAAAAAAGACAGAATACCGTATAATATTCGGGAAATGTTATATTTGTATTACAATTGTTCAAGTAACACTATAGATAGATGTCAAAGTTTGGAGAATTAATTGAAACCCGCATTCCCGTATTGTTGGACTTTTATGCGGAATGGGATGAAGCCTGCAAAGAGATGCACCCCGTACTTCGCGATGTTGCCGCCGCACTTGGCGATAAAGCTCGCGTAATAAAAATAGACGTTGATAAAAACAAAGAACTTGCCGACGCGCTTCGGGTAAAAGGACTTCCAACGTTAATGATCTACAAAAATGGCGAAATGAAATGGCGCCAAAGCGGAGAACAGGATGCCAACACACTCATTGGTCTTGTAAATGAATACGTTTAAATCTTTCTAAACCCATTTTCGCTTTTTAAATACCTAATTGTAATTAGCAAATAGGAGAAGTATTTTATTTCCAATTCCTTACAAAAGTTAATTTTATAGCATATTCAACGAAAGGAAAGATTTATCTGACAAAATTCACTATGTTTGTCCGAAAAACTTTACTTAATCCCCAAACTGCTATGAAATTTTTCTACACGAGTTCTTGTGGTTTCACAAGAGTACTATTTTTATTTATCTTATTTTTTACAACTATCTCGCAAGCCCAAGTGGGTATTGGAAATACCAATCCCAATGCCTCGTCAATGTTGGATATAACCTCTACTGAAAAAGGGTTTTTGGCACCAAGAATGACAACGGCACAGCGCACAGCAATTACTACACCTGCGAATAGTCTTTTGGTTTATGATACAGATCTTAAATCATTTTATTATTATGACCTTACTTCCACTTCGTGGGTTAAAATAAATTCAGCCACCAATCAAAGAAACAATTATAAGCTTGTAAAATCTGTCACTGATTTAGAGCCTGAACTTGCGGCTGGAGGCGGAGCTAAGTATATGCTTACTTCTAATACTTACTACGAAATAAACGGATTAATAGCACTTGCTGCCCCCATAGATTTAAATAATGCATATATTTCCGGCCTTGATGCAAACGAGGATATCCTTTTTAGAGCTACTGGCCCTGTATTTCAGGGAGCAACCGGCGGTGGTATTCGTAATGTTACACTAACGGGCGGTGGGAGCGCCTTTAATATAACTGGTGGAACATCTTTATTAATCCAAAACACTGTTGTGGCAAATTTCGCCAGTGTGGGCACAATTTCAAATGTGAGTCTTTATTTTGGAAATATAGTTCAATTTGTTGGTAATACTACGGGTATAATTTATACCAATATTGGAAAACTACTTTTAAGTAATCAAGCTTGGTTCGCAACAAATAATGGAATCTTTGAAACCTTTACAGGTACATTTGAGTTGATTGAAAAAGTGAGTGGATTCAGCAATGTTGATGCAGCAGACGTTGCCATTGATGTTAGTTCAAACCCATCAGTTGGCGATGGTGTTTTATTTAGCACAGTCTTTTCAGGAACAACCACAGCACCCGGTGGGTATATAAAGAGATATACAACAGGTTCTTACAATGGTTATAATTTTACAAATGCTTGGTCTGTAAATTGCCCAGGGATTCCTAGGGAATCTAACAATGAAGCTACTTCTAATTTTTATTTCAACGGAGATTTAACAACAGGTTTTGTCCAGACAATTTCAAACGGAACTCCTGTAAAAATTCAAGGCGATGGGACTTTTAATGCCACTAATTTATTTCGATTTACTGCTACCGGAGGAAACCGATTGCAATACGTTGGGAATAAAACACGTACTTTTCAAATTACGGGCTCTTTATCTGTCCGGGTCACAAACGCTGTAGGCAATTTTTATGCATTTGTAATTGCAAAAAACGGAACGGTCATTACTGAGTCAAATGCAATAATTTATATCGCAAGTGATGCCCAGATACAAAATATTGCCATGAATGTGGCGGTCTCTATGAATGAAAATGAATATATAGAAGTATACGTGGCAAGACTTACTGGTTCAGGGAATGATACGTTGGTAGTATTTTCCGAAAACCTGAGTATTAAATAAGTATTTAAATTGCTTTACAAGATAAATTTATATCGCAAATTATTTCCAAAACCTTCGGCAAAACATACCGAAGGTTTTTTTCTGCCTTTAAGCTATCGTGAAATACAACCACGTTTCCGGGCTTTATGTTTTTCAATACATTTTGAAGGCATTTTTCTTCGGAAATAGTTGTGTCAAAATCGTAACTTAAAATATCCCACATTACAATTTCAAAACCTTTTTTCTGAAGGATGTTGCTCTGCTTGGAAGTGATCTTGCCATACGGCGGACGGAAAAGATTAACGATCAACGATTGATGATTAACGATTTTTGAATTGTCAATCATTCGGCTCCCCTCTTCCGTCATCTGACTTCCGTCCTCCATCATCTGCCTTCCAGCTTTTTCCACATTCTCCACATATTCTGAAGCTTTGGTTTGCCACCCATTCAAATGATTGAAAGTGTGGTTGCCTACGGAATGCCCTTCGGCAAGAATTCTCCTAAAAATTTCGGGATGTTTTTTAATGTTTTCGCCTATGCAGAAAAAGGTAGCTTTTGCATTGTATTTTTTCAACTCGTCCAAAACCCAAGGCGTTACTTCCGGAATGGGGCCGTCATCAAATGTTAGATAAATGGCATCTTCTTTTCGTGAAAAAGCCCAAACTCGCTCAGGGTATAACCGCTGAATGAATCTGGGCATCTTTACTAAATTGAATTTCAATTTTATTGGTTTACGGGAACTTCTTCATCAATCTGTTGAAGGGGCTCTTCATCCATTTTTTTCAGTAGATTTGAATCTAAGGGAATTTCCACCGTTGAATCTATTTGAACGTCTTTATCCAAATCCATCGCTTCATCCGGCGAATAGAAATGACGGAACAATTTTAAATATTCATTGAACTCTTTTGCTTCGGCACGGCCGTAGGCTTCATCGTCATAAACAACCACAAGCTGCACCAAGCTTCGGTAGCGTTCCATGTCGCTAATTATTTCTTCTGCAATACCGCGCTGTTTGTTGAATTTAAGACTATTGTAATAAGCTAAGTGCTCTTGATATTTTTTTGACACATCTTCGTAAACTTGTCGCGCTTTTTCGTGTTTGTCGAGTTCATAATAACCAATAACAAAAGGCTCCAAGAGGGAATAATACTCAAAATAATCTATCGGCATTTTTTCCATTGCAAGATCAAGCACTTTTTCGGCTTTGCCTTTTTCGTTGTTGTTTATTAAAGTTTCGGCAAGACGGGCAAGGTTGCTGCGGTAGGTAATTCCATTTCTACGAGTTTCGGTGTCGTGGTAAATATCGGGGCTTCCGCTGTTGCCCCAATCCCAAGCCATAACGATATCGTACATTTTATCGGCGTCAATTCGACCCATATCAAAAGGACTTCTTTTGTCGATTGCGGTTTTTATAGGAACAAGCTTATAAACAACACCATCCAATTGCAAATAATCTTTCATCCACAAATAATCGTCATCGCCAAAACTGCCGCCACTGAAATATATTGGGCGCTCCCAATTGTTGTTGGCAATAATATCCAGCATCATCATTCGGTTTTTATAAATAATATCTCCTTTAAGATTGATGTCTATGTACGGAACGATTTTATCGGCATCTTTTGGATCCACAATTCCGTTGCGAAGCACAGCTTCCTTATCAACCGGAATGCGGATTATTTTTGAAGGGAAGGTATTCACCTGTTGTCCGCTAGGCAATTCCATTTGTGTTGCGGGACTGTCATTGGCCACAAAATTCATCCAAGTTTTAATATCGATGGTGTCTTGTGTGGTTTGTTGGAAAATCAAAAAGTCGCGCGTTCCCCAACGGTATTTATCGTGCGTCAATTGTGAAGGAATCGGGTCGCTGGTGAAGGCTTTCTTTTTCATATCGTCAATATACCAATCTGTCTGGAACAGGCTGGTGTTCACAATACGAACATCTTGCCGGTAGCCTTCAACATTCTGTGCATACCACAGCGCGAAGGTATCGTTATCTCCAATGGTGAAAAGGATGGCATTTTTATCACACGAATCTAAATACATTTTTCCCATGGATTGTGCGGTGTAGCGGTTGCTGCGGTCGTGGTCGTCCCAATTTTGGGTTGCCAGCAAAACGGGTGCTGCCAAAGTAGTGGCAATAATAACAATGGGAAGTGCAATTTTTGGTTTTAAATAATTCTTCAAAAGATCAAAAAGGGCATACACGCCATACCCGATCCACATGGCAAAAACATAAAAACTTCCAACCAATGCATAGTCGCGCTCACGGGGTTCAAACGGTCTTTCGTTGAGGTATATTTTTAACGCAAGCCCAGTGAATAGAAAGAATACCAAGAGTACCCAAAAACTTTTTTGATCGTTTTTAAAGTGAAAGACCAACCCAATAACCCCTAAAATCAACGGAAGGAAAAAATAAGTGTTCCGCGCTTTGTTATTTGCCATATCACTGGCAAGCATATCTTGATTTCCCAACCGAAGCTCATCAATAAACTTGATGCCGCTGAGCCAGTTTCCGTGTAAATCTGTGTATTGACCTTGCACATCGTCCTGCCTTCCCGTGAAATTCCACATAAAATAGCGCCAGTACATATAGCCAAACTGGTACTCGAACATAAATTTCATATTCTGAAAAAAGGAAGGTTTTTGAATGTCGAGATATTGCCCGAAATTTTTTAGAAATTTATCGTAATCAGTTTTGTCAACCAGACTTTGGTTATAGGCCTGTTTAAATTTATTTACTTCATCAACAAGTCTAGGTTCACTTAAATATTCACTTTTAATTGAAAAATCAAGGCCGCCCGTAAATTCCATATAATTGGAATTATGTTCTGTGCTCCACATTCTTGGCATAAAAGCTTTCTGTGAATCTTCGGTATTTTGGCTAGCGTTTTTGAAGTTGTTTACAATTATGTATTTGCCCGTGGTTTTGTCTTTTTCGTATTTTGGTTTGTCGTCTTTATACGGATTGTCTTCATCAAGCCCCACATAGGTTTCAGTGAAAAGGGGCCCGTAAAACAAATGTGTTTCTGGGTATTGCTCTCTGTTGTAATAAGCCAAAAGTTCGCGGGCATTATTCGGGTTGTTTTCATTTATTACCGTTCCGGCATTTGCACGAATGGGAAGCATCAGCCAGCTTGAAAATCCAATAAAAATAAATAGCACACAAAGCAGCATTGTGTTTAATTGCGCATACCCTTTTTTACTTGTAAAACGTAAGCCATATATAAAAAGAACGATGAAAAGTAGCGCGGCAAAAATGGTTCCCGAGTTGAAGGGAAGCCCCATGCTGTTCACGAAAAATAATTCGGATCCGCTAAAAAACTTCATTGTCATCGGCAATAAAAGTTTGAAGATGAAAAGAAGAATGGCAACGGTTACAATATTTGCCACTATAAAATTCTTCACAGTAATGGTTTTGTAATGTTTGAAGAAATACAAAAACCCAATGGCGGGAATGGTTAACAGCGCCATAAAGTGAACCCCAAACGAAAGCCCAATGATAAATGCAATGAGAATGGCCCAACGATTTCCCCTTGGAAGAAGCATTTCTCGCTCCCAACGAAGCGCACTATAAAACAATACCGACATTAAAAAAGAACCGCTTGCATACACTTCCGCTTCCACGGCGTTGTACCAAAAACTATCGGTGAAAGCAAATGCAAGCGCGCCAACAGCTGCGCTGCCAATAATGGCTATGTAATTTGTTTTTCCAATTTCTTGGTGCTTTGAAACAATGTTTGTCAATAAAATGGAAAGGGACCAAAAAAGAAATAGAATGGTAAAAGCACTTGAAAAAACTGACATTAAGTTAATGGTGAGTGCTATCTGCGAAGCATCAGGAGCAAAAATTGAGAAAAATGCACCGAGCAATTGGTAAAGAGGCGCTCCCGGTGGGTGGCCAACTTCCAGATTACTGGCGGTAGTTATGTATTCGCCAGCATCCCAAAAACTCGCGGTTGGTTCTACTGTAAGCCAGTAAGTTGTGAGTGCAATTGCAAAGACAATCCACCCGGTAATTTTGTTCCATTTTGTAAAGTTGAAAGAACCCATAAGCGCGTAAAATTTTGAAGATACGAATTTACTAATAATATAGATAGCCCCAAGTATCTAATTGAGGTAACGTGCAATATGGAGCGATATTTTTTGGAGGATGAAGGTTTGCAAAACACAAACAGTATTTTTTCATTAAAATATTTGTGCAAGCCAAAGTTTGTATTAAATTTGCACCTCCTAGGCGAAAAAATATTTTTAGCTTCGGTGGGCGAAAGCCCAAGTTTTTTTGGAATTGGCCCATGGTGTAACTGGCAACACGTCTGTTTTTGGTACAGAAGAGTCTAGGTTCGAGCCCTAGTGGGCCAACAAAAGTCTCAATCTTTCTAAGATTGGGACTTTTTTTATTTCGCAATTTTAAGTGGATGCTAAGTGGATACTAGGATTCTAAGTTGATACTAAATGGATGCTAAGTGGATACTATTGTGATTGAATAGACTCACAGTATCCATAGCATCAATAGAAACAACACATCTATAGAATCAATAGAATCAATAGAATCAACAGCATCCATAGCATCAACAGCATCCACAGAATCAAAACTTTGCAGCCCCAGCCGTTCCCCATTCCGTTTATTTCCGATCTTCAAAAAAGGTTGGGATTTTTTATTTTCCCACTTAAAAAAATATTTTAATATGTTTGCAATACGTAAAAACCTAAATTAAAACAATTATGAAAAAACAATTAATGCTAATTGCCGTGCTGTTTTGCACAACTGTGATGTTTTCACAAAAAGTAAAAGTAACTCAAGGTGATTTTAAAAATTTAAAGGGAATAACTGCTTACAATCTTGAGTTTGATTATTCAAACCTTTCCATACCAAAGTACAAATCTGAGGATGAGTTTTTGGAAGATAAAATGGCAAAGAGAGACGAGAAAGAAGAAGGAAAGGGTGAAAATTTCAAAGAATCTTGGTTTGCAGATCGTCCAAATCGCTATGAGCCTAAATTTATTGAATCATTCAACAAGCGTTTTGATGACGGTGAAATAAAAGTAGGAACAGACATTGGTGCAGAATACACAATGAAAGTGCACACCACAATGATGTATGCAGGATACAACGTGGGGGTGGTTCGCCAAAATTCAAAAATTGAGGCTACTATTTCGGTTTACAAAACCGGCGATCCTACGAATGTTATTTTCTCAGCAGATTATACTAAAGTAGAAGGCAACGGTACTTTCGGCATGGATTACGATTCTGGTTATAGAATTTCTGAAGCCTATGCAAAATTGGCAAAAGAAGTTGCCGCAAATATTCAGAAAAAAGCAAAATAACAAGAGCTAGCTCACCTTTTCATTTTCCATATCAATAACCTTCGCAACCGTCTTTACAAGGCGGTTGTGGTTTTTTACAAAAGGATTGGTTTCATCCCAAACATACCCTGCTAGCACAGCACAAATCTGTTCTTTTATAACTGGGTTTTCAGGACGGTGGAAAAATATTTTCTGCAGATTGCCCGTGTACCATTCCGTAACATAAGTTCTGAAAACATTTACGCCCCTCATAATATATTCTGTGTAATCTTCTTCCCAATCAACCTTTTCCCCATTTAATTCTTTGGCAATTAACTTGGCTGCTTTCAGCCCAGATTCTGTGGCGAAGGTGACACCAGAAGAAAAAACGGGATCCAGGAATTCGGCACTATTTCCCGTAAGGGCATAGCCTTTTCCGTACAACTGCTTCACGGCTTTTGAATAATTTTTAATAATATGCGGCTCAAATAGGAAGTCTAGATCTTTCAATCTGTCATAATAATAGTCTGATATTTTCAGCATTTCACGCAATCTTTCGGCGTTGGTACCTTCAAAAGATTCAATAAACTCCGTTGGTCCAACAAATCCAATACTCGTATTTCCGTTTGAAAAAGGAATCACCCAAAGCCAAACTTCATCCATCACCACATCAAAGGTAATAAGGGTTCCTTCCACACCTTCGGGGCGGTCGGTTTCTTTGACGTGGGTATAAATAGCAGAATTTGGGTTGAGGGTAGAAGGTTTTTCCAAATCCAACAAACGTGGCAAAACCCTTCCGTAGCCGCTACTGTCTATGATGAACTTCGCATTTATTTTATACTCATTACCTTCTTCATCTTTTACGGTTGTCGTGGAATTACCCGCACCCTGAGCGGAGCCGAAGGGGTTATCAAATTCAACAGCCATAACTTCGTGCCCAAAGGAAACATCAACGCCTTTTTTCACAATTTCTTTGGCAAGGGTATTGTCAAAATCTGCACGTGGAACTTGCCAGGTATAATCCCAGCCCGGCGTGTGTTTTTTTCCAAAATCGAAATTACAAACAATGCCATCCTTCAAAAATCGGGCGCCTGCCTTTATTTCATAATTCTGTTCCATCAAGCAATCCAAAAGTCCCGCTTCCTCAAAATGGTCCATACAGCGTGGCAAAAGACTTTCGCCAATTACAAAGCGCGGAAACTTACTTTTTTCCACTACTTTACAACTTATTCCGTTGTTCTTTAAATAGGCAGAAGCCACACAGCCAGAAGGTCCAGCACCAATAATTAACACATCAACCGCAATATCATTCATATTATTAATAAATAGATTGTTAAAAAATTCTAAATTTGCATTCTAAAGTAACGAATAAAACTTGCACTCAAAAATTAATCAAACCATTGATTCAACAATAAATGCCAACATTACAAGGTAAACTGGAAATAGCCGATTTTGATCAAATAATCTTCAAAAACGATACTGTCCAACTTCACAAAGATATAATAGAAAGAGTTCAAAATAGTTTCGATTTTCTGAAAGAATTTTCTGAAAACAAAACTATTTACGGTGTCAACACGGGTTTTGGCCCGATGGCCCAGTACAAAATAAAGGATGACGAGCGCATCCAGCTTCAATATAATCTTATTCGCAGCCATTCTTCGGGCACTGGAAATCCAATTCCGGCGCAATATGTTCGTGCTGCGATGCTTGCCCGATTAAACACCTTAAGTCTTGGAAATAGCGGCGTTCATCCATCGGTCATTAAATTGATGAGTGAATTGTTGAATAAAAATATCATCCCGCTTATTTACGAACACGGCGGCGTGGGCGCCAGTGGCGATTTGGTGCAACTTGCCCATTTGGCTTTGGTGTTGATAGGCGAAGGCGAAGTTTTTTACAAAGGAGAACGAAAAAATACGGATGAAGTTTTCAAAATTGAAAACCTGCAGCCCATAAAAGTTGAGCTTCGCGAAGGTTTGGCGCTTATGAACGGAACCTCAGTAATGACGGGAATTGGCGTTGTAAACGTGCTTTACACGCGACGAATTATGGATTGGATGATCAAGGCATCTTCCGCCATCAATGAAATTGTGATGGCCTATGACGACCATCTTTCCTTTGAATTGAACCAAACCAAAAAGCACGAAGGCCAGCGCAAAATTGCTGAAATGATGCGCGCCCATTTAAATGATAGTAACCTGACAAGAAAAAGGGAACATCACTTATATAATGGCGCTAAAGATGTGGTTGTTTTTGATGAAAAAGTGCAGGAATATTATTCGCTGCGCTGTGTGCCACAAATTTTGGGTCCTGTTTTGGACACGTTGAATAATGTTGAAAAAATATTGATTGAAGAAGTAAATTCAGCAAACGACAACCCGATTGTGGATGTTGAAAATAGAAATGTATATCACGGCGGAAATTTTCACGGCGATTATGTTTCCCTGGAAATGGACAAATTGAAAATAGTAGTTGCGAAAATGACGATGCTTTCGGAACGACAATTGAATTATTTGCTAAATTCAAAATTGAACGACATTTTGCCCCCGTTCGTAAATTTGGGAAAACTTGGGCTTAACTTTGGAATGCAGGGCGTACAGTTTACCGCCACTTCAACCACAGCCGAAAGCCAAATGCTCAGCAACCCAATGTATGTGCACAGCATTCCGAACAACAACGACAATCAGGACATTGTGAGTATGGGCACAAACGCCGCGCTTATTACAAAAAAAGTGATAGAAAATGCTTTTGAAGTGGTCGCGATTGAACTAATAACCATAGTTCAAGCCATTGAATATTTAAATGTGCAGGATAGCGTTTCATCCGAAACCAAAAAAATGTATGATGAAATCCGCGCTATTGTCCCAGTTTTTAAAGAAGATGTTGTGATGTATCCTTTTGTAAATAGCGTGAAGGAATTTTTGATGGATTGCTCAAAATAACTTCGGATTTTATCTTTAAATTGTTTATTTTAACTTCAACTAACTTAAAATAATATAATTATGAAAGCAATTTTTTCTTCCGTATTAATTCTCTTATTGGGAATAACCGCTGTTTCCGCACAGGAACTGGCTTTGGTTCGCGACAATGATCTTTTTGGATACATCAACAAATCTGGGGAATACGTTATTCAGCCACAATTTGAAAAAGCAGATAGTTTTTCCGGCAAGATGGCCGCAGCCATGAAAGACAAAAAATGGGGTTTTATAAATACTTCGGGCGAATGGGTAATCCAGCCTGAATATGAAAGGGTAAAAGCCTTCAATTCTGGGTATGCGCTAGTATTTCAAAATGACCAATGGAAATATATAAATGCTAAAGGCGAAACTTTAAATACACCAGCTAGCGAGAAATATTATGATTTTGACAACGGCGTGGCTATATTAAGAAGTGGTGAGAAAATAGGTTTGATAGACACTAACGGGAAAACAATTTTAGAGCCAAAATATGATGAAATAAAAGGTTTCAACAACGGTCATGCAAAATTCAAAAGTGGTGAAACTTGGGGATTGATGAACACAAAAGGCGAAGTTGTTGTGCCGGCAGAATATAACGAGATTGGCGATTTCAGCAAAAACGGAATTTGGGCCAGAAAAGGGGAAAGCTTTGGTGTGTTGATTAATGGAACTTTTACTCCAATTAACGGCGTAGATAAAATTTGGGATTTCACAAATGATTCTCAATTAACCTATGCCCGAAGCAATAAAAAAATGGGTTTCATTAACGGTAAAGGTGAGTGGGTTATCCAACCAGCTTATGATAAAGCCCGTGCTTTTAATGCAGGGTTTGCACCTGTAAACGAAGGAAAAGTTTGGAGTTATATTAATGAGAAAGGTGAAAAATTAGGCAATAATGGATACGCAGATGCTGAAATTTTTTCTGATAATGGTTTAGCTCCCGTAAAAGAGAAAAAACTGTGGGGCTTTATTGACAAATCTGGAAAACTCGTGATTCCAATGGAGTATGATATTTCTATTGGAATGTTTGGCTTTTTGCAAAGTGGATCAGATAAAGGTTTTATTGACGGTCTTGCCCGCGTAAAGAAAAATAAACAATGGGGTTTTATTGATGAAAAGGGACAAGTACTTGGCAAATGGCATCAAAATGCCGAGGCTTTTGTGGATACTTCGAAATAAAAAGTGTTCAGTTAGCAGTAACAATTGGCAGTAAAAAACTTGCTTGAAAATTTATGGAAGAAAAAAAAGTAAAAAATAAATATGCATTAATCACTGGCGGATCGCGCGGTATTGGTCGTGCAGTCTGTATTCAATTGGCGAAAGATTTGGATTACAATCTCCTTATCAATTATAACGGAAATAAAGAAGCCGCCAAACAAACATTAAAAGAAGTTGAAGCATTGGGCCGAAAAGGTGAAATAATCCAATTTGATGTTACCGATGCAGATTCTGTTAATAAGGCATTTGACGTATGGCACGAAACCAATAAAGACGCTATCATTGAAGTGATTGTAAACAACGCGGGTATCACCAAAGACGGTATGTTTATGTGGATGAAACCCGAAGATTGGCACAGTGTTATCAATACTAGTTTGAACGGATTTTACAATGTTACCAATGCATTGATCCAAAAAATGCTTGTAAATAAATATGGAAGGATTATCAATATGGTTTCAGTTTCAGGTTTAAAAGGAACTCCGGGGCAGGTAAATTATTCCGCAGCAAAAGCAGCGGTTATTGGTGCCACAAAAGCATTGGCGCAGGAAGTTGCAAAACGAAATATAACCGTAAACGCAGTAGCTCCTGGGTTTATTAAAAGTGATATGACTGCCGAACTCAACGAAAATGAACTCAAAAAAATGATACCCGCCAACCGTTTTGGGGAAGCCGAGGAAGTTGCGCACGTAGTTAGCTTCTTAGCTTCTTCAAAGGCATCCTATATTACCGGAGAAGTAATTAATATTAATGGAGGAATTTATTCCTAAAACGAAGGAGACGTGAGAAGAGTAGTTATAACCGGAATGGGCATCTATTCCTGCATAGGCAAAAACCTGCAGGAAGTAAAGGAATCTTTATACAACGGAAAATCTGGAATAATTTCTGACGAAAAACGCAAGGAATTCGGCTACCGCTCCAGCTTGACGGGCTGGGTGGAAGAACCAAATTTGAAAGAATTGCTTTCCAGAAGAGAACGAATAAGTTTGGGCGAAGAAGGCGCATTTGCCTATGCCGCAACCATTGAAGCTTTAAAAAATGCTAAAATTGACCAGCAATTTTTGAATGAAAATGAAGTGGGAATTCTCTACGGGAATGACAGTACCGCGAAATCGGTAATAGAATCTGTGGATAAAATTCGCGAAAAGAAAGACACAACCCTCGTGGGTTCGGGCGCTATTTTTAAGGCGATGAATTCTTCAGTTACAATGAATCTTTCCACTATTTTTAAATTAAGGGGAATCAATTTTACAATCAGTGCTGCCTGTGCCAGTGGTTCACATTCCATTGGGATGGCCTATTTTCTTATAAAAAACGGCTTGCAGGATTGTATCATTTCTGGTGGAGCACAGGAAATCAATGAACTTGCAATGGGCAGTTTTGATGGGCTCGGCGTATTTTCAACGCAAGCAGATCCTACCAAAGCTTGTCGTCCCTTTGATAAGGATCGCGATGGTTTGGTGCCAAGTGGCGGTGCAGCAACTTTAGTTATTGAAAGCTACGAAAGCGCCATAAAACGTGGTGCGCCAATTCTTGGCGAGATTATTGGTTATGGTTTTTCTTCAAACGGAGACCATATTTCAACTCCAAATGTTGACGGTCCCGCAAGAGCAATGAAAATGGCACTTGAGCAAGCAAACATTAAAGCTACGGAAGTTGATTATGTGAATGCCCACGCAACTTCAACCCCGGTTGGAGATGCAAACGAAGCGCTCGCAATTACTGAAGTTTTCGGGAAAAATGGCCCGTACGTGAGCTCCACAAAATCGATGACAGGCCACGAGTGCTGGATGGCGGGGGCAAGCGAAGTAATTTATTCAATGCTGATGATGGAACATTCCTTCATTGCGCCAAACATAAATCTTGAAACGCCAGACGAGGCCGCTTCAAAATTAAACCTTGTTAACAAAACGTTAAACAGAAAAATTGATGTATTTTTGTCCAATTCTTTTGGGTTTGGGGGAACCAATTCCGCTTTAATTATTAAAAAGTGCACACGTTAAAAATGAATAAAGAAGTTATAGTTGAGAAGATAAACTACTTTTTGGTAGATGAGTTTGAGGTGGAAACCGAAGACATTGAACCAAGGGCCAACCTAAAGGAAACTTTAGAGCTGGACAGCTTGGATTTTGTAGATTTAGTAGTTGCCATTGAGGCCAACTTTGGCGTAAAACTAACAGGCGAAGATTTCGTTAATGTAATTACACTACAAGATTTTTACGATTTAATTGAAAAGAAAGTAGCCTGAAATTACAATACTAATGTATGGCAGGTGAATGGGAAGGTAAAAGCAAAGGAACCGTATTAGGGTATAAAATCTTTATATTTTTTATCAGAAAATTAGGGGTTCGGGCTGCTTACGGACTGCTTTATTTTGTTGCCTTATATTATGTTTTCTTCGCTGGAAAAAGCACTCGCTCCATTTATTATTACTTTCGTAAAAGATTGAAATATTCAGCAGTAACAAGTCTTTTCAGTATTTATAAAAGCTTTTACACCTTCGGCAAAACCATTATTGACAAAGCCGCAATTTCCTCTGGCCAGAAAAAGCAATTTACCTATGAATGTGACGGGGTTGAAAACATAACCAATCTTCTGGATAAACAGCAGGGCGGCATTATGATCAGTGCTCACGTTGGCAATTTTGAAATAGCGGAATTTTTTTTCGAAGAAATTGATACCCGTTCCCAAATAAGCCTTGTCACCACAGACGCCGAACACGAAAATATTAAGGAGTACATGGAAAAAGTAACCCTGCGTTCCAATGTGAAATTTATTTTGGTAAAAGATGACATGTCGCATATTTTTGAAATAAACAATGCCCTCAGCAATGGCGAATTGGTATGTTTTACGGGCGACAGATACATGAAAGGTCAAAAAGTATTGACCGAAACTTTGATGGGAAAAGAAGCAAACTTTCCCGCCGGCCCATTTAGGTTGGCAAGTAGGCTGAACGTGCCGGTTTTGTTTGTGTATGTAATGAAGGAAACCAACACACATTATCATTTATACGCACGCCAAGTTGAGGTGAAAAACCGCGATGCACAAGGCTTGCTAAAAAAATATACCGAAAGCGTAGAATGGATGCTAAAAAAATATCCGTTGCAATGGTTCAACTATTTTGATTTTTGGGATACAAAGGATTAAAAAATGAAGGAAGTTTTAGTAATCTATTATTCGCAAACAGGGCAACTCTTAGATATTCTGAAGAATATTTCATCCACTATTTCAGATGAAAAATTGAACATTTCATACTGCAAAATTATTCCGAAGAAAAAATTTCCATTTCCCTGGAAACAGGAAGAATTTTATGGCGCTTTTCCAGAAACATTTCTTCAAATTCCAACTCCCTTGGAAGTGATTCCGTCAGATATTCTTCAGAAAAAATACGATTTGGTAATATTAGGATTTACTACTTGGTATTTAACGCCTTCCATTCCTGTCAATTCATTTTTAAAATCTGAAGAAGCAAAAATCTTGCTCGCCAATACGCCAGTTGTAACAGTTTCCGCCAGCCGTAATATGTGGATCATGGCCCAGGAAAAAGTGAAGAAATTATTGGCAGCCAACAATGCAAAACTGGTGGGAAATATTGCATTGGTTGACAGAAATATGAACCACATCAGCGTAATTACAATCGTACATTGGTTAATGGGCGGAAAGAAAACGAAAATGCTCGGAATCTTCCCCAAACCAGGTGTTTCCAATAACGATATTAAAGGCGCATCCCGTTTTGGGATTCCCATTAAAGCTGCATTGCTTCAAAATGAATATTCAAACCTGCAACAAAATCTTTTGTCCGTGGGTGCTGTAAAAGTAGATCCATCGCTCATTGCGACCGATATTCGCGGGAATGTAGTTTTCACAAAATGGGCCAATCATTTAATAAAAAAAGATGGTGAAGAAAGAAAGAAATGGCTCGTTTATTTTAAATATTATTTGTTATTTGCAATATGGCTTATAGCCCCAATTGTATTTATTGTATTTTTGCTCACTTATGTTCCAATGTACCGTAAAATACAAAGGGATAAAGCTTATTATTCATCAGTTGCATTAAAGCAAGATTAATGAAGAACGTATATATTACAAGGATTGCGAAGTTTTTGCCCAATGAGCCTGTGGAGAATGAGGCTATGGAGGAAAAGCTAGGAATCATCAACGGAAAAACCTCAAAGGCCCGCCGCATTATCCTTCGGAACAACCAAATAAAAACACGTTATTACGCTATCGATAAAGATGGAAATGTAACACATAACAACGCACAACTTGCCGCAAAAGCTGTGGAAGCATTGTGCGATGATACTTTCAATAAAAACGAAATTGAATTGCTGTCCTGCGGCACCTCCAGCCCAGACCAGATTTTACCCAGTCATGCCGCAATGGTACACGGCTTTTTAGCGAATGGAAATTTAGAAATAAATTCTCCCTCCGGGGCCTGTTGCAGCGGAATGAACGCTTTAAAATACGGCTACATGGCCATAAAATCCGAGCAAGTAAAAAATGCCGTTTGCACAGGTTCTGAGCGCACTTCCTCTTGGATGAAGTCGGATATCTTTGAAGACGAAGTGGCACATTTACAGCAAATTGAAGAAAACCCAATCCTTGCTTTTAATAAAGAATTTTTACGTTGGATGCTTTCTGACGGAGCGGGCGCTTTTCTTTTGGAAAGCGAACCAAAGGGAAAAACACCCCTTAAAATAGAATGGATGGAAGGTTACAGTTATGCTTTCGAGCTTGAAACCTGTATGTATGCCGGCGGCGATAAACTTGAGGATGGCAGCCTAAAACCATGGAGCGAATACCCGGCAGATGTTTGGGGAAAAAAATCACTTTTTGCAATGAAGCAAGACGTGAAATTGCTGGGCGAAAACATCCTTCAAAAAGGAGTTGCGAGTATGAAATTGGCAATGGAGAAGCACAACATCACCGAAGACGATATTGATTATTATTTGCCACATATTTCTTCCTATTATTTTAAGGAAAATCTTTATAACGAAATTGAAAACCAAGGCCTGCATTTACCGTGGGAAAAATGGTTTCTGAACCTTCAAAAAGTTGGGAATGTGGGTGCTGGTTCCATTTATCTTATGTTGGAAGAATTGGTGCATTCCGGAAATCTTAAAAAAGGGGATAGAATTTTTCTACAAGTGCCCGAGAGCGCACGCTTTGCGTATTCCTACGCTTATTTGACTGTTGTGTAAATGAATGTTTTCACCAAAAAAATAACGGACAAAGATTTCATCGGAAAATTGATTCCACAGAAATTTCCGTTCGTTATGGTGGACAAACTGCTTCATTTTGAGGATAAAAAAGTGGTTGCTGGTTTAACCATTTCCGAAGAAAATATTTTCACACAAAACAATAAATTTACTGCCCCAGGTTTGATTGAGCATATGGCGCAAACTGTTGCCCTTTACACGGGATACCAATTTTTTCTGAAAAAAGAACAGCCTCCAATTGGCTACATCGGAGCCATAAAAAAAGCAGAAATTTTTGAACTTCCTTCTGTTGGAAACGAATTGAAAACTACCGTAAATATTCTTCACGATATTATGGGTGTTACCTTGGTAACCGCTGAAACGGAGTGCAACGGAAAAGTAATTGCCTCCAGCGAAATGAAAACAGTTTTAGCCAATTGAGGATGAAATGCCCACCAACAATAATAAATCAATATAGGATGAATAATTTAGGCATTCCATTTTCCGCTTTATCAAATATTTTATACAGATGAAAGTGCTGGATATTTCAAATATCGACATTTCCAACTTTCTACCGCATCGCGACCCGATGCTAATGGTTACTTCGGTACTTGAAATTGACGATGATTCGCTTTCAACACAATTTCACATTTCGGAAGATTGTGTTTTTTTAAAAGATGGAAAACTTTCTGAAACTGGATTGATTGAAAATGCCGCCCAAGCCGCATCAGGTGTGGTGGGACAAAGCTTTTTTGAAAAGGACGATTTGGAAGGAAAAGGCAATAAATTAGTTGGCTACATCAGTGCTATCAAAAAAGTTGAAATATTCGAGCTTCCAAAAGTTGGCGAAACTATTGTTACAAAAGCAAAACTCCTTTCAAGGTTTGATACAGGTGCAGTTACTATGTGTAGCTTGCAAACCGAAACATTTCTCGCTAAAAAATTAATTGTATCTTCTACCATGAATTTTTTAATCCACGAGGTCTGATTATGAAGAAAAAGGAAGTGCCACAGGACAAAAGCAATCTGGAATCCGCAAATTTCCGCGAACTCTGTTACGCAGTTGACGAGAACGGAGAATATACAACGGAAAATAGCAGTGGCTGGGAACCAAAAACCGTAGCGCTAAATAATGCAATTGAAGAAATAAACGAACGAATTGCCGATGCGAAAACTCGTGTAATTACAGGTAAAACCAGCCCGATAGAATATTTTATGGAACTCCACAAAATGGATGTTGGCATTTTGGCGAGCTACGTCAATTTTTGGCAGTGGAAAGTGAAACGACATTTTAAGCCTTCCGTTTTTAAGAAATTAAGCAATAAAACACTTCAGAAATATGCTGACGTTTTTGAAATTTCAGTTGAAGAACTAAAGTCGATAGGTCAATAACATTTAATAGTCCAACAATCCAACAATCTGAAACCAGTAATTTGAAACTAGAAACCGTAATAAATTTCACCCACCATCAAGCTGCACATTGCGAAAATGGCGTTGTTTCAAACTTGATGAAGCACAACGGTTTCAGCATTAGCGAGCCCATGGTTTTCGGTATTGGCAGCGGTTTGCTGTTTTGCTATATTCCATTTCTGAAAGTGAATCACGCTCCCGTAATTACCTATCGCGCCTTGCCGGGACATATTTTCAAGAAGTTCGCCAAGCGCACGGGTGTAAAGATGAAACGCGAAAAATTCAGAAACCCGAAAGATGCCAAAGCACGCTTGGATGAAAATCTGGAGAAAAATAACCCTGTTGGTTTACAAGTTGGAGTTTATAACTTGGTTTATTTTCCGGATGAATACCGTTTTCATTTCAACGCCCACAATATGGTGGTTTATGGGAAAGAAGGCAATCGCTATTTAATAAGCGATCCGGTAATGGAAAATGTTACTTCCCTTTCTGAAAAGGAATTGGAAAAAGTGCGTTTCGCAAAAGGTGCTTTTGCTCCCAAAGGGCATATGTATTACCCAATTGCTTTTCCCGAAAAGTTGGAGCTTGAAAAGGCAATTGTATCCGGAATTAAAGATACTTGCAGAGCAATGCTTGCGCCAGTTCCTGTTGTTGGAGTTAGAGGAATTCACAAAATAGCTGGGTTAATCCGTAAATGGCCAAAGCAAAAAGGCATTAAAACTGCAAACCATTATTTGGGGCAAGTGGTGCGAATGCAGGAAGAAATAGGCACCGGCGGCGGTGGTTTCCGCTATATTTATGCAGCATTTTTACAGGAAGCCGGAAAGCTGATTGACAATGAAAAGCTTATTGAGCTTTCAAAAGAAATGACCGAGATTGGCGATTTATGGCGTGATTTCGCCTTGGAAGCCTCGCGAATTTATAAAAACCGAAGCGCACAAACCGACAGTTATAATAAAGTCGCGGACCAATTGGACCATATTGCCGATTTGGAAAAAGTGTTTTTTAAGAAGCTAAAGAAAGCAATTTAAAAAGTCCCCTTTGGGGATTTAGGGACATGATAATAATAAACCAACTTTCAAAAAAGTACAAAGGCGCCGAAGAATATTCGGTAAAAAACCTTGATTTGAAAGTTGAAGACGGCGAAATCTACGGGCTGCTCGGCCCAAACGGCGCTGGTAAAACCACGCTCATTTCTATGTTGACTTCTTTGTTGAAACCAACTTCTGGCTCATTCACAATCAACGGACTCAATTTTAAGGATAACAAAAACCAATTAAAACAATTGATTGGTATTGTTCCTCAGGAATATGCGCTTTATCCTACACTCACGGCTTACGAAAACCTTTTTTATTTCGGAAGTATGTACGGAATTAAAGGTGAAATTCTGAAAAAATCCATCAACGAGCATCTTGAAATTATGGGGCTTTCAAGATTCGCACACAAAAAAACCGATACGTTTTCCGGGGGAATGAAACGCCGCGTAAATATGATTGCCGGAATTCTTCACCAACCAAAAGTCTTGTTTTTGGATGAACCCACTGTAGGCGTGGATGTACAATCCAAAAACGTGATCATAAACCATTTAAAATTGTTGAATAAACAAGGAACAACAATTGTTTACACCTCTCACCATTTAAACGAAGCCGAATTTTTCTGTACGCACGTAGCTATAATTGACAATGGGGAAATAGTAGTAAAAGGAATTCCTTCGGAATTGATAAAAAACCAACCCGACGCCCACAATCTGGAAGATGTGTTTTTGGCAAAAACCGGCAAAGCCATGCGCGATTATGCATAAACTTTGGGCGTCAACATATAAAGAAATGCTTTTGCTAGTGCGCGATTTGGGCGGAATTGCGATTCTTTTTATAATGCCCTTATTGCTTTTGATTGTGATAACTTTGGTGCAGGACAGCACCTTCAAAACCATTAGCGATATAAAAATTCCCGTGCTTTTGGTGGATAATGACAAAGGGGAAATTTCAAAAAATATTATTGAAAATCTTTCCGAATCCAATTCCTTTGAAATTCTTCAGAAAACTTCGGAAGAAGAAGCAAAAGAAGCTGTTTTCTCTGGAAAATATCAGCTCGCCATTGTAATTCCAGAAAATCTTTCGGCCTCGCTTCAAAAGAAAGTGGACCAAAATGTGGAAGGTATTTTGTCAAAATTCGGATTGGAAGAAGACACTTTGGCAATTGCAAAAGAAGCAATTCCACAAAAGGAAGTGCGGCTGTACTTTGATCCCGCAACCCAAACAAGTTTTAAATCGTCGGTAAAAAATGGCATCGATAAAATGATTTCCAAAATTGAAACCCAAAGCATTTACAAAGCGTTTCAAACGGAATTAGGCGAAGAAGATTCCGAACCCATTTTCGACACGGAAAATTTTATTGCTTTCAAAGAAATTCTACCCACAAAAAATAACGCAGAAATCATTCCAAACTCAGCCCAGCACAACGTTCCGGCGTGGACGCTGTTTGCTATTTTCTTTATAATTGTGCCGCTCTCCATCAATTTGGTGAAAGAAAAAAACCAAGGCACTTTCGTGCGTTTGCGAACAAATCCAGTAAGTTACGCCACGGTTTTGGGCGGAAAAACTATAGTTTATCTCGGGGTTTGCTTGATTCAGTTTACGTTGATGTTGCTTGTGGGAATTTATCTTTTCCCTACAATTGGTTTGCCGGGGGTTGATGTTTCGGGAAAACTGCCGATGCTTTACGTTGTGGCGCTTTTCTCAGGTTTGGCTGCTATTGGTTTAGGTTTACTATTGGGGACTATTGCAAAAACACAGGAACAAGCGGCGCCGTTTGGAGCCACTTCCGTTGTAATTTTGGCAGCCCTCGGCGGCGTTTGGGTACCAGTTTTTGTTATGCCGAAATTTATGCAACTCATTTCCAAAATTTCCCCGATGAACTGGGGCTTGGAAGCTTTTTACGATGTATTTTTAAGAAATGTGGGTTTTGCTAAAATCCTTCCCGAAATTTCGTTATTATTGTTGTTTTTCCTTACAACAACTGTAATTGCAATAATTTATAATAACAGAAAAAATGCCGTCTGAAAATAAAAATGAAATAAGTTTTACTTCTGAAATCCGAGTGCGTTTCACCGAAACAGATCCGCTTGGAATTGTGTGGCACGGCAATTATATTCAATATTTTGAAGATGGCCGCGAAGCTTTTGGAAGAGAACACGGCATTTCCTATTTAGAACAAAAAGCAAATGGCTACACTTCGCCAATTGTGAAATCTTCCTGCGAACACAAGCTGCCACTGCGTTATGGCGATGTTGCAACCATAAAAACAACATTTATTCCTTCGCCGGCGGCAAAAATGATTTTTCGGTATCGCATTTTTGACCCAAAAGGCAGGCTTGTTTGCTTAGGCGAAACCATTCAAGTTTTTTTGAATGAGCAAGGCGAGCTTTCGCTTACAAAGCCTGAATTTTTCATCAATTGGAAGAAAAAAATTGGCGTTTAGAAAATGGCTAGAACCTTCATTTCATATAACAATATTTTAAGCAGTCTGGGCTTCGACAGCGAAACGGTGGTCGAAAATATTTCCAAAGGAATTTCAGGGCTTGAAAAATATGATGACGCTTCCCTTTTGCCCGAACCTTTCTGTGCTTCGATGATTTCTTCGGAAAAAATAAAGAATGAATTCAATAAAATTGGAGATGCTTCAAAGTTTACGAAGCTAGAGCAAATGCTGATTCTTTCTTTAAAAAAGGTAATTGATACTTCAAATATTCCCTTAAATGAAAGCGTGGGCTTGCTGATTTCAACCACAAAAGGAAATATAGACGTACTCGAAAAAAACAGTAATTTCCCCGAAAGTCGTGCATATTTGAGCGAATTGGGAAAAACGATCCAGAATTTTTTCAACTTTAAAAATGAAGCGATTGTAATTTCAAACGCCTGCGTTTCGGGAGTTTTGGCTATTTCGGTGGCAAAAAGATTTATTTTGGAGGGAAAATATGATCACGTTTTTATAACCAGTGGCGATTTGGTGACGAAATTTATTCTTTCTGGTTTCAATTCCTTTCAAGCTTTATCGGCAGAACCGTGCAAACCTTATGATAAAGACCGGTTAGGAATAAATCTCGGGGAAGTTGCCGCCAGTGTTTTGGTTACTTCTTCCGCAGAAAATCTACCGAAGGAGGCCGTTGAAATTTTAGGCGATGCAACCTGCAACGATGCCAATCACATTTCGGGCCCTTCACGCACGGGCGAAGGACTTTTCCGTAGTGTGAAAGCGGCGTTGAAAGAGGCAAATATGACTGCCAATGAAATAGATTATATTTCTGCTCACGGCACCGCCACGCCTTTCAATGACGAAATGGAGGCCGTTGCTTTCAGCAGGTTGGGAATGGAAAAAGTTCCGATGAACAGTTTAAAAGGATATTTTGGGCATACATTGGGTGCATCTGGTTTACTGGAAACAATTGTTGGAATGCATTCTATAGAAAGAAATATACTTTTTTCATCCAAAGGATTTTCCGAACTTGGCGTTTCAAAAAAAATGAATATCATCCTTACAAATACACCGAAAATCTTAAATACCTTCCTGAAAACTGCCTCGGGTTTTGGGGGCTGCAACACGGCTGTGATTTTCAAAAATACAAACAACTAACTGACATTAAATGCAAACAACTACAAAAAAAATGAATGCCATTGAGGCTTTGGAAGAAGCGCATCGAATTGCTTTCGCGCCGTTCGTTTTTCAAGCTTCGGTATCGCTTCGGAAATTGGGTATACTCGATTACATTTTTGACCAACGAGATAATGGTGGTCCCACTGTTGATGAGATTTCCGAAAAACTTTCCCTGAGTCCGTATGGAGTTGGCGTGCTGTTGGAAATTGCGGAAACATCAAATATTGTAAGCAAAAGCAGTGACAATAAATTTGAACTGACCAAAATCGGCTATTTTCTGAACTACAATACCACCGCAAGCGTGAACCTGAATTTTACCCACGATGTTTGCTATAGAGGGTTATTTCATTTAGAAGAGTCCATCAAAACTGGAAAACCGGAAGGGTTGAAAGAATTGGGGCAATGGAATACTATTTACGAGGGTTTGTCTCAACTTAAACCTGCCCAGAAAAAATCTTGGTTCGATTTTGACCACCACTATTCTGATGATATTTTTGACGAAGCGCTGGAAAAAATATTCGAGAGAAAGCCAAAAACACTTTTTGATATTGGCGGGAACACCGGTAAATTTTCCTTGAAATGTTGCAATTTCAATGAAGATGTAGAAGTGAAAATCATCGATTTGCCGGGACAGTTGAATATGGCTTTGGAAAATGCCGAAAAAAATGGTTTTAAAGATAGAATTTCTGTGTATCCCATTGATTGGCTTTCTGAAAATCCGCAAATTCCCGAAGGAGCAGATTTAATTTGGATGTGCCAATTTTTAGATTGTTTTTCGGAAGATGAAATATTGAAAGTATTGAGCACTTGTGCAGAATCAATGAATAAAGATGCGGAATTGGTTATTGTGGAAACCTTTACTGATAGACAGCATTTTAAATCATCACAATTTATTTTGGAAGCAACATCGCTTTATTTTACGGTCTTGGCCAACGGAAACAGCAAAATGTATCCAGCCAGTATTTTTCTGAAATTGATTGAAAAAGCCGGACTTAAATTGAAAGACGATATTAAATTAGGCGAATATCACACGATGTTAGTGTGTGAAAAACAGTAAAATTTTGAATGGGAATTTTTACATAAAAAATTATTGCCATATTAAAAACCAAAAGGTTTTGATCAATGGAAATGTTATTTTTAGTGACGAAAATGAAGAATTTTCAACATTTATAAAGAACGCATACAAGTTTTTGAAAACGGATTATCCGAAGTTTTTCAAAATGGACAATCTCAGTAAACTCGCTTTTTTGGCGGCCGATGTTCTACTGAAAAGTGAAAATTTAAACGAAGAGGAAAATAATATTGCCCTCATTTTTTCAAACAAAGCATCAAGTTTAAATACAGACCGGAAACATCAAGCATCAATAGAAAATGAAGCGGAGTATTTCCCCAGTCCGGCGGTTTTTGTTTATACGCTGCCAAATATTTGTTTGGGCGAGATAAGTATTAAACGCAAGCTTTATTCTGAAAATAGTTTTTTTATCTTTGACCGCTTCAATGCAGAACATTTACAACTGTACGCCAATAATTTATTGCGAAGCGAAAAGACCGAAAAAGTACTTTGTGGTTGGGTAGATTTTGATGAGAACAGCTACGAAGCTTTTCTATATTTAGTTGAAAAAGAAGGCAAAATTGAACATAACACTGAAGAAATAAACAGATTATACAATATATTATGAGCGAACTAAAAGAAGAATTAAAAGCAAAAATCATAGAACAATTGAATCTTGAAGATGTTTCAGTAGCAGACATTGCAGATGAGGATGCGCTTTTTGGCGACGGGCTTGGTTTAGATTCCATTGATGCGTTGGAGCTTATTGTAATGCTGGACAAAGATTACGGCATCCGTTTGAGTGACCCAAAAGAGGGCAGAAAGATTTTTGAATCTGTACAGGTTATGGCAGATTATATTCAGGAGCACCGCACAAAATAATTCTTAATAAACCTCTCTACTTTTCTCGTGAAGACAATGTCTGGTGGAGCGCAGTCGAGACTTCTTAATTAGCAGAATCAATACATGAGCAAAGGCATAGCCATTACCGGAATGGGCATTATTTCTGCAATTGGCAACAATGTGGCTGAAAATTATGACTCGCTCATAAATGGAAGAATGGGCATCACCCGTGTTGATAATATTGAAACTATTCAGCGCAGTGAAATTATGGTTGGGGAAGTGAAATTCACCAATGATGAATTGATTGCCCAACTAAACCTTCCGACTTCAAACAATTATTCGCGTACCGCCATGCTCGGCGCAATAGCCGCAAAAGAAGCCTTTGCCAATGCAGGAATTACTGATATAAAAAAATATAAAACAGGCATTATTTCCGGCACCAGCGTTGGCGGAATGGATATGACCGAAAAATATTATTACGAATATCTTACCGAAAAACCTTTTCAAAAATATATTGAAAGCCACCATGCCGGTGATTCTACACAAAAAATGGCTGAACAGTTAGGGATTGAAGAAAGTTTGGTTACAACAATTAGTACGGCATGTTCTTCCGCGGCAAATGCAATTATGCTTGGCGCCCGTTTGATAAAATCTGGCAAATTGGATCGCGTATTGGTTGGTGGCGCAGATTGCCTTTCAAAATTTACAATCAACGGTTTTAAAACCTTGATGATTTTAAGTGATACTTTCAACACTCCTTTTGACGAGAACAGAAAAGGTTTAAATCTGGGTGAAGCTGCAGCATTTTTGGTTTTAGAAAGCGACGAAGTGGTAAAAGCAGAAAACAAAAAAGTGCTCGCTTATGTAAAAGGATATGGAAATGCCAACGATGCATTTCACCAAACCGCATCTTCTGATGATGGTGATGGCGCAACCCTGGCAATGGAAAAAGCGTTAAAAGTTGCAGATTTAAAAGCTTCTGAAATTGATTACATAAACGCCCACGGCACGGCAACGGGCAATAATGACCTTTCGGAAGGCAGGGCGATTCTTCGTATCTTTGGTGAAGATTTGCCAG
Source organism: Aequorivita sp. (assembly GCA_030690315.1). Lineage (GTDB taxonomy): Bacteria > Bacteroidota > Bacteroidia > Flavobacteriales > Flavobacteriaceae > Aequorivita. The sequence goes on from JAUYGY010000036.1 coordinate 217,434, forward strand.
ACTTTAGCTCCACAAAAGCATTTACGGGGCACACCTTGGCAGCCGCTGGTGCAATTGAAGCGGTATATTCCGTTTTGGCTTTACAGCACAATGTTATTTTTCCAAATTTGAATTTTAAAACGCCGATGAAGGAATTCTCAATGATTCCGCAAACAAAATTAAAAGAAAAAGAATTGAATAATGTGCTGTCTAATTCCCTTGGTTTTGGAGGGAATTGCTCAACGGTTATATTTTCCAAGAAACCGTAGTTCCAGCAAAAATCTTCACTTTAAACTATCTTTGCGGTTGAACTATTTCGGATGAAACGACTTTTTATTATTGCGGGCTGCAACGGTGCTGGAAAGACAACGGCTTCCTATACCATTTTGCCGGATATTTTGAATTGCAATGAATTTGTAAATGCCGATGAAATAGCAAAAGGCCTCTCCCCGTTCAATCCCGATAAAAGCTCATTTCAGGCTGGCAGGCTTATGCTGGAGAGAATTAAGGATTTGAAAAATACAGGAAATGATTTCGCCTTTGAAACTACTTTGGCAACCAAAAGTTATAAAAATTTTATTCTGGAAGCCCAAAAAAAAGGATATGAAGTAACAATACTTTTCTTCTTTTTGAAATCACCAGAACTGGCGATAAAAAGAGTTAAATTTCGAGTTGAGGAGGGCGGTCATAATATTCCGCAAGACGTAATTATAAGACGCTATGAAAACGGTTTGAAAAACTTTTTCGGTATCTTTAAACCGATAGTGGATAAATGGATTTTTATCGATAACTCTAATGAAGGGCTTCGAAAAACGATTGCAATAGGGGCTATAAATGAAGAACGAATCGTGGATTTGAAAAAGTGGAATTTTTTAAAAGAGAAATATGATGAAGGAAAAAGATGAATTGACTGAACTGTGCAATAAAATTGAACGAGGTTTGGAAGTTTCTTTTGAAAGGCTCATCGCCTTCAAAAAGTATAAAAACTCACCATTTGTTTTTCATAGAGATGGTAAAATTGTTGAAATATCTGCCGATGAAATGGAAAGGGAAATGATGGAATCAAAGAAAGTTAAGCCATATAAAAAGAAAGACAAAGCGCATCTTGTAAGTGAACCTTTCAAAGAAACTAAAAACAAAAAAGCAAAATAAAGAGGTTTACGATTGAGAATGAAAAAAGTTTACATAAATAGCATCGCTTCCATTTCGTCCCAAAAAACTTTTGATAACAGTATCTTTTTGGATGAAATAACCGATTATAACGATACAGTTATTTTCGCGCAAGACCCAGATTACAAACAATACATCCCACCAGCCTCCGCACGCCGCATGGCAAAAGGCATAAAAATGGGGGTCGTAGCATCCAAAATTGCAATGGCCGAAGCTGGAATAGAAACCGTGGATGCAATCATTACAGGCACAGGAATGGGCTGTATGATTGATTCCGAAAAATTTGTGAGCGCCATTATTGATAATAACGAGCAATATTTAACGCCCACTTCTTTTATTCAAAGTACCCACAACACCGTTGCCGGGCAGATTGCTTTGGGGATGGAATGCAAGGCTTATAATTTTACCTATGTGCATTCCGCGATTTCCTTTGAATCTGCATTGCTGGATGCAAAAATGCAGCTCGAAAATGACGAAGCACAACATATTTTGGTGGGCGGCGTAGAAGAATTGGGGGCGCATACCACAGAGGTTCACCGCGTTATTAATCAAATAAAACCTGAGGCTGTAACTATTCCGGAAGTATTGAATTCTAAAACCGAAGGTGCAGTTTTCAGCGAAGGAGCCAATTTTTTTGTAGTTTCCAACGAAAAAAAAGAAAACTGTTATGCTGAATTGGTTGCAGTTGAAACTTTTAATACGCTTCAAAAGGAAAAGGTTTCGGAAACCATTGAAAGTTTTTTAAATGAAAATAATTTGAAGAGCAATGATATTGACGTTGTTGTCTTTGGAAATAATGGTGATGTGGATTTTGACGGGTATTACAACCAACTTTCCCAAGGAATTTTCAGCAAAACACAACAAGTTTTTTACAAACATTTGGTGGGCGAAAACAACACCGTTTCCGCTTTTGGGGTTTGGTTGGCTTCGAAAATTTTGAAAACCCAAACCATTCCCGAAATTGTAAAAATCAATGATATTGAGTCCGAAGAAATTAAAACAATTTTGTGTTACAACCAATATCGGGGCCAAAACCACAGCCTTGTTTTACTAAAAAAATGTTGAGGTTTTACACCATAAACGCCCTTGCTTTGGTGGTATTTTTTGGATTACTGCTGGCAGGTTTTTTTGGTGATGTTCCAGCTTGGCTTTATTTTCTGTTCGTTCTTATTTGGTTTTTAATTACCGCAATCGGGTCTTTTCAAATTAGGCTGAACTATCATCTTCAATCCTTAAATCACAATTATAAAATTTCGGAGAACCACATTTCAATCACTTTTGACGATGGCCCAAATCCAGATATTACACCAAAAGTTTTAGCCCTTTTAAAGGAACACAATGCAAAAGCTAGTTTCTTTTTAATAGGAAAGAATGCCGAAAAATATCCCGAAATTATTCATCAAATTATTGAAGAAGGTCACAGTATTGGCAACCATTCCTATTCACATTCCAAAAATTTCGGATTTTTTTCAACGGAAAAAGTGGCTGCTGAATTGAAACAAACCAATTCAATTTTAAAAGAAATTACAGAAAAGGAACTGAAAATGTTCCGCCCGCCTTTTGGAGTAACCAATCCGAACATCAAAAAAGCGTTGAAAAACACAGGGCATCAATCCATTGGGTGGAGCAAACGCAGCTTGGACACAACAAAGCTTTCCGAAGAAAAAATTTTAAAACGAATTACTTCCCACTTAAAAAAAGGAGATATTATCCTACTCCACGACAGTAGCGCAAAAACCGTTGCCGTATTGGAACAGTTATTGTTAACTTTGCCCTCGCACAAACTGCAGTCGGTCCCGGTGGATCGCTTACTTGAAATTGAACCGTATGCGTAATTATTGTTTATTGTTTATTATTATTTTTATTGGCGGTTTTATTCAAGCGCAGGAAACGGCGATGAATGCTTCCGAGATTAATTCTTTCAAAGAAAAAGTAATCGCAACTGCAAAAACTACCATTTCCATTAAAACTGATTTTGTACAATTCAAGCATTTGGATTTTTTGGCGGATGATGTGAAAACATCGGGGAAAATGATTTTTAAAGCACCCAATTTAGTAAAATGGGAATACACAAATCCGTATCAATACAGCGTGATTTTTAAGCAGGACCAACTACTCATCAATGATGGCGGCACAAAAAGTAAAGTGGATATTGGCAATAGCAAACTTTTCAAAAAGCTGAACCAATTGATCGTTAATAGCGTAAAAGGCAATATGTTCAACGATGCCGATTTCACGGTATCATTCTTTAAATCTTCAAAATACAACAAAGCAGTTTTTATACCGAAAGACAAAAAAATAGCAAAATACATTGCTTCCTTTGAATTGCTTTTTAATAAAGCGGACGCGCAGGTTTATGAAGTGAAAATGGTGGAACCGTCGCAGGATTTCACACGAATTATATTTAGCAATCGCACCTTAAATAGCACGATAAATGATTCGGTTTTTAGCAATTAGTTTTCTGTCAATAATTGCATTAACATCGTGTTCTTTAAAGACTACTGAAGGATTGCGTCAAATTTCATTCAGTATAACGGAGATTGAAAATCCGTATTTTTCCAATCCCGAAATTGATTATGTTTACAAAGCAAAAATTGCCGTTTACGGAAAAAATCTTGGCGGGATTTTAATTATTAAAAAAATTAGCCCTGAAAACCACCGTGTAGTTTTTACTACCGAATTTGGAAGTAAGCTGTTCGATTTTCAATTTGAAGGCGATACTTTTACCAAGCATTTCGTGGTGGAAGATCTGGATAAAAAATTTATTGTCAATATTTTAAAGGATGATTTTAAATTGTTGGTTAGCGAAAGTGCGGAAGTTTTAGCAGTTTATGAATCAAAAAGTCAAAGGATCTATAAAACAGAAGCTGATGAAAGATTCAATTTTTATTTTTTGGAAGATAAATCCAAAAGGCTTGAGAAAATTGTAAACACATCAAAAACAAAGGAAAAAGTGGAAATTCATTTTACTTCTTCCGACGGAAAAACTGCGGATACAATCGCTATAAAACATAACAATATCAAGCTAACAATCAACTTAGAAAAATTCAAAAACGAATAATATGCTCATCGAAGGATTATATAAAATTACTGCGACCGAAAACACTTCCGAAGGGATTTTAGCAAAAGTACATTTAAACAAAGACCACGCAATTTTTAAAGGGCATTTCCCCGGAAACCCAGTAATGCCGGGCGTTTGTATGATTCAAATTATAAAGGAGCTGACAGAGGAAGCGACTGGCAAAAATTTGTTTTTGGCCGTTTCATCAAACATAAAATTTATGGCAATTATAAATCCTGAAAAGAATCCGGATTTACAACTAATTATTGATATTGCCCAAGAAAATGGCGGGGTGAAAGTGAAAAACACAACTTCGTTTGAAGATACCGTGGCGTTGAAACTTAGCGCTACTTTTAAAGTTATTGGCTGATGAAATATTTATTATTTATCGTTTTTTTCATTTCCGTTGCAGGGACTGCCCAAGACTGGAGCGGTATCCGTTCCTCATATCCAAAGGCAGTGCAAAGTTCTGAAACCATCACTAAACTTGACGGCGAACTTAAAAATGTAACTTCCAAAAACAAGCCCGTTTTACTAGCCTACAAAGGGGCGGTTTTAACATTGAAAGCAAAATTTTCTAAAAAGAAAAGCGATAAAAAAGAGTTTTTCAAAGAAGGGGTTTCATTCATTGAAAATGCACTAAAGATGGAACCCTCAAATATTGAAATCCGTTACATTCGAATGAGCGTTCAAGAAAACTCCCCGAAATTTCTGGGTTATCATAGAAATATTGAAGAGGATAAAGAGTATATTTTGAAGAATTATGCGGATGTTTCTTCCAAAGAATTGAAAGATGTAATTGAGGGTTTTGTTTTGAAATCTGAAAATTTTGATGAATCTGAAAAACGAGCCATTCAATAATTGAGGAAATAGAAAATTTTCTTTCTAAATTATTTTTTGATTTTGTTTAAATAAAATCGAATCAAACATTAGTACTCTCATTTTTTTTAATATTTTACCATTCCTTTAACATTTGCAAGCATTTGCTACTGAAAAAATTTTAAATTATTGTAGATGAGAAAATTATTCATTCCTTTTTTATTTTTAGCAACTGTTTGTGTGGCTCAAAAAAATTCAGATCCAACTTCAGAGGAAATAAATCAGGCAAAAACCCTCAAAATCAAATACACAAATGATGATCTTGTATTATTGGAAAGTAAAGATTATGTGACTTTTGATATTAATAAAGATAAAAATCATGTTACTGTAAAACATCAAGTTAATGAGGAAATGCTAAACATTTCTTCTCGAACCGATATCCAAAAACATATTTTTTATGATGGTCAATCAGAAATTAGCAGTTTCGCTTTAAAATACAGGAATAAAAAAGCCGCATATTTCAATATTAAAGACGAATCCTATACGATTGATGAGTTTTTCTATAATGATGTACGTGTAAAATATGCCACTTTAGATTTTCCTGTACAGGGCTATAAATATTATTTTGAAGCTACTAAAAATATATTTGACGTAAAATATTTTACCTCACTATATTTCACGGATGCCTACCCAATAAGTAAAAAGGAAATTACTTTGGTTGTGCCCAAATGGCTTAACCTGGAGATTAAAGAAATAAATTTTGAAGGTTTTAATATTTCAAAAGAAATCATTTATGATGAGAAACAAAATGCAAATATTATAACATATTCGGTTTCTACTTTACATGCGGGCTATGTAGAGGAGCAATCCCCAGGTCCCAGTTATATCTATCCACATTTATTGATTTTGGCAAAATCTTATACCAATAATGGGGAGAATTACACATTGTTCAACGAAACAAAAGATTTGTATAATTGGTACAAATCATTGGTAGATTCAATGAATGACGATCGTTCAGTTTTAAAAGAAAAGGTTTCGGAACTAACTGCAGGAGCAAAAACCGATGAGGAAAAAATCAAAAATATATATTATTGGATTCAGGACAATATCCGCTATATAGCTTTTGAAGATGGCTTGGCAGGCTTTAAGCCAGATGAGTCGCAAAATGTTTTTAAGAAAAGATATGGCGACTGTAAAGGAATGGCAAATCTCACCAAACAAATGCTTATTGAAGCAGGTTTTGATGCGCGTTTAACTTGGCTTGGAACCAAAAGAATTGCCTATGACTATTCTATGCCTTCCCTTTCTGTAGACAATCATATGATTTGTACTGTTTTTAATAACGGAAAGAAAATATTTCTGGATGGCACCGAGAAATTCAATCCATACGGTGAATATGCAGAGCGAATTCAGGGAAAACAAGTAATGATTGAAGATGGAGACTCTTTTATTTTGGATGCCATTCCCACAGTAACCCCAGAAATTAATAAGGAAACGCATGTTTTTAATGCCAGGATCAATAATAATGCATTGGAAGGTGATGTTTCCTTAACCTATGGAGGACAAAGCAAAGCAGCTTTTTTGTACGGTTTTAATAATTTAAGGTCGGAAAGGAAAAATGAAGCTTTGGAATATTATTTAAACAGAGCGGACAGAAACATGTTTGTGAACAATATTAAAACTTCTGATCTGGAGAACCGAGATAGCCAACTTTCCATAAAGTATCTTTTAAAACAGGATAATACAGTAACATCCTTTGATGACGAGATATATATAAACCTTGACTATAATAAGGAATATGGCAAATCTCTATTGAATGATCGAAAAACTGACTATGAATTTGATCATAAACAATATTTATCCTCCGAGATAAACTTGCAACTTCCCGAGGGATATAAAATAGCTGAACTTCCAAATGGAATAGATGTCAACACCCACAATTACAAAATTTTTGTGGATTTTGAAGTAACGGACAATGTGCTACATTATAAAAAAGTTTTTATAATGAAAAATGCCATCGTTGAAAAGTCGAATTTTAAAGAATGGAACGAGACCATAAAAGCGCTACAATCTATATACAATCAGCAGATAATTCTTGTAAAGGACTAAATCATTATTTTACCTAACCGCAAATAGTATGATTAAAAAAAATTTTGGATTGGCGCTTTTCGTGCTCTTCTCTTTTGCCGCTAATGCACAATCAAAGAAAACGCTTGACAAACAGGAAGAAATAAAAAACCTTGTTTGGAACGACAACGATCCATATAAAAATGCAATGGAAATTCCAGAAAACTGGAAAAATGAGTCGGCCGTATTTATTGTGAAGAATATAAAATATATCTACAATCGTCCAGGTAATAGCATTGAATATACCAAAATTGAAAGAGATAGAATAAAATTGCTGGATCAGGCTGCCGTCACAGAATATTCCGAATTGAAATATACGGAAGGAAACGTGTTTTATAGAGATATGAGCCGAGTGACAAATACGTTTATTTTGGGCGTAAAAGTCATTAAACCAAATGGCGAAGAAATTGAAATAAACGTAAACCAAGAATCAATTTCAAATAACGATGAAAAGAAAATAGCAATTCCGTCTTTGGAAAAAGGTGATATTATTGACTATTATTTTTACACAAACACCATTGTTGGCGAAAATGATCTGTACCAATACAAACCAGTAGAAAACATTATTGGTGATACATATCCTATTGCCAAATTTGAATTTTTCCTTGAAACGGAAGACGATTTCTTTTTGAGTTTTAATACCTACAATGGCGCGCCAAAACTTCAGCAAATAGTTGAACCAACAAAAAAAGACAAAAAAAGAGTGTATTCCTTTACGGCTGAAAATGTAGAAAGAAACGATTTCCCAAGATGGTTTTTTCCGTTGGTGGAATTGCCTTCTTATAAATTCCAAGTACTTTTTGCGCGCTCCGGAAAATATGAAAAAAAAGCTTATGCCTTTATTCCTGAAGAGGCAAATACCATAAAAACAAACGTTTCCAAAGAAGAGATCTTTAACCTTTACGAAGGTAAATTTGGTCCGTATGGCAACCTTGGCGATGTGGAACGTTTCCTAAAAAAGAAAAACTTTGCCACAAACGAAGAGAAGGTAAAAGAAGTATTCTATTACATACGCCATGCCTATTATACCAATTATGTAGAGGCCTTTGTTATGGACGAATCAAACATAATGTACCCTTTTGAACTTTATGGAAATAACCCAATAATATTTAATAAAGACGAAGAGTTTGTTCGTTTTTTCACAGCCTTTTTAAAAGATAACAAGATAGATTATGAAATAATTATTGGCACCTACCGCTATAACGGCGATATTAATGATCTTTTGCTGGAAAGCAACATCAATTTCATTTTGAAAGTAAATACTGAAACCCCCGTTTACATTGAATACTTTGATCCCTTCGCTACGCCCAACCAAATTTCACCATTGTTGGAAAACACTAATGCCTATACGTTGAAAGTAGTTAACAGAAAACATATTGAAAAAATTGAAACCATAAAACTCCCTACCTCAAATTACCAAGAAAACAATTCCACTGAAAAAACCGAATTAACCATTTTACCAAATTTTTCTGGGATTGGCGTGAACAGAAATTTTATTTATAACGGACAGACCAAGCTGGACGAACAAAATAACATTTTGATGTATTATGATTATGTGTATGAGGACCACGCAAAATATGAAACAGAGCCCATTTTGGATCGAGTTAGAAACAATAAAGACCAAGAAAAATATAAAAAGGAATATGCAGCTCTTCTTAAAACATTAAAAGAAAAGCAACTGAATAAAATAAAAGAAAGAACAGAAGGTGAATATGATTTAAAAATAGAAAACTATGCTTTCAAAATTTTAAAAAATGGAAGATTTGGGAAGGAAGATGCTTTTGAATATAGCGAATCCTTCAATATTGGTAACGATTTAATTAAAACAGCGGGAAAAAACTATATCTTGGATATCGGAAAAATGCTACCAGGCCAAGTAGATTTAACTGCTAAAGAAAAAAACAGAACCAATAACGTTTATATGAACAACCCAAGGTCTTTCAACTACCAAATCACTCTTAATATTCCTGAAGGATTCACCGTTTCGGGACTTGAAAATTTAACAAGCAAGGTTGAAAATGAAACAGGAAGTTTTATTAGCAATGCTTCTGTAAATGGAAATAAACTAATTATTGACATTGAAAAATTTTACAAAAACAATTATGAACCCAACGCAAACTGGCAAAAAATGGTAGCCTTTCTCGATGCCGCTTCACAATTTTCACAAGCAAAAATTTTATTGAAGAAACAATAAAATGACGCCTAAAATGGAACAAATACTATTGTCTTTAGAATATTGAAAGTGATTGAAAAAAGAAATATTGAATTGGTATTAAGTAGATATCTATATTAGTTTAAACAAGTATCGAATTTTTAAAACTTATTTTTGCCCAAAATAGATTCGTATTTTTATAACAAAAGCAGAAAATTCGGTAATTCCAGCTTTTGGAAAGAATATCCCAAATGGACCAAAAACTACTTTCAGATAAATTTAAAAGCCTGAAATGTTGCGTAATTATTCCCACCTATAATAATTACACAACCTTGCAAAAGGTAATTGATGGCGTTTTGGTTTACACTGATAATGTTATTATCGTGAACGATGGTTCCACAGATGGTACTTCTGAAATATTAGTTCAATTTCCGCACATTCCCCAAATTCATCTTCCAAAAAATAAAGGCAAGGGCAATGCGCTACGTCAAGGTTTTAAGTGCGCTGAGAGTTTAGGCTATCAGTATGCAATAACAATTGACAGTGATGGGCAGCATTTCCCTGAGGATATTCAAACATTTATTGAGGCGTTGGAAAATGATGGAAACAAGGAAATTCTTCTAATTGGCGCAAGGAATATGGGCCAAATTGGCGTTCCGAAAAAAAGTAGTTTCGGCAACAAATTTTCCAACTTTTGGTTTTGGGTTGAAACTGGAACCCGCTTGCAGGACACGCAGTCTGGTTTTAGGCTGTACCCTATTTTTGCAATGAGGGATTTGAAATTATACACCAACAAGTTTGAGTTTGAAATTGAAGCCATCGTAAAAGCTGCGTGGAACGATATTGAAGTAAAAAATATTCCAATACAAGTGCATTATGAGCAGGAAAATCGGGTTTCGCATTTCCGCCCGTTCAAGGACTTTACACGCATTAGCATCTTAAATACGTGGTTTGTTTTCGTTACTTTTCTGTATATAAAACCGCGAAATCTTTTCAGAAAACTAAAAAAAAAAGGACTTAAAAGGTTTATAATGGAAGACCTTTTGGGCAGTGACGATTCTGCTGAAAAGAAAGCAATTTCCATTGCACTTGGCGTTTTTATTGGGCTTTCACCTATTTGGGGCTTTCATACTGTAGCAGTAATTTTTTTGGCACTGCTATTAAATTTGAACAAAATGATTGCCTTTGCTTTTTCCAACGTTAGCATTCCGCCATTTATTCCGTTAATACTTTATTTCAGCTTAAAATTGGGCAGTTGGCTTTTAGGCGAAAATTTTGTGCTTTCCATGAGCGAAATTGACCCAAGTTTAGAGCTAATGAAATATATAAAATCATATATTGTCGGTAGTTTGGCACTTTCAGTAACCGCCGCGATCACTTTTGGAATCGTGGGCTACGTTTTCTTGATGCTGTTTGAACGGAAAAAAATTCTCGACAATGGGTAACTGGTTTTTTAAAGCATATCATTTTTTATTGAAAAATAGAATAGCATGCGCCTTTGCCCTGATGTTACTGGTTTTTGGTCTCACTTTCTTGGTGTCGAAAATTCGTTTTGAAGAAGATATTTCAAAATTGATTCCCATAAATAGTGAAAATGAGGATTTTCAGAAAGTTTTGAAAACCGTCAATTTTACTGACAAAATTATTGTTACCATCCGCCGAAATGATTCCATAGAAGCGGACCAACTTACCCAATATGCCACAGAATTTGTGGATAGTCTGCAAGCCCATTCCGGAAAATATGTGAAATACATTCGCGGAAAAGTAAACGATGAAGATTTACTGCGAACAATGGGGTTTGTTTATGAAAATCTCCCGTTGTTTTTTGACAAAGATGATTATTTCACCATTGCCGGAAAACTTCAAAAAGACAGTATTTCCGCCATTACGGAAGCAAATTACCGAACACTCATTTCGCCGTCCGGCATAATTTCAAAAGATATTATTTTGAAGGACCCGCTGGGGCTTTCCTTTATCGCTTTAAAAAAATTACGCCAGCTCGGGGTTTCAGACGATTTCTTTTTGAAGGATGGTTTTTTGGTAAGCAAAGACGAAAAAAATATTCTACTTTTCATTACCCCAAAATTTTCAAGCAGCGAAACTGCAGAAAATTCCAAGTTTGCTGAACAACTTTACACGCTGCAAAGTACACTGGACCAGAAATATTCCGGAAAAGTTAGTAGCGAATATTTTGGCGCAGCACTTATTGCGGTTGCAAATGCGAAGCAGATAAAAAACGACATTCAGTTTACCGTTGGCATCGCGTTCACGCTGTTAATTGTAATCTTCATTTTCTTTTATAGAAAACTTTACGTGCCAGTCATACTCTTCATCCCAACGATCTTTGGGGGTTTGTTGGCAGTGGCTTTGTTGTATTTAATTCGCGAAGAAATTTCTGCCATTTCTCTCGGAATTGGCTCTGTTTTGCTGGGCGTGACGCTTGATTATTCACTTCATATTTTAACGCACATCCGCAATAATGAAACCTTGGAAAGTCTTTACAAAGATGTAACCGAGCCCATTTTGATGAGCAGTTTAACTACCGCTTTGGCGTTTCTGTGTTTGCTGTTTTTAGATTCACAAGCCTTGCAGGATTTGGGAATTTTAGCTGCCGTGAGCGTTATGGGAGCTTCGATTTTCGCGCTTTTCTTTATTCCGTTGGTTTACAAAAATCCGCTTACGAGAAAGCAACAAATCAACGTTTTGGACAAAGTTGCAGATTATCCTTTTCATAAAAATAAGTGGATGTTGATTGGGCTTGGGCTGGTTTTGATTGTTAGCATTTTCACATATCAACGCGTGGAATTCAACAAGGACATTTCAAAATTAAACTATGAACCTTCGGAAATAAAAGCCGCGATGCAGCATTTGGATGAACTGACCGATATTTCTTCAAAATCAGTTTATTTGGCAACCTACGGAAAATCGGTTGAAGGCACACTTCAGTTAAACGATTCCATCCACGGAACATTGGAATTACTAAAAGAAGAAGGAAAAATAAGCAGTTTCAGTTCCATAGGCGCATTGGTACATTCCCAAAGGGACCAGCGGAAAAAAATTGCACAATGGGAACAGTTTTGGAATACTGGGCGAAAAGATAGCATCGAAATCAATTTGATTGAAAGCGGTGCCGAAAAAGGTTTTAAACCAACTACTTTCAATCAGTTTTATGATTTTTTGGATACTGATTTCCATACGCTGAAACCTGAAGATTATCAGCAAATTCCGTCCATGCTTTTGGAAGATTATATTACAACTGAAGCAGATTTCACCACAATTACAACATTGATAAAACTCAATAACGAAAATGCTTCGGCTATTAAAAGCGTTTTTAAGGAAATCCCAAACACAATAGTTATTGACCGCCAAGAAATGAACGAGACCTTTTTGGGCAATCTAAAAAATGATTTCAACAGCCTGATTGGGTTTTGTTTGATCGCCGTTCTTTTCATTCTTTTTCTTTTCTTCCGAAGTTTTTCTCTCACATTGGTTACGGCCGTCCCCATATTTATCACTTGGTTTTTAACATTGGGAATTATGGGGCTTTTTCATATTCAGTTCAATATTTTCAATATTATTATTTCCACATTTATTTTTGGTTTGGGGGTAGATTACAGCATTTTTATGACCAAGGGTTTGCTGAAAGAAGTGCGCACCGGCGAAAAAGTAATGGCAACGCACAAAACCTCAATAATGCTTTCGGTGTTGACTACAATTTTGGGCGTTGGCGTTTTGATTTTTGCGAAGCATCCAGCGCTGTATTCCATCTCCATTGTTTCTATAATCGGAATTTTTTCAGCAATGTTTACGGCGTTTACGGTGCAGCCCTTGCTTTTTAAATTATTTATTGGCAGCCGTACAAAGCGTCCCATAACGCCAAGAATGTTTTTACATTCGCTTGTTTCTTTCGGTTACTTCGGGTTGGGCGGAATTTGTCTCTCTATTTATAGTAGCACTTTGATGCCAATTTTGCCCATCAGTAAAAAAATTAAAATGGGATGGTTCCATAAAGTGATTGCGAAATTTATGAAATCGGTGCTTTACACAAATCCATTCGTGAAGAAAAAAGTAATCAATAATAACGGCGAGGATTTCTCGAAACCTGCTGTAATTATTGCAAATCACACTTCGTTTCTCGATATTTTGGCCGTTGGGATGTTACATCCAAAAATTTGTTTTTTGGTGAATGATTGGGTTTATAATTCCCCAGTTTTTGGCAAAGCCGTGCAGCGCGCAGATTTTTATCCCGTTTCCAGCGGAATCGAAAACAGTTTGGAACCCCTAAAAAAGAAAATAAAGCAGGGTTATTCATTGATGGCGTTTCCCGAAGGAACACGTAGCGAAAGCAACAAAATCAGGCGTTTTCATAAGGGAGCATTTTATTTGGCGAATGAATTTGATTTGGACATTCTTCCAGTTTTAATACACGGAAACAGTGAAGTGAACCCAAAAGGCAGCCCGATTATAAAGGATGGAAGTATTACGGTTGAAATTTTGCCGCGAATAAAATCTGAAGACAAATCCTTTGGGGAAAACCATACGCAGAAAGCAAAACAAATTGGTGCATATTTTAAAAGTGAATTTGCGAAACTGCGCGAAAAGATTGAAGATCCGAAATATTTCCATAGAATTGTTTTGGAGGAATATCGCTACAAAGGCGATTCATTATATAGGAATGTAAAAAAGGATTTAAAGGAAAATGCGGAGATTTATTTTGAAATTATCCGCCAAGTTGAAAAAAGCGGAAGCATTGCCCATATTTCTGATGATTTCGGGCAGCTCGATTTTCTTTTGGCGCTCGATGGGCCGGACCGAAAAATTTTCAGTTTCATTGAAAATGCCGAAACGCGTACCATACTTCAAAATAGTTATATCACCCAAAAATATGGAAGGCTTCATTTTACCGATTCTGTTTCAGAAACTTTACTTCCGACTGTTGAAACTTTGATTATTTCTTCAGAAAAAATGGCTTTGGAAGTGATTTCTAAATTGCCCATTATTTCTATAAAAACAATTGTTTTATTAAAAGAATGTGTTTCTTCGCAAACCGAAAATATTAGTACCTTAGGCTATCAAAACGTGTACGGAAATTCTAATATTAGTATCTTTAAACCATCGGGAAACCCAACAAAATGAGTGAGAAATATGATGTAGTAATCATCGGTAGCGGTCTAGGCGGGCTCGTGTCGGCGATTATTATGGCCAGGGAAGGTTACAGTGTTTGTGTGCTCGAAAAAAACCAGCAGTTTGGCGGCAATCTGCAAACTTTTGTGCGGGACAAAACTATTTTTGACACTGGTGTTCATTACATTGGCGGCCTTTCTGAAGGGCAAAATTTGTACAGATATTTTAAGTATTTGGATATTTTGGACGACATCACCCTTAAAAAAATGGATGAGGATGGTTTTGACAGAATCACTTTTGACAATGACCCAAAGGAATACAGGCACGCACAGGGGTACGAAAATTTCAAAAAAACACTACTCGAAGAATTTCCCGAGGAAGAAAAAGCCATTGATGCCTACTGCCAAAAAATGCAGGATACCTGCAGTTTTTTTCCGCTTTACGGGTTAAAGCTTGGAAAACCTTATTACGAAAACACATCACTTTTTGAAGTAAAAGCAAAGGAGTTTATAGATTCAATAACCGAAAACGAAAAGCTGCGCGCCGTTATGGGAGGCAGTAATTTACTTTATGCGGGTGAAGGTGAACGTACGCCATTTTATATGCACGCGCTTTCGGTAAACTCATACATTGAAAGTTCTTATCGTTGCATAAATGGTGGAAGCCAGATAACCAAAGCCTTGCTGGCCAGGCTTCGTGAAAAGGGCGGAAAAGCTTATAAACGCCAAGAAGTAACAAAATTTGAAACTGAAAACGGAGTTGTGACGGCAGTAAAAACTGCAGACGGGAAAACTATTTACGGCGATATTTTTATCTCAAACGTAGACCCTAAGATGACACTTGAGATGATTGGGCACGAAAATTTCAGAAAATCATACACCAGCCGCATCGAAAATATTGAAAGTACGGTTGCAGCTTTCAGTCTATATTTAGTTCTAAAGCCAAATAGCTTTAAATATTTGAACTATAATTATTACCATTTTAAAGATTATCGCAGTATTTGGGACGTCCATAATTACACCCAAGAAAGTTGGCCCGAGGGTTATATGCTTTCTATGGGAATTAAAAAGGATAAAGAGGAATATGGCGATAATATTACGGTGATGACCTATATGCACTTTGATGAAGTGAAAGCGTGGGCAAACACCTTTAACACAGCCGCGAAAAAAAACGAGAGAGGTCAAACTTATGAGGAATTTAAAGCCCATAAATCTGAGGTAATTATAAAAGAACTGGAGAAAAAATTTCCTAATCTTCGCGCTTGTATTGAAGCCGTTTATTCGTCCACGCCTTTGTCCTATCGCGATTATATTGGTTGCAATAAAGGTTCAATGTACGGTTATGTGAAGGATGCAAACAATCCGCTGAAGTCATTTGTTTCGCCACGCACCAAAATCAAAAATCTATATTTTACAGGGCAAAGTTTAAATATGCACGGCATTTTGGGCGTTACAATTAGTGGCGTGGTAACCTGTTCGGAAATTTTAGGGGGCGAATATTTGTTGAACAAAATTTTGGAAGCAACAAAAAAAGAAGAAATCATATAATGCTTTTGAAAAATGGGACATATTAAAACAACGCCTATTGAACGGGTCCGGAATATTTCAAAAAAAGATTTCATCAACAATTATTATAAGCCTCAAAAGCCTGTTCTTATTGAAGGTTTGACGCAAAACTGGGAAGCTTTCCAGAAATGGAATTTAGATTATATTCAGAAGCACGCTGGCGACCAGATTGTTCCACTTTACAACAATGAGCCCACCAAAGGCAAACAGAATTCCGCCGAGCCAGCCACCAAAATGAAAATGGCAGATTATATTGAATTGATAAAAACACAACCCACGGACCTGCGTATTTTCTTTTATGATCTAAAAGTGAAACTGCCCGAACTGTTGAAGGATTTTGAATATCCGGATATTGGAATGAAATTTTTCAAACGTCTTCCCGTACTTTTCTTCGGGGGCGAAGGTTCCAAAGTTTTGCCGCATTATGACATGGACTTGGCAGATTTGGTGCATTTTCATTTCCATGGAACTAAAAGCGTAATACTTTTTTCACCCGAACAAACAAAGTATTTGTACAAAATTCCTTTCGCCGTACACAATTTGGAAAGCATAGATTTGGACAATCCCGATTTTAAAAAATATCCCGCGCTTCAGTATTTGGAAGGATTGCAAGCCACAATGAAACATGGCGATGCGCTTTATATGCCCAGCGGTTATTGGCATTACATAAAATATTTGGACGGTGGTTTTTCAATGACGCTTCGTGCTTTTCCGCGGCATCTTGGCCGTTTGGGGAATATGCTCTATAATGTGTTTTTTATGCGGAATTTTGAAAACGTAATGAGGAAAACATGGGGGCAAAAATGGATTGATTACAAAGAAAACCGAACCCTTACGAACACTAACAGACGGGTAAAGAGGTTGAAAAAAGTTTAAAAATGAAGTATTTGGAACGGTTTTTTGGGCTTGCGGTTTTGATGATTTTTCTAAATTCCTGCGGTGTTTCAAAATCCATTCACAATCGGCCCGACCTAAGTAACTATGATGCCTCAATTCCTCAAAAAATAAAAGTAAACGACTCCACATTTGTTGCCGGGAATAATTTTTTTCTAAAAAACAAACAAGGCCAGTGGGAACTTTATGTGGAAGGAAATCCGTTGCAAATTGGGAAAGTAACTGGAAGTTTAACCCAGGATTTAATGCAAAAACAAGAAGCTATTTTTTTCAATAAAGTGGAAGATTTGGTGCCATCAAAGACGCAACAATATTTACTTCGAAAATTTCTGGCGTGGTACAACCGAAAAATGTATTTGCACATTCCCGAGGAATACAAAGCAGAAATTAATGGGCTTTCACAATTTTCATCTTCAAATTTCAGTGAAATAGCTGAACCGTATGTGCGTCTTTTGTACCTCCACGGCGCGCACGATATTGGTCACGCGCTTCAGGATTTAATGCTTGTGGGTTGTTCTTCGTTTGCAGCATGGGGCGAAAAAACTGTTGATGGCGAATTGCTAATTGGAAGAAATTTCGACTTTTACGCGGGCGACGAATTTGCAAAGGAAAAAATACTCGCTTTTGTAAATCCTTCCGAAGGACACAAATTTATGTCCGTCACTTGGGGCGGAATGATGGGCGTGGTTTCGGGGTTGAACGATCAAGGTTTGACGGTAACAATAAATGCCGGAAAGTCTGAAATCCCACTGGGCGCAAAAACACCGATTTCCATAGTAACACGTGAAATATTGCAATATGCTTCAACTATTGAGGAAGCGATTGCAATTGCAAAAAAACGCGAAGTATTTGTTTCCGAAGCTATTTTTGTGGGCAGCGCAAAAGATAAAAAAGCCGCGATTATTGAAGTTGCTCCGGATAATTTCGGTGTTTATGAAGTTAAAAATACCGATGAACTTATTTGTAGCAACCATTTTCAAAGTGAGGCCTATAAAAACGATGGACGCAATTTGAAGTGGATTGCAGAAAGCCACTCCATGTATCGATTTGAACGGATGGAAGAATTGATTTCCGAAGAAAATAAACTGGATGTTCCCGAGGCTATTTCCATTCTTCGGAATAAAAAGGGATTGGATGATAAAGAAATTGGTTTCGGGAACGAAAAGGCACTAAACCAGCTTTTGGCGCATCATGGCATCGTGTTCAAACCGGAGAGCAGAAAGGTTTGGATTTCTTCAAATCCGTATCAGTTAGGGGAATTTGTGGAGTATGATTTGGATGAAATTTTTAAAAATAGGGAAGGAAATCCTGCTACAGAAACCATTTCAAATTCAAAAGGAAATATTTCCGAAGATCCTTTTGTAAATTCCAAAGAATATAAAAATTACGAAGAATACCGAATTTTGGAGCGGGAAGTGGAAGCGGCAATTGAAAATGGGGGGATTATTTCCGAAGAAAAACTTTCCGCGATGCAACAAAAAAATCCCGAATATTGGAAAGCTTATTATTTAACGGGAAAGTATTACTTTGAAAAAAATTATGATGCCGCTGCAAAACGTGCTTTCGAAATAGCTTTAACCAAAGAAATAACTACCGTGCCCGATAAAGAGAGGATTGAAAAATATCTTCAAAAACTGAATAAATAACTCTGTGCCCTCACTGTTTCTGTGGTTTTATTTTCACCACAAAGGCACAGAGAACACAAAGATAAACCCGCAATGATTCCACAGATAGAAAAAGCATCTTCACTAGAAATAAAGAACTTTCAAGAAAAAAAACTGAAGGATCTGCTTCAATATTTAGAGCGTTACTCCCCATTTTACCAACGTTTTTTCCAAGAAAACGACATTCAGATTTCAGAAATGAAAACTTTGGAAGATATTCAGAATATTCCGGTGACAACCAAAGATCATCTTCAACAATTCAACAATGATTTTATCTGTGTTCCCAAATCGGAAATCATAGATTATGTAACTACTTCGGGCACTTTGGGCGATCCGGTAACTTTTGCTTTGACCGATGCTGATTTGGAGCGTTTGGCTTACAATGAAGCAATTTCCTTCGGCTGTTGTGGGGTTGGCAAAGAAGATACTTTGCAATTGATGACAACGATGGACAGACGTTTTATGGCGGGATTGGCTTATTTTTTAGGCGCGCGAAAATTGGGTTCGGGAATAATTCGTGTGGGTTCGGGGATTCCGGAGTTACAGTGGGATTCTATTTTAAAGTTTAAACCAACGTATTTAATTACGGTTCCTTCCTTTCTTTTAAAATTGATTGAATATGCACAGCAACACGATATCGATTTAAAAAATACGAGCGTTAAAGCCGCAATTTGTATTGGCGAACCAATCCGCGAGCAGAATTTTTCATTGAATATTTTAGCAAAAAAGATAAAAAAGGATTGGGATATCGAACTTTTTTCAACCTATGCCTCCACCGAAATGAGCACAGCTTTCAACGAATGTGAAATGCACAACGGCGGCCACCATCACCCAGAATTAATTATCGCTGAAATTTTGGATGAAAACAATTTACCTGTTGCAGATGGAGAAGTGGGTGAGTTAACAATCACAACTTTGGGAGTTGAAGCAATGCCGTTGCTGCGATTTAAAACTGGCGATATGGTTCAGGCCTATAATAAACCCTGTAAATGTGGAAGAAATACAATGCGTTTGGGTCCCGTGGTGGGTCGCAAAAAACAGATGATTAAATATAAGGGCACAACGCTTTATCCGCCCGCGATGTATAATATTTTGAATGACTTTTCGGGAATTGATAGTTATGTAATTGAAATATTCCATAATGAATTGGGGACGGATGAAATACTGATTAAAATTGCTTCGGAAAACATTTCCGAAGAATTATTGCTGGAGATAAAGGACCATTTTCGCGCAAAACTGCGTGTTGCACCGAAGATTGAATTTGCTTCTTCCGAAGAAATTGATTTGCTCCGTTTTCGGCCATTGAGCCGAAAACCAGTTGATTTGATTGATAGAAGAATATAACGCTATTCTTCAATGGAAATGCTTTCTTGCATGAGTTTCCAAGAGAATTTTTTTTCACTTTTTCTGTCCATATCAAACACAGAGTAATAACGTACTAACTGAGTACTGTCTTTAGGGTTATCCCTTATTGGGATTAACGTATCGGTCATATTGCTTTTATGGATATCAAAACGGTTTACCGGCTGTTTCCAGGCAGAGTCCTTCCAAACAAACAGATAATATTCATTAAAATTAGTATCCTTTAGTTTTGCATTCACCAATAAAACATCAGTTTCAAAACTTTTAAGTTTCAAAATGTGCAGATTGGCGCCAATACTTTCAGGAATAGTAATATCTGGCAATTTATTATTTTGGAAACCAATAAGGGTTGTTTCGTTTAAAGGGTCATTTTTCTTTATAAAAGCATACAGAGAATCTTGATTTCCGAGAAAATCTGCTATTATAGCTCCTTCAGGTAGTTTGGGTTTTTCAGCTATAACACTGGATGGTTCTGCGATTTTTAAATCAGATTCTTGTTTGTAATCACGACCAAATTCCTTGCAATTGAGAAAAAGAAATACCATTGCCAGCAAGAAACATTTCATTTAAATCTTAAAGGTTATAACGGGCATATTGGCGTGGTTTACCATGTCTTCACTGATGCTTCCGTTAAAAAAATGGGAAATACCTTTGCGGCCGTGTGTTCCCATCCCAATCAATTGTGCATTAATATGTTGTGCGAAATTGAGGATTCCTTTTTCTACCGAAGTGTCATTGTAAATATTGAGGGTGTAATTATCAACACCCATTCCCCTCACAAAATGTTCCATAATATTTTGTCCTTGGGCAGAGGTTTTAAAATCTGCAGGCGTATTTACAAAGAGCAAGTGTATTTTGGCTCCTATTTTTGCGGCAAATTTTTGTGCATTATCGAATGCTCCGCGGCCTTCTTCGGAAAAGTCGGTGGCGAAAACAAAATCCTTAATTTTAAATTCCGGATGGTTGTTTTTAATTACAAGAACTGGGATTTTTGATGTGCGCACCACTTTTTCGGTATTACTGCCCACAAACATTTCCTTAAAACCACTCGCGCCGTTGGAGCCCATTACAATTAAATCTATATTGTTTTTCTTGCAGGCTTCCTCAATATCTTCATAGATTTCATTGTGGCCAATGGCTTCATTTAGAACAACTCCTTCTAAATAATTATTTTTTCTTAGATCATTGAAACGTTTTTCAGCGAGTTTTATAAAAAACAATGACTCTGGAAGGCTTCCAGAATCTGTTGTAGCAAGGTGAAGCGGCATCTCCATGGAATGTAGCACATAGATTTCGCTTTTGTGTTTTTTGGAGAGTTTTATGGCAACTTTCAACGCATTTTCAGCTTGTTCGGAAAAATCTGTAGGGACGAGGATTCGATTCATTTGTGATAACTTTTCAGGTTTTTTTGTTAGGATTAAAGTACAAAAATAAATCGTTTGCACTTGGGTTTTATAATATTAAAAATTATAGTATATTTGCACCGAATTTGATACGAAATTATCTGAGGGGACTAAAGTCCCCTCTTTTTATAGCTTAAAATAATGCGTGAAAAAGTAGCACAACTGCTGAAAAGTGCGCTCGAAGAAAACAAGTCACTGTTTTTGATTGACCTAAATATTTCTGAAGACAACCAAATTAGGGTCATCCTGGACGGCGATAAGGGCGTAACAGTAGAGGATTGTATGGCAATTAGCCGTGCAATTGAACACAATTTAGACAGAGAAGAATATGATTTTTCTTTGGAAGTGATGTCTTGCGGCGTTTCGGAACCGTTAACTTTACCGCGGCAGTATAAAAAGAATGTTGGTAGAAACCTAAAGGTGAAAACCAAGAAAGAGGAAAAAATTGAAGGCGAATTAGTAGCCGCAAACGATGAAAACTGTACCTTAACTTGGTCTGCGCGTGAGCCCAAACCCATTGGCAAAGGAAAAGTGACCGTTCAAAAAGAGGTAACAATACCTTATAAAGAGATTGTAGAAGCAAAAGTGATGATAACATTTTAATTGGATTGATATGGAAAATTTAGCACTGATCGATTCTTTTTCAGAATTTAAAGACGATAAACAAATAGATAGAGTAACGCTAATGGCGATACTTGAGGACGTTTTCAGAAACGCACTAAAGAAAAAATACGGCAGCGACGATAACTTTGATATTATTGTAAACCCAGACAAGGGCGATCTTGAAATATGGAGAAACCGAATAGTAGTTGCAGACGGCGAAGTGGAAGATCCCAACGAAGAAATTTCGTTGAAGGATGCCCGAAAAATCGAGCCGGATTTTGAAATTGGAGAAGATGTTTCGGAAGAAGTAAAATTGATTGACCTTGGCCGCCGTTCTATTTTGGCACTTCGCCAAAATCTTATTTCGAAAATACACGAACACGACAACACTATAATCTACAAGCAATTTAAGGAGCTTGAAGGTGAAATTTATACTGCAGAGGTGCACCATATTCGGCATCGGGCGGTTATTCTTTTAGATGATGATGGCAACGAGATAATTCTTCCGAAGGAAAAACAAATCCCTTCAGATTTCTTCAGAAAAGGAGACAACGTTCGTGGAATTATTGAAAGTGTTGATTTAAAAGGAAACAAACCTACAATCATCATGAGCCGTGCCGCGCCAGTTTTCCTTGAAAAATTATTCGAACAGGAAATACCAGAGGTTTTTGACGGTTTAATTACAGTTAAAAAAGTAGTGCGTATTCCTGGCGAAAAAGCAAAAGTAGCCGTAGATTCTTACGATGATCGTATTGATCCAGTGGGAGCTTGCGTGGGGATGAAAGGTTCCAGAATTCATGGAATTGTTCGTGAACTTGGCAACGAAAATATTGACGTAATTAACTATACCAGCAACCTTACACTATATATAACACGGGCATTGAGCCCTGCAAAAGTTACTTCTGTAAAGATTGATGAAGTGAAAAAACGTGCGGAGGTTATTCTTCGTCCCGAGGAAGTGAGTAAAGCAATTGGCCGTGGCGGACACAACATTCGTTTGGCAGGCCAGTTAACTGGTTATGAAATTGATGTACTTCGCGAAGGCGCCGAAGAAGATGTGGAATTGACTGAATTCTCAGATGAAATAGAAGGCTGGATTATCGAGGAATTCAAGAAAATTGGATTGGATACCGCAAAAAGTATATTAGAGCATGACATCAACGATTTGATAAAACGAACCGATTTGGAAGAAGAAACAATCCGCGATGTAATTAACATATTAAAAGAAGAATTTGAAGAGTAGTTAAAACTTTAATTACTTTTATACAAATTTTTTAAAAAGACAAAACAGGAAAAAGCATTTATGGCTGAAGAAAAATCGATAAGGCTAAACAAAGTATTGCGCGAATTTAATATTTCGTTGGATCGTGCCGTTGAATTTTTAAAGGATCACGGTCACGAAGTAGACGCGCGTCCCACTACAAAAATTTCAAACGAAGAATACGAAGTTCTTTTTGAAGAGTTTGAAACCGACAAGAGTAAGAAGATGGAATCCAAGGAAGTCGGTGAGGAAAAACGCAAGGAAAAGGAAGAATTCCGATTGGAGCGCGAACGCGAATTGGAAGAAAAACATAAAAAAGAAGAGGCTTCTAAAGTTATAAAAGGGGAAGTTAAACTTGAAGGACCAAAGCAGGTTGGTAAAATTGACCTAGACGCAAGAAAAGCTAAAAAGGAAGAGCCAAAAGTTGAAGAAAAACCAGTTGAGGTTAAAGAGCTTGTCAAAGAGGTTGAAGAAGTAAAACAACCTCAAAAAGAAGAAAAAGTAGAAACCCCTCAAGTTGTTGTTGAAAAGCCCAAAATCGAAAAGCCAATAGAAAAACCTGTTGTTCCCATTAAGGAAGAAAAGGTAGAGAAGCCTGCCGAAAAGATTATTGAAACTCCTGTTGTAAAAGAAGAAGTTAAAGAAGAAGTTAAGGAAGAAACTCCAAAAGAATCTGATACGGTTACAACCCAATATCGAAAACTTGACGGTCCAAACTTCACAGGCCAAAAAATTGATCTTACTCAGTTTAAAAAACCAGAGAAGAAAAAAGAGGCTAGAGTTGACGATAAAAAAGTTAATAAAGGAAAGAGACGCCGCATAAGCAAAGAGGCGCCTAAACCTGGAACTCCAGCTACTACAGGAGCCAATGCAAATAAGGACAACAATCGTGGGCCTGCAAGAAAAGGGCGTAGCAATACCCCAAAAGAAGAGCCAAGCGAGGAAGATGTTCAAAAGCAAGTGCGTGAAACCCTTGAAAAACTTCAAGGTAAATCTTCCAAAGGAAAAGGCGCAAAATATCGTAGAGAAAAACGTGATACCCACCGCCAAAAATCTGAAAGCGACCTAGCACAACAAGAAGCAGACAGCAAATTTATAAAAGTTACTGAGTTTGTTACGGCAAGCGAAATGGCCACAATGATGGACGTTCCGGTAACCAAAATTATCTCTGCATGTATGTCATTGGGAATGATGGTAACGATGAACCAACGTTTAGATGCTGAAACCTTAAGCATAGTGGCGGAAGAATTTGGTTTTGAAGTTGAATTTGTAACTGCTGACATTGAAGAATCAATAGAACAAAGAAAAGATGCCCCCGAAGATTTGGAGCCTCGTGCACCAATTGTAACCGTTATGGGTCACGTTGACCACGGTAAAACTTCGTTGTTAGATTATATCCGTAAGGAAAATGTAATTGCTGGAGAGTCCGGTGGAATCACCCAGCATATTGGAGCATACGGTGTTGAGCTAGACGGAGGTCAAAAAATAGCATTCCTTGACACTCCTGGTCACGAAGCGTTTACCGCGATGCGTGCCCGTGGAGCCCAAGTTACCGATCTTGCAATTATTGTAGTTGCAGCAGATGATGCTATTATGCCACAAACCAAGGAAGCGATCAGCCACGCTCAAGCCGCTGGGGTTCCTATAGTTTTCGCAATAAACAAAATAGATAAACCCAACGCAAATCCTGAAAAAATTAAAGAAGGACTTGCTCAAATGAACCTTTTGGTTGAAGATTGGGGTGGAAAAATACAATCGCAGGACATTTCAGCAAAAACTGGTGAAGGCGTAAAGGAATTACTTGAAAAAGTATTGCTAGAGGCCGAATTACTAGAATTAACCGCAAACCCAAATCGCCAAGCATATGGCACCGTTGTGGAAGCATTCCTCGGCAAAGGTCGTGGCTATGTTTCAACAGTATTGGTGCAAGGTGGAACCCTAAAAGTTGGAGATTACCTTCTTGCGGGACAACACAGCGGAAAGGTTAAAGCTATGCAGGATGAGCGTGGCAACAATGTGAAGGAAGCTGGGCCATCAACACCTGTTTCTGTGCTTGGTTTGGACGGAGCGCCACAAGCAGGCGATAAATTCAACGTCTTTGACGATGAACGTGAAGCTAAAACAATTGCAACCAAACGAACCCAACTGCAGCGTGAGCAATCTGTTAGAACTCAGCGCCATATTACACTTGACGAAATTGGAAGACGTATAGCTCTTGGCGATTTCAAGGAATTGAACATTATCCTTAAAGGTGACGTGGATGGTTCTGTGGAAGCTTTGACAGATTCGTTCCAAAAACTTACAACTGAAGAAATCCAGGTAAATATTATCCACAAAGCAGTTGGTCCAATTACCGAAAGCGATGTATTGCTAGCTTCGGCTTCCGATGCAATTATTATTGGCTTCAACGTTCGTCCAATGGGCAACGCACGCCAAATTGCAGATAAGGAAGAAATAGATATTCGCACTTATTCCATCATTTACGACGCAATTAACGACGTGAAAGATGCAATGGAAGGAATGCTTTCGCCAGTAATGAAGGAAGAAATTACCGGTACGGCCGAAATTCGTGAAACTTTCAAAATCTCGAAAGTTGGAACTATTGCTGGGTGTATGGTTATTAGCGGAAAAATAGTCCGAAACGCTGGAATCCGTTTGATCCGTGAAGGGGTTGTAGTTTATACCGGCGAGCTTGCTTCATTGAAACGTTTTAAAGACGATGTGAAAGAAGTTGCCAAAGGGTACGATTGTGGTATTCAGATTAAAAACTATAATGACATTTTTGAGAACGATATTATTGAATCTTTCCACGAAGTAGCGGTTAAGAAAAAATTGAAATAATTAAAAAATAAATTCAAATTTTTAAACGACCCGAAAATTAGTTTTTCGGGTCGTTTTTATTTCCCATACATTTTTATTTCCCCAAAACTGTAACATCAAATTTTTTTAAGTGTCTATTAAGAAAACTTTCCAAATGAATTTTTCCTTTAAAATAATTATCACAATTGTATTCATTTCTTTCGTGTCCATTTCCCGCTCACAAACTGTTGACAGTATTCCCAGAAAAAAAATAACCATTCCAAGAATTACGGAAGCGCCAAAAATTGATGGCGTTTTGAATGAATCAGTGTGGCAATCTGCACCAGTTGCAACAGATTTTGTGGAAAGACAGCCCAACAACGGAAAGCCCATTCCTGATAGCTTAAAAACCGATGTGAAAATTATTTATGACGATTTGGGAATCTATTTTGGCGCAACAATGAAAGATCCCGAGCCAGATAAAATTTTAAAGGAACTAACCGAAAGGGATGGTATTGGCAACGACGATTTTTTCTTTATTCTTTTGAATGGGTATAACGACAGGCAACAAAGTTTGCAGTTTATTGTTACTGCTGCTGGCGTTCAATATGACGCCAAAATGACCAACGGAAATGAAGATTCCTCGTGGAATGGAATATGGTATAGCGAAATCCAAATAAACGATGATGGATGGGTTGCAGAAATTTTCATTCCTTATTCCGAAGTGCGTTTCCCCAATAAAAATGTACAGTTATGGGGCCTCAATATGGAGCGGGAAATGCGCCGAACCCGAACCCGCTACAGTTGGAGCCACGTTGATAATACGAAAGGGGCTTTTTCTATTTATGACGGTGAAATTTATGGAATTGAAAACGTACAATCGCCCACCCGGCTTTCCTTTCAGCCTTATGTTTCGGCTTATGTAAATGATTATGATGGCAAGACCGAAACTATATTTAACGGCGGAATGGATCTTAAATACGGGATAAACGACGCTTTCACGCTAGATATGATTTTGATCCCAGACTTTGGGCAATCCAAGTTTGATGCCGAGGTTTTAAACCTTTCTGCCTTTGAAGTGCAATATGAAGAGAACCGTGTTTTTTTTACGGAAGGATCAGAGCTTTTCACCAAAGGAGATCTTTTTTATTCAAGACGCGTGGGAGGTTATCCTTCGAGGGCACCAAATCTTTCAGAAAATGAAGAAATTATCAATTATCCATCTTCCGTAGATCTTATAAATGCCTTCAAAATTTCTGGAAGAACAGATGGCAATTTGGGCATAGGTGTTTTTAATGCAATTACGGAACGCACCTACGCCGATATAAAAAACATTGAATCCACTGAAACTAGAATGGAGCTTGTAGAACCTTTGGCAAACTATAATATTTTGGTTCTTGACCAGCGTTTTGGCGATAATTCCTCGGTTTCATTGGTGAATACCAACGTAATTCGCGAAGGCGATTTTCGTGACGCAAATGCCACGGGCTTGTATATGGATTTGACCAACAAGAAAAATACACTAAACTATTTTGCGAATGCGGAGGGAAGTTGGGTAAAAGAAGATCAAACGAAATTTGGGGTTGAAGGTCGTGCCGGAATAGCAAAAATAAGCGGAAAGCATCGTGTTACGGGAGAAATTAATTTCAGGACGATAGACTATGATATAAATGATCTTGGCTATTCAAGCGAAACAAATTTTATAAATTACTATGGATATTACGGATACAGATACCTTCAGCCAAAGGGATTTTTGAATAATCTACATTTAAACTTCAATTTAAATTACACCCGTAGACTAGAAACAGATCTTTATAACAATTTCAATTTCAACTTTAATTCAAGTTTTACCACTAAAAAATTCTTCACTTTTGGTGGAGGTTTTGAAATGACCCCTTTCGGCACCAATAATATTTATGAGCCGCGCGTAGTGGGAAGATATGTGAAAGTTCCAGATTACTATGATGTTTGGGGATGGATTTCTACTGATTACAGAAAAAAAATGGCTGTTGATGCAACTGTGGATTGGTATAAATATAACGAAGCTGGCCGTGGTGAATTAAGGCTGGAGCTAAAACCGCAATATCGGGTTTCGGATAAATTGAAAATGTTTTTGGCCACTAATGTGACTCTTTCCGACAAAGAAGAAGGGTTTGTAGATTTTGCAAACGATGATATAATTTTTGGAAAACGTGAAAGAAACACGGTTATAAATTCATTGGAATCGCAATATATTTTTAATAACAAAATTGCGCTCAACCTAGCCTTTCGCCATTATTATTCCGAAGTGGAATACAGTCAGTTTTTTACATTGCAAAATGATGGGGAACTTTTTGAAAATTCAATATACAACGAAGCGCAAAACGCCACATATAATAACTGGAACATAGACCTGCGTTTTTCGTGGTGGTTTGCCCCCGGAAGCCAACTAACACTACTTTACAGGAATGCGATGGAAAGTTATGTGGGCAATTCGCGGGTAGATTTTTCAAACAACTTCAGTAATTTGTTTGATGAACCACAGCTTAATAGTCTGTCGTTGCGGATAAGTTATTATTTGGATTACAACAGGGTTAAAAACTGGTTTGGCCCAAAAGACCAGTCAACGGATATTGGCTATACTTTAAAGAGTGAAAAAATGAACAGATCGGCTTTTTCTGCCGATAGAAGTTTGAAGATTTAAACGATTATTTTCGTCTTTCCGGCTTTAAAATGAATGCGGCAGAAAAGCTTTTTTGAATTTCAATTAGCGCCCGTTCTGCTTCAATGCGAGATGAAAAATTTCCTGCCCAAACTTTATAATTGGGTGTTTCATACTCAATGGAAGCCGGCCAGTTTGTATAACTTCCTTTATACTTTCTTAGGGTTTGGTTGGCTTTGTCCAATTCGCCATAATACAATTGTATGGTATAGCCATCAGAAAGTTTATTTTCCTTTTCAAGTTCTTTCTTCAACATCAATAAAGGAGTGATTTTTGAATCTTGGTTTACGGTTAAAGTTGCGCTTTGTGCAATGCTTTTGCCAGAGGTAAAGGCAATTAAAATACTGGTTACAAAAAGTTTGAATATAGTCTGGCTATTCATATAAATATATGTTTTGTGCAAATGTAAAACTTAATAACTTGAAGAGGTGCAAAATTATTATTTAGAACAAATATAAATTAATAGTTAACACTTTGTTTGCATTTTCAAAATCGACTTTATAATGTACTTTTGTGCCTTTATTTCTGGTACAGAATGATCATAAAGATTTCAGTTGTTCGTAACTAATTCTGTTCCAAACTATCGACCATAATTTAACCATTAGTATGAAAAAGGTGAATTTTATACATCTACGCTCAAAATTGCCGTTTCTTCTGTTAGTGTTTTTACTAACTTTTTCAACTACCATATTTTCTCAGGATAAGCCTGCTGACAGTACTGCCGCTACTGAAGCTGTTGCTCCTGCCGATGCAGGTGGCGATGTTGCCGCGGGAGAAGCTTTGTTTAAGGCCAACTGTGCTGCCTGCCATAAAATGGACGCAAAGGCCGTGGGCCCTGCATTGCGTGGTGTTGCAGATAAATATGATAGGGATTGGCTTTACAAATGGATTAAAAATAGTTCTGCTCTAATTGCTTCCGGTGATGCTCTTGCCGTAAAATTATTTGAAGAAAATAACAAGGCTGTAATGACCCCGTTCCCCGCGCTTTCTGAAGCTGATATGGACAACATTCTAGCATATACCAGTCAGCCAAAAGCTGTTGCTGTTCCCGCTCCAGGAGGCGAAATCGCTGGTGCAGCGGCATCAACTGATGGGGGTTCTGTTTCAAATAGTTTGGTTCTTGGCGCTTTAGCGCTCATATTCTTATTGTTGGTTATCATGCTTTTCTTGGTAACAAACACTTTGAAAAGGATTGCAGAAGCAAACGGCGTTGTTTACGAAGAAAAGGAAAAGCGCACTCCAATCTGGAAAGCATTTGTACAGAACCAGTTTTTGGTTTTGGTTTTTTCAATCTTTTTGATTCTTTCGGCCGGTTATTTCGCTTATGGTTATATGATGCAAGTTGGTGTTGACCAAGGCTATGCCCCAGTTCAACCAATTCATTATTCACATAAAATACATGCCGGAGACAATCAGATTGATTGTAACTTCTGTCATAGTTCAGCGAGAAAAAGTAAAACAGCGGGAATTCCTTCTTTAAATGTTTGTATGAACTGCCATAAAAATATTTCAGAAGTAGCGCCCGAAACAGCTACCGCAGAATATTCAAAAGAATTTTATGACGGCGAAATTGCCAAGCTTTACAAAGCTGTAGGTTGGGATGCTGCCAATCAGCAATACACAGGAAAAACCGAACCAGTTAAGTGGGTACGTATCCATAACTTGCCAGATTTTGTGTATTTCAACCACTCACAACACGTAACTGTGGCTGGTGTGGCGTGCCAAACTTGCCACGGAGAGATTCAAACAATGGAAGTTGTTGAGCAGTTTTCACCGCTCACTATGGGTTGGTGTATCGATTGTCATAGAACTACCAATGTAAATATTGAAAGCAATGAATATTACGCCAAAATACACGAAGAGCTTTCAAAGAAGTATGGCGTTGATAAATTGACAATCGCCGAAATGGGTGGATTGGAATGTGGCAAATGTCACTATTAATTAATTAAAAGGATTATTACATATACTAATATGGCATCAAACAAGAAATACTGGAAAAGTGTTGAAGAGCTGAACGAAGACAGCACAATTGTTAAGGCGCTACAGCAAAATGAGTTTGTAACTGAAATCCCTACAGACGAATTTCTTGGCAACAAAGATTTGTTGGAATCTTCATCAACCACACGTCGTGATTTCTTAAAGTATGTGGGCTTTACTACAGCCGCCGCTACTTTGGCAGCTTGTGAAGGTCCCGTTATTAAGTCAATTCCTTACGTTGTACAACCACATGAAATTGTGCCCGGAATCGCAAATTATTACGCCTCAACAATGGCTGATGGTTTTGATTTTGCAAATATTTTGGTGAAGACACGCGAAGGTCGCCCTATTAAAATTGAAAAAAATGATTTAGCGGTGAACGGCGGAAGCGTAAATGCACGTGTGCATGCTTCGGTACTTTCATTGTATGACAAAAACAGATTGACCGGCCCAATGGTGGACGGCGCTGAAGTTAACTGGCCAGAGTTTGATATTGCCGTTGCGCAGAAGATGAATGAAATGGCCGGGAAGGATGTTGTTTTGCTTACGCAAACCTTCGCAAGCCCATCCACTTCAAAATTGATTGCTGAATTTACTGCCAAATACCCGAACATCCATCACGTTGTTTATGATACTGTTTCTTGTTCCGGGGCTTTGGATGCTTTCCAAAATAAATATGGAACCCGTGCTTTGCCAGATTACGATTTCTCAAAAGCTGAGGTAATTGTATCTGTTGGTGCTGATTTCTTAGGAGATTGGCAGGGCGGAAGTTACAGTAAAGGATATGCACAAGGACGCGTGCCTAAAAACGGCAAAATGTCGCGCCACGTCCAGTTTGAGGCAAACTTAACGCTAACTGGTGCAAAAGCAGACAAACGTGTTCCTGCAACGCCTTCACAACAACTGGAAATTTTAAAAGCCTTGACTGGCGGAAGCGCTTCGGGCTTACCAAATAATATTGCTGATGCTGTTTCTAAAGCAAAAGCACAACTTCAGCAGGCGGGAAGCAAAGCATTGTTGATAACTAGCTTACCAGACGTGGCTTCCCAAACAATGGCGTTGAATTTTAATGCCAATAGCGAGGCAATGGATTCCAACAAACCATTACTTACAAGACAGGGTAGCAATACCGAAGTAATGAATGTAATTAATGGCGTTGTTTCTGGCAGCATTAAAGGTTTGATTACCGCTGGAGTTGATCCTGTTTATTCTTTTCCAAATAGTAAAGAATTTACGGAAGGTTACAAAAAACTTGAAATGACACTTGCATTTTCAATGAAACGGGATGCAACTGCTTCACTAGCGAAATTGGTTGCCGCAACCCCTCATTATTTAGAATCTTGGGGAGATGCGCAAATTAAAAAAGGCACTTATAGCCTTATGCAGCCAACCATTCGTCCTTTGTTTAATACGCGTCAATTTCAGGACAGTATTTTGCAGTGGACCGGCAATACCCAAAAATATTACGATTATATTAAGGAGAATTGGACTGCTTCAATGTTAGCAGGAGGTTCATGGAGCCAAGCGCTTCACGATGGTTTTATTACCAGCGATGTGGAAATGGTGGAAGTAAAACCTACAACCGAAGGTGCTGGAGCAATTGAAGAAAGCACCTCAAACGGAGCTCTTTCAGCTTTTATGCAGGAAGGCGGTTTTGATTTGACCCTATATACTTCAACTGGTATAGGAGATGGCCAACAGGCAAATAACCCATGGTTACAAGAATTTCCAGATCCAATAACAAGAACGGCTTGGGATAACTACCTTACTGTTTCTGCAGCAGATGCCGAAGCTTTGGATCTTGTGAACGAACATGTTTCCAATGGTGCCTTGAACGGTAGCT
Source organism: Aequorivita sp. (assembly GCA_030690315.1). GTDB lineage: Bacteria > Bacteroidota > Bacteroidia > Flavobacteriales > Flavobacteriaceae > Aequorivita. Next base: position 249,938 of record JAUYGY010000036.1, read on the forward strand.
ATGTAAATGTGAAAGTAGGAAATGTTGTTGTTGAAAATGTTCCAGTAATAATCCAGCCAGGACAGGCAAAAGGATCTGTTGGTTTGGCATTAGGTTATGGCAATACTTCTGCAGGCATCCAAAAAGAGATGCAAACTGGGGTGAATGCTTATGCTCTTTACCAGAATTTTTCAGACATTCAAAAAGTGTCTATTGAAAAAGCCAGCGGAATGCACGAATTTGCTTCCGTACAGCTACAAAGCACCATGGCAGGCCGAAGCGAAGATATTATAAAGGAAACCACGCTTGAAATTTTCAACACAAAAGATAAAGGACAATGGAATTCTGTTCCAATAACAGATTATGACCATAGCCCAATATCGGTTCGCGATGAAAAAGCAGATATTTGGAGTCCATTTGACACTACGATTGGGCCACACTTTAACCTTTCTATAGACTTGAACGCCTGTACTGGTTGTGGCGCTTGTGTAATTGCTTGTCATGCTGAGAATAACGTTCCCGTTGTTGGGAAAGAGGAGGTTAGAAAATTCCGCGATATGCACTGGTTGCGTATTGATAGATATTATTCAGCAGGCGAATCTTTCAAAGAAGAAATTGAAACTCTTGAAAATCTTCCTGCTTTTGATAATTATAAAGTAGTTGAAGTACCGGCATATGAAAATCCACAGGTTGCATTTCAGCCTGTAATGTGCCAGCACTGTAACCACGCTCCTTGTGAAACTGTTTGTCCTGTTGCGGCAACATCACACGGTCGCCAAGGTCAAAACCAAATGGCATACAACCGTTGTGTAGGTACACGTTATTGCGCAAACAACTGTCCTTATAAAGTGCGTCGATTCAACTGGTTTTTATACAATGAAAACGATGAGTTTGATTACAACATGAACAATGACCTTGGAAGAATGGTGCTGAACCCAGATGTGGTGGTACGTTCCCGTGGTGTAATGGAAAAATGTTCCATGTGTATCCAAATTACTCAAAAAACAATACTTGATGCCAAGCGTGACGGAAGAGCTATTAAAGATGGCGAATTCCATACTGCTTGCTCAAGCGCTTGCGAAACAGGAGCGATGGTATTTGGAGATGTTAATGATAAAGAATCCGAAATAGTAAAAATGAAGGAGGACAGACGTATGTATCATCTTTTGGAAAACGTGGGTACCAAACCAAACGTGTTTTACCATGCGATGGTAAAAAATACAACGGAAGCATAAAAATTATAGTTAAGAACCAATTATTTAAGAATAAATATGTCGTCACACTACGAAGCACCTATAAGAGAGCCTTTAGTTCTGGGAGAAAAGTCCTATCATGACATCAGTGTAGATGTAGGAGCTCCAGTTTTAGGAAAGGCCAGTAAATCTTGGTGGATTGTTTTTACCATAGCCCTTGTCGCATTTTTGTGGGGATTGGGTTGTATTATTTATACAATCTCAACAGGAATCGGGGTTTGGGGATTGAACAAAACCATTGGATGGGCTTGGGATATTACAAACTTTGTATGGTGGGTAGGTATTGGTCACGCCGGAACACTTATTTCCGCGGTATTATTACTTTTCCGTCAAAAATGGAGAATGGCTGTTAACCGCTCTGCGGAAGCGATGACTATTTTTGCCGTTGTGCAGGCAGGTTTGTTCCCTATTATACACATGGGTCGTCCTTGGTTGGCATACTGGGTGCTACCAATTCCAAACCAGTTTGGCTCACTTTGGGTAAACTTCAACTCTCCACTGCTTTGGGACGTGTTCGCGATTTCAACATATCTTTCTGTATCACTAGTTTTCTGGTGGACAGGTTTGTTGCCTGACTTTGCGATGATTCGCGACAGGACTACAAGCCCATTTCAGAAAAAAATATACGGCATCCTTAGTTTTGGATGGAGCGGACGGGTGAAAGATTGGCAACGTTTTGAAGAAGTGTCACTTGTTTTGGCAGGTTTGGCAACGCCTTTGGTACTTTCGGTACACACAATTGTATCATTTGACTTTGCTACTTCGGTAGTTCCGGGATGGCACAGTACCATTTATCCGCCATATTTTGTTGCGGGTGCAATTTTCTCTGGATTTGCAATGGTACAAACACTATTGATCATTATGCGAAAAGTTTCTAATCTTGAAGCATATATCACCGTTCTTCACATTGAATATATGAACAAGGTTATTCTACTTACAGGTGGAATTGTAACAGTGGCATATATTACTGAATATTTCATAGGATGGTATTCTGGGGTGCCTTATGAAAACTACACCTATCTTTCGTTTGGAGCGGCAACAGGACCCTACTGGTGGGCATTCTGGGCGTTGATTATCTGTAACCTGATTGTGCCCCTTACCCTATGGGTGAAAAAATTAAGAAGAAATATTGTTTGGACTTTCATCGTTGCACTTATCATTAATATTGGGATGTGGTTTGAACGTTTTGATATTATCGTTATCGATTTAAGTAAAGATAGATTAACTTCATCGTGGACCATGTTCCAACCTACATTTGTGGATATTGGAACGTTTATGGGAACCATTGGTTTCTTCTTTGTGCTTTTCCTTCTGTATGCCCGTACTTTCCCAGTGATTGCGCAGGCAGAGGTAAAAACAATTTTGAAATCCTCCGGTGAATCTTTCAAAAGACTGCGTGCCGAGCATGGAGACGATCACAGCCACACGCAAACCGTGGAGGCATATCCTGCTGATGCTGGCCCAGCTGCAAATGTGGAAGACAAACATTTTGACAGTCCATTTGATTCAACACAAGACGATGTTGAAAATAATGAAGTTGATTTTGAAGCCCACCGAGGCAAAATAGACAACTTACTTAGCGGAGTTGGCACTTTTGATCCTGAAATGCAAACACAGGATGACCTGAAAAGAATTAATGGGGTGGGACCTGTTATGGAAATGAAACTTCACCAATTGGGAATTTTCACTTTTGAACAAGTGAGCCGAATGACAGATCGCGAATATGATTTATTGGATGAGATAATTAGTGATTTCCCCGGAAGGGCTAAACGCGATGATTGGGCTGGACAGGCACTAATCCTAAAAAACAACAACTAGTTATGGCTTCAAAAAAGATACACGCTATTTATACAGATGATGACCTGTTATTACAGGCCGTTAAGCAAACCCGTGCAGCAAATTATCACATATCTGAAGTTTTCACACCATTCCCAGTTCACGGTTTAGACCACGCTGTGGGATTAGCCCCAACCCGTATTGCAATTACCGCATTTATATATGGTTTAATTGGTTTGGGCGTTGCCGTGGCGATGATGAATTATATGATGATTGATGATTGGCCACAAAACATAGGTGGTAAACCTAGTTTCACTTATTATCAAAATATGCCGGCATTTATACCAATTATGTTTGAGCTTACCGTGTTTTTTGCAGCTCACTTAATGGTTGTAACATTTTATATGAGAAGTAAAATCTGGCCATTTAAAAAAGCTGAAAATCCTGATGTTCGCACCACAGACGACCATTTTTTAATGGAAGTTGATGTAGAAAACCATGACGTTGAAAAGCTCACTAAATTTTTATATGATACTGGCGCATCGGAGATTAGTCTAATTCAAAACGAGCAAGACCATTAATATGAAGACACTTATAAACATAGGAATTGTCATTATTGCTTCCGCAACCATGGTTTCCTGTTTTAATGATAAAAAACCGAACTATCAGTATTTTCCAAATATGTATGCACCGGTGGGCTACGACGCTTATGGCGAATATGAAGTATTTCCAGGACAACAGGAAGCTATGACGCCTCCTGAGAATACCTTATCACGCGGATATACAATATATGATTATGAAAATACTACTGAGGGATTGGAACTTGCCAAAGCAGAGCTTCAAAACCCTTATGAAGTAACTGAAAAGGATTTGGCAGTAGGAAGCCAATTATATACTTTTTACTGTGCCGTGTGTCATGGCGATACCGGTGATGGCAAAGGAATTTTGGTAACACGCGAAAAGTTTTTGGGAATTCCAAGCTACGCAGATCCAGCTCGAAATATTGTGCCTGGCGGTATATATCATGTACAAACCTACGGTCTAAATGCAATGGGGTCCTATGCTTCACAAACCAATGAAAAGGAAAGGTGGCAAATAGCAATGCACGTGATGGATCTTAAAGCAGCACTTAATGGCGAACCAAGTATTTTGGAAACTGCATTGGCAACCCAGACAGCAGACAGCACCAAAGTTGAAACCACAAATTCAGGAGCTAACACCACTTCTGAAATAGAACCTAAATAAAGAATTAAAAAGAGAATAGCTAAAGATATGTACACGCTACCTAGTAAATTAAAACTGTTTTCTATCATTCTAATAGTTCTTGGGCTTGTAGGGATAACTTATGGTTTCCTTACAACGCCAAAAACAATTGAGGATGTAAAAAAAATAATGGCTGAACAAGAAGGCCATAACGGTGAAGGGCATGCCGTTGCCGACGAAGAGCATACTGCAAATTTTGTGGATGTTGCACGTGGAGAAGAAGGCTATTCTGAAGCTGCCATGGAACATGCAACAGATTTAAAGCCAGAAGGCCATGGAGCAACTTCACATGAAGAACACGTTTTACACCAGTTGCAAACCAGACCTTGGTCCGCAACCTTTGTAGCTGCATTTTTCTTTATGATGATTGCCTTGGGCGTTTTGGTTTTTTATGCAATTCAATACGCATCACAAGCAGGATGGTCTCCCGGTCTTTATCGAATTATGGAAGGTATAACTTCCTATTTGTTGCCTGGGTCTATTATTGTATTCTTAATAGTTGTTTTTGCCGGAACCCATTTTTTCCCTTGGCAGAACGAAGAGTTGGTAGCAGAAGACAAAATTTTACAAGTAAAGTCAGGGTATTTAAACTTCCCTTTTTTTGTTATTCGCGCTGTTATATACCTATTGGGATGGAACCTGTATCGTTATTTTTCAAGAAAAAATTCATTGGCGCAGGCTGAGGCCAATAACTACAATTCTTATAGAAAAAACTTTAAGATATCTGTACTGTTCCTTATATTCTTTATAGTAACAGAAGCTACTATGTCGTGGGATTGGTTTATGTCTATGACCCCACACTGGTACAGCACCCTTTTTGCTTGGTATATTTTTGCAAGCATGTTTGTTTCAGCAATCACTGTACTTGCATTAACCACTATACATTTAAAGAGTCGCGGATTAATACCTTTTGTAAGTGATAAGCACCTTCATGATTTAGCAAAATATATGTTTGCCTTCAGTATCTTCTGGACTTATTTATGGTTCAGTCAGTTTATGCTTATCTGGTATGCGAACATTCCTGAGGAAGTAACCTATTTCATTATAAGAATACAAGAATATAAATTGTTGTTTTTCGGAATGCTTATCCTTAATTTTGTATTCCCTATTCTAGTTTTGATGAATAGCGATTACAAGAGAGTACCTTGGTTTGTTGTTATTGCTGCCGTATTCATTTTGGTAGGTCATTACATAGATATTTTCCTTTTAGTAATGCCTTCCACAGTAGGCCACAATTGGCATTTTGGAATTCCGGAAATTGCAGCATTGTTATTCTTTATGGGGCTTTTCATTTTTATTGTAGGCAGAGGTCTGGGCAAAGTTTCCCTAATGCCGAAAAATGATCCGTTTATTAAAGAAAGTGAAAACCACCATTTTTAATCATTTAGTTTAAAGAAGATATTATAAGATGACCGCATTTTTAGTTGTACTAGTAATCCTCCTTTTTGGAATCTCTGTTTGGCAAATGAACAGGATATTCCAACTGGCAAAGGCAAAGCCATTAACCCATCCTGATATTGCATCAAAAAAGGACAATAACGTTCAAGGTTATTTGATGATGGGCTTTCTTGCTTTTATGTATATTTTGACTATTGTCACCTTCTGGCTTTGGGGAGATGTTCTTCTGCCTGAATCGGGATCTGAGCATGGAACTGAAATAGACAACCTAATGTTGATTTCGATGATCGTTATTTTCTTCGTCGGAATTCTTACCCAATGGTTGCTACACTATTTTGCCTTTGTTTATAGAGGGAACATTGATAGAAGAGCAACTTTTTATGCAGATAATGATAAGTTGGAATTTATCTGGACCATTATTCCAGTAATTGTACTTGCGGGCCTCATTATTTATGGTCTTTTTACTTGGACAGATATTATGAATGTAGATAAGGACGACGATCCGTTGATTGTTGAACTTTATGCGCAGCAGTTTAACTGGAAGGCACGTTACGGCGGAAACGATAATACATTGGGCGAAGCCAACGTGCGTTTAATTGAAGGTGTTAACCAATTAGGGGTTGACCCTGCAGATCCGAACGGGCAGGATGACAAAGTAGTTACCGAACTGCATCTTCCGGTTGGAAGAAAAGTTTTGTTCAAAATGCGTTCACAGGATGTACTTCACTCAGCATATATGCCACATTTTAGGGCACAGATGAACTGCGTTCCAGGTATGATAACCCAGTTTGCATTTACGCCAACCATCACTACCGAAGAGATGAGACTGAATGATAAAATAGTTGAAAAGGTAGCGAAAATCAACGCAATTAGAACCGAAAAAAGTTTAGCCCTTACTGCAGCAGGTGAAGAAGCATTAGAGTCTTATGAGTTCGATTACATACTTCTCTGCAACAAGATTTGCGGAATTAGCCACTACAATATGCAGATGAAGATTATTGTAGAATCAGAAGAAGATTACAAAGCTTGGTTAGCAACACAGCCAACCATAGCAGAACAACTTAGCGAATAAATAAATAAAATTTAGCTTAAAAAGATATGTCAGCACACGCACAGGTCCACGCAGTAGAAGATCACCACGACGACGATCACGGGCATCATCATAAAGAAACATTTGTAACTAAATATATCTTTAGCCAAGATCATAAAATGATCTCTAAGCAATACCTAATCACGGGTTTGTTTATGGGTGTCATTGGTATATTGATGTCTTTATTGTTCAGATTACAATTGGCTTGGCCAGATCACAAATTCACCATATTCGAAGTATTCTTAGGAAAATGGGCGCCAGATGGCGTTATGGACCCAAGCATTTATCTTGCGCTGGTTACTATTCACGGTACTATAATGGTATTCTTCGTATTGACCGCAGGATTGAGTGGAACTTTCAGTAACCTCTTGATTCCCCTTCAAATTGGTGCCCGCGACATGGCTTCCGGTTTCTTGAACATGGTTTCCTATTGGTTGTTCTTCCTGTCCAGTGTCGTTATGCTATTTTCATTATTTGTTGAGGCTGGACCCGCATCTGCAGGTTGGACCATTTACCCTCCGTTGAGTGCATTGCCACAAGCAATACCAGGTTCGGGAGCAGGTATGACACTTTGGTTAACATCTATCGCAATCTTTATTGCATCATCATTATTAGGTTCTCTTAACTACATTGTTACCGTAATTAATTTACGAACCAAAGGAATGTCCATGACGCGTCTTCCTTTAACAATTTGGGCATTTTTCGTAACAGCAATTATTGGCGTTGTTTCCTTTCCCGTTTTGTTTTCAGCAGCATTGATGTTGATTATGGACAGAAGTTTCGGCACCTCTTTCTTTCTTTCCGATATTTATATCGCTGGGGAAGTATTACACCACCAAGGCGGATCGCCCGTATTGTTTGAGCATTTGTTTTGGTTCCTTGGCCACCCGGAAGTTTATATTGTAATTCTTCCTGCAATGGGAATAGTTTCTGAAGTAATGGCAACAAATTCCCGAAAACCAATTTTCGGATATCGAGCGATGATTGCATCTATTCTTGCCATTGCGTTCCTTTCAACAATTGTTTGGGGCCACCATATGTTTATTTCCGGGATGAATCCATTCCTTGGATCTGTGTTTACCTTCACAACCTTATTGATTGCAATTCCTTCCGCAGTAAAAGCTTTTAACTGGATAACCACCCTTTGGAAAGGAAATCTTCAAATGAACACGGCCATGTTATTTTCAATAGCTTTCGTTTCCACATTCATAACGGGAGGTTTAACAGGTATTATTCTTGGCGACAGTGCTTTGGATATTAATGTTCACGACACTTATTTCGTTGTTGCTCACTTCCACTTGGTAATGGGTATTTCTGCACTTTATGGCTTGCTTGCCGGTGTTTATCATTGGTTCCCAAAGATGTTTGAAGGTAGAATGATGAACAAAAAACTCGGCTACATTCACTTTTGGGTAACAGCCATAGGCGCTTATGGAATTTTCTTCCCAATGCACTTTGTGGGTATGGCAGGTTTGCCACGTAGATATTATACCAACACCGCATTCCCATACTTTGATGATTTAGCAAACATAAATGTAGTAATGACAATCTTTGCGATTTTTACAATCGCCGTGCAGGTTGTGTTTTTATACAATTTTATCTATTCTATTTTCTATGGAAAAAGAGGGCCTCAAAACCCTTGGAAGGCTACTACTTTGGAATGGACGGCCGAGATGAAACACATTCACGGAAACTGGGATGGCCCAATTCCACATGTGCACCGTTGGTCTTACGATTATAGTAAACTCAACAAAGATGAAACAGATTACGTGATTCCAGGCCAGGATTATATTCCCCAAAACGTGCCGCTTCAAGATAATGAGGATGAGATGGACCACTAATTCATCATAAAAATTTGAAAAATAAAAACCTTCCAACTTTGGAAGGTTTTTATTTTATGTAAAAAAAATTCGTAGTACCACGTAGAAAAATATTTAGCGCTTTGCAGTATCTTTACGCATAGAGTTAATAATAAGTAGGAAGTGAGGAATCTACTATTTATCTCGAAAGCCATACTGAAAAGTATGGCTTTCTTTTTTAAAGTAGCTTCCAAAGGATTGCTATATTTGTGTTATGAACGAACACCTCGATCCCACCGGAGAAAACCTCTCACCACAGGAACTGGATATTGAAAAAAAACTCCGCCCTCTCAGTTTTGAGGATTTCACGGGGCAGGATCAGGCTTTGGAAAATCTGCAGATATTTGTGCAAGCTGCAAATTTGCGTAGTGAAGCGCTGGATCACACCCTGTTTCACGGCCCTCCGGGTTTAGGAAAAACCACACTGGCTTATATTCTTGCCAATGAACTTAACGTAAACATTCGTGTAACTTCGGGGCCCGTTTTGGACAAACCTGGAGATCTTGCAGGATTGCTCACGAATCTGGAAGAACGCGACGTCCTTTTTATAGATGAAATCCATCGGCTAAGTCCCATTGTTGAAGAATATCTTTATTCTGCAATGGAAGATTACAAGATTGATATTATGATTGAATCCGGCCCAAATGCGCGCTCGGTTCAAATAAACCTGAATCCATTTACGCTTATCGGAGCCACCACACGTTCCGGTTTATTGACCGCGCCCATGCGTGCCCGTTTCGGTATTTCTTCAAGATTGCAATATTACACTACCGAATTATTAACCACAATTGTACAGCGAAGTGCAGGAATATTGAATGTTCCTATTTCCATGGAAGCCGCAATTGAAATCGCCGGTCGAAGCAGAGGGACCCCTCGAATTGCAAATGCACTATTAAGAAGAATCCGCGATTTTGCACAAATAAAAGGAAACGGGAAAATAGATATTCAAATTGCGAAATATGGCTTGGAAGCTTTACACGTAGATGCACACGGTTTGGACGAAATGGATAATAGAATTCTTTTGACCATCATCGAAAAATTTAAAGGCGGCCCCGTTGGAATCTCTACAATTGCAACCGCGGTTTCTGAAAGCCCCGAAACAATTGAAGAAGTCTATGAGCCTTTTCTTATTCAGCAAGGTTTCATCATGCGCACGCCGCGCGGCAGGGAAGTGACCGAAGCAGCCTATAAGCATCTTGGCAAGTTGAAAGGCCCCACACAGGGCGGACTTTTTTAGATTGAAATGTTCCCCCGAGTAGCCTGTCCTGAGCGCAGTCGAAGGCGTAATTTGAAATTAACTTGAGGTCTCGACTGCGCTCGACCTGACATAGATTTTTCAAAAATGAAAATCCCTTCCGTTTCTGCCTTCCGATTTTTGATTCATTCTACACAGATTCTCAAAAATCCGTTGCCGTTTCACCATAAAAACTTTGAAACCAAAGGCGATACATTTCGGTTGAAATTGGGTTTTGGCAATTCGGTTATTTTTTCCCGCGATGCCGGTTTTGCACAATATGCACTTCAGAAAAACCACAGGAATTATACAAAATCACCCATTCAAACGCGAGATCTCGTTAAATATGTGGGTCGCGGACTTTTAACTTCCGAAGGGGAACTTTGGCAAAAGCAACGCAAACTTATTCAGCCTGCGTTCCATAAAAAACAATTGGTTAATTTGTTGGAAACTATTCAAAGTGCAATTAACGTTGAACTTCAAAAAATTGAAACTAATAAACCTCTAGACATCTTTCCTGTTTTTAACGATCTTGCTTTCCAAACGGTGGTGAAATCACTTTTCAGTAGCGCGGTTGATCAGAAGGAAATAAACAAACTCCAGCAAATCACGGAATCTGCACAACAAATGTTGGTGAAGGAATTGCGGCAGCCTTATTTGGGTTGGTGGTTTAATTTAAGCGGAAAAATTAAAAAGCATATCTCGGAAACTGATGAAGCCCGTGCAATATTGAAAAAACTCGTTAACGAAAGGCGAAATTCTGGAAAACGCGAAGACGATTTGCTCGATATGCTTTTGGAAGCAAGGTATGAAGATGGTAACGCGATGGAGGATAAACAATTGATTGATGAAATATTAATCCTCTTTACGGCCGGCCACGAAACAACATCAAACGCACTAACTTTTACCTGCGAATTATTGGCTCGAAACCCTGAAATTCAAGAAAAGCTCCATTCGGAAATAATGGCTGCAAAAGAAAATTCAGAAACTTTGATGGACTTTATAAAAAACTGTCCGTTCACAAAAAATGTTATTGAGGAATCGCTTCGCCTGTACCCACCGGCATATTTTATTGACCGTGTGAATATTGAAGAAGATGAATTTAATGGCATGAAAATTCCTAAAAATTCAAGTTTGCTGTTTTCATTGTTGGAAATTCACACCAATCCCAAATATTGGGACGAACCCAAAATGTTTAAACCCGAGCGTTTTTCCGAAGTAAATCCCAATCATTTTTCCGGGCAATATTTTCCTTTCGGCGCTGGCCCACGAATGTGCATTGGCAACAATTTCGCTATGTATGAAATGGTTTTGGCCGTTGCGGAAATTATGAGGAAATATAAAATTTCCGAAAAGAAAACACCTATTGAAATCAAACCTTTAATTACCCTTAAACCTAAAAACGCTATATTGAAATTCAATTTAAGATAGATTGGTGATTCAAAATCCTTCAAAATATTCGCAATTAATAAAAGCCGAAGCCAAACGCCTTGGCTTCATTTCCTGTGGAATAAGCAAAGCTGAATTTCTGGAAGAAGAAGCGCCCAGATTGGAAAATTGGCTCAAAAAAAAGATGCACGGCGAAATGGCTTATATGGACAACCATTTCGACAAACGGCTTGACCCAACAAAACTGGTTCCGAGTTCCAAAAGCGTTATTTCGTTATTGTTAAATTATTTTCCTTCTGAAATACAAACTCCTCAAAACTATAAAATTTCAAAATATGCCTACGGTACCGATTATCATTTTGTAATTAAAGACAAACTGAAGCAATTAATGGATTTCATTTCCGAAGAAATTGGCGATGTCCACGGCCGTGCTTTTGTAGATTCTGCCCCAGTTTTGGATAAAGCTTGGGCTGCAAAAAGCGGGTTGGGCTGGATTGGCAAACACAGTAATTTACTTACGAAACAATTGGGCTCTTTTTATTTCATTGCTGAATTGATCGTTGATTTGGATTTGGATTATGACACTCCCGTAACGGACCATTGCGGCAGTTGCACCGCTTGTATTGACGCCTGCCCAACAAATGCAATTGTTGCAGATAAAGTGGTGGATGGAAGCAAATGTATTTCGTATTTTACGATTGAACTGAAAAACGAAATCCCCACTTCGCAAAAAGGAAACTTTGAAGATTGGATGTTCGGGTGCGATCTTTGCCAAGATGTGTGCCCGTGGAACCGTTTCAGCAAAAGCCACAACGAGCCGCTTTTCAACCCTAATCCCGAAATGCTTTCGATGACCAAAAAAGATTGGGAAGAAATTACCGAAGAGGTTTTTCAAAAAATCTTCAAAAACAGCGCGGTGAAACGAACCAAATTTGCAGGCTTGAAACGCAACATAAACTTCCTTAAAGATTAACCATTAAAATTGTTTCCTTTCGGGTAACAGAGTAACTTTGTAAATTACAAAATTGAATCTTATGAGCAAACAAAGCCAACGTCGCGAGGCCTTACTATATCACGCAAAACCAAAACCCGGAAAAATTCAGGTAGTTCCCACAAAAAGTTATTCCACACAGCGGGATCTTTCATTGGCGTATTCGCCTGGAGTAGCCGAACCTTGTTTGGAGATAGATAAAAATGTTGAAAATGTATATAAATACACAAATAAAGGTAATCTTGTTGGGGTAATTTCAAACGGAACGGCTGTTTTGGGATTGGGAAATATTGGCCCCGAGGCCTCCAAGCCAGTAATGGAGGGCAAAGCATTGCTTTTTAAAATTTTTGCAGATATTGATGTTTTTGATATTGAAGTAAACACTGAAAATATTGATGAGTTTGTTTCAACCGTAAAAAACATAGCCCCAACATTCGGCGGAATAAATCTTGAAGACATTAAAGCGCCCGAGGCTTTTGAAATTGAAAGAAGGCTAAAGGAAGAATTGAATATTCCCGTGATGCATGACGATCAGCACGGAACGGCAATTATTTCTGCCGCCGCGTTTTTAAATGCCTTGGAAATTTCAGGGAAAAAGATTGAAGATGTTTCCATAGTAATTAGTGGTGCCGGAGCAGCTGCAGTTTCCTGTACCCGTCTATACAAAGCCTTTGGTGCTAAGCCTGAAAATATTGTGATGCTGGACAGCAAGGGCGTTATCAGAAAAGACCGTGATAATCTTTCCGAGGAAAAAGCAGAATTCGCTACCAATAGAAAAATAGACACCTTGGACGAAGCGATGAAAGACGCCGATGTTTTTTTAGGACTTTCAGTGAAAAATATTGTGACGCCCGAAATGCTTTTAAGCATGGCGCCAAACCCAATCGTTTTCGCAATGGCGAATCCCGATCCGGAAATTGAGTATGATTTGGCAGTGAAAACCCGAAAGGATATTATTATGGCTACAGGCCGAAGCGATCATCCAAATCAAGTGAACAATGTGCTAGGTTTTCCGTATATTTTTCGTGGAGCGCTGGATGTTCGCGCAACAAAAATTAACGAAGCCATGAAAATGGCTGCCGTAAAAGCCTTGGCCGAATTGGCGAAAGAACCTGTGCCAGAACAAGTGAATATAGCCTATGGCGAAACCAAACTTACTTTTGGAAAAGACTACATTATTCCGAAGCCTTTTGATCCGCGATTGATTGCCACAGTTCCACCAGCCGTGGCGAAAGCAGCAATGGAAAGTGGCGTGGCAACTACAGAAATTACCGATTGGGAACAATATCAGGATGAACTTTATGAGCGAATGGGCGGCGACAATAAAATTGTACGCCTATTGATAAATCGCGCAAAATTAAACCCCAAACGCATCGTTTTTGCGGAAGCGGACCATTTGGATGTCTTGAAAGCGGCACAAATTGTTTACGAAGAAGGCATTGGCACCCCAGTTTTATTGGGTAGAAAGGAAGTTATTCTGGAACTAATGGGACAAATTGATTTTGATGCCGACCTTGAAATTATCGATCCTAAAAGTGATGAACATTCCGATAAACTTCAGCACTACGCCCAAAAACTTTGGGAAAAACGCAGACGAAGCGGCATTTCACTTTACACAGCCGAAAAACTGATAAGGGAACGCAATTACTTTGCAGGGATGATGCTGAGTGAAGGCGATGTGGATTGTATGATTTCTGGCTATGCCCGTTCCTATCCTTCGGTAGTGGTTCCAGTTTTTGAAACCGTTGGTAGGTTTGAGGGCGTTACCAAAGTGGCTACCACTAACTTGATGCTTACCAAAAGAGGTCCTTTGTTTTTTTCAGACACTTCCATAAATATTGATCCAACGGCAAAAGAGCTTGCGAAGATTGCACAAATGACGAATTATACCATGAAAATGTTCGGCTTGCAGCCCGTAATTGCGATGATTTCATACGCTAACTTTGGTTCTTCCAAAGATCCGCACGCAACAAAAGTTCGTGAGGCGGTGGATTTGCTTCACAAAAGCAATCCAGATATGATTGTGGATGGTGAACTGCAAGCTGATTTTGCTCTAAATCCTGAAATGCTTCAGAAGAAATTTCCCTTTTCAAAATTGGCGGGTAAAAAGGTGAATGCCCTTATTTTCCCAAACCTCGATTCGGCAAACAGCAATTACAAATTGTTGAAAGAATTGAATGGAGTTGAGTCCATCGGCCCCATCATGTTGGGAATGCGCAAACCTGTTCACATTTTACAACTTGGCGCCAGCGTGGAAGAAATGGTGAATATGAGTGCCGTGGCGGTTGTAGATGCGCAGCAGAAAGAGAAGCGGGTGCGGGAATAGGGAACCAAGTAAAAGCGTAGTTTTTCACCAACATTTTCACAAAAACCCCAATGGCAGTTGTAAATAATTATACTATATTTGACCCTTTAAGTTTTCGTTAACATATGATAACCCATATACAGGGCAGGTTGGTTGAAAAAAACCCGACAGATGTAGTGATAGATTGCAATGGAGTAGGGTACTTTATCAATATTTCATTGCACACATTTTCCGAACTCCCCTCCAGTGAAAATGTTAAACTGTTCACCCATTTACTTGTTCGGGAAGATGCCCATATTCTGTACGGTTTTTCCAGTGTTGCGGAACGTGAAATATTTAGATTGTTGATTAGCGTTTCCGGAGTGGGAGCAAGCATTGCAAGAACGATGCTATCATCCTTGGCACCAGAGCAAGTTTTGGATGCCATTTCACAAAACGATATACCAACAATCCAATCAGTAAAAGGAATAGGTGCCAAGACCGCCCAACGTGTGGTTTTGGATTTAAAAGATAAGATTTTAAAAGTGTACGGTTTGTCGTCTATTTCTGCCGGAGCAAGCAATACGAACAAAAATGAAGCGTTATCTGCTTTGGAGACGCTGGGCTTTGTTCGCAAACAGTCTGATAAAGTGGTAGATGCCATTGTGAAGGAAAACCCGCAGGCTTCCGTAGAAATGATTATTAAACAAGCTTTAAAAAATTTGTAAAATTTGGAGGCAAAAAATTACGTTTACAAGGATGGCTTTTTCAAGCTTTTAGCAATAGTAAGTATTATTTTGGTCAGCAATGCATCGTTGGCTCAGGATACCACTGCCGTAGGAAGCGAAATGGGACAGATGGATTTACCAACGCCCGCCAGTATTCAGGATTTATATACTTACGATCCCATAACCGATAGGTACATTTATACCCAAACTTTGGGTAGTTTTAACATTACGTACCCTATCATCCTTACGCCGCAAGAATATCAGCAATTGGTTCAAGAGGAACAGATGCGGTCCTATTTCAAGGAAAAAATTGATGCTGCCGACGGTAGAAAAGAAGGTTCGGAAGAACAACAGAAAAACTTACTGCCCACTTTTTATGTGAATTCAAGCTTCTTCGAATCCATTTTTGGTGGAACTAGTATCGAAGTTATTCCGCAAGGTTCTGTTGAAATGGATTTAGGTTTATTGTACACAAAACAAGACAACCCCCAATATTCCCCTCGAAACCGAAGCAATTTCTCTTTTGATTTTGACCAACGTATAAGCTTGAGCCTTTTGGCAAAAGTGGGAACCAGACTTCAGGTTACTGCAAACTACGATACCGAAAGCACCTTCGATTTTCAAAACCAAATAAAGTTGGAATACACTCCAACGGAAGACGACATCATCCAAAAAATTGAAGTGGGTAACGTGAGTATGCCTTTAAACAGTTCGCTTATTCAAGGGGCGCAGAGTCTTTTCGGTGTAAAAACACAGCTTCAGTTTGGAAAAACTACAATCACCGGAGTTTTCTCTGAGCAAAAATCCGAAACCCGCACCGTTGCTGCCGAAGGTGGCGCAACAATTACCGATTTTGAACTTTTCGCTTTAGATTATGACGAGAACCGTCACTTCTTCTTGGCGCATTATTTTAGGGATAATTACGATCGTTCTTTACAACAATATCCTTTCATAAACAGCAACGTGCAAGTTACCCGAATGGAAGTTTGGATAACCAACCGCACCAGCCGTACCGAAAACGTTCGGAATATTGTGGCTTTGCAGGATATTGGGGAATCCGATCCTTTAAATGTTGGATTAAATGTACCGCCGGGAGGTTTTATAAATTCCAGCAGAAACGCGTATCCTGATAACGGAAACAACGATTTTAACCCCTTCGGGATAGACCGCGCAGGAGTGCAGACCATCCTTAATCCGGCAATTCGCGATGTGGCAACCGTACGTCAAGGTTTTACGGGAGTACAGGTTAGTGAAGGTGTAGATTATGTAACCTTGGAAAATGCGAGAAGATTGGATGCCGGTGAATATTCCCTTAACTCACAATTGGGTTACATCTCGTTAAACCAAAAATTGAACAATGATGAAGTTTTAGCGGTATCCTATCAATTTACCGTAAACGGAAAAGTATATCAAGTGGGGGAATTCTCTAATGACGGGATTGAAGCAAATGGCGGAGATATACCGGGCGGTGGAACCAATCCTCCGGGAGAAGAAGGTGGCCTTGCCCAAAACCTTGTAGTAAAACTTTTGAAGAGCAGCATTACAAGTGTAAACGAACCAATCTGGGATTTGATGATGAAAAACATCTACCCAATTGGAGCATACCAACTCGAAAAAGACGACTTCAAACTTAATATTTTCTACACAGATCCTTCGCCCTTAAACTATATTCAGGAAGCACAGGCAACCGTTGGCCATCCTGCGGCAGAGCTGCCCGATGATGTTAAGGATCAAATTCTGTTGAAAGTTTTCAATCTAGATAGACTGAATTTTAATAACGACCCACAACAGGGAGGCGATGGTTTCTTTGATTTTCTTCAAGGAGTAACCGTTGATGCACAAAATGGCCGAATTATTTTCACAACCGTTGAACCTTTCGGAAAGCATTTGTTTGACAAATTGAACGTCCCCACTGCGCCTGCAACCTATAGCATGCCAGATACCTATAACGCAAACCAGGATAAATACGTTTTTAGAACGCTATACTCCGGAACAAAAACACAGGCCGAACAACAAGAGAGCGAGAAAAATAAATTTCAGTTAAAGGGAAGCTACAAATCTACAGGTGCCGATGGTATTCCAATTGGTGCCTTCAACATTCCCCAAGGATCGGTTACGGTAACTGCCGGAGGAAGAACGTTGGTTGAAGGAGTGGATTATACAGTAAACTATCAATTGGGGAGGGTGCAAATCTTGGATCCTTCATTGTTGAACAGCAACATTCCAATTTCGGTAAGTACTGAAAACAATTCACTTTTTGGGCAGCAGAGCAAGCGTTTTACAGGTTTGAATGTGGAGCATAAATTCAGCGATAAATTTTTAGTAGGTGCAACCTATTTAAATCTGAACGAACGCCCATTAACCCAAAAATCCTCGTATGGGGTTGAGCCTATTAATAATACTATTTTCGGGATAAATTTAAATTATTCAACCGAAGTTCCTTTCCTAACGCGTTTGGTAAACCATTTGCCAAACATTGATACCGATGTGGAATCCAACGTTTCCTTGCGCGGGGAATTTGCATATTTAAAACCAGGCGCTCCTAAAGTTTCAGATTTCAATGGGAAAACAACTTCTTATGTTGACGATTTTGAATCTTCACAAACGGGAAATGATATAAGCACCCCGTCAAGTTGGTCTTTATCCAGCGCGCCAATTGGGTATGGCGGCCAGTTGCAAAACGATGATTTGGCGTACAATTATAAACGAGCAAAATTGGCTTGGTACACGATAGACCCTATTTTCTACAGTAGCCAACGGCCAGATGGTATAAATGATGAAGATCTTTCTTCGCCATTTACCCGCCGTGTTTTTAGGGATGAAATTTTCCCACAACAAGATATTATTCAAGGGCAAACACAGGCTTTATTTACTTTAGATTTAGCTTATTATCCATCAACGCGTGGGGAATACAACTATAACCCCGCAGCCACAAGTGGAACCCTCCCAACCCCTGAAGATAATTTCGGAGGGATTATGAGACAGCTTACCACCACAGATTTTGAAAAATCGAATGTGGAATACATACAGTTTTGGGTAATGGACCCTTTTATTTACGAAGAAAACAATGGAAATCCTGGTGGGGAACTAAATTTTAATTTGGGAAGTGTTTCAGAAGATGTTTTGAAAGACGGAAGAAAGCAATATGAAAATGGTTTGCCAAAAGATGGAGGTAATGCAAACGTCCTCGAAACCAATTGGGGTAAAGTGCCAAGTAACCAATCTTTGGTTTACACTTTTGATTCTGAAGGGCAAGAACGAATTAATCAAGATGCTGGGTTTGACGGCTTGAACAATGCAGAAGAAATAGCCAAATACGGAGGAGCTTTTGGTGATGACCCTGCAAATGATGATTACCAATACTTTTTACAGGCAGAAGGAAACATTTTAGACCGTTACCTTAAATACAACGGAACCCAAGGCAATTCGCCTGTTGAAGTTACAAATACAAATCGCGGTAGCACTGCCCAGCCCGATGTGGAAGATATAAATCGTGACAACACGATGAATACAATAGAGAGTTATTTTGAATATAACGTTCCAATGTTCCCGGGGATGAACAGAGAGAACAATACTTATATTTCAGATATTAAAGACCTTGAGGTTACTACCCAAGACAATAACGTAATACCGGTTAGATGGGTTCAGTTTAAAATTCCAATTAGCAAGCCAGATAAGGCTGAAGGTGGAATTTCCGATTACAGATCCATTCGTTTTATGCGAATGTTCCTTTCAAAATTTACTGAAAACACCGTATTGCGTTTCGGAACCATGGAATTGATTCGGGGCGATTACAGAAGGTTTGAGCAAACTCTGGATGACGTAACTTTTGAAGATCCTGCGAACGATGATACCCTGTTTGAAGTTCAAACCGTTAGTATCGAAGAAAACGAAACCCGTGAACCAATTCCGTATGTATTGCCTCCGGGATTAGTGCGTGAGGAGTTGAACAACAACAATAACATTATCCGCGAAAACGAGCAATCACTTTCTATGCGCGTTTGCGGTTTGGAACCAAATGATGGGCGTTCAGTCTATAAAAATTTCAATGTGGACATGCGCCAATATAAAAATTTGGAAATGTTTATCCATGCGGAATCAATTATAAATGACACCAACCCAACAGGTCTTTCTGATGGGCAATTGGTAGCGTTTATGCGATTGGGGAATGACCTTACCAATAACTATTATGAAGTTCAAATTCCATTAAGCCCAACAAACTTTGGTGCGCGAAGTGCTGAAGAAATTTGGCCAGAGGCAAACAGATTGAACCTTCCGCTGGAATTATTGCAGGAAGTAAAAACAAAAACTTTGGAGTTTTATAGAAATAATCCAAATGCTGATCCAACACAAGTGAAATTTTATCAACAGGACGAACTTGATGGTACCATTCCCACAAGCCAAAATCCGTTGAAAATAGGAATTAAAGGAAACCCAAGTTTCGGTAACGTTCGAACCATCATGTTGGGTGTTCGAAACAGTACAAATGACGAGTTGTGCGGAGAAGTTTGGTTTAACGAACTTAGAATGTCTGAGCTTAAAAACCAAGGCGGTTGGGCAGCAGTTGTAAGTATGGATGCCAACGTTGCAGATTTTGCTACAGTTAGCGCTAGCGGACGAAGAAGTACTGTTGGGTTCGGATCCATAGAGCAAGGCCCAAACCAAAGAAGCCGTGAAGATGTTCAAGAGTATGATGTGGTTACAAATGTTAACCTTGGGCAATTAATGCCAAAGAAATGGGGAATTCAACTCCCATTTAATTATGGCCGTTCCGAAAAACTCATAACTCCGCAGTACGATCCAGAATTTCAGGATATTGAATTGGATTCAAGATTGGACAATACAGAAAGTGAAGCCGAAAAAGACAGAATTAAGGAACAGGCTGTAGATTATACAAAACTGCAAAGTGTAAATTTTATTGGTGTTAGAAAAGAACGCACGGGTGAAAGTAAGCCGAGATTTTATGATGTGGAAAACTTAACAGGTTCATTTTCGTATAACCAAACAGACCATCACGATTTTGAAGTTGAGGATGCACTGGAGCAAAATGTTCGCGCTGGGGCAACATACAACTATAACTTTACGGCAAAACCTGTGGAACCATTCAAAAAGAATGATTCTTTATTTACAGGAAAATACTGGCAGTTCCTTAAAGATTTCAACTTTAACTATTTGCCGACAAACATTTCCGTAAGTTCAAATATTACCCGTCAATACAACGAACAAAAATTCAGGGAAATTGATTTACTTCAGAACAATATTGGGCTTCCAAAATTATACCAACGCAACTTCCTTTTTGATTGGCAATATACCATCAATCATAACTTAACAAAATCATTGCGTTTCAATTTCACCTCTTCCAATAATATGATTGTAAACAATTATTTGGACGACGATGGTTTCGTAAACAATGAAATTGGCGTTTGGGATGGTTTCTTTGATGTGGGAGATCCAAATCAGCATTTCCAATCCTTGCAGGTTAATTATGATTTGCCTTTCAGCAAATTCCCATTCCTGAAATTTATAAGAGCTACCTATTCTTACACCGGCGATTATCAATGGCAGAAGAGCAGTGACCTTTTCAATGATATTCCAATTCAGCTGAGTGATGGTACTACAAATACGTATAATTTGGGGAATTCCATTCAAAACGCGAGCACGCACCAAATTAATTCAAGCATAGATATGAACGGTTTTTACCGTTATGTTGGTCTTACTAAAATTAAGAATAGCAAAACTAGAAAATCTGCTGGAGGCGAAGGTGATGGCAAGGGTGGTGAAAATGAAACAGGTAAGGAAGGAAAAGCTGGAAGAGAAGAAAAACTGAATGAAGAGAAAAACAACGCGCTTTCCAATCCAAGCTCCGGCGCACCAAACGTTCTTGGTGGTGGCCCGGGAACTCAAGGGGGAGGATTGAATACAGGCGATAAAGCATTAAACACTGCAATTGGTTTTGCAACGATGCTTAAAAAAATACAGTTCAACTATCAGGAAAACAACGGTATTTTCTTACCGGGCTATTTGCCTTCAATTGGTTTTATTGGAACACTTAAACCAACCACTGGTTTCGTTTTCGGTAGCCAAGCAGAGATTAGGGAGTTGGCTGCCAGAAAAGGTTGGCTAACACTCTATCCAGAATTTAACGAACAATACACCGAAGTGGAAAGTAGGCAAATGGACATTCAAGCCAATTTGGAACCTATAAATGATTTGACAATAGATGTAACTGGAAGCAGGATTTATTCTGAAAATTATGCTGAAAACTTTATTGTGGAGGATGGGCTGTATCAATCTTTGACGCCGAATACATTTGGAAATTTCAACATTTCCACGCTGTTGATTAAAACAGCATTTAGCGCCAGCGATGAAAACAATTCCGCAGCGTTTGACGATTTTAGAACCAACCGTTTAACAATTGCGAACAGACTTGCGGAAGCGCATTATCAAGGAAGGCCAATTCCTCGAACGGATGACGGTTTCCCAGTAGGTTTTGGAAGAAACAGCCAAGATGTTTTATTGCCTTCATTTCTTGCCGCATATAAAGGAAGCAATGCCTCCAGTGAAAAAACAGGAATTTTGAGGGATATCCCACTTCCAAACTGGGACCTTAAATATACCGGTTTGATGAAAATTCCCTGGTTTAAGAAAAACTTTAAGCGGTTTTCACTTACCCATGGGTATAGAGCGAGCTATACGGTTAACCAATTCCAGTCTAATTTAGATTATGATCCTAATGATACTGAAGCCATTGACCAAGCAGGCAACTTTAAGGTTAAAACATTGTTGACAAACGTAAACCTGACCGAACAGTTTTCACCGCTGCTCCGTATGGATTTTGAAATGAACAACTCGGTAAAAATACTTGCCGAAATGCGTAAAGACCGCGCCCTATCCTTAAGTTTTGCAAATAATTTATTGACTGAAATTAAAGGGAACGAATATATTATTGGGCTTGGATACCGCGTCAAAGACCTTCGTATCGCAACCAATTTTGGAGGTAAAAAATCGGTACTTAAAAGCGATTTGAACTTTAAGGTAGATTTGTCAAGAAGGGATAACATAACCATTATTAGATATCTCGATATTCAAAACAATCAAACAACCGCCGGACAAACCATCTATGGGGCACAATTGTCCATAGATTATGCGCTTAGCAAAAACCTGACCGCGTTGTTCTATTACGATCATTCATTCTCTGAATATGCAATTTCTACGGCCTTTCCACAGACTACCATACGAAGCGGCTTTACATTGAGATATAACTTTGGAAACTAAAAAATTTAATTTATTATGAATATACCAGCTAATTTAAAATACACCGCAGACCACGAATGGGTTAAAATTGAAGGCGATACTGCAACAGTAGGTGTTACTGATTTTGCACAAGGGGAACTTGGAGATATAGTTTATGTTGAAGTAGAAACCGTTGGCGATACATTACAAATGGGCGATGAGTTTGGAACAGTTGAAGCCGTAAAAACAGTATCTGAACTATTCTCACCACTCTCTGGTGAGATAATAGAATTTAATGACAGTCTTGAATCTGAGCCTGAAAAAGTAAATACAGATCCCTATGGAACCGGGTGGATGATAAAAATTAAAATCTCCAATCCAGATGAAATAGCCGAACTTTTGGACGATGCAGCATATAAAGCGCTTATTGGGGGATAAGGCCCTTTTGTTTATTGCGCTTTGCTACACATGCATAATATCAGTTCTTTTTTTCATGCCCAGTCCCGAATTGCCGAAAATTCATATTTCAGGTGCAGATAAAATAGTTCACGGTTTTATTTATTTTATTTTAATAAATATGTGGTTGCTCTATTTTTATAAAAAAATGAACTTCCGTTTTAAAGCAAAATGGGTCCTGATTTTGTTAGTTTCGATCTTGCTTTATGGCATAATAATTGAGATATTGCAAGGCCTGTTTACTGCTTCCAGAAGCGCAGATATTTTTGATGTAGCCGCAAATTTTGTAGGCTCGTTGCTCGGAATATTTTTTTTCAGAAGCATAAAGCATAAATTTAATTTTTAAAATTTCAATTAAGTTTTAAATTGAATGATAATTTCTATATTTTAGCCACACGTTAAACCCACTATTATGGAACCCAAAAAAAATCCAAAATCAGATGTAAGCCGCAGAAGTATGCTGTTTTTTCAGCTCGGAATGGTTATTATACTTTTTCTTTCATGGCAGGCAATTGAGTGGAAGTCTTATGACAAATCTGATAATGACTTAAGCAAGCTAGATGTTGGAGATGATCTTGAAGAAGAAATTCCAATTACCCAACAATTAACACCACCTCCTCCGCCACCTCCGCCACCACCAGCTCCCGAAGTTATTGAAGTTATGGAAGACGAAGTAGAAGAAGAAGAAACTATCATAGAATCTACCGAGGCAAAACAAGATGAAAAAATTGTTAAGGTTAAGGAAATTAGGGAAGAAGTGGTAGAAGAAGAAATTGCTGACGTTCCATTTGCAGTAATTGAAAACGTGCCAATTTATCCTGGCTGTGAGAGAGAAAATGGAAATGAAGCTAAAAAGAAGTGTATGTCTTCAAAAATTAGCGAGTTCATTAATAAAAAATTCAATAGCGATTTGGCTTCAGATCTTGGCTTGGAAGGGAGACAGCGTATTTCAGTTCAATTTAAGATTGATAAAAACGGAAAAGTAGTGGATGTTCGTGCTCGTGCCCCACACCCAAGACTTGAAAAAGAAGCAGTTTCGGTTGTACAATCACTTCCAGATATGACTCCCGGAAAACAACGCGGAAAACCAGTTGGGGTACTTTATTCGCTTCCAATCGTGTTTGATATCCAGTAAATAAAATATAGATTTTTTATAAAACCCCCGTCTTTGTAATAGCAAAGACGGGGGTTTTTCGTTTGTGGCACAACAGTTGTATTTCATAAAGTGTAACCATTAAATCTCTTTATTATGAAAGCAACTGTAGAAAATGTCCGCAACAAACAAAAAGAAAAAAAACAGACAAACATTAAATGGAATTCACGTTTGTTTTTTCAAATAGGAATTATTACTAGTTTGCTTATAGTTTTCTTTCTGATGCAAACTGATTTTGAAGTAAAGTCTTTTAAAATTACTTCTTCAACTTCGGAAGGAATAAAAGATCCTCCAGTTTTTAATTACGTAGTTGAGATGGATAAACCCAAACCATCTGAACCTGTAAAGAAAATAATTGAGAAAAAAGTGCCCATTCAAAAACCAGTGAAAAGCACGGTTTTTGAAGTAAAACCAAATACAGATCCAGATGTTGAAACGGAAATTGCGGCAACAGATATTCCGGTAACTGAAACGCCAACGCCATCGGTAACGACCTCTGTGGAACCTGAAGATACCAAACCAAGGAATATTAAAAATGTAGAGTTTGTGCCCGTTTTTCCTGGTTGTGAAACCTTAGGTACCAATGCAGAAAAAATTGAATGTATGTCTTCTAAAATAAATTTTTTCATCAATAAAAATTTTAGAAAGGAATTATTGGAAGATTTGAATTCAAATGAAACACACAGAATTTTTGTTAATTTCAAAATTAATTCCAATGGTTTTGTTACGGATGTTATTGCAAATTCACATAACGCTAATTTAAAGAAAGAAGCCCAACGGGTGATAAATAACTTACCCACAATGAAACCCGGAAAACAGGGTGATAGAAATGTGGACGTACTTTATACCGTCCCGATTATCTTTAAGATTCAATAATAGATTTTAATAGATATCGAAATGTAAAAGCTAAAGCTCCCTTAAAAAAAGGGAGCTTTTTTTGAAACCGGTCATTGCAAAAAAACTGTATCTTTCGGGTTTAAACCAGCAATCTCCAATGAAGCAGCTTATCTTCCTTTCTATTTTTTGTTTTTCAATAGTGTCCTTAGCGCAAGTTCCCGCTGCACAGTATGAAAAATATCCCGTTTTTAAGGAATGTGAAAATTCAGATGTTGATGTATTGGAAAGTTGCTTTAAAAATACCCTACAACAATTCATTTTTCAGAATTTTGAAGTTCCCGAAGTTGTTTTTTCAGAAAATTACAAAGGAAATGTAAACGTACTTTTCGAAGTTACGAAAGAGGGAAAATTCAAGGTTTTATATGTAGATGGCATTTATGACGAATTGAAAACAGAAGCACGCCGCGTTTTTGAAAGTCTACCCGAAGTTGAGCCGGCAACCTATAATGGAACGCCTGCGTATGTTCAATTCACTTTTCCAATTGCAATCCCGTTAGTAGCTCCGGATGAAAGTATTGTGCAAAACACAGAAATAGCCAAGAAAAACGAAAGGGATGCCTTGGTAAATGAATATGAAGCGGTTGTTAATCTTCCCTACAATAATGAAGAATACAGAAGCAACATCAACATTCCGCTTTCTCACCATAACTATAGCCTTTTTGATCCGGCGATGAACCGCGTTGGCTTAAACAATCACACGGCACAGAAACCATATATTTATAACGAGGTGAATAAATATTATGATTTTGAAGCAGCCAACAAAGAAATTTTGAAAACCAAAACTTCTTGGTTTGGCCGAAAACTTTGGAACGAGCACCTTGTTACAATAAAAGGAAAGGATTATTGGTTGACGCTAGATGCTGGTGTAGATTTACAGGCAGGAAAAGATTTTGATGCCGATATCGACACCTATAACAACACCCGCTTAGTTTACACCCAAGGAAGTGTGGGGAAACAGCTTGGTTTTTTTGGAGTTATTTACGAAAGCCAAGGGCGTTTTGCTGATTATTTTAACACATATGCAGAATCCATAAAACCGGACGGCGGAAACCCGGCAATTATTCCAGGGCAGGGGATAGCGAAATCTTTTAAATCAGATTCCTATGATTACCCCATAGCTACGGGACACATTTCATATACTCCATCAAAATATTTCAATATTCAGTTGGGACACGGAAAAACATTTTTGGGCGATGGGTATCGTTCTTTATTGACGAGCGATAATGCCAGCTCATATCCTTTCTTCAAAATAAATACCACTTTCTGGAAACTTAAATACACCAATACTTGGATGTCACTGCGCGATGTGCGTCCGGAGGTTACAGAAGATGGCTCTTTCCGCACAAAATATATTGCAAACCATTATTTGAGCTACAACATTACTAAACGATTGAACATCGGGCTTTTTGAATCTGTAATTTGGCAGAATGACAACGGTCGCGGCTTTGATGTGAACTATTTAAACCCAATCATATTTTATCGAGCCATAGAATTTTCTACTGGCTCCCGCGGCGGTAATGCATTGATTGGTATTAGCGGAAAGTATAAAGTGAATGACCGCGTAAACGCTTATGCCCAATTTATAATTGACGAGTTTTCTTCCAGCGATGTCTTTGGAGGAAAGGGCAGCTATAAAAACAAGACAGGCTATCAACTGGGGCTTAAATACTACGATGCTTTTGGTTTAAAAAATCTCTATTTGCAAACGGAATATAACAGGGTGCGCCCATATACGTATTCACATAATACAATTGTTCTCAATTATGGCCACAACAATCAGTCTATGGCACATACATTAGGCGCCAATTTTTCAGAATTTATAGCTATTGCACGCTACCAAAAAGGAAGAATTTATGGCGACGCCAAATTTATTGTTGCAAAACGGGGTTTTGAATTCAACACGCCGGAAGATTCAAGTTTTTACGGCAGCAGTATCTACGGAAACGAAGACGATAGAATAACCACCGACGGCAATGAAGTTGCACAGGGCAACACTACAGATTTTTTCCACGCAGAAGTTCAGGTTGGGTATGTTATAAATCCAACGACTAACTTAAAAATTTACGGCAGTTTTATCTTCAGAAATTTTGACCCAAAAGTAGATACTGAAACAGTTTTCAAAAACCAAACCAGCTGGGTGAATTTTGGAATCCGTACAGATTTATTCAATTGGTATTATGATTTTTAAAAATGAAATTTAGTCTTTCTTCTCTTTTTTAGAATCATTGTTTTCCTTTTGCATCTGCTCCAACTTTTCACGGGCTTTCTGGTTTTTTGCAGCATTTCCATCTATGTCACTACGCTCTTTTTCCACTTCTTTATAAAGCATTCTTAAAAAAGCTTCGGTTGATATAAAGCCACTTCCGTATCCTTGTTTGTCATACTCTAAGGTTAAATCGGTCATCTTTGCAACTTCTTCTTCCGTCTTTTTGTTTATATAATTCATCGTTACTCTTTTATAAAGAATGGAGAGCATATTCGCAGCATTTTGTAGATCCTTATAAGTACCCACATTGCCATGGCCGGGCATAATTTTGGTGTCTTCGTTTATAACGAGCAGCGCTTTTTCAATTCCCGCTAGGGATCCATTTAAACTGCCCCCATTTTCTGTATCTATGTAAGGATATTTTCCATTGAAAAATACATCACCGGTATGAAGCACGTTGCTATTGGTAAAATATACCATCGCATCGCCATCGGTATGTGCATTATGAACGTGAAAAACATAAATTTTCTCCCCGTTAAAATGAAAAGTAAGATCTTCGGAAAAGGTTATCACAGGAAGAATTTCCTGAGGAATTTTGGTCTTTTCTGCGGTAATCATCTCCATGAGTCTGGTGCGAACATTTTCCTGTGAAAATATTATTGTTCCCGTTTCCGCCAAGGCTGCATTTGCGCCGGTATGATCACCGTGAAAATGTGTGTTTACCAAGAACTGAACAGGTTTATTGCTTATTGATTTAATGTCTTTTTGAATCTGCTCAAAGCCTTCGGCATATTGGTCATCTATCATAAAAACCCCATCGGGGCCAAAACTAAGGCCAATGTTTCCACCCTTGCCCTGAAGCATGTAAATCATGTTGTTCACCTTTATAAGTTTTGTATTGAATTTTGCGCCAGTATCTGTTTGAGAATAAACCGTGAAAACTGACAATAATAGTAGCGCGCTGAAAATTAATTTTGATAACATATTTTTTTATTTGAAAATTGGTTCAAATTAGTGAAAATGCTGAAATAAAAGCACAATATTGTTGATAATATATTGCGAAAAAAAATACAGGAAGCGTATCTTTGCCCCGCCTAAAAATATGAGCTTGTCAATTATCCAACCACAATCAA
Organism: Aequorivita sp.; assembly: GCA_030690315.1. GTDB lineage: Bacteria > Bacteroidota > Bacteroidia > Flavobacteriales > Flavobacteriaceae > Aequorivita. The sequence continues at coordinate 278,260 of JAUYGY010000036.1, forward strand.
TCCCCCAATCGGTTATTAGGAATTTCACTGAAATTACCAAGCTAAGGCTTTCGGTGAGTGTTGTGTTTTCATCGGTAGCGGGGTATTTGTTGGGTGCAGAATCCATAGACTTCTTTGTGCTTTTTTTGTTGTGTGTTGGCGGTTACAGTATGGTTGGAGCTTCAAATGTGTATAACCAAATAATTGAGCGCGACCTCGATGCGCTGATGGACCGAACCAAAAATAGGCCGTTGCCCGCGGGGCAAATGAGCGTTCGTTCGGCATTTATTCTTGCCATTGTCCTCACGGTAATTGGAATTGTAGTGTTGTATTCCATAAATCCTATTACTGCCATGTTTGGGGCTATTTCCATTTTTATGTACGTTAGCCTTTATACGCCTTTAAAAACAAAAACGCCACTTTCAGTTTTTGTGGGGGCATTTCCCGGAGCCATTCCTTTTATGTTGGGGTGGGTTGCTGCAACTGGTAAATTTGGTATTGAGCCCGGCACTTTATTTATGGTTCAGTTTTTTTGGCAGTTTCCGCATTTTTGGGCCATCGGCTGGTTTCTTTTTGATGATTACCAAAAAGGAGGTTTCTTTATGCTCCCCAACGGAAAGCGGGATAAAGGCACGGCCATACAAGTTATTTTATATACCATTTGGACTGTACTTGTTTCCTTGATACCAGTATTGGGCATTACCGGAAAGCTTTACTTAACCCCAATTTCAGGAGCTTTAATTGGCATTCTGGGAATTGGCCTTTTGTATTACGCAATTCGGCTTTATAAAGAAAAAACATCAAAAGCAGCTAAACAGCTTATGCTTGCTAGTGTGAGCTACATTACTTTACTGCAAATAATTTATGTTGCCGACAAATTTTTAAGATAAACACAAATGGATGCGGATTGGCATAAGTGAAAATTTAATAAAAGTTAACAAATTCCCAATTAACGAATTAACAAACCACAATTAAAATGGATTTAACAGAAGGCACTGAAGAGAAAAAAATAAATAGAGCGAAAAAAAACATACTCTGGTTTGGTATTATTAGCTTGACTATGAGTTTTGCTGGACTTACCAGCGCCTATGTGGTAAGCAAAGAAAGACCGGATTGGATTACAGCTTTTGAAATTCCACAGGCCTTTTACATTAGTCTTGTATTGATAATTGCAAGCAGTATTACCATGCACCTCGCTTTAAGAAAGATCAAAAAAGAACAAAATAAGCTAGGAATGATCCTTTTGATAACCACATTTTTGTTGGGGGTATTGTTTGTCATTTTTCAATTTGTTGGATTTTCCAAAATCATTCAGAATGGGTATAATTTCACCGGCCCAACAAGCAGCATAACCACTTCATTTATTTATTTGGTAGTGTTGTTGCACGTGGCACACGTTTTTGCAGGGCTTATATCGCTACTGATTGTAATTTATAATCATTTTAAACAGAAATATAAAAACGGTAAAACTCTGGGGGTGGAACTGGCCGCTACTTTTTGGCATTTTGTGGACTTAGTGTGGATTTACCTGTTTATATTTTTGTATTTTGTTTAACCTTGAACTCTGTTTTTAAAGCATACACTTAACATCAAACTATGCTATTTGGGTAGATTTTCTCTAAATTAATAATTGATGTTTCGTTAAATAAAAATTAAACGTATTTTTGAACCTTATTTAAAAACCTATTTCTTTTTATGGAAGCTACCGTTGTTAAAACAGGTACCGAAGGAAAAACCTGGGGTGGTGGAAACTATCCGCTAAAAGCCAGTTATGGCAAAATGATGATGTGGTTTTTCATCGTTTCTGATGCCTTAACATTTTCAGGATTTCTCGCCGCTTATGGAATGTCCCGATTCAAATTTGTGGACGCTTGGCCCATCCCCGACGAAGTTTTTACCCACTTTCCGTTCCTTCACGGGGTAAATGCGCCAATGTACTACGTGGCTTTTATGACCTTTGTTTTGATCTTTTCATCTGTAACTATGGTTTTGGCTGTAGATGCGGGCCATAAAATGAAGCAGAATAAAGTAATATTTTATTTGTTTCTCACCATAATTGGGGGTCTTATTTTCTTGGGTTCACAGGCCTGGGAGTGGGCAACATTCATTAAAGGCGATTATGGAGCTATTGAAACTAAAGGCGGACAGATTGTACAATTCCTTGATAAAGGTGGCGAGCGAGTGGCTCTTCGTGATTTTGCTGCATTAGCTACCACAGAACGCACTGAACAAACAGAGGAAAGTGGAATTTGGTTCAAAAACGAATCGGAATACTACCCGAGTGTATCTTTTGAACAAGTAAAAGCAGGCTTCCTTGCCAATGATAATCTTTTGGTAAGAATTCAACATAAAGATGAACACGGGCATCACATTATACTAAACCGTGAAGAATCTATTGCAAAGGTTGTTAATGATGGCAAAATGGTTGTGGAAGGCGCAAACCTTCGCAATAATGAATACGGGCATCCGCTATTTGCAGACTTTTTCTTTTTCATTACAGGCTTCCACGGCTTCCACGTATTTACGGGGGTATTGCTTAACTGTATTGTGTTTTTCAATGTAATAATAGGCACCTATCAGCGCCGCGGCCATTATGAAATGGTTGAAAAAGTTGGACTCTACTGGCACTTTGTGGATTTGGTATGGGTTTTTGTATTTACATTCTTTTATCTTGTATAGATTTCAATATTTTAAAAAATGGCACACGATCAAGCACATAAATTAGCAATCTTTAGAGGGACTTTAAAGTTCAAATCAAACGTCTCCAAAATTTGGGGGGTTTTTGTAATACTTTCCATCGTTACTACCGTAGAAGTTGCTTTGGGTATTATTCGCCCAGCCTTTTTGGTGGAACATCACTTTTTGGCGCTGAAACTTCTAAACTGGATCTTTATCCTGCTTACGCTCTTTAAAGCCTATTACATTACTTGGGACTTTATGCACATGCGCGACGAAACCACCGGTTTGCGAAGAGCAGTAATCTGGACTACGCTGTTTTTGATAAGTTATTTGGTGGTGCTGCTGCTAATTGAAGGCGATTATATTTATGAAGTTTACAAAGTTGGTTTTATAAAATTCAACTTTTAAACTGTTAGAAAATTTATAAAAAAAACCCTCTCGTGAGGGTTTTTTTATAGTTTGTCCGGTCGAGTCTTTCGGCTTCGCTCAAGATAAACTAAAGTCGAGACCTCTTTGAATGGTAAAGCGCCTATTCCTTTATCACTTTAATTACTTGCTCGCCTTGATTGGTTTCCAATTTTAGGTAATACACTCCTGTTGAATAATGGGTAAAGTCGATTTGTGAAACCTCGCCTTCTTTTGTGAGCAATATTCTTCCAAAAGTATCGTAAATACTAGAGTTCGTTATTAGAGTATGCGCTTGTTTATGTATAAACAAAAAATTACTTACTGGATTGGGATAAACTTTAATAGTGGTTATTTCATTTTCTTCGACACCCAAAATAGTAAAGTTTTCATACCAAGCTATTTTATCATCATTCTGTGAAGAGGAAATTACGTCCAAATCCCCATCATTGTCTATATCGGCTGCAATGACTGAACGTGCAAATTGAACCTCGGTGCTTATAATATTTTTAGAACCAAAAGCGCCTAACCCATCAATATTTTCAATCCAGACCACTTCGCCATCAAAAGCTCCTCCACTCGTGGTCAGGATGTCGTTATCCCCATCATTGTCTAAATCTGCGGAATAAATAGACCAAACATCGATTGGATAATCAGCAATTATTATTTCAGCTCCAAAATTACCCATTCCATCATTTTCATACCACACTACTTTATCTGCTCCGGAAACTGCGGCAATCGCTACTACATCCATATCATTATCTCCATCTACGTCAATCGCATAAATTGGCCCTATGGCAAAATTACTTGTATCAATTAACTGAGGGGCACTAAAATTCCCTAGTCCATCCAAGTTTTCATACCACGACAATGTTACTGACGGTCCCGAATTCGATCCGACTATATCTAAGTCACCATCTCCATCTATATCAGCAATATGTATAGCTCGTGCAATTGGGGCAGCGGCATTGATAACCCTTAAAGGACCAAAGCTTCCATTCCCATCAATATTCTCAAACCAAGAAATACCTGTATTATCAGAACCAGACACCACGTCCATATCACCATCCCCGTCTATATCTGCGGCTATTACGATATAGGCACCATCCATGGAAGTGGAAATAATTTTTTGGCTACTAAAATTTCCTGCACCATCTAAATTTTCATACCAAACTACCAAGCCGTTAAAATAGGAAACTGCAAGAACATCCATATCTCCATCTCCATCTATATCTGACGTATGAACATGTATTGTGTCAGTTAAAAAAGCAATTATATTTTGAGGTCCGAAATCACCATTGCCGTCCATATTTTTATACCAAGTAAGGTTGTTGCCAAACTTGTTTGCAGATAGCACGTCCACATTTCCATCACCATCTAAATCTGCCGCACAAATAATTCGCGAACCATCGGCCTCTGCGGTAATGATACGTTGCGGGCCAAATTGCGAATAGCCGTGAAAATAAAAAAACAGGAATATGTATAATGAATATTTCATTTTTTAAATATATAAAATATTAAACCTGATAAAATAAAAGTTGCTGTTATTTCGACTATAGACCGAACTATTTAAATAACGAAATTTTTTTTTAAATCATCAGCAAATTAAAATTTACCCTCAAAATATTGCCCAACCCCCTTTTACCCTGTATTTTTGCAAACCTGCCAGCCCTATTTTGGCTGGAGCAAAAAAAACTGCAAAATGAAAAAGTATTTAGTGCTCGGCATCCTTTTTTTACTGCCCATTACGGCCTACGTTTTTTTTTCTTTAAGTACAAATTATTTTAAACAGCTTCCCGTTTTAACACCTTCAGTTAAAGAATTGAATGGCTTTAAAACCCTCGACGGAGCAACCGTTCAGCTAAAAGACCACATTACGGTTTTAGGTTTCTTCGGAAGCGATCTCGAAGTGCACAGGGCTTATGCTTACAATCTTGCCCATAAAATATACACCAAAAACCATGGCTTTAATGAATTTCAGTTTGTAATTCTTTTGCCAAAGGGAACAGAGGCCCAGGCCCAAAACATTGAAGAGAAATTGAAACAGATTGCGCCTACGGATTCTTGGCATTTCGCTTTCGGAACGGAGGAAGAAATCAATAATGTTTTTCAGTCGCTAAAATCAAACCTTGCGTTGGACCCAAATTTCTCTACTCCCTATGTTTTCATAATCGATAAGGAAAGAAACCTACGCGGAAGGGATGATGACGATGATGAAGGCGTTATGTACGGTTTTGATTCCAGCACTATTGCCGAAATAAACAACAAAATGAGTGACGATGTAAAGGTGCTTTTGGCAGAATATAGACGTGCTTTAAAAAAATATAATACCGCTGATAGGGAAATATAACCTCAGGAAAAAAGAACAGAGAACAAAGAGTAAAGAGCAAAGAACAAAGATTTATTGGTTATGAGTTATGAAATTTGTGCTATAGCATCAACAGTATCCATAGTATCCATAGTATCAACAGTATCAACAGTATCCATAGCATCCACAGCATCCACAGCATCCATTAAAAAATGAAAAAAAATTATTCATACATAGGCATTTCATTCATCATTTTGATCTTCGGTATTTGGGCAGTGCCTAAAATTATCAAATCCCTTTCAAAACCAGATCTTGCCACGATTGGTGCTGTTCCCGCATTCAGCTTTACGGACCAAAACCAAAAAACCATCACCAACGAAACTTTCAAAGGCAAGGTATATATTGTTGAATTTTTCTTCACTACCTGTCCGTCCATTTGCCCGATTATGACTGAAAATATGATTAAGATCCAAAACGACTTTTTGGGAAATCCGAAAGTTGGAATTGCGTCTTTTTCCATTGATCCGGCCCACGATACACCCCAAGTTTTAAAGGAATATGCCGAAAATAAAGGAATAACAAAACCTCAATGGCATTTATTAACAGGTGAAAAGGAGAAAATCTTTAAACTTGCCAATGAAGGTTTTAACCTGTATGTTGGTGAAGCTTCAGAAGTGGAAGGTGGTTTTGAGCATTCCGGGTTTTTTGCGCTTGTGGACCAAAACGGCAACATCCGCTCCCGAAAAGATGAACACGGAAACCCTATTGTTTATTATGATGGTTTGGAAGATAAAGGAATTCAAATGCTGAAGGAAGACATTAAAAAACTTTTGTAAACCATGGAAGCAACCCACGAAAAAACAAAAAACTACAATATTTGGATATGGCTTCTGTCCATCGCCATTCCAATTGCAGTTGCGGTTTTGTTTACGGTGAAAATTCCCGGGGTGGAACGGCTGGGTTTTCTCCCGCCAATTTATGCAACCATTAATGGAACAACAGCTATTTTATTGATAATAGCGGTAATCCAAATTAGAAAGGGCAACAGAAAAGCGCACGAACGGCTTATGAAGACCGCAATCCTATTTTCAGTTTTGTTTTTGGTAATGTATGTAGCCTACCACATGACTTCCGATTCAACAACTTACGGTGGGCAGGGTTTGTTAAAATACGTTTATTATTTCATTCTTTTAACACATATTTTATTGTCAATCATCGTTATACCTTTTGTGTTGATAACCTATGTTAGAGCAATTTCGGGACAGTTTTATAAACACCGTAAAATTGCACGCATCACATATCCACTTTGGTTATACGTTGCTGTTACGGGTGTGATTGTTTATTTGATGATTTCGCCTTATTATTAAGAAAAGAGAAAAGAGAAAAGAGAAAAGAAAAAAGAAACTTGCAACTTGAAACCAGCAATCTGAAACAATGAAATCCAAAGTTTTTCTTATAATATTCCTTTTATTAATAACCGTCCTTCCAGCCGAAGCACAATGCGCCATGTGCCGTGCGGTTTTGGAAAGCGAAGAAGGAGGACAAACCGCTAAAGGCATCAACAACGGCATTGTTTATTTGATGATTTTCCCATATCTGCTCGTGGCTGGAGTGGGCTATGCAATTTACCGAAGCAGAAAAAAAGCACGCGCTGAAAAAACGGAATAATTTTCAATTGCTTTCTGTAACAAACTGGTGTTTTTAAAGTCTTATGAAAAACTGAGAACATTAATCTTTTCAAGTCTTAGCACAAGTTTCATATTTTAGGGTAGATTTCACTTTTAGTTTGTAAATCAATAGTTTTTCAGAATGATAGAAATAAAAAACCCTAACAATTCATATCATATAAAAAATAATTCACTTCAAGTTTGTAACGCATTCGCAATGCAAAAGACTCATTCAGCAACAGAAAACGTATGAAGAAGTTAATCATTCTAATTTTTTTCCTCATTATAGGAATTTCATCGAACGCCCAAACTAAAAAATGGACCTTGGAAGAAGCCATTAATAAGGCTTTGGAAGAAAATATTTCGGTAAAACAAGGGCAACTTGATTTGGAACTTGCGGAAATTGACAAACTAAATGCAATTGGCAATTATCTGCCTTCGTTTAATATTTCCGGATCCAATTCGTGGAATACCGGACTTACACAAAATATAACAACAGGTGTGCTCCAAAACCAAACAACCCGTAACTTTTCGGCCAATGCAACTGTGGGCCTCACCCTTTTTGACGGTTTGAATAATTTACGGCAGGCCCAACGCGCCAAACTCTCAAAACTTGCAGCCCAGTACAACCTAAACCAGATTAAAGATAATACAGCTCTTTTGGTGGCGAATGCATATTTGGAAATTCTCTTCAACAAAGAAAATCTTGCAGTTATAAAGGCGCAGCACCAAATTACTTTGGAACAATTTGAACGGTCAAACCAATTGGTGGACGCAGGCTCCATCCCTCGTGGAGATTTGTTGGAAATACAGTCCACGTCGGCAAATGAAGAGCAGCGCATTGTGGTTGCCGAAAATAATATTCGTATTTCGCTCATAAACCTGGCGCAAATTATTCAAATAAAGGACTACGAAAACTTTGATATTGCAGAAACATCCTATGATGCACCATTAACCGATATTACTGAAAAAACTCCGGAAGAAATTATAGCAAAGGCAAAATCGGAAAGGCCAGAACTACAAATTGCCGAGGCAAACATTGCCCTTGCGGAAAAGGACGTCCAGATTGCCCGAGGCAATTACTATCCAAACTTGGAAGGTTTTATAAATTACAATACGCGCGAATCTGGCGCCGACCGAATTTTGCAAGGCGGCATAAATCCAAACGAGCCCACACAAGTAATTGGCCAGGTAGAGGAAACAGGACAAACGGTTGTTGCACCAAATTTTGCTTTGCTCACCAGCCCACCAGCCCCATTTTTTGAGCAACTGTATCTTAATGATGGAATTTCATATGGGCTTCAGCTAAATATTCCTATATTAAATGGATTTTCAACAAGGGCTTCCGTTCAGCGGAATTTAATAAATGTGAAGCGGGCAGAATTCCAAAAAGAACAGGCAGAGCTTGAACTGGAGTCTAATGTATATCAAGCTTATACCGATGTTTTGGGAGCCAGAAAAGCGTATGAAGCTGCTATGGTTGCCGTAAATGCCCAAGAACAGGCGTATCAATATTCAACAGACCGTTTTGATGTGGGATTGTTGAATTCATTTGATTTCAGTCAAGCTAAATTTAGACTTGAAAATGCGCAAAGCGAGGCTTTACGCGCAAAGTATGATTATATTTTTAAAATTAAAGTGTTGGAATTGTACTTTGGAATTCCCGCAACCGAATTAAAATTTTAAGTATGAAGAAAAAAACACTCATTTGGATTATTGTAGTTGTTGTATTGCTTATTGTTGTGCTTCTCGTTGGGAAGAAGGCAGGTTGGTTTGGAAAATCCGGCGATTACAAACAAGTTGAAATAACCCAAATTGCACCAATAGATATTATTGAAACGGTTGCCGCAACTGGAAAAATTCAGCCCGAAATTGAAGTTGCACTTTCTTCCGAAGTATCGGGAGAGATTATCGAGCTTCCCGTAAAGGAAGGACAAACCGTGCAAAAGGGCGATCTTTTAGTAAAAATAAATCCAGATTTGGTTCAGGCGGCAGTAAGCCAATCACAAGCTGGGTTACAAAATGTTCGCGCGCAATATAGCCAGGCGCAGGCAAGTGAGAAAAACGCTAAACTCAATTATGAAAGGAATAAAGCGCTGTTTGAAAAAGGGGTAATTTCCAAGGCGGAATGGGACAAATCGGTAGCCGATTTTGATATGGCGCAAGCAAGCTCAAAAGCGGCATATTACAACGTGCAGAGTGCTTCAGCAAATGTGAAGCAATCCATGGACAATCTTTCCAGAACCAGTATTTATGCGCCTATGGGTGGAACTATTTCAAAACTTTCCGTGGAATTGGGAGAAAGAGTAGTGGGGACCGCCCAAATGGCGGGAACCGAAATTGTGCGGGTGGCCAACCTTCAAAATATGGAAGTTGAAGTGGATGTAAATGAAAATGATATCGTAAAAATTTCATTGGGCGATTCTACCGTTGTTGAGGTTGATGCTTATTTAAAGCGTGAATTTAGAGGAATTGTAACGGAAATAGCAAACAGTGCCGAAAGTGCGCTAACTGCAGATCAAGTTACCAATTTTAAGGTGAAAGTTCGCATCGTCCCAGAATCATACAAAGATCTAACCGAAGGAAAGCCTGAGAATTTTTCACCATTCCGTCCGGGAATGACTGCCACCGTTGATATAATTACCAATACAAAGAAAAATATTATTGGGGTGCCAATTAGTGCTATTGTTATAAAGACAGATACAACCGATACCAAAAAAACATACACCAGTGAAGTTACAAACCCAACTGCTGAAAAATTTGAAGCCGTTTATGTAAAAGAAGGAGAAGAAGCCAAGTTGCGGGTTGTTAAAACCGGAATTCAAGACGATTCAAATATTGAAATTATTTCGGGGCTGAAGGAAGGCGAAACCGTAATAATAGGGCCGTACAACACAGTAACCAAATCTCTGAAAGAAGGTGATAAAGTGGAAGTTGCCGCTCCCGAAACGGATAAAAAGGAAGAGTAATGGCAACCATACTTTGTATTGAAACCTCAACAACCAATTGTTCTGTAGCAATTGCCGTTGATGGTGAAATAAAAGCCATTCGTGAAGAAAACAATCAACAATATTCGCATGCTGAAAAACTTCATGTTTTTATTGAGGAAGTTTTAAAGGAAGCAAATCTAGACAAAAAGCAATTAAAAGCAGTTGCTGTAAGCAAAGGCCCGGGCTCCTATACGGGCTTGCGCATTGGGGTTTCGGCGGCAAAGGGTTTGTGTTTCGCGCTGGATATTCCTTTAATTTCTGCCCTAACTTTGGAAGTTTTGGTACAGCAAGTTAAATGTGAAGATTGTTATATCATTCCATTGCTTGACGCCAGAAGAATGGAAGTGTATTCAGCAGTTTTCAATTCAAATAAAAAACAGGTCCGGGAAACACAGGCTGAAATTTTAGATGAAAATTCATTTCAGGAATATTTAAATGAAAGGAAAACCATTTTTATAGGCGATGGTTCCAACAAATTTGAATCTTTGTGCCAACACAACAATGCACTTTTTTACAAAGAAGGCATTCCTTCTGCAGCAGATATGGGCCTTATGGCTGAAGCTAAATACAAAATAAGCGACATTGAAGATGTCGCTTATTTTGAGCCTTTTTATTTAAAGGAATTTGTTTTGGGTTAATTCATTACAAAAGAGAATCGAAGTAGAGAACTATTTTTGATAAATCTTCCTCTTTGTGGAGATCTAAATTATTCTTTTTTACAAAAACTTTCACTTCTTGCTTTTTATCCTCCATCATTTTCAGAATACTAGAAGTGTTATCAGGCAGTTCATATAGTGTTCCGTTTTTCATTAGATAATATTTTGATTCCTTTGTGAAAGATGCGGGTTTATTTTTTTCATAGGATGTTGCGGCAGTATAAGGTTCTTCAAAGACAGCTTTTGTTTTTTTGTAAAGATCATAGGTTTTTCCGTCTGCAATAATATTAAAATAGCCTCCTTTTTCATTGGATCCGTCAAAAGGTATAAACACATAAATATCTTTTTCGATTTTAACATAGATGCTTTCGTCTTTCATTAAAGCGCCATAATTTTCTTCGGAAACATGATTTTTTATTTCAATCTCATCAGCATACGCGTTATAACGCATAGGCACTCCAGCTTTTATTAGGTTTTCATCTTGATAAATGTTTCCTACCATAAAATTTGAGTTCAAATAAGCCTCTTCTTTTATTCCGTTAAATTCTGCTTCGGAAAGACCAAACGATATTGCTTTTTCGTTTATATCTATTATTCTTAAATAAATATTGAAATGATTATTGGCTCCTCCCGAGGAGCCTCCCCCAATAGTGTTAAAGTTTTTTTGGGAAAAGCCCTGAAAAACAAAAAGCAAACTTGCTACAAATACAATAATATTTTTCATAAAAATTTCTTTTGGTAAGATGTAAATATACTGATTTATAGAGGAATATATTGTTTTTTAAAATAATACGTAAAAAATTATTTCAAATAAAAAAGCAACCGTTTCCAGTTGCTTTTTTATTCCTTTAAAATTTATTTTCTATAAAAGCGAATCAAAATAGGAAATAGTTTTTATCATATCTTGTTCTTTGCCAAGGTCGATATTGTTCTCCTTCATATATTTTTTCATTTCAGCCTTCTTTTTATCCATCATTTTTAAAATTTTAGACTCGCTACTGGGCATTTCTAAAAATGTGCCATTTTGTACCAAATAATAGGTTACTGTTTTCGGGAAAGAGGGCGGCATGTCCCTTGCATAACTTGTCTCGGCTTTTAGGGGCTCTCGGAAAACAGCTTTTGTCTTCTTGTAAAGATCATACGTTTTTCCATCGCTAAGCACATTGAAATACCCGCCTTTTTCATTGCTGCCTTCATACGGAACAAAAACATATAAGTCTCTGAACATTTTTACAAAAATAGTTGGGTCCTTAATTAAGGCGCCATAATTTTCATCGGAAGCATTTTTTTTGATTTCTATTTCATCTGCAAAAGCATTATAACGCATTGGCACGTCATCATTAATTAATTGATCTTCCTGGAATATTTTTCCCTGAACAAAATTTGGATTTGCATATGCCTCGTCTTTTATAGAATTAAACTGCGCTTCAGTAAGACCAAAAGCCAAAGATTTCTGGTTTATATCAATTGTTCGCGCATATAAGTCATATTGGCTATTAGCAGCTTGCGAAAAAACTGAAATAGTGCTAAGAAAGCTAAAGCTGAATATTATGATTTTTTTCATAATGAGTTTTTTAATTGTTATACTAATTTATAATCACTACAAACTTAATGATTTATTTCTTTAAACCCTCTAAATTAAAATGGTGAACATCGCGCTGTGGGAAAGGTATTGAAATTCCTGCAGCTTCCAGTCTTGCTTTTCCTTCTTCCAAAATAAACCAACGCAGCTCCCAAAAATCGTCATTTGTTGCCCAATAGCGAACGGTGAAATTCACTGAACTGTCACCAAGTTCGGCAACTGCTACCATTGGCATTTTGTCTTCAAGTTTCAAAACGGTTTCTTGTTCGATCACTAAATTTAAAAGTATTTCTTTTGCAAGTTTTATATCATCACCATAACTTATGCCAAACGTGAGATTTTCACGGCGTATTCCTTCTTCTGTATAATTGATTATGTTATCGTTGCTAAGTTTTCCATTCGGAATAATGGCTAGCTGATTTCCAAAAGTGACAAGTTTTGTATTGAATATAGAAATTTCCTTTACGGTCCCTTCCACGCCCTGTGCTTGTATCCAATCGCCCACTCTAAACGGTTTTAACAACAATATTAAAACCCCACCGGCGAAATTGGACAATGAACCTTGCAATGCCAAACCGATGGCAAGTCCTGCCGCACCAATAACGGTAATAAGGGAAGCAGATTCCACGCCCAATTGGGTTATTACTAAAACAAAAAGCAGGATTTTTAGCCCCCAGTTTAGTAGGCTTGCAATAAAATTTTCAAGCGTGGGATCGTATTCTTGCTTATCAAAAAATTTCTTTATAAAACGATTTGCAATTTTTATTAACCACAGACCAACCACCAACATAACTACCGCGCCAATAACACTCGGTAAAAAGTCGATAAATTTTTGTCCGTACTTTTCCATGTAAATATCCCAGTCCTTAAATTTTTCCATAGAATTTATTAATTATTGATTATTGATTATTGATTATTGATTATTGATTATTGTTAATTGTTATTGATTCAATTGCAATTTTCGTGTCTTTCACCGGCAGTTTGCAAGCATTATTCACGCAAACATAAATCAACGTTTCGCCAGGGAAATACCTATTTTCAAATAATGGCCCGTTATTTTTGCCCGTACTGCCTGCAATAACGATGTTTGCAAGATAATGAGTGTTCATTTCCCTTATTTTTTCCGAAGCCTTTTCGCCAACAACAACTATTTCGTAAAAATTGTTTTGGAAATTGCTCAAAAGGTCCAGCCAATTTGAAAACCCGCTTGGGTACTGTTCCATTTCCACGGAAACGTTTTTCAGCATTTGATGTGAAATTTCGTCAAAACCAGTGTTTTCAAAATATTTTGAAAGCATAAAAAGATTCTTCGCCATCGCTGAATTTGAAGCGGGAATCACATTGTCGCGATATTCAAAGTTTCGGGTAACAATTGCCGGATCTTGTTTTGAGGTGAAGTAAAACATGTGTTTTTCGGAATCGAAAAAATTGGCCATCGTGTAATCTGCCATTTTCCTTGAAAGCGTAAGCCACTTTTCGTCGAGGGTTATTTGATACAATGCAACAAAAGCTTCAATGGTGAAGGCATAATCTTCCAAATAGCCGTTAATGCTGCTTTTTCCGTCTTTATAATTGTGGAACAAAGCACCGTTTTTCTGAAGTTGTTTTTCGGAAAGAAAGTTTGCGTTTTTTAAGGCGGCGTCCAAATATTCCTTTTTTCCGAGAGTTTTATAGGCATCAACATAGCCTTTCAGCATCAAACCGTTCCACGACGTCAATGTTTTATCGTCCAATCTTGGTTTTGCTCTTTTGTTGCGATAGGCGAGGAGCGTGCTTTTCCAATTTTTCTTTTTTTGTTGAAAGGCTTCGGAAGTGAGCCCGAACTCCGTTTCAATCTCTGCATCGGTCTTTTTTCTTATTAGCACATAATGGTTGTTTTCCCATTTGCCGTAAGTGTTCACGTTATAATATTCCTTAAAAATTTCGAAATCATCCTTCAACTGTGCCTGCAATTCTTCCGAAGTAAAAACATAAAATGCACCTTCTTCAAGTTTGCCTGTTTCTGTTTTGCTGTCTGCATCCAAAGAGGAATAGAATCCACCATCTTTATTGGTCATTTCGCGAGCTACAAAATTCAACGTTTCTTCAACCACTTCTTTATAGAGCGGCTTTTTGGTAATTAAAAATGCTTTGCTGTAAAGGCTTACAAGTTGGGCATTGTCATAAAGCATTTTTTCAAAATGGGGCACGTGCCATTTTTCGTCGGTACTGTAGCGCGCAAAACCGCCGCCAAGTTGGTCATAAAGCCCACCGTAAGCCATTTTATCTAAGGTTAATGTTACATAACCCAGTAATTTTTCGTCATTTAGAGTGACCGCTTGCCGTAACAAAAATTCAAGATTGTTGGGCATCATAAATTTTGGAGCGCCTTTAAATCCGCCATTCAGCTCATCAAACTGCTGCGACCAATTTTTTAAAATTTTATCGGTTGGAAATTTTTTAAAATCAACATCCTCAGTATTCAAATGAACAAGATCCATGCTTTTTATACCCTCTTCCAGCCTATTTGCGTAGGCAATCAACTTTTCCGGTTCTTTTATATAAGCCTCCTGTATTTGCTCCAGCGCGTTTATCCAATCTTGTTTTTTGAAATAGGTGCCGCCCCAAACAGGTCTTCCATCGGGGAGCGTTATTACGTTCAAAGGCCAGCCTGCACTTCCGGTCATTAGCTGTACGGCGTTAATGTAGGTTTGGTCCACATCGGGCCGTTCTTCCCGATCTACTTTAACTGAAATAAAATTTTTGTTCATCACCGCCGCCACCGTGCTATCCTCAAAACTTTCGTGCTCCATTACATGGCACCAATGGCAGGCAGAATAGCCAACGCTAATTATCATTAACTTTTTTTCTTTCTTGGCTTGTTGCAAGGTAGCGTTGTTCCACGGTTTCCAGTTTACGGGATTGTGCGCGTGCTGCAGTAGGTATGGACTGGATTCGCTGACAAGGGAATTGGTAAAAAGCGGATCTTGCAAAATTTGTTTTTTGAAGAATTAAAAAAAATGTCATTTCGAGCGCAGTCGAGAACTTAGAAGCCATCTGCCCGTGCATCTCGACTGTGCTCGGTGGGACACCGGAAACATCCCTTTGCCGGCAGATAGACCCACAAAGAATTTTAAACCCAAAAATAATCGCCTAAAAAGCAAGGGATTTTCCCATGGGATGTTACATTAAAAAACACATACACTTTACGAAAAAATGCACGTGTTCTTTATAGGCTTCAAAAACTTAGTTAACCTCAAAAGTGATTTTTACGTTCACCCTGAATTCGGTAACGTTGTCGCCGTTCACTGTCGCGCTTTGTTCCTTTACATAAACCGAGCGGATGTTTTTCACGGTTTTTCCGGCGTGTTTTACGGCGTTGCGGGTAGCATCTTCCCAGCTTTCGGTGGAATTCGCCAATAGTTCGATAACTTTTAGTACACTCATGATTTTTGGGTTTTAAATTAAAAATGATTGGTTGATGAAGGTACAAATTAAGGCTCGCATAATTCACAAAAAAACCATAAAACCTCCAATTCCCGACCAATACTTGTCATTTCGAGCGCAGTCGAGAACTTAGAAGCCATCTGCCCGTGCATCTCGACTGCGCTCGATGGGACACCCGACTTCCAACTTCCTGTCTTCTGTCTCCCAACTTTTCTTCCACCACGAACCTGTCCGCCGATAGGCTGATTCACGAATTTAAAAGGGTTTTATAAAAAAAAATATTCGTGTATTCGTGGTTAGTTTTCACGTTCCCAACTACCAACTACTGACTTCTTTTTCCCGATAACATTGAACACTGAACACTGAATACTGAACACTGAACACTGAACACTGAACACTTTTTTCACCCATTCACCGCAACCACACTATTCACTTGCCCGTGAAGCATTTCCTTTAGCATCGTTTCGATTCCGTTTTTCAGAGTAATTGTTGAAGACGGACATCCGCTGCAAGCACCTTGAAGAATCACTTTTACGGTTTTTGTATCTACATTGTACGAATCAAATAGAATATGACCGCCATCACTCGCAACTGCAGGTTTTACATACTCGTCCAGAATTGAAATTATTTCTTTCTCTATGTCGGTGTGCGGCTTTGTGTTGTTTTCCGTAGCCTTTTCTGATGAAGAACCCATTTCCGGGTTATTAACTTTGTTGAGTATTTCGTCATTCAGCACTGGCTTACCATCTTCTATAAATTTTCGGATGAACTCACGGATTTCCATAGAAATTTCCTGCCATTCGGCCACGTTGAATTTCATTACGGAAACATAATTCGCGCTTATAAACACTTCCTTTACAAACGGAAAATTGAACAATGCCTTGGCCAAAGGCGAATGGATGGCATCATCAATATTTTTGAACTCAAAAGTTCCGGTTGCCAAGGGTTTGTTGGCTATAAATTTCATTACCGAAGGATTGGGGGTACTTTCCGCATAAACGCTTACGGGAATTTTTTTCAGGGCGTCAGTTTCGGTAATTACAGGTTTTCCGGCATTTA
Source organism: Aequorivita sp. (assembly GCA_030690315.1). Classification (GTDB taxonomy): domain Bacteria; phylum Bacteroidota; class Bacteroidia; order Flavobacteriales; family Flavobacteriaceae; genus Aequorivita. The sequence continues at coordinate 295,011 of JAUYGY010000036.1, forward strand.
AGTATTCTAGGATTGAATCTGCAACCTGTTCTTGCACATCTTTCCATTCCACAATGCTGTATTTTTCAATTGCGATGAAATTCTGAGAGATATAAACCGTTTTAACAAAAGGGAGGCAGAAAAGTTGCTGCGCCAAAGGGCTGGGTTTTGCTTCGTCAATATTCTTAAATTCATAGCTGGTAGCACGTGTTAGGAAAGAATTAGAAATAAATTTAACGATATTTTGGTTGCTTGTTTCAGAAATTTCTATGTTAAATTGGGACATTCTCTTGTTTTTTTTACAAAAATATAAAAAGAAAAACAATGTATTCAATATATTTGGCACAGTAATACCCCGAATTATGAAAAAATTAATACTTCTTCTAATATTTACGTTCCCGATTTTTGCTATAGCGCAGCCCGTAACGTTGTTCCAACAATTTAATGGAAGGTATGATTTTACTGCGGTTGGCAATACATTGAATGAGTTTCCAAATAGCGTAGGTAATTATTGCGATATGCTCCCGCAAAGTAGCGCAAACTTAAACTTAAACGTTGGCCAGACATTAGTTTCCGCTCAGCTTTATTGGAGTTCTGTGGGTACTGGTGATTTTGATGTAGCTCTTAATGGGGTCCCGGTGTCAGCACAACGAATTTTTAGCTATACACGCACCTTACCTTATTTTGCTGCGCAAGCTGATGTTACTGATATTGTAAGGTCTATAGGAAATGGGAGTTACACTTTTTCTGACATGGACGTTATGGCTGTTTTGCCTCAGTATTGTACTCAATCCAATTATGGGGGTTGGGCAATGTATATTATTTATGAAGACCCTTCCTTATTGCTCAATCAAATCAGCCTTTTTGATGGCTTGGAAGGGGTTGCAGTATTAAACGATCCTGTACAAATTACTTTGACCAACATAGATGTTACCTCTGATAGATTTTCCAAAATAGGTTTTTTGGCCTGGGAGGGTGAAGAAAGTATCCGCGTGGAAGAAAGCCTTTTGATAAATGGGATTCTAATCTCCAATCCCCCCTTGAATCCGCCCAATAATGCTTTTAATGGTACCAACTCCTATACCGGTTCAGATGTCAATTATAATATGGATCTGGACTATTATGATTTGGAAGGGATCGTGCAGCCAGGTGATACAAGTATTCTTATAGAATTAACTTCTGACCAAGACCATATTATCGTAAACAATATCATCACCAGTGTAAACTCCGAATTACCCGATGCGACAATTGAAATTGATGAACTTGGGTTGATTTGCGAGAATGGCGATATTGATGTAGAATATACCGTTTACAATGTAAACAGTACCAACGAATTGCCACCTAATACCCCAATTGCTTTTTATGCGGATGATGGAGTAAATCCGCCTGCCCTACTCGGACAGACTGCTACCGTAAATGAAATTCCAATTGGTGGTTCTGAAAGGGGCACAATTACTTTAAGCTTGCCCACCGCCCTTCCAAATAATTTTGATCTTATAGCGGTAGTGGATGATATTGGTGATGGCACTGGAATTGTTTCAGAAACAGATGAAACCAATAATGAGTTTGTATTGCCCGTTGATAAAAGTAACCAGATTATAATAATAGATCCGGGACCGGCCTGTATTGGAGCTCCCGTTGTTTTGGACTCTGGTCTCACGAACCCTCCATATACGGTAATATTTTGGTTCCGAAATGGTATTGAAGTTGCAAGGGACATAACACAACTTGTAGTAACTACGGATGGTATTTATACTGTTCAAGCATTTGATGGTGCCTGCGAAGTAAATAACTTTGACCGTCCAGTAGTCATTACCTTTAGACCCCAGCCCGTTGCGAACTTTGCCCCTGATATGTACCAGTGCGACTACGGCACGACCAACGGGACGTTCAATTTGAGGGACAACGACTTGGCGATCCTGGGCGCGCAGAACCCCGCTGACTTCCGGATAGATTATTACGA
>JAUYGY010000040.1 GCA_030690315.1 Aequorivita sp.
GCAAAATGCATGCAGATAAGTTGAAGAATATATCTGCGTAAATAGTGAGTAGTGAGTAGTGAGTAGTGAGTAGTGAGTAGTGAGTAGTGAGTAGTGAGTAGTGAGTAGTGAGTAGTGAGTAGTGAGTAGTGAGTAGTGAGTAGTGAGTAGTCAGTATTTAGTATTGAGGCACGCTCAAACCTGCAACACAGTAACCAGAAACCTGCAACCTGTAACCTGTAACCTGAATCCAGACCCGAGCGAAGCGAACTGGGTCATTGCGAGTGCGGCGCGGCAAATCGAAGATTCAACGGAGTTAATCTCATGAAGCTACTTGTCATGTTTGGGGGATGTTAATGGTTACGAAGATTGGAGTATCTTAGAGGTTTGATTTCAATCTTAGTTGGGAGTTCAAAATGAACGAAATAATAGAATTAATCCTTCATACTGATGATGCGTTGCTGTCCTTGGTGTCGGAGAATGTAAATAAGGCCTATTTAGTCCTGTTCCTTATTATCATGCTAGAAACGGGAATCATCCTTTTTCCTTTTCTACCTGGTGACGGGCTCTTGTTTTCGGCAGGCGTTATCGCGGCCACAACGAACCTCAATATACTCGCACTTTGGCCTTTATTACTGCTTGCGGCCATCACCGGAAATCTGTTAAATTATTTTATAGGCAATATGTTGGGAACGGGTCTCAGGCAAAGCAGGAACCGTTTTATCCAAAAAAGCCTAAAACCGCTTGAGAGAACGGAAATGTATTACCTAAGGCATGGTAACAAGGCTCTTGTGATTGGTCGATTTTTTCCGGTTATAAGAACGTTTATTCCTTTTTTTGCGGGAGTGGTAAAAATGCCCTTTAAGCTTTTCTTTAACTATACTGTGCTTGGTGCATTATTGTGGATTACACTATTTTTATTTTTAGGATATTTTTTGGGCGGGATCGCATGGGTCAAAAACAATTATGGCTTGATATTCCTTTGCCTAATAATAATTACCTTCCTGCCTTTTCTAATCACTCTTATTCGAAGACTTTTTGTTGGAAAAAAAAGCTAATGTTTTTGAATACATTCCTGATTAGAATAATAGTATAGCTTCAATTTCATTCGGTCACCTTTGATTTGTGAGTCGTGAGTCGTGAATCGTGAATCGTGAGACGGGAGACGGGAGACGTGAGTGGTGAATTGGTTTCTCTGCTCTCTGTTCTCTATTCTTTTCGCTCTTCGCTTTTCGCTCGTACTTCCCACTTCGTATTTCGTGAATCGTGAGTCGTGAGTCGTGATTCGTGAATTGAAAATCGTGTATGTCCCTGATATAGGTTGACCACTTTAAAAGTGGAAAATTATGATAGCCCCTCAATAGACTACCACAACCGACGGCCGACAATTATCCAAAATCTCCATCACAAATGGTACCTTTGGGCGATAGTTCATAAATCAGGAACCCAATGAAGAAATCTTATAGAACCTTCGCCATTATAGGCTTCATCTCCAAAGGGTTGGTTTATTTGGTTATTGGCATCCTTTCCCTTTTGGCGGCATTAAATATGGGCGGCGGGAGTTCGGGCACCAATCAAGCCCTGTTATTTCTTAAAAAGCAACCTTTTGGGCAAGTGCTACTTTTGCTTTTGGGTACTGGACTACTTTGCTATTCGTTTTGGATGTTTGTACAGAGCATAAAGGATCCTGAAAATATTGGCAAAAGTAACAAGGCGAAAATGAAGCGATTCGGCCTTTTTACAACAGGTCTTGTTTATACTTTCTTAGGCATTTTAGCTATTTACCACGTGTTCACTTACATTGGTCAAGGTGATTCCGGGTCTCGGTATCTCAACTTTTTGGGATCTTTCACCTTATCAGTAATTTTTATTTGTGTGGGGATCATTCTGGCAATCCAAGCCGTGGTTTTAATACTTGGCATTTTCCGGGGTGGCTTGATGGATCAATTTAATCTGGAAGGCCATAAAGGATCTGGCGTTATTAGGAAGGTAGGGCAGTTTGGTTTTTATTCCCGAGCCTTTATTGTTGCCATTATTGCCTATTTTTTTTTAAGAGCGGGAATTTATACTGGAAATCAAGAGATTAAGGGCATACAGGATGCTTTTTCGTTTTTGGACCAATCGGTAGTGGGCAGGATTTTAATGATCTTTACCGCAGTGGGCTTTGTTGCATACGGCGCCTTCTATGTGCTGCTTTCGCGGTATCGAAGTTTTGATAATTAATAATTAATAATTGATAATCACTGTTGTCTGGGAAAAGATATAAGACCGCTGCGCTGAAAGATCAAAGAACAAAGAACAAAGAACAAAGAACAAAGAATAAAGATCAAAGATCAAAGAACAAAGAATAAAGAATAAAGAATAAAGAATAAAGAATAAAGAATAAAGAACAAAGACTAAAAGATAGCAGAAACCCTTTATTGATTTGACTTAAACGGATTTATCTAAATTTTAATCAGACAAAAATAATTAATAATTGTTTATTGTAAAACCACGCTGAAAAGGCTAAAATCTATGGCTGCGCTTTAAGAAAACACCACGGAAAGTGGGGGATACTAGCAGACGCTTGCAACAGTGGAGGTATTCACTTTAACAATTTATAATTCCATTTACTGGAGGTAAGGGAAAAAAAGAGACTACTCTGTCCGTCCTTGGAAATAGCTTATTATTAACAAGACCAAAAACAAAATAACAGTGGCAACAAATAGATTACCTACACCCATAATAAAACGGTTTTAAAGATTTATAAAAGTAAAGATATAGAAATAGGCGGTAATGGCAACTGCTGTAGTTTTAAAAAACTTTAGAAATGTTGAAGTGTTGAAGTTGGAAGTACGAGGTACGAGGTACGAGCGACGAGCGATGAGCGATGAGCGACGAGCAAAGAAAGAGGAAAGAGGAAAGAGGAAAGAGGAAAGAGGAAAGAGAAAAGAGAAAACTGAAAAGAGGAAAAAGTTTCTTTATGCCCAATACCTTAATACATATAAAAAGCTAACAATTGGGAAGAATCAAAAGGTATTTATCTTGTATCCTCAACCTTTTTTTGATTTTTTTTATACTTCATGAAATGGCATAAAATTCATAATTATAAAGATTAATAACCATCCCATTCTCCTTTTAAAAAAAATATTTCTTAAGCTAAAATAAAATAAAATAAAATAAAATAATTTGTTAATTATTTTATTTTTTTACGTAACTTTCACTTCCTCAAAAGATTAGACTCCTCAAGATTAGTTTTACAAAGTATAAATTACTAACAATTAAATTTATATATCATGAAAAACAAGCTACGTATCTTGGGGCTTCTTGCAGGCCTATTTTGTGTTCCATTAATGGCACAAAAGAACAACAATGAGGAACAATCAAATGGAAAGACAACGAAGGTGTCCTTGGAGAATCTTATACAGTCTCAAAAAGACACTTACGTAATTACACACGAACACACAAGTAGTGTTAGTGGAACGCGACACGTTTATCTAAGACAGGCAATTAACGGAATTGGAATTTACGGTACTGAATCCAGTATTCATTTGGACAAGTCTGGCGCTAAAATTATTGAGCACAACAAATTCATTACCGATGTTTCGGCCCAATTAAAAAGCAATACGCAAAGCCTTTCGGCTGCGCAGGCAATCCAACGGGTAGCTGCGCAAATGCAGTATGCCGTTGAAAGCCCGAACCAGTTGAAAGCACCTTCAGGGCCTAATAAAGAAGCCGTATTTGATGGCGGAAGGATTTCTGTGGAAAATATTCCCGTTGAGTTAATGTATTTCTATCAGGAAGATAGTGGTATTGTTTTAGGATGGCAGTTATCAATTGCTGAGGTAAACTCTGCAAATTGGTGGAATTTTATTGTAGATGCCGGTACCGGTGCAATTATTAAAAAGACAAGTTGGGTTAATGAATGTGCTATTCCGCATAACCATACAACCGAAACCGAAACTGTGAATTTCAACACCAATCTTTATGATATTCCGAATTATAAAGAGGAAACATCAATAAATTCGGTTTCTTGTACAAATTGCTATGAAGTATTTGCACAGCCTACAGAGAGCCCCTATTTTGGAAGTAGAACCATCGTTACAGATCCAGCAGATGCAACTGCATCTCCTTTCGGATGGCATGACACAGATGGAGTTGCCGGGGCTGAGTTCACAACAACACAAGGGAATAATGTGAACGCCTTTGAAGCCGATGACAACCCCGGGTACCAACCTGACGGGGGAGCCGATCTTCATTTTACCGGATATGCTTTTGGGCAAGACTATTCAAATGCTACTCAATATGAAGATGCAGCTATCACAAATCTATTTTATTGGAATAATATTATTCACGATGTTTTATACCAATATGGATTTGACGAAGCGTCCGGGAATTTTCAAGAGAACAATTATGGCAATGGCGGCTTGGGAGGCGATTCGGTAAATGGACGTGCTCAAGATGGTTCAGATACCTGTAACGCCCGATTTGGAACTCCAGTTGACGGAAGTAATCCTACCATGCGTATGTATTTATGTGGGGATAAAGATGGTGATTTTGAAGGCTTAGTGATTGCACACGAATACGGCCACGGAATTTCCACAAGATTGACGGGAGGAGCCGGAGATTCAGACTGTCTGAATAATGACGAACAAATGGGAGAGGGATGGAGTGATTTCTATGGATATATGTTGACTATGGAAGCCGGAGATACAGGAGTTGATGCCCGAGGCGTTGGTATGTATCTTTTTGATGAAGGGGCAAACGGATCGGGCATAAGAAATTTTATGTATTCAACCGATATGGTCGTAAACCCTCATACTTACGATGATATAATAGGAACAGGAACTAGTGAACACGCTCTAGGTGAAGTGTGGGCAACCATGTTATGGGATTTAGCTTGGGGGCTCATCGATACCTATGGCTTCGATGCGGATTTTTATAACTTCACGGGTGATGTTAACCAAGACGCCGGAAACGTTCAGGCTATGGCACTCGTTACCGAAGCTCTTAAATTACAGCCTTGCCGTCCCGGTTTTGTAGATGCAAGAGATGCTATTTTTGCTGCCGACGCTGCTATTTATGGTGGTGCTAATGAATGTATTATTTGGGGGGCCTTTGCACGACGCGGCTTGGGTCTTAGTGCAACCCAAGGGGATACAGATAGCAGAACCGATGGTACCGAAGCTTTCGATACACCAAATCCACCTACTGCAGTTTGTGTGGCTCCTTTTTCAATAGTTGTAGATGAAAATGGAGAGGTGAACCTAACTGCAGCAGACATTGATGATGGGTCTTCTGATACTTGTGGAATTGCCTCCATGTCTATTTCTCCAAGTGAATTTACCTGTGCAGATGTTGGACCCCATGTGGTAACCCTAACAGTGATAGATACCCATGGAAATGAAGATACCTGCGTTACAACAGTTACTGTGGAAAAGAGAGCTACAGTGTTAACCTATACAGGCGATTTGAGTGAACAGTACTCAGATCAAACGGATCTTTCGGCAAATTTGGAAGATTTTGAAGGTAATCCACTTGCAGGAAGAACCATCACCTTTACAATAGGCACACAATCGGTACAAGCCGTAACTGATGCCAATGGCGATGCCACTACTACCTTGATTTTAACTCAAAATCCAAATGTGCCTTATACAGTAGATATTGAAGTTGATGAAGAAGCTTGTTATTTAGGAAGTTCAGATAGCGATGTTTTCGACTTTCTTCAAGAAGATGCTATTGTGGAATATACTGGGCACACCTTTCAAGCAACACCCAATGAAAACTCATCAGTGGCTACAGTGGTTTTAAGCGCCAATATCCAAGATATTTCTGTAAGCGACCCTATAGGTGATCCCTATCCCGGAGATATTCAAAATGCCATGGTGAAGTTTGTGAATCGCGACACCAATACAGATATCTCTGGATGGATTCCGGTAACCGACTTGTTTGACCCGAATGATCCAACAACCGGTACCGTAAGCTATGATTGGATTGTTGATATAGGTAACCAGAGTTCCGAGTCGTTTACTGTTGGAATACTGGTGGGAAGCCTTGATGATAATGGCTATTACTATAGAGATAGTGCAGACGACAATACTCTTGTTACGGTTTACATTCCTATTGGTGATTTTATTACAGGAGGAGGAACCATTCATCCCGACAACTCGGCAGGTAGTTATGCTTCCACCGATGGGTTAAAATTGAATTTCGGGTTTAATGTTAAATTCAATAATGGAGGGAAAAAATTAAAAGGACATGCTAATGTAATCTTTAGAATTTTGCAAGGTGATGGCGTTCATACATACCAAATAAAAGGAAATGCGATACAATCACTTGGTGTAAATATTGCCGATGAAAATAATAAACTGGCTGAATTTGTCACCAAAGCAAATCTGACTGATGTTACGGATCCTTTAAACCCAATTTCGCTTGGAGGTAACTTGAAATTGCATGTTGATATGACCGATCGCGGCGAACCCGGATCTGAGGACGAAATTTCATTCAATCTTACTACTGCCAATGGAATTTTATTGTATTCCAGTAACTGGACAGGCATTGATACAGCAGAAATGTTCCTATCAGGTGGAAATATTGTTGTGCATAGTGGATTTAGTAGTAAAAGCCCCCTTTTGGCAATAGAAGGTATGGATACATCATTGGAAAATATTTTGTTATATCCAAATCCTGCAAAAACCCTGATTTATATTTCAAATCCAGGTGCTAGCGAACTCTCTTCTGTTGATATTTATGACGTTACAGGCCGTTTGGTCCAATTTGTAGATATTTCTGACATGAAAACTGAGGTAGAAATCGATATTTCGAGATTAACCAGTTCAACATACTTCTTTATAATTCGTGGTGCCGAAGGGCAAACCATAAAACAAGTAGTAAAAGAGTAGTATTCAATCAATAGTAACTAAATAGAACCTCTCTCGTTATATGCGAGAGGGGTTTTGTTTTTAAATGGAATATGGAAGTTGAGGTGCTATTCAAAAAGAGGAAAGCGAAGAGCCATAAAAAAAGCATAAGACATATGACATAAGACATAAGACATATGACATAAGAAAATGTTCAATAACAATGAATAATTAATAAAGAATAAAGAATAGACTCGCCATTCCATTAAAAGGCTACTTATCTTTGCGGAAAAATAGTTTATGCCCAATACCTTTTCCTCCTTAGGGATCAACCTTCAATTACAACAAAGTTTAGCCGAGTTAAACATTGCGGTACCTACGGACATACAACAAAAAACAATCCCGCTCATCTTAACCGAAACCAAAGATGTAGTGGCCCTTGCTAAAACAGGAAGTGGAAAAACTGCTGCCTTTGGCTTGCCGTTGCTTCAACTTATTGACCCCAAAAACACCAATATAAAGGCCGTAATTCTGGCACCTACAAGAGAATTGGGGCAACAAATACATTCCAATTTGGAAGCTTTTACCACTCATAGTCCTGAAATTAGTATTGCCTCCCTTTGTGGCGGCATCCCCATAAAACCACAGATAGAGCGTTTAAAAAACACCACCCATATAGTGGTTGCAACGCCGGGACGTTTGGTAGATCTAATAAACCGAAATGCTATCGATCTAAAAAACGTGGCTTATTTAGTACTGGACGAAGCAGATGAAATGGTAACTGCCCTTAAAACCGATTTGGATGCCATTATTGCTGAAATTCCGAAGGCCAAAAGAACGCTTCTCTTTACAGCCACAATGCCCGGCACCATAAAGCAATTGGTTCAAAACTATATGAGCAAGCATGTGCTTCATATAGAAGCCGATATGGAAACAATGGGGCATCAGGGCATAGACCACCAATTTATGGTGGTGGAACCTATTGAAAAACTGGAGGTTTTGCTTCATTTTTTAAGTGGCAAGGAAGGGGAGCGGGGAATTATTTTCTGCAAAACAAAAGCGGCGGTCAACAAACTGGCAAAAAATCTGGCAATCAATAAATTTTCTTCCGGAGCACTGCACGGCAGCCTTAGCCAACCCATCCGCGACAGGGTGATGGGACAGTTTAGGGAAGGGAATATAGATATTCTTGTAGCGACTGATCTTGCCGCACGCGGACTTGACGTAAAGGAAATAAGCTATGTAATAAATTACCACTTGCCCGATACTTATGAAACCTACGTACACCGAAGCGGTAGGACGGCTAGGGCAGGGGCAACAGGCCTTTCGGTAACCATCCTGCAGCAGGAAGAGGTTTTTGAAATCCCAGAATTTGAGGAAGAACTGGGTATCGTTTTTAAGGAAATGAAAAAACCAGACGCCCAAAGTACCGAGGAAAACAATACCTTACTATGGGCAAAGAAAATATTCAAAACAAAACCGAATAGAACAATTTCTGCTGAGTTTAGGGAAAAAATAAGCACGGTATTCCACCATTTAACAAAGGAAGAGCTGATAGATAAAATACTCGCCCATCAATTGGCGCAAACCGCTGTAGTAGCCCCAAAAGCAGAAATACCAGCAACCCCAACAAAGAAAAAGAAGCAAAAGAAATAATGGCAAACGAAATAAAAGACCAAAGGGATATTCTGGCAAAGCTAAGTATAGCGGCCCTAAACCCGATGCAGGAAGAAGCCATTGCAGTAATTGAAAAAACGGCAAACACTATCCTATTATCTCCAACGGGCACAGGGAAGACCTTGGCGTTTTTATTGCCCATTATTAAAAGTTTAGACGCTGATAATCCGGAAGTTCAGGCTCTGATAGTGGTCCCCACCCGTGAACTTGCCATTCAGATTGAACAAGTTGTTCGCAATATGGGTTCCGGGTTTAAGGTGAATGCGGTTTATGGCGGTCGGGCCAAAAGCAAGGACAAGATAGAACTGAAACATATACCCGCTATTTTGGTCGGGACTCCGGGAAGGATTTTGGATCACTTTGACGATGACCGATTTTCAAAAACCAGTATAAATACCTTAGTGCTTGATGAATATGACAAATCGTTAGAGATAGGTTTTGAAAGCGAAATGAGCGAGATACTAAATTCATTGCCTGCTGTAAGTAAGCGTATATTAACATCTGCGACACAGGGAGTTGGAATTCCAAAGTTTGTGAAATTGGATGCCCCAACAGTATTGGATTATTTATCGGAAACGATAGATCCAAAACTGGCCATCAAAACAATAATTTCACCCGATAAAGACAAATTGGGAACCTTGTTGCAACTTCTGCGGTACTTGGGAAACCAGCCCGGAATTATCTTTTGCAACTTTAGGGACAGTATTGAAATGGTCAGCGATTTTCTAAATGATAACAAGATAAGCCACACCTGCTTTTCCGGAGGAATGGAGCAAAAGGATAGGGAGCGGGCGCTTATAAAGTTCAGAAATGGCACTAGCCAGGTGTTGGTTGCCACAGATCTTGCCGCCCGAGGCATTGATATTCCGGAATTAAAATACATAATCCATTACGAACTGCCACATTCTTCAGTTGAGTTTACCCACAGAAACGGCAGAACGGCAAGGGTGAACGAAAAAGGTACGGCCTATGTATTGAAATGGAAAAACCAGCTTTTGCCGGAGTTTATAGAGAAAACAGAGCCGATGGAAATTCCACAGGCGGTAAAAGAAGTATCCGAATTATGGGAAACGCTATTTATTTCTGGCGGAAGAAAAGATAAAATCTCAAAAGGCGATATTGCTGGCCTTTTTATAAAACAGGGAAATATTACGCAGGAACAACTTGGCGCAATAGAGTTGAAACAAGATTGTGCCTTTGTTGCTGTGCCTTTGGCGCTTGCAGGCGGCTTGGTGAGTAAACTGAACAACAGTCGGCTTAAAAAGAAGAAAGTGCGGATTTATATTCTTTAGTTAGAAATAGTATTGTCTGGGAAAAGAGATAAGAACGCTGCGTTGGAAGAGCAAAGAACAAAGAGCAAAGAACAAAGAACAAAGAACAAAGAGCAAAGAGCAAAGAGCAAAGACTAAATTGTAGTCATTGAAAACCATCTATAAAAAATATTAGGTTGAAATATGAATTTTCGGTTTTGTTTTTAAATCATTGTTGTCCGATTAAAAATAATATAATGTCCTATCAAGAATATTGATTCATTGCCTTTCATTGATTTCTAGTATTTTGCATTAGTTGAAGTTATGCCGTTAGGCATAAAATATTGGTAAAAAGAAAAATACCCCCCGAAATTACCCGTCCCGAAGGGACGGCATATAATACAACGCTTATTGTGATTCTGTTGCAATTATATCGGACAACAATGTTTTTAAATAAAATGAAAAGGAAGGTTCTTAATAAAAAAAATAGCAGAAAGCCTTTATTGATTTGACTTTAATGGATTCATTTAAATTTTAGTCGGACAATAATGAGTAAGAAATAGTAACCCGCAATTTTCATGCACACTGGGATAACGTGAGAATTTCCACGAATACCATTGTTAATTGGTTTATTCCTCTTCGAGGTCTTCATTAATTTTCCCCGCTCTTTTATCCTTTCGGTATTCTCTTTCCTGTTCCGCATTGCTTTTTTTTGGATCAACTGGGCTTTGTTCGGGTCTATTATTATCTTTCTTTGCCATAGGTACTTAATTTTAAACTAAAAATAACCCCGTTGTGCATTTTGAGCATTTCATCGATTTTTACCCTAACCCTAAAGGGAATATCGATGAAATTTCAATTTCTTCCTTTAGGATAAGAGGTAAAAACTTGAAATTTTTACTAAAATTAATAATTATCCATCAAAATGCACAACGGGTTAAAATTAGGCTATTTTAAAGGTATGTGAATTGGGTTTACCAAAAGTTTAATAAACTCTTTTCGGCCAATAAGGAAATTAAAATTTAAAACTCACTTAAGTAGAGAAGCCTTATTCCAAATAGTATTGAATTCTTCCCAATGACGCTTTTGGTTTAACAAATTCATCATAAATATTTATTAGTTTTGCTCACTTGCAAAAAGCACGGCTTTAAAACTATGAATCCCCTTAAAATAAGTCTCTATATTGTTGTTGCACTATTGGCTTTATTGGGCTTGACACTTCTTAGTGGCACCAATAAATTGGGTGATGGAAAGGAGCAGGATGGTTTTTCGGTTTATAATTCGGTAATTAAGTATCCCACGGTTGAAACCTTTTTTAAGGACGTATCCATTTCCAAAGAACAAAAGAAAGCATTTAAGGGTATTGTAGAGAATATTGGTTCAGTGGTGGAAGATGAAAAAAAAATACCCGATTTCACCAAAATAGACAGTACAAAAATAGAGCGTCTTCATTACCCCGGACCAGCGGGGGAATTTATACAAAAGCTCCGTACCCAATTACAGGCTCCAAATTGCAGAATCATTCATTATGGCGATTCACAATTGGAAGGGGATAGAATTTCGGCATATTTAAGAAATAGATTGCAAACATTGTACGGTGGCAGTGGGCCTGGCTTTATTCCCATAAAACAGGAATACCACCAAGTGAGTGCTGTGGTTACACCTTCTGAAAATTGGTTGCGCTATGCCTCTTTTGACCCAAGCAAACCGCGTTTTGCGAATAAGAATTATGGGGCATATCTTTCGGTGTCGCGCTTCACCCCGGTTTATGATGCTGTGGCAGATAGTGTGGCAAGCCCAGAACTTGTGCCGGTAAAAGCCACAATAAATATCAGTCCGTCGTCAAAACAATATGCAAAATTAAAAACATATACTTCCATTGGGTTACATTACGGCAATACCACGGTGCCCGTGAGTATCAAGGTTTACAATGATGGGGCGCTGTTAAAGGAAGAAATGTTAGTGAGTGATGGCAACTATCACTGTTATAAAATAAACGTCCCTACAACGCCAGCAAACCTACAAATAGAAATGGAAGCCACCGAAAGCCCTGATTTTTATGGGCTAACGTTGGATGGGAGCGAGAGCATCCTTTTGGACAATGTGGCGATGCGGGGAAGCTCGGGCACGGTGTTCGCCAATCTTAATAGCGAGAGCTTTGGCGGCATGTACCAACAATTGCAACCCAAGATTCTTATTTTTCAATTCGGTGGAAATACCGTTCCTTATCTAAAAGATTCGCTGGAGGTTAAAAATTATACCGGGTATTTGAAAAATCAAATAAACTGGGTTCGGCGAAAAGCTCCGGATGCTAGTATTATTTTTGTAGGGCCAAGCGATATGGCAACTACTATTAACGGGGAAATAAAAAGCTATGCTTTGCTGCCCTATCTTGATGCCCAGTTGAAAGAGAGTTGCCTAAGTAATAATATTGCGTATTGGAGCATGTTTAAAGCAATGGGTGGCGAAAATTCCATGCCATATTGGGTTGACCAAAAATTGGCGGGGAGCGATTACACACACTTTACGGCTCCAGGCACGAAAATTATTTCTGAACTTTTTTTTACCGCCTTACACATAGATTTAAAAAGCATTAAATGAAGAAGATTCTATTTGTAATTTCTGTGTTTTTATACTTTGGAGGTCATTCACAGGAATATTTACTGGACAGCGTGATGCCACAGTTTGAAGAACTAATCCACACGGAGGCCAATGTGCTTATTGGTGCGGAAACTTCCCCCAACTTTAATCATTTTTTTAGCCAATTGGACAGTGTTTATGAAGGCAAGAAGGAGAATCTTCACATATTCCACATTGGCGGGTCGCACATTCAGGCAGATATTTATTCGAACAAACTGCGCACTTATTTTCAAAATATGAATTCGGTCTCGCAAGGGCAACGGGGGTTTGTGTTTCCCTTTCAGCTGGCGCATACAAACAATCCTTCCAATTATAGAGTTGAAGCCAATAAGGCAAAATGGGAGGGTTATAGAAATTCGATAATGAAGGACAGCATAGCTTGGGGCTTGGCGGGTGTTTCTGCCGCTTTTAGGGATTGCTCTGATACTATTTCGATTAAAGCGAATTACAAAACCCACACGAAAAAACCCTACACCTTTCATAAGCTACGGGTTTTTTACAATACTTGGAAAGACGATTACAACCTAAATATTTTAGATAGCACTTTAGTTACTTTCGATACCATCAATTATCAAAAAATGTATCGTGAATATCGGTTTGCGAGAAATGTGAAAGATGTTGAAATAGGAATTCACATAAAAGACACCGCCACAGAGAATCCTGAATTTTTGATGATGGGCATGGAATTTATGAACGATAATCCTGGGATTGAATATACCAGTATCGGCGTGAATGGCGCGAGTTTCGGTTCGTATAACAGAAGTGCTTATTTTGAAAACCAATTGGGTTTATACAAGCCCGATCTTTTTATAATTTCAATCGGCACCAATGATGCCTATATGCCGAAAGCCGATTTTAAGGCAGAAGAATTTAGGGCGAATTATGAAGCCTTCATACAAATGATACAACGCATAAATCCAAATTGCGCCATTTTATTGACGGTGCCCAACGATAGTTATTACCGCAGAAAATACGCCAACCCAAATACAGCAATTCAACAACAGATAATCTTGGAACTCACCGAAAAATACAACATGGCGTGCTGGGATTTTTATAGCATTATGGGCGGCTTGAAATCTTCCAACAAATGGTACAAAAATAAACTGATGCCGCGCGATCGCATCCATTTTAATTATTTGGGTTATAATATAAAAGCAGATTTATTGTTGAAAGCCTTGGTTGATGCTTGGGCAAAAAGCACAGGCCGTAATACCGAAACCTTGTTGGACCATTTTAAAACATTGAATAAGTAGCAATGAATAGGTTGGCCGATATTTTTAGGTTCACGGAAAACTATCCACTCATTTTCACACAGGCCAACTTTTGGATATTCTTTGCTGTAGTGTATTTTATATTTGCGCTGCTATACAAAAAAATCCCGCTTCGGAATTCCTATCTCTTTTTGGTTTCCCTTTTCTTTTACTACAAAACAAGCGGACTGTTTGTAGGGATACTCATTTTTAGTACGCTGTTGGATTATTTTATTGGGAAAGGGATTTTCAAAAGCAATACACAAGGCAGACGACTGTTTTTGGTAACAACCAGCGTGGTTGTGAACCTTTCAGTGTTGTGCTATTTTAAGTACGCATACTTCTTTACGGACTCTTTCAATGCCCTGTTCCACACACAATATGAAGTGATGAATTGGCTGGGCTATTGGGGCAACAGTTTTAGCCAGCAGAATTATTTTACCTTGGACAAGATTATACTTCCCGTGGGAATTTCGTTTTATACCTTCCAAACTATTAGTTATAGCGTAGATGTTTATCGCAAAAAAATAAAACCCCTGGATTCCATTTTGGACTTTGGGTTTTATGTTAGTTTCTTTCCACAGTTGGTGGCGGGACCTATTGTGCGTGCGGAAAGTTTTGTACCACAGATTTCGCAGCCTACAATTATCACCAAAGCCGATTTCAACGCAGGGACTTTTCTGATTTTAAAAGGCCTCATCAAAAAAATGATCTTTGCAGATTTTATTGCGATGCACTTTCTTGACAGGGTTTTTGACGCTCCCGAAATGTTTTCGGGCTTTGCGAACGTAATGGCGATGATTGGGTATTCGCTTCAAATTTATGGTGACTTTTCCGGTTATACCGATATAGCGATTGGCCTTGCGTTGCTGATGGGCTTTAAGTTGCCAGTTAACTTTAATGCGCCCTATAAAGCCACCAATGCTGGGGATTATTGGAAACGTTGGCATATTTCCCTTTCCACATGGCTTCGCGATTATTTATACATCCCATTAGGCGGAAACCGCCGTGGAAGTATTGCTTCCTATATTATTCTTGCAAGTATGCTTGGGGGAGTTGTTTTGGCCTTTCGGGATTGGTATGTGTTTGCCGTAGTTGCTTCAATCGTTTTGGGTATTGTTATACTTGCCTTCTTTTCAACAACCGTAAAAAGAAGCGTAAACACCAATATAAACTTAATGCTCACAATGCTTATTGGTGGCCTATGGCACGGCGCTTCGTGGAAATTCGTGATTTGGGGTGGCCTTAATGGTTTGGGAATAGTGGTGTATAAATTTTGGCGTCAGATAAGTCCCTACGAAAACAAAACCGGCTGGCTTGCACACGCTTGGAAAATTGCCATAACCTTTGCATTTATAACCTTTACGAGGATTTATTTTAGGGGTGAAAGTATGGAACACATTGAAAAATGGTATTTGCAAGTAGCCTATAATATGGATTGGAAGCATGCTTGGGATATTTTGGTGCACTACCATTTAGTGTTTTGGGTGATGCTGATAGGTTTTATAACCCATTGGCTTCCCGAAAGTTCAAAAGCCTATATTGAAAAAGGATATTCCCAAAGCCCGATTCCTATAAAAATTGCGATCACTATGGGGGTGGGAGTATTGTGTTATCAGGCTTTTTCAGCAGACTTTCAGCCGTTTATTTACTTTCAGTTTTAGGTTTTTTCTTTTACTATCTCTTTTGGGTTTGTTTAAAAATGCTTTTCATTGAATTTTAATCGTTAAAGTTTTAATTGGCAAAATATTAAACAGTACTTTCGCGCCTCCAAAAAATTTTAAATGAAACGCATCAACGAATACAAAAAACTCTTTGGGGTTGAAAAGGAAATAGAGCTTAAAACCTTAAAGACCAGTTACCGAAATTTGGTAAAAGAGTGGCATCCGGATAAATTTCAAAACGGCGATCCCCTTCAACAAGAAGCAGAAGTTAACAGCCGAAAGATAATAGATGGTTACCATTTTTTGGTAAGCATTGCGCCTGAAACAAAGGCCGCAAATCTTGAAGAATACACAGAAACCATAACCAACTCTGGAATAGCCGATTTTCAGCACAAAGGAATGCTTTTGGAAATTACCTTTCTGGATGGTAATACCTATGAATATTTTGGGGTAACCAGACCGATTTACATAAAAATGGCAAACAGTGATAAATTGAACCGTTTTGCAAAGCGCACTATTTATCCCAATTACCTTTATAGAAAATCAAAACGTACATTGGAACCTGCATAAACGATTAATAAGTGTTTAAATTAAAAAATACAAACTTTTCACAATAGATAATTCAACCTCAAAAAAATTATCATAGCTTTGCGCCTATAATTATGAAACAATTTCGCTCAAATACTATTTGTAAGATGCACGGAGAAACTTCCGGGGTATAGGGCGATTGTATATAACAATATAAAAAAGCGTTCCTCCCCAAAGAGGAACGCTTTTTTTATTTAACAAGCCATTAAAATGAAAAATAGATCACATTCAAAATTTAGCAACTGCCGTATGCCAAAGCGTATTCGCAAGCACATACCCATACCTCAAAGTGAATGATAAAACCAAAATAACCGTTTTAAAGTCCCTTTGATAAATATAAAATCAAAGGGACTTTTTTTTTATAACACAATCAAAAATGAAAAGAATTTTCGCCATCAAATTAGAAAAGCAAATCGTGCTAACCGAGCTAAAAAGCTATACCTACGTATTCATAGGTTCCTTGTTAATAGCTATTGCCTATGCCTTACTGATAATTCCACACCACATAGTGCCTGGCGGTATTTTGGGGTTGAGTATAGTAATTAAACAACTAACTGGTTTTTCAGTGGGTTGGATAGCGCTGTTGATAAACATTCCATTACTGCTTTGGGGAACTAAGGTTTTGGGGGCCAAAACAGGGGTGAAGACTTTGTTCTCTATGGTTTTGGTTTCCTTTTATATTGATTTGATATCGTCTTTAACTGAAGGAAGGATTATTGTTAATGATGTATTGATGTCAGCTGTTTTTGGTGGGGTTATTATAGGCGTGGCAGTGGCTATCGTTATGAATGCGGGGGCTACTACGGGAGGGAATGATATACTTGTACGGATTCTTTCCACAAAAATAAGATTGCCCTACAACCAACTTATTTTGATTGTTGATGGAATCGTGATTCTTTTGGGAGTTCTGGTATTCGCAGATTTCACTATGGCGGCATACAGTATTGTCGCGATTGTAGCGATTAGCAAAACGATTGAATACTTTATGAAGAAATCTGTCCAAAATAAAACCATCTTGGTCTTTTCAACTAAAACCCTTTTGATACAGGAAGAGATTCTGCTGAACAAGAAAAGCACGGATGGAATCCTAAAGTTGATTCACCATGACAGCAATGAAAAGATGATTTTGGTAACACGGAACACCAAAAAGGTGGAAATAGTAAAGAACATCATCCATAAAATTGATCCCAATGCAAATATTACCGTTTTGGAATCCAATTGTTTTTAACAGCTTAATTGCAAATAAAAAAGCCACTTTCATTATAAAAGAAAGTGGCTTTTGAAAATTCAGGTAATTAGTTGAACCGAAATAGTGTATTTAGTTTTTGGTATAGGTCCAGGTTTGGGAATCGCCATCGCTTAAAGAACTGTTTATCACATTCATTGTGGTTTCATTATCGCGTACGGTAAGTGTGAAAGGAGTGTTTGCGGAACCACTATAATAATTTACGTGAAATTCATAAACTCCTGACGGCCCACCATTTTCCCAAGTAATGTTTTCAGCATTTCCTCCAGGGCAACTCCCGGTACAATCTATATCCAAAACTCCACCGGAAGGCGAGCTAGTTGAAGTATATGAAATAGTATAGCCTGTTGGATCGGTTACATAAAGATCCAAATCGGTGTCTCCACTCCATGTCATATTAAAGCGAGGGCTGCCATCGGCACCCGGTAAGTTTCCGCCACCACTGCATTCGGACCCAGAGTTTTCAAGACAGATAGCCATTCTGGAACCCCCATCTGGTGAAGTGAACTCGCCAGTTTCAGTTTCCCCATTTTCCCATTGCACAAAATAAGTGTACTGGGTGTTTTTTGGCAATATAAAAGTTGCAGTATTGCAATCTTCAAAGGTAAAATAGTTGCCATCCAGACCACGCAATCTTACGGTATGGCAGTTAACTTGGGATTGTTTGTTTTCCACATCCATTGGCCATGTTAGGAAGGTTGCATACATAGAAGCACACAAGCCGCCTTCCGCATAGTGGTTATTTAGACCGCTTAGTACTGTTGAGCCGATAGTAATGGTGGCTAAGCAGCCCACTTTATTATGGGTAAAATAAACGGAAGACTTTGTTTTGCTATCATGATATTCCTGATTGCCGAGTTCCATGGTAACCGTTTGTCCAGTTACATTTAATGAATTGCCATCAATATAGGTTCCTGAAATTGAAAGTGTATAGCCATTTGAATTTTGATCAAGGGTACCGCTTAAGTTTGTGGAGTCAATAAAAAGGCCGTTGTTTTGATTTATTTCCAAACGAAGCGTATTGTCTATCAACTCTATGGAACCTTGCAAGGTTCCTGAAAGTAGAGTAAGCGTAAAAGTTCCGTTTGAAGAAGTTTTTAAAATTCCTTCCAATGGGTTGTTGATTCCCTCTGTGGTCATAGTCCCTGTAAAATAACCTTCATAGTCATCTATAGAGTTATCGGTACCACCATCATCCTTTTTACAAGAAAAAAGGGTCAAGTTTGTTAATATTAACAAGATAAATAATTTTGATAATTTCATAGTATTTATGTTAAATTTTTATTGAGTTAGTTGAAGGGACAAAACTATGGATAGGTATATAATGAAAAAATACCCCCAAAGGAGTATTTTTTAAAGCGTGTATTTAACAATTATTTAAAATTTACACTATGCAAGCCATCCGTTTCGGGCAGCGCCTTTACTGTAGAAATATTCAAAAATTGCTATTGCAATAACAATAAGTGGCATAATTAGGGCTTGAGGGCCCATTTTTTCCACGATGTCCATCGCAAAAATCCAATATCCCTGAACAATAAAAATAGCTATTAGCGAAATACCGAATAGAGCCACAGCCAATTTTTTCCTCATCAAGAGAAGTATACTAGCAAGCACGGCACCAAATACGGCGATGCCATAAACATAAATGTTCCACGCGGGGGCGTTGTTCATGAGTTCCAATTGCTCGGGAGGTAAGGCGGCTTTTATTTCTTCGGTCATTAAAAAGTATTCAGAGACCCAGAAAAAGACACCAATTAAGTTCCATAAAAGTGCCACTACGGCAATAATCCAAAAAGCTGTGTTTGGTTTTGTTGTTGCATTCATATTAATTTGGTTTTAAGGTTGTTTCGATAAATGTATGAAAATTTTCTTTTGCATTCATTTTGATTGCTCATTGCATATTGTTCATTGTTTATTCTTCATTGTATATTTGCTAATTAAAGAGAAACACAGATGAGCCCAACCATTCCAAAAACTGCATTCATTTTTTTGCTTCAGTTAAAAAAGAACAATAACCGCGACTGGATGCAGGAACACAAAAAAGAATATTTGGCAAATGAAAAGGCTTTGAAGGAATTTTATATCGCGGTGGAAAAAGGGCTAAATATTACAGATGAAATTGCCACTACCAAAGTTTTCAGAATAAACCGCGACATCCGGTTCAGCAATGATAAAACCCCTTACAATGTTCATAGAAGTGTAAGTTTTAGCAGGGCAGGAGCACAACGGCGCGGTGGGTATTATCTGCGGTTGGAATCTGGGAACAGCTATATGGCCGGTGGATTTTTTGAACCAAACCCTGCAGATCTTTTAAGAATACGCAAAGAGTTTGAAATGGATAGCTCAGAAATTCGGGATATTTTGAATAATAAAGAATTTAAAAAAGCCTTTGGAAATTTCAATCAGGAATACGCCGTAAAGACAGCTCCGAAAGGTTTCAATAAAGAAGACCAAAACATTGATTTAATCAGGCTTAAAAGCTTTTTTGTAAACCATCACTTCACCGATAAAGAAGTGTTCGCTGCAGATTTTAAGGATAATTTAATTCACCATTATCAATTGTTGCGGCCATTCTTTAATTATATGAGTGATGTTTTGACTACTGATTTAAATGGTGTTTCACTTTTGAAGTAATAAATCACAAATAGGAAAATAAAAAAAGCCTCCAATTTGGAGGCTCTTTCTATTAAATATTTAGTGTTTTACTTCAATCGGAAAGTAACCCTTCTCACCAATTGTCGTGCTGGAGAAGAAGTTTTATCAACCGTTGTGTCTTCGCCGCCGCCTCTATAGGTTAATCGGCTTTCAGCAATTCCGGAGGCAATCAAAATTTCATACACTCTTTTTGCTCTTTTTTCTGAAAGGGTTTGGTTGTATTCAGGGTTTCCAAGTTCGTCTGCGTACCCAATCAATTCTGCATTTGAACCGGGGTGATCTTTCATATACTTCATCAAATAATTGATGGCTCCCAATGAATATGTTTCGGGTTTATCGCTATTAAATTGGAAATAAACGTTTACATAGCCTTTATTCAATAATTCTTCCACGCTGCCGTCACCACCACCTTTAACGTAATCTATTTTTTTCAAGTAGCGTTGGTCCAGGGAAGGTTCAATTTCGTCAGGAATTCCGTTCTTATTTTTATCAACCGCAATTCCTTTGGTATCTACAGCCACACCTGACATAGTGTTTGGTTCTCTATCCAAATAATCCGGCACACCGTCCTGATCTGTATCTATTAAATCTGTCTCCAGTTTTTCCACACGCTCTTCAAGGCCCAATATTGTTTCTTTTAAATCGGTTTTCTCTGAATACCAATCGGCGTGTTTTTCAGCGTCACCTAAATAAATATTAAGTCCAATGGAAGCATTTACCATAAAACCGTCCACATCTCTTTTATTGTTAAGCTGTGTTCCGTCAACAGTATAAGTTTGTCTGATATTACCCACCGCGGAAACATCGCCAAAAAGGGCAACACTTCTTCCCAACTTAACCATTGGGGTTATACCACCCATTATGTTGAGCATATTGTCTTTTCCATCTATAGCAACAGGGCTTTTGTAATCCATCATAGAATATCCAGCACCACCGTGTATCAAAAGACCCACGGTCTTCGTCCAATCACTGAAATTAAGAAGACTTGTTAGATTAACAACCCCTTCAAGTGTGCTTCTGTATTGGCTGGTTTTGAAAGGGAGGCTTTTGTCATCCCCTTCAATATTGTTATAGCCCAAACCGAGCCGAAGACCAAATTTTTCGTTAAACATATAACGTACGCCCAATTGCCCTTGGCCAAAACTTGGGGTGTTTGTGTAATATCCTTCCGCAAAAGGCCGAGAGGGTTTGTGGACACCACCGGAAACTTCAAAAGACCAGTGGTTGTAGTCGTTATTTTTTTCGTTCTGGGTGGTTGAATCCGTTTCCTGGGCAGCGAGAACCCCTGCGGCCAATAATAAAAAGGTAAGTACTGATTTTTTCATATTTGTAGGTTTTTAATGGCGAAAATACCTACAATTATATAGCGACTGAAGCTTTAGGTTCTATTTACAAAATGTTTAACACCCCAGTATTGACGAGGGAACAGCTATAAAACTGTTACTGAGCGATTAACAGATCAACACGTTCAAAATACAGTAAATTGTCTTTTAGACGTTCTTTAACAATATCCATCATCCTTTTGTTGAGTGCTGAGGAATTCTGAATATAAATCTCAAACTCGTCAAGTGTAAATTGGCCTATAATCATTCCTTTTAGTGAGTTTCGGAACTTCATGTCTTTGTGAATTGCATTTTCAATGTAATCCATTTTCTTTTCTACATTAAGATCATAAAATACGTTTTTATGTTTCGAAATGTAGTTTCTGAAAGCCGCCAATAACAAGTCGTGCTGAAGTTTCACAACCGGCCGTAATGTTTTATTTTGAAAACATTCGTCGGCAGACATATTCGTGGTGATTTTTGCAGAAAGGATTTCGGGGCGTAAATGGAGCAATGCACTATCTCGTGTTTCCATTGTTTGGTTTTTATTAAAGTTATAAAATATGAAACGATTTTAAAGACCGGGAACAATTAGTTATAAACGTTCTTTTCAACAATGCGAGGGATTGTTGTTATCTTTGATATTGCTGAAACAATTAACCTGCCAATTCAACATTTTTATAATGAATTATTAAAATAAATTTATAGATGAAAATATTTTCTGTAGCACAATTGTACGAAGCCGATAAAACCACGGTTGAAAAACAGCAAATCACATCAGAGGAATTGATGGAGCGTGCTGGCACACAAATATTCCAATGGCTGCACCAACGCTTAAAGGGCGCGCCAGTTCCAATTCGCATTTTTTGTGGCATTGGCGATAACGGTGGCGATGGTTTGGTGGTGGGAAGATTGCTGCTTGAGCACGGCTATAATGTGATTGTTTATGTAGTGAATTGCAGCGATAAACGTTCTCAAAACTTTTTGCTTAATTATGGTAAGATAAAGAACGTGACCAAAAAATGGCCCGTTTTAATGAAGGGAGAGGATGATTTCCCAGAGATTACCGATGAAGATATAATTGTGGATGCCATCTTCGGGATAGGCTTAAACCGATGTCCGGGCGGGTGGGTGAAAAAATTGATTCAGTATCTCAACGAGAGTAAAGCTTTCAAATTGGCAATTGATATTCCCAGTGGGCTTTATTCCAATTTACCAATTGAGGATAAGGACGCAGTTTTGAAAGCCAATCATACTTTAACTTTTCAAGCTCCAAAACTCTCCTTCTTTTTGCCGGAAACCGCTGGTTTCATTTCAAATTTTGATGTTTTGGATATTGGGTTGGATTTAGATTTTCTTCGAAATACAGAACCTTTGGCGCAATTAATTTCAAAACCCGAAGCGCAGCGATTTTACCAATCCCGCGAGAAATTTGGACATAAAGGAACTTACGGCCACGCGCTGATTGTTGCAGGAAGCTATGGAAAAATTGGGGCCGCCGTACTTTCAACTACGGCAGCTTTTAGAATTGGTGCCGGAATGGTTACGGCTTTTGTTCCGAAATGTGGTTATACTATTCTGCAAACCACGATTCCCGAAGCGATGGTAATTACAGATAAAGAGGAAGAATTTATAAGTGATATTTCCATTGATTTTGAGCCTTCGGCTATTGGAATAGGGATGGGACTTGGAAAAAATAAGGCAACTGTTGCAGCATTAAAAAAATTATTCAAGGATAGTACAATTCCTTTCGTAATTGACGCTGACGCATTAAACAATATTTCCGAAAACAAGGAATTGCTGAAATTACTTCCAAAGAATTCAGTATTAACGCCCCATCCGGGAGAATTGAAAAGGTTGGTTGGCGAATGGAAAAATGATTACGACAAGCTTGAAAAAGTAAAAAAGTTTTCAGAAAAGCACGAAGTTGTTGTAGTGATTAAAGGAGCCTATTCAATCACGGTTTATGGCGATAAAATGTACATAAACACTACGGGGAATCCCGGAATGGCTACCGCGGGAAGTGGCGATGCGCTGAGCGGGATTATAACCGGGCTGCTTTCGCAAGGCTACGATCCTTTGCTGTCTGCGGTTTTTGGGGTTTATATGCACGGCCTTGCGGGCGATATTGCTGCTGAACAAATGGGTTATGAAGCAATAATGGCGGGCGATATAATCGATAATCTAGCGGAAGCTTATTTAGATTTGTTCGAAAAGCCAGAACCTGAAACTGAAGGAAATGGAAAAAAATAACCACGAATACACGAATATTTTTATACAATATTCGTGTATTCGTGGTTATATACAATGAAGATTTTCTTTACATCAGCCCATCAAAAGTTTTTCTCAACTCAGGATCTGAAGGTCTTGGTGCATCTGCAGAAACTATATTCCCTTGTGGATCTATCAAAATAAATCTCGGGATTCCCAAAATGGCGTACTCTTTCACAAATTTTGATTTCCAGTTATTGTCGGCCATCAACTGTATTCCGCCCAATTGTTTTTCAGTAACCATCGCTTTCCATTTATCGTAATCTTTAGCTTCGTCAATGGAAATACTTACAAACTGAATATTCTTACCGTGATAATCCTTTTCCACTTGCAGCAACGCAGGAATTTCACGCAAGCAGGGTCCACACCAAGTGGCCCAAACGTCTATATAAACATATTTACCTTTTAGATCGGTTAAAGCCGTGGTTCCACCTTTATGATTCTCATAATTGAAGTTAGGCGAGGGGTTTCCCTCAGTAATTGCTTTCAACTTATTGTAGTGTTCCGTTATCTTTGCAAGATTTTCAGGATTTGGATTGCTGTTTTTGTAAAGGTTGTAAGCTTCGTCAAGGGAAGCATCTGGTTTTAAACCATATTGCAAATAAGAACTCATCATTTTATCTTTTGCATATCCGTTCGGCAATGCTTCGTTTACCTTCTTTAGATACAGAACAGTTTGTCCAGTGTTACCACTTTCCAGAGTTTCTTCGCTTACCAATCTTGTGAAATGTGCTTCCAATAAATTCTGGTAAGCTACAGAGTTGCGGTAAGCCAGCGTGTCTTTAAAATTTATATTTTTCAGTTCATCATAAAAACCGTCGGAAACATTAAAATCTTCAACTCCGGTATAATAACGGTGGGCGTCTTTGTAATTTTCAAGCATAATTGCCCGCGAATATTTGTCTTCTTCCGCCAGTTTATTCTTAAAATTTTCATCGGAAATTTGGTTTGCGGCGTAAAGGCTATCTATACTTTTCTGATTGGTTTCCAATTGTTCAAAAAAAAGTTCCTCATCCATTGAAAACACTTCCTTAAAATCGAGATTCTTTTCGTTCCAAAGATATTTTGCTGCTAAAAAGTTATTGACGTTTGCAAGATCTCCGGAATATTTTAGGGTCTCGTCAAATTCATCGGCATTTAAAGTAACGGAAAGATTTTCCCCTTTTTCAAGATAAATGCCCGTGCGTTCGCGGCCTACATACAGTTCATAAAAACCATCGTCGGCAAAGCGAAGGGTATCGGTAAAAGAGCCGTTTTCACCTATTTGAATTCTGTTTTCAAAATTATTGCCACGAACCAAAACAGTTTCTGCGGTATTGTTTTCAACAGTACCGCTAATGACGGAATACTGCGGTTTTTCTTCCTGTTTACAAGCAATTGCAAAAAGCACTAAAATAAATAAGCTTAATTTTTTCATATTTTGAATATTAATTGGATCGTAAAATTACGGATTGCGCTTGCAATTCCCTTCATTTCGTTTTACTAATTTTTAATATCTCAAAACCCGCTGTGCATTTTGATAAATAACAATTAATTTTAGAAAAATTTCAAGTTTTTACCTCTTATCCTAAAGGAAGAACTTGAAATTCCATCGATTTTCTCTTTAGGGTTAGGGTAAAAATCGATGAAATGCTCAAAATGCATATCGGGCGGTTCAAAACTAATAAGTAAGCATTTATGCTTTTGAAACAAAGAATGGTGGCGCAGCAATTTAAAAATAGTATTTTTGTGGAAAGATTACCTTCCCAATGCAAGAAACTCATTATATAAGTTCAGAAATCTTGGACTTGGCCCTCGTCAAAGAAATTATTGATAACCATAAAACGCTGGAGCTTTCGGAAGAAGCACAGCTAAACATCAAAAAATCCAGGGAATATCTTGTCCATAAAATGAAGGATAATGAAACTCCTGTTTACGGTATAAACACTGGATTTGGGTCTCTTTGCAATGTGAAAATCTCTTCAGAAAATCTTTCAAAACTACAAGAAAACCTCGTAATGTCTCACGCTTGCGGCACGGGTGATCTTGTTCCAAAACCCATCATCAAACTCATGCTTTTACTGAAAATCCAATCGCTTAGTTATGGCTATAGTGGCGTGCAGATTGAAACCGTGGAAAGGCTGATTGATTTTTACAACAATGATATTTTGCCAGTAATCTATTCACAAGGAAGTTTGGGAGCTTCCGGCGATTTGGCGCCTTTGGCACACCTTTCATTACCGTTGCTTGGCAAAGGCGAAGTTTATTATGGGGGCGAAAGAATTGCTTCCGAAAAAATGCTAAAAAAATTCGATTGGGAACCTATTGAGTTGCAAGCAAAGGAAGGCTTGGCGTTGCTGAATGGTACTCAGTTTATGAGCGCTTATGGAGTTTATTGCCTTTTGAAAAGTTTTAAACTTTCCTATTTGGCCGATTTAATTGGCGCCGTTTCTGTAGATGCCTTTGATTGCAACATGAGTCCTTTCAATGCTTTGGTACATTTGGTGCGCCCGCATAGGGGGCAAGTAAAAACAGCCGAACAGATTTTGGAATTTTTGGAGGAGAGTGAATTGGGCCTTTCCGAAAAGATAAATGTGCAGGATCCGTATTCCTTCCGATGTATTCCGCAGGTTCACGGGGCAACAAAAGATACTTTGTATTTCATTCATAAAACGTTTAAAACCGAAATCAATTCGGTTACGGACAACCCAAATATATTTGTAAACGAAGACTTAATTATTTCCGGTGGAAATTTTCACGGACAGCCATTGGCGCTCGCATTGGATTATTTAGCGATTGCCATGGCAGAGCTGGGAAGTATTTCAGAAAGGAGGACATATCAACTTGTTTCGGGACTCCGTGGTTTGCCAGCTTTTTTGGTGGACAATCCCGGGCTTAATAGTGGTTTTATGATTCCACAATACACAGCCGCGAGTATCGTGAGCCAAAATAAACAATTGGCCACTCCAGCTTCGGTAGATTCCATTGTTTCTTCAAACGGGCAGGAAGACCACGTGAGTATGGGGGCCAACGGAGCAACAAAGTGTTTGCGCGTTATTGAAAACATCGAAACCATTTTGGCTATTGAATTGATGAATGCCTCTCAGGCTTTGAGTTTCAGAAGCCCAAAAAAATCTTCTCCTTTTGTTGAATCTTTCTTAAAACCATACCGATCCATTGTTCCATTTATTGAAAACGACAGAATCTTAGCCGATGATATTCACGCCAGTATAGCATTTTTACAAACGTTGGATGTTGATTCGGAAATATTGTTCGGATAACTTACACAAGGAAACTTAAAAATAGAATATGAAAAGAATTTTACTTTTTTCAATTTTTTCTTTCTTCGGCTTTAATCTTTATTCCCAAGCGTATACGCCCTTATTAGATAACTTGAACGAGTGGCACGTAACCAGTTGTTTTTCTGGGTGTTTAACTGATGTATATTACACCAATGGCGATACAATTGTGGATGGAAAAAACTATAAAATTCTGGATGGTTACCATTACATTTCCCGTACTTTTTTGCTTCGCGAAGAGGTAAACAACAAAAAAATCTTTCTGAATAAAGTTGCACCCGGCCACAATGAAGAATTTCTACTTTATGATTTTTCGTTAAATGAAGGGGAAACATTTAATATGCAAAACCCGTACAGTCCATTTCCTGAAGATGGGGGAGCCTTCATATTAGATTCTATTATAGAGAGACCTTTAGCAAATGGCAATGAATACAGGCATTTTTATTTTTCGCCAGCTCCAGGAAATACAATCAGTACCGAGAACGCCGTATGGATTGAAGGAGCGGGTTCCTTATCAATTATAAATGCTCCCGGCGGCAATCCAGATATAAATGGGGTTGGACATTTAAGTTGTTTCTTTAAAGACACGGAGGTTTTTTACGCAAATTTAGATTCCATAACTGATTGCATTCCCATTCATTTAGGAATTGAAAGATACCCTTTGAATAATGTGGTTATTTCAAAAGGAAATAATAGCGGCATTTGTGTGGTGAGCAATGCCCAAAATATAAAAAGCTTATCGGTTTTTAATCTGTCTGGGAAAAAACTTGAAACCATTATGAATGATGGTCAAAATACTTTAAAAATTGATTTGTCAAGCTACCAAAACGGAATGTATATTCTTTTAGCCAACGGATTTGGGGATACCAAAAAATCGTTCAAAGTAATAAAATAATAAGGTGTTAAATTTCTGAAGTGTTCTCGTTAATAAGAGAATTTATCCAGTCTTTCGCATCGTCCAAATTGCTGAAATGTTTAAAGGGCTTTGTGAAAAATCTCCTTTCCAATTCTAAATTGCTCAATTTCAATCCGTCAGAAGAAACTACTGCGAATCCTATTAAATTATCAATTTTCGAAGTTTCAATATATACCAAAGGATCTACGGAGTATGAATTTTTTCGATAGGTAATATAACCAAAAGGCCTTTTAGTAAAATATTTTTCTGAAATGGCAACCAAATCATTATTATATTCCGGCTTGACCGTAATGCCCTCCTTCATTACTACCACCACAAAATTCTTAAACACTCTTATTTCTCCAAATTCAAAAAATAAAGTTTTAATCATAAAAAGGTGAGTTTTTGAATAGTTAATTTACGGATTTTTAACGAGTTATCGCTGTGTATTTTACAAAAATATATTTATGTATAAATTAAAAAATCCCTAAGAAAACTCAGGGATTTTTTATTAGCTTGAAATTAAATAGCTACGATTCGGTAGTTTTTTTCAACTTCTTTATCTTTATAGTAAGTTCATTTGTTTTCTCGTCCAGATCCATTGTTATTATATCACCTTCCTGCAAATTGCTATTGATAATTTCCTCTGCCAAAGCATCTTCAATATATTTTTGGATTGCCCGGTTCAAAGGGCGAGCTCCATATTGTTTATCGAAACCTTTGTCGGCAATATAATCTTTAGCTTTATCGGTAAGTTTAAGCTCGTAGCCCAAATCGGCAATGCGAAGAAACAATTTGTCCAATTCAATATCGATGATTTTGTGGATATCCTCTCTTTCCAACGGATTAAACACCATCACGTCATCAATACGGTTCAGGAATTCCGGGGCAAAAGTTTTCTTTAAAGCGTTTTCAATCACACTTTTTGTGTGCGATTCTTCTTGGCTTTTCTTTGCAGAAGTTCCAAAACCAACCCCTTGTCCAAAATCTTTTATTTGTCTGGCGCCAATATTTGAAGTCATAATAATAATTGTATTTCTGAAATCAATCTTTCTTCCAAGACTATCGGTTAAATATCCATCGTCCAAAACTTGTAGCAGCATATTGAAAACATCGGGATGTGCTTTTTCAATTTCGTCCAAAAGAAGCACCGCGTAAGGTTTTCTTCTTATTTTTTCAGTTAACTGACCGCCTTCTTCATAACCCACATATCCCGGAGGTGCACCGACCAAACGGGAAATGGAAAATTTCTCCATATACTCGCTCATATCGATTCTCACTAATGCAGTGTCTGAGTCAAACAACTCTCGCGCCAAAACTTTTGCAAGTTGGGTTTTACCGACCCCGGTTTGGCCCAAGAAAATAAAAGAACCGATTGGTTTGTTTGGATCTTTCAATCCGGCACGGTTTCGTTGGATTGCTTTTACCACTTTGACAACGGCTTCATCCTGCCCAATTACCTTTCCTTTAATGCGGTCTGGGAGGGCGGCAAGTTTGGTGCTTTCAGTTTGTGCAATTCTGTTTACAGGAACACCCGTCATCATTGAAACTACTTCTGCAACATTTTCTTCCGTTACTGTTTCTTTGTGGAGTTTTGAGTCTGCGGCCCATTCTTCCTGTTGCACAGCGAGTTCCTTTTCTAGGTTTTTCTCGTCATCTCTAAGTTTTGCGGCTTCTTCGTATTTCTGCTTTTTTACAACAGAGTTTTTGAGTTCGCGAACTTCTTCCAATTGCTTTTCAATTTCCAGAATTTTATCGGGAACGTGAATGTTTATAATATGAACCCGAGAACCTGCTTCGTCTAAAGCATCAATTGCTTTGTCCGGCAGAAAGCGTTCGCTCATGTACCTATTTGTAAGTGTTACGCAAGCTTTTAAAGCTTCATCGGTATAAATTACATTATGGTGAGCTTCATATTTATCTTTTATATTGTTGAGAATTTCAATGGTTTCTTCAACCGTTGTAGGCTCCACCAATACTTTTTGAAAACGTCTTTCCAGCGCGCCATCTTTTTCAATATATTGTCTGTACTCATCCAAGGTAGTTGCACCAATACATTGAATTTCACCTCTTGCCAAAGCGGGTTTGAACATATTTGACGCGTCCAAAGAACCCGTTGCGCCACCGGCCCCAACTATGGTATGGATTTCATCAATAAAAAGAATAATGTCGTCATTCTTTTCAAGTTCGTTCATCACGGCTTTCATTCGCTCTTCAAACTGACCTCGGTATTTAGTTCCAGCCACTAAGCTTGCCAAATCTAAAGTCACAACTCTTTTATCATAAAGAATCCGTGAAACCTTTCGTTGGATTATTCGCAGGGCCAAACCTTCGGCAATGGCAGATTTACCAACGCCCGGTTCCCCAATCAATAATGGATTGTTTTTCTTTCTTCGGCTTAAAATTTGTGAAACACGTTGTATTTCGCTTTCACGACCCACAACGGGATCAAGTTTTCCTTCTTCTGCCATTGCAGTAAGGTCTCTTCCGAAGTTATCCAAAACAGGGGTTTTAGATTTTTTGTTTGTTTTTGCCGTGGTGCCGGAAAACAAATTTTCCTTCCCAGCATCTTCCGCAGAAGTATCGTCATCATTCGGGAATGATTCTGCACTTGGGGTGTCTATATAATCGTCGTCATTAGTTATCATAAGTTTAAATTGGTCTTTTACCACGTCATAATCCACTTTCATTTTGTTCAACAGTTTTGTTGTTGGGTCGTTTTCATTCCGAAGAATACACAAAAGTAAATGTGCGGTATTAATGGAATTACTTTGAAACAACTTTGCTTCCAAAAAGGTAGTCTTCAGTGCTCTTTCGGCTTGCCGCGTTAGGTGAAGATTCTTTTTATCGTTTGTATTTGTAGTAACGCCCGGATTTGCTGGGCTAAGTATTTCTACTTTTCTTCTTAAATGGTTCAAGTCTATAGAAAGAGCATTCAAAATAGTCACTGCTTTGCCACTGCCATCTCTTAAAAGACCGAGCATTAAATGCTCAGTACCAATAAAATCGTGGCCCAAGCGCAGCGCTTCTTCTTTGCTGTAGGCTATTACATCTTTTACTCGGGGGGAAAAATTATCATCCATAATTTTGAATATCGTCTCTTCTGTTTGGCACTAAATTAACTAAAATAGGACAAAAACTGTTCCTCTTTGAGATCATTTTAGTAAAAGGACAAAATATATAGTGGAATTCAAAGAATAATCAGCTATAGTTATCAACGATTTCAAGCCCTAATTTTGTTAATAAAATCGTGAATAACGAATGCTAAAAACCCCTGTTAAACCTACGAAAAAGTGTATCTTGCTCCATTAGTTTAACAACGATAATTAAAGCTATTTTTTTATGACTGAAGGTGAAAAAATAATCCCTATAAACATTGAAGATGAAATGAAATCTGCCTACATCGATTATTCGATGTCGGTCATAGTGTCACGTGCGCTGCCAGATGTTCGCGATGGAATGAAACCCGTACACAGAAGGGTTTTATTCGGAATGCACGAGCTGGGTATTAGGGCCACGGGCGCACATAAAAAATCTGCGAGAATCGTGGGAGAGGTGCTGGGTAAATATCACCCACACGGCGATACCTCGGTTTATGATGCCATGGTGCGTATGGCGCAAGAATGGAGTTTGCGCTATATGTTGGTTGACGGACAAGGAAACTTCGGTTCGGTTGATGGCGATAGTCCAGCGGCAATGCGATATACAGAAGCAAGAATGCACAGGATTTCTGAAGATATGCTTGCCGATATTGACAAAGAAACTGTTGACCACCAATTAAATTTTGACGATACACTAAAAGAGCCCACTGTTCTCCCCACCCGTGTTCCCGGACTTTTAATTAATGGCGCAAGCGGAATTGCCGTGGGAATGGCAACCAACATGCCGCCACACAACCTTACGGAAGTTGTAAACGGAATCATTGCCTATATTGAAGATAACGATATAGACATTGACGGGTTGATGCAACATATTAAAGCCCCAGATTTCCCAACTGGCGGAACCATTTACGGTTACGAAGGTGTTCGTGAAGCATTCCACACTGGGCGTGGCCGAGTAGTGATGCGCGCTAAAGCAAGCTTTGAAGAAGTACAGGGCCGTGAGTGTATCATTGTTACTGAAATTCCATATCAAGTGAACAAAGCGGACATGATCAAAAAGACCGCTGATATGGTGAACGATAAGAAAATTGAGGGCATTTCAAACATTCGCGATGAAAGTGATAGAAATGGAATGCGCATCGTTTATATTTTGAAGCGCGACGCCATCCCGAATATTGTTCTTAATACCCTATATAAATACACGGCTTTGCAATCCAGTTTCAGCGTGAACAATATCGCGTTGGTAAAGGGAAGACCGCAAATGCTGAATTTGAAGGAACTGATCCATTATTTTGTGGAACACCGCCACGAAGTTGTGGTTCGCCGTACCGAATATTTGCTTCGCAAAGCGGAGGAACGCGCGCATATTTTAGAAGGATTGATTATTGCTTCCGATAATATTGACGAAGTAATCCGTTTGATACGTGCCTCTTCCAATGCCGATGAAGCAAGGGAACGATTGATGGAATCTTTCAAGCTAACCGAAATACAGGCGAAGGCAATTGTTGAAATGCGACTTCGCCAATTAACGGGGCTGGAGCAGGACAAACTGAGAAGCGAGTATGAGGAATTGATGAAAACAATTGGCGATTACAAAGATATTCTTGCGAGCAAAGAGCGCAGAATGCAAATAATCAAAGACGAACTTGTTGAAATTCGCACAAAATATGGTGATGAGCGTCGCTCCATCATAGAGTATGCTGGCGGTGACGTTAGTATTACAGATTTAATTGCCGACGAACAAGTGGTACTGACAATTTCGCACGCTGGTTATATTAAACGTACATCGCTTTCAGAATACAAAACACAACATAGAGGTGGGGTTGGGCAAAAAGCTTCGGCAACAAGGAATGAAGATTTCCTTGAACATCTTTTTGTGGGTACCAATCACCAATATATGTTGTTTTTCACCCAAAAGGGGAAATGTTTCTGGATGCGAGTTTTTGAAATTCCGGAAGGTACAAGAACTTCAAAGGGAAGAGCTATACAAAACCTTATAAATATTGAACCAGATGATAAAGTGAAAGCTTTCATTTGTACACAAGATTTAAAAGATGAAGATTACATAAACAGCCATTATGTAATTATGGCCACCAAAAAAGGACAGGTTAAGAAAACACCTTTGGAGCAATATTCAAGACCAAGAGCAAATGGGATCAATGCAATCACAATCCGGGAAGATGATGAATTGCTTGAAGCAAAATTAACAACCGGCAACAGTCAGGTTATGTTGGCCGTGAGATCAGGAAAAGCCATTCGTTTTGAAGAGGAGAAAACTAGATCGATGGGTCGGAACGCTTCTGGGGTTCGTGGTATTAGGCTCGGCGATAAAAATGACGAGGTTATAGGAATGATTGCTGTAGATAAAAATGATTCCGACATACTTGTGGTTTCTGAAAACGGGTACGGAAAACGTTCATCAATAGATGATTACCGAATCACTAACCGTGGCGGAAAAGGCGTGAAAACCATAAACATTACCGAAAAAACAGGTAAATTAGTGGCAATTAAAAATGTAACCGATGACGATGATTTAATGATCATCAACAAATCTGGAATTGCCATTAGAATGGCCGTTGCAAATCTTCGCGTTATGGGCCGCGCAACACAAGGCGTGCGCTTAATAAAAGTAAGGGAAGACGATGCCATAGCAGCAGTTGCAAAAGCAATGAAAGATGAAGAGGAGGTAGCTGGTGATCTTGATATCACTGACGGAAATACTGATATTTCTGATGAAAACAATGATGGCACTACTCTTGATAATAACGAAACTCAAACCGAAAATAACGAATAAACTTTAACACATGAAAACACGAATATTAATAACAGGACTTGCTTTTGTGTCTGCTATTTCATTTGGACAAAAAAAAGAAATAAAAAAAGCTGAAAAAGCGGTAAACTCTAACGAATATAGCGAAGCTATAACTTACTTAAATGAGGCTGAAGCCTTGCTCGCAAGTGCTGACAATGATACAAAAGCACAATTTTACGCAGTAAAAGGACAAGCTTTATTGGGGTCAGGTGGATCAGATTATACAAAATTGAAAGCTTCTGCCGATGCATTTAGCCAAGCTCTCAAACTTTCTCCAAGTATAGAGGGCGAGATAACGGTTCCATTGCAGAATCTGCGTGCGGCCTTAGTTAATAGTGCAAAGAAAGATTTTGAAGCAAAGCAATATATGACTGCTTCAGATAAATTGTATAGCACCTATATGATTGATGAAAAGGACATGGATTACCTTTATTTTGCTGGAGTTTACGCACATAATGGTCAAGATTATGAAAAGGCGCTTAACTATTATCAAATACTTTTGAAATCAGATTATACAGGGGTAACTGAAGAATATGTTGCAACCAATAAAACAACAGGCGAGGTTGAATCTTTTGATAATGAAAAGCTTAGAGATTTCGCTGTGAAATCAGGTGAATTTATTAAACCTGAAGCGCGGGTTTTAGATTCAAAAAGAAATGATATTTTGGGCAATATGGCGCGCATCTATTTACAAAAAGATGAAACTCAAAAAGCAATCGAGCTTTTAAATTCGGCTCGGGCCGATAGCCCTGACGATGTTGACTTAATGCGCCTAGAAGCAGACATAAGTAATAAAATGGGTGATTATGATAGATATGACAAAATAATGAATAAAATAATTGCAACAGATCCTACTAATCCAGCGATTTATACAAATTTGGGCGTAGCGAATGTTGAGTTAGGGAAGACAGAAAAAGCAATTGAGTATTATGAAAAGGCTTTAGAACTTGACCCAAATTACGAATCAGCATTAATAAATATTTCAGTTGCAAAACTTTCTTATGAAGATGGCATAAGAGAAACAATGAATAATTTAGGCACCTCGAGAGCAGATAACGTGAAGTTTGACGAACTTAAAAAACAACTAAACAGCATTTATAGTGACGCAATGCCTTATTTAGAAAAAGCTTATACTATTAATCCATCAAATGTAGGTGTCGCACAAACTTTAATGAATATTTACGGCCAGCTTGGGGAAGATGCAAAATTTAAGGAAATGAAAACTAAAGTTGAAACCTTAACAAAGCAATAAATATAATTTTCTATAGCAAAAAAACAAAACCCCTGAAATTTCAGGGGTTTTGTTTTTTTAAATAATTCGTTTTATAACCCGTAGTTTATGGGTATGGATGCGCATTTCATAATTGAAAATGCCACTGTGGTCCAATCTGTCAATTCTCACTTTTCCGTGCGCGTGGATAATGTAGTTGTCTTTCATAATAATACCAACATGTGTAATTTTTCCTTCGTCATTGTCAAAAAATGCCAAATCTCCCGGCTCGCTTTCTTCAATGAAGCTTAGTGCTTCCCCTTGGGTGGCTTGTTGGCTGGCATCGCGCAGCAATTTATAGCCATTCAGCTTATAAACCATTTGTGTGAAACCACTGCAATCAATACCGAATGGGGTTTTGCCTCCCCACAAATAGGGAGTATTTAAATAGAGTAGGGCGGTTTCAATTAAATGTTCCTTCGGAAAAATTCCAGAAATCGCTTTTCCTTCAAAAAAATGGTTTAAAAATTTAGAAGATGAAATGGTACTTCCCAAGCAAATGGAAAACAATTGATTGTTAGAAGCAGTAACAAAATCAACCAAATCTGAAGATAACCTATTTTCTTTCTTTTGAAAATCTGAGAAATCTTCTTCGCCAATAATCACATATTGTTTGTTATCGATCCAACCTTCATATTTATCAAAGGACAAACGAATACGGCTCCATTTTTTCCGTGTTTCAAGTATTTTGAAATGTTCGCCATAAAGTAGTTGCGAAACCATTTCACTCACATCGGAAGCCTCGGCTCGAAGTGGAACAACACTTAAATTGCAGATACCGTAATCCATTCAGAAATTATTGTGAAAACAGTTACGGTTTTATATTCTTTCAATTACCATTGCAGAAGCACCACCGCCGCCGTTACAGATTGCTGCGGCGCCAATTTTGGCATCGTTTTGTTTAAGAACATTCAATAGGGTTATCAAAATACGAACGCCGCTGCAGCCCAGCGGGTGGCCCAAAGAAACTGCGCCGCCATTCACATTTACATTGCTATCATCCAGTCCTAAAATTTTCATATTTGCAAGACCCACAACTGCGAAGGCTTCATTGAATTCAAAATAATCTACATCCTTAATATCCAATCCAGCTTTTGCGAGTGCTTTTGGAAGTGCTTTTGAGGGAGCTGTGGTAAACCATTTTGGTTCCTGTGCCGCATCGGCATAACTTTTAATGTAAGCCAAAGGGGTTAGGCCTAATTCTTTCGCTTTGGCCTCGCTCATTAAAACCATTGCGCCAGCGCCATCATTTATGGTAGATGAATTTGCGGCAGTTACGGTTCCGTCTTTTGTGAACGCAGGGCGTAAAGAAGCAATCTTGTCCATCATCACGTTTTTGTATTCTTCGTCTTCTGAAAAAATAACCGGTTCGCCGCGACGCTGAGGCACTTCAACTGAAATTACTTCCTCCTTAAATTTTCCATCGGCCCAGGCTTTTGCTGTACGTTCGTAGGATTGCTTTGCGAAAGCATCTTGGTCTTCCCGGGAGAAATTATATTCTGTAGCACAAAGATCTGCACAGGTTCCCATTGCATTATTGTCATACGCATCAACCAAACCGTCTTTTTGCATTCCATCAATCAAAGTAGCTGGGCCAAATTTTGTCCCGCTGCGCATATTTACATAATGTGGAATATTGCTCATGCTTTCCATTCCGCCGGCAACCACAACATCGGCATCGCCAAGGGCTATTGCCTGAGCGGCATTCATAACGGCTTTCATGCCAGAGGCACAAACTTTATTTATTGTTGTAGCGGGAACAGTATTTGGAATTCCAGCGCCCAAAGTTGCTTGTCTTGCAGGGGCTTGACCCACACCTGCCTGAACCACATTGCCCATAAACACTTCCTGCACCAACGATGGATCTAGGTTTATTTTTTCCATTGCGCCTTTTATTGCCGCTGATCCCAATTGGGTGGCGGTTAATGAGGAAAGGCTACCCATAAAGCTTCCTATGGGTGTTCTGGCTGCGGATACTATAACTACTTTGTTGCTCATGCTAACTATTTTTATATTTTAAATAAGGACTGCGAAATTACATATTTCTAACTTAAATATCAATCTTTGCAAGTATTGGTTTTGGGATAACTCATTCCTTATTTATACCTTTACTTTAAGTAATAATTTTATGAAGAAACTTTTTTCTTTGTTCGCAAAAAATCAATCCCTTATTTACAAGGTTTTTCTTTTCATAGTCTCCACGCTTTTAGTTATTTATTTTTTGCCGAAGGGAGGCCAGTTTAAATACAACTTCCAAAAGGGGAAACCTTGGCAATATGAAAATCTATATGCCCCTTTTAGTTTTACCATCAAAAAAGATGCTGAAACCGTAAAAAAGGAAAAGGAAGAAATTCGAGCAAATGCAATTCCATATTTTGAATACAGCATTGATGTAAAGCAAAAAGTTTCAGATAATTTTCAAACAAACCTTGAAGTAAGATATGTGGACAGCCTTCACAAAACCTCAAAAAAAACAGTTGAGAACCTAGGCGATGCAATAATCAAGAAGGCTTATGAAAATGGCGTGACCGATGAAATTCACAACTATGATGGCAATAGGCTTATCTATCTAAAAAGTGGCAACGAAATAGAGGAACGCAACTATTCACAATTGTTCAAAAAGGAAAACTTGAACAAAGAGGTGCGGGAAATTGTTGAAAAAAACAAAACTGAAGATGTGCAGGCCTTGCTCTATACCTTATTGAACGAAGTTTTTGAACCTAACGTAAAACTAAACACCAAACTAACCGAAGCGGCCATTGATGCTGAGATAAAAGCGCTAAACCCAAATCGTGGCATCATTGAAAAGGGAGGGCGTATTATTGCAAAGGGCGAAGTAGTGGAAGGGGATAAATTCCAAATACTGAATTCCCTTAAAGCTGAGTTTCAAAGCCAGATATGGAGCAAAAATAATTACCTCTGGCTTTTGGTAGGCTATTCTATGTTGGTTTCGCTGGTGTTTTTAATGCTCTTTCTTTTCTTAAAAAATTATAGACCCTACATTTATAACAACAACACAAAAGTCACTTTTATATTTTTCAATGTCCTCTTAATGGTTTTCCTCACCACGCTGGTGCTGAAGGTTCATGCCGACTATGTTTATGTTGTGCCAATATGTATTTTACCGCTTATCCTCAAGGCCTTTTTCGATCCGCGCGTTGGGCTTTTTGTGCACGTTTTAACCATTTTATTGCTCGGGTTTATTGTCCCCAATAGTTTTGAATATATGTTTCTTCAGTTTATTGCAGGAATTGTAACCATTCTTACCGTTTCAGAATTGTACAAACGCGCCAATCTTTTCGTTTCCGTAGGGCAGATAACTTTAATTTATATTCTTGGCTACTTTGCTTTCTTCGTAATTCAGGAAGGAAACATTCAAACCATGGAATGGCAGAATTTTCAGTATTTCATTCTTTGTGGTTTGGCAACGCTTTTTGCGCACCCACTGATTTATTTATATGAAAAAATATTCGGATTGGTTTCTGATGTTTCGTTGCTGGAACTGAGTGATACCAATTCAAAATTACTGAAAGAGCTATCCAATAAGGCTCCCGGAACGTTTCACCATTCATTAAACGTAGCAAATTTAGCGGAAGCATCCGCAAACGAAATTGGCGCAAACAGTATGCTAGTTCGCGTGGGTGCACTTTATCACGATATTGGAAAAATGGTGAATCCCACAATGTTTACTGAAAATCAGGCGAATTCTGTTAATTCACACAACGAGCTCGACCCAAAAGAAAGCGCCCAAATTATTATTGATCACGTAATAAAAGGAATTGAAATAGCCCGAAAAAATAACTTGCCAGACCGAGTGATCGATTTTATAAGAACCCACCACGGAACAAGTTTAGTGTATTATTTCTACAGGCAAGAACGCGAAGAGCAGGGTGTTGCAAACAAAGAAGATTTTATTTATCCCGGGCCAATTCCGTTTTCAAAAGAAACGGCTATTTTGATGATGGCAGATAGTGTTGAGGCTGCAAGCAAAAGCTTAAAGGAACCATCTTCAACTATTATTGACGAATTTGTTGAAAAGATAATCAACAACCAAATGGCACAGGGCCAGTTTTTGAATGCGAACATTACCTTTAAAGAAATAGAGATGATTAAGAAGGTTCTTAAAAAGAAATTGAAAAATATTTATCACCTGAGGGTGGAGTATCCGGAATAATCTATATAAAACAAAAAATCCCCAAAAGATGGGGATTTAAAGTGATCGCGACAGGATTCGAACCTGTGACCGTCCCGATTAAAATCGGGATGCTCTATCCAGCTGAGCTTATAAAATTTTCAATGTATTTCCGTGATTTTTTTCCTTTAATATCCAACTCTCGGGCATAGGCTTCTTTTTTGGAATGATATCCTTCCGTATATATTAAAACCCAATCCTTAGTTTTTGAAGTATAGCCAGAGTGATTGGAAAGATGTCTTTTTAGACGTTCTGCAATTGGCGCTGCGGTATGGCCAATGTAATATCGATCCAACTCATGAGAATATAATATATAAACTAAATATTCCATACAAAAAATCCCCAAAAGATGGGGATTTAAAGTGATCGCGACAGGATTCGAACCTGTGACCGTCTGCTTAGAAGGCAGATGCTCTATCCAGCTGAGCTACGCGACCAATAACAAATAAAAAAACCGAACTGTGTGTCCGGTTTTTGTCGGGGTGGCAGGATTCGAACCTGCGGCCTCCTGCTCCCAAAGCAGGCGCGATAACCGGGCTACGCTACACCCCGTGAACAGCAATTAATTATTGTTCACTGTGTTTTTGAGTTTTTAAGCTCTATAATGCGGAGAGACAGGGATTCGAACCCTGGCGACGGTTACCCGTCGACAGATTAGCAATCTGCTCCGTTACCACTCCGGCACCTCTCCAATTTTTTATGAACGTGTCATCCTAAAATGCGGTTGCAAATGTAAGTCTTCAAATGTAATAACGCAAGCAAAAAATAGCCTTTTTTAAAGATATATTTTAAAGCGGTTGAAATCAATTAAATGGCAAAGAATATTCTAAGAAAATACCGTTTTAGATCTTTGCGCATATAAGCATTTCCTTTTTGCTCTCCCAATTGGTAACAAAAAACAAATACACATCGCCACCATCGGCGATTTTCCATTTTTTGCGAACTGTCTCTACAGATTCGGGAAAATTGCGGGTAGCGATATTTGCTTTTTTGAAGGATAGAGCGGAACGAATTCCAGCTTTGGTATAAGGCACAACTTTTTCAATCACAAAGCTTCTTCCTGGAAAATCAACAATGGTATCGCTGGTGTAAAGGTGTGTGTTTTGATGAAGTTTGCTCACCTTCAATTTTTCTGAAACCAAATTGAATGCACCACTTTTTAAGATTGCCGCGTTTGGCTCGTAAAGGTATTTTTGAGGTAAACTATAATTTGCAGTTGCTGACTCATTCCAATTAAAATCAAAATAATCAATTCCTGATTTTGTGAAGTTGATTGTTTTTATTCTGGGGTCCCCAACAGCATCTTTTTTCAATAGCCAAAGTAATTCTTTTACTTCATTTTCAACAGCAACTATATGAATTTCCGTAACACCCTGCAATTCATTCAAACCAACGGAAACGTCCAACATAGGCGATGTTTTCAGCAGAAATAGATCACAATGGTTCAATATTTCTGAAATATTTTCTGGGATATTTGGCTGGCAATCTTTTAGAAAAAACACTTTTCCCTTGCTATCGTGTCTGCGGGAAGGATCGGCGTAGATTACGTTATATTTTTTGCTTAAAATAGCTTTCAAGCCATCTTCAGCAAAACATTTTATGTTGTGTTTGCCGAAAACTTCAAAATTATGCTTTGCAATTTCTGAAAGTTCCGAGTTGATTTCAAAATGATGAACAGTAGGAATTTTTTCTGAAAAATAAAAACTATCAATGCCAAAACCCCCGGTTATATCTGCAAGAGTTTCACCATTTATAATTGATGCTTTATAATGTGCGGTAATTTCAGAAGAGGTCTGCTCCAGATTTAGTTTTGGCGGAAACAAAATATTTCGTGCTCCAAACCATAATGGCAGCTTTTTCTCAGCTCTTTTTCTACTTTCGATGTGCTGAATAAGCTCTTGTACCGAAATATTCTCAAACGGACTCCCGGCAAAGGCGAGTTTTGAAGAATCACCTTCAAAATTTTGTATAAAATCCTGTACTTCGCTATTTAGTAGAGATGTGTTGAACAATTATCAAAGATTACGGGTAAGGCGTTTCACAATTTTATATTCGGAAAGAAATTCCTTAGCAATCACTTTTATTGCAGTATATGTAGGCACGGCAAGTATCATTCCTGGAATGCCGAAAACGAAACCACCAATCAAGATCACAATAAAAATTTCAAGCGGATGTGAGCGTACGCTATGCCCAAAAATAACGGGTTGTGATATAAAATTGTCGAAAACCTGGGCAATCGTATATCCACCCGTGACAATAAACAATAATGGTAAAAGCCCAGAAGAAAAATCGGCACCCAAATTATTTGAAACTACCACAAGTAGCATTAAAACCCAACCTATTAATGGTCCCAAATAGGGAACAATATTTAAGAATGCACAGATTATGGCAACTGCAACGGCATCGCGAATATCCAAATAGAGCAATAAAACTGAATAAAAAAGCGCAAGGATGAAAATTTGTAGTAGCAAACCAATAAAATATCGGGAGAGCAATTCCTTTATTTTTATCAAAATTCGTTTGAACTTTTCTTCATCTCCAGTTTTGGCGAAGGCTAGCACCGTTTTGGCAATTAAGTATTCATCTTTCAACAGAAAAAATGAAATGAACAATATGGAAAAAATGCCCACGATGGTACTGGCAATATTTCCGAAGAAAATATCGATAAAACTTGGAATGATTTCAACATCCATATTTTGAACGTAAGCGCTCCGTTTTGCAGCCTCAACCAGCTGAAAATGATCTACCCCAAGATAATCACTGGCTTGGATATTCAGTTCGTTTAAATCTCGCTTTACCTGATCAAAATCTATTCGGGAAATATGCTTTCCTTGTTCAATAACAATAGGAACAAAAATACTGAGCAGTAAACTGAACGTTGCAATAATCAAAAGAAGTGTAAATACTGCAGAAACGTTATTGCTTAGCCGCAACCTTCTTGTTAAAAACAATACAAACGGTCTGCCAATTAATGAGAGTACCAATGCCAGCCCAATGTAAAGAATCAGTGCTTGTATTTGATAGAGAAACCAAAATAAAATAACGATTCCCACCAGTACTGCCAGTGCTCTTAAAATACCTAGTGTAATTGCTTTTGCGGTAGTCTTCACCGCGTAAATATACTATATTCCCTCACAGTAAAAATCAAATTTTTGTTAAGGGAATTAAATGTTGGTTGACGGATGACGGATGAAAGTGTTTCCGCTAGTTTTCAAAAATGTACTTAATAATATTAGCGCCCATTTGCAAGGCTTTCAATCTTACTTCTTGTGGATCATTGTGAACTTCGGGGTTTTCCCAACCATCGCCAAGATCGGTTTCGAAGGTGTAAAATAAAATCAATCTATCTTCTTCGAAAATGCCAAAAGCTTGTGGCCGACCACCGTCGTGTTCGTGAATCTTTGGCATTCCCTGCGGAAATTTATAAACGTAACTAAACATTGGATAGTTGGCAGGAAGTTCTTTCAGTTCTTTATTTGGAAAGATTTTCGAGATTTCCTTGCGAATGTATTCATCCATTCCGTAGTTGTCATCAATGTGAAGAAAGCCGCCGCTCCGTAAATAATTTCTGAGATTTTCAGCTTCTTCGGCAGAAAAGAAAACGTTTCCGTGGCCCGTCATGTGCACAAAAGGATAATCAAAAATATCAATACTGCCGGGCGTAACGGTTT
Organism: Aequorivita sp.; assembly: GCA_030690315.1. Classification (GTDB taxonomy): domain Bacteria; phylum Bacteroidota; class Bacteroidia; order Flavobacteriales; family Flavobacteriaceae; genus Aequorivita. The sequence goes on from JAUYGY010000040.1 coordinate 42,601, forward strand.
CCGTTTTTTGATTTATGGCGGTATTAATTTGTTCATTACAGAATTTTGCCAAATTTGGAAGCGAGGTTGGGTTTGCATACCAATCGCCACCACCGCCGTATTGCAAAAGCGCGATTTTTTGAGCTGAAATGCTACCTATGAAAACAAAAAAGAAAACTGAAAAAAATGGTATTCGCATAGTTCCAAAAGTACAAAATAGGGAAGATAATCCTAACAGATTTTTAAATCCAAATAGATTTTTTATAATTCATTAATAAAAGCTGCACTGTGACAGGCCACAACCGCTGCGGTTTCGGTTCGTAAACGGCTTTCCCCTAAAGTAACTGGGATAAACCCAGCCTGTTTTGCAAGTTCAATTTCTTCGGAAGAAAAATCGCCTTCGGGGCCGATGAGGATGGTAACTTTTTTATTCGGAAGTAAGATTGACTTCAATGATTTTTTATGGGTTTCCTCACAATGCGCAATACACTTTAATCCTTCGGAAGTCTTTTCTGAATTAATAAAATCCTTGAATGAAACTGCTTCGTTCAAAATTGGCAAATACGCTTTCAACGATTGTTTCATAGCGCTTTGCAGGATTTTTTGGTAACGTTCCGGTTTAATGGTTTTTCGTTCGCTGTGGTCGCAGATTATTGGAGTGATTTGTGTAATTCCAATTTCCGTAGCTTTTTCCAAAAACCATTCGTAGCGATCGTTCAGTTTTGTGGGAGCGACAGCCAAATGAAGTTGATAGGGCAGGGGTTGATGGAATTTTTCCGACATTATTTTCGCCAAACAGGCTTTGGGGTTCGCATTTACTATTTCAGCAGAAAAAAACGATCCATTTCCATTGGTTATTTTGAAAGTATCACCCTCATTCATCCGCAAAACCTTTACAATATGGCGGCTTTCCTCCTTATCAAAAGTTATTTCCTTTTTAGATTCTGAAATGTTTGGATTGTAAAAAAGCTGCATCTATTTCAGGTTTGTTATTTACTTTGATTTTTGATTTGATTTTTTTTCAATTTAAAATTTCATTCTTGCCGAAGCGACCACATTATTTTCAGCAAAATTTTGGGTTTTGTATTTTAGTTCGCCAACAATGGCAATCATCGCGGCATTATCAGTACAAAACTCAAATTTTGGAATGTGGGTTTTCCAGCCGTATTTTTTTTCGGCTTCTTTTAAAGCAGTGCGAATACCACTGTTTGCAGAAACACCGCCGCCAATGGCTATTTCCTTTATCCCCGTTTTCTTTACTGCGTTTTTCAGTTTATCCATCAAATAATCAACAATCGTAAACTGAATGCTCGCGCAAATATCTTCAATGTTTTCTGAAATAAAATCTGGATTTTTAGCCACTTCCTTTTCAACAAAATAGAGCACTGAAGTTTTTAAACCACTAAAACTGAAATCCAACGGACTCACTTTTGGCTTCGGAAATTTGAAGGCTTTTGGATTTCCCTTTTGCGCATATTTGTCAAGCAAAGGGCCGCCCGGATAGGGAAGGCCAAGTATTTTTGCACTTTTATCAAAAGCTTCGCCAACGGCATCGTCTATGGTTTGGCCGATTATTTCCATTTCAAAATAATCTGTCACTTTTACAATCTGTGTATGGCCGCCGCTAATGGTCATTGCCAAAAATGGAAAATTGGGAGCAGTTTGTACTTCGTCTTTAATAAAATGCGCCAAAATATGTGCCTGCATGTGGTTAACATCTATAAGCGGAATGCCCAAACCCAGTGCCAAAGATTTTGAAAATGAGGTACCTACGAGCAACGAACCCATTAACCCAGGTCCGCGTGTAAAAGCAATTGCAGCTAACTGATTTTTATCGATATTTGCTCTTTGCAAAGCTTGGTGCACAACTGGCACAATATTTTGCTGGTGCGCGCGCGAAGCAAGTTCGGGAACCACCCCACCGTATTGTTCATGAATTGCCTGAGTGGCAACAACATTGCTGAGTATTTTGCCGTTGTTGATTACGGCTGCAGCAGTGTCATCACAGGAAGATTCAATGCCGAGAATGTAACAGTTTTTTTGTGTCAAAGCAAAAGAGGTATATTTATTGGGTGTAAAACTAAAACTTTAAAATCGTATCAAAAAACTTCGGAAAATAATAGTTCGCACCTTCGTGATCATTGTATTGCTGCTTGTGCTTATAGTGATTATTTTTTCTATTCCCGCCGTGCAAACTTGGACCGCAAAAAAAGTGACCACCAATCTTAACGAAACTTACGGAACCGATATTCAAATAGAACGTTTGGGCCTTAACTGGAAAGGCGAAGTGGACGTTCGCGAAGTTTTAATTTTAGATCACCACACAGATACTTTAATCTACAGCAAAGAGCTGCAAACCAATATAATCAGCTTTCAAAATTTAATAAAGGGCAATCTCGGTTTTGGAAGTATAACATTGGATCGCGCAAAGCTTTACGTTAAAACCTACAAAGGCGAAGAAACCGACAATCTTTCCATTTTCGCAAAAAAGTTTGATACTGGAAAGCCCAGCACCTCGCCGTTTTCAATGTTTAGCAATGATGTGACTTTAACCAATGGCAAAATCAAGATTACGGACGAGAATCTTGAAAATCCAGACATTTTCATTTTAACCAACGTAAATGTAGTTGCCAATAATTTTAAAATAGATGGAACAGATGTTAAGGCCAATATTGAGGAGCTGTCCCTAATTGCCGCCCGCGGAATAACCATTACGGATGTACAGGCAGATTTTTCTTATACAGCCACAAATATTACCTTGAAAGATTTGAATCTTGAAACCACGGAGTCTAAAATTGTGGGCGATATTGATTTGGATTATTCCAAAAATGGCATGGCCGATTTTGCAAACAATGTTTTCATTACAGCAAATATTAAGGATTCAAAAATCGCTACAAACGATTTGAATGCTTTTTACAATGAATTTGGCCCGGATCAGCTTATTTTGCTAGAAACAGAGTTAAAAGGAATTTTAAATAACTTTACCGCCAATAACTTAAAATTTCAAACGGGCAATACAAATATTGAGGGTGATTATGCTTTTGAAAACATATTGGATTCAGAAAAAGAATACGCTATTACGGCCAAAGGTCATAACATTTCCACCAATTATTTTGATCTAAGACGTTTTATGCCCCGTGTTTTGGGCGATGTAGTGCCTGTGGAATTGAAAGAGCTGGGAAGCTTTAATTTCAGCGGAACCACTTCAATAATTGGTAGCGAGCTCAGCACAAATAGCAATTTGCAAAGCGCAATAGGGCAGGCGGTTGTAGATTTAAAAATGGGCAATATCGATGACTTTGACAATGCCTATTACAAAGGCAATATGGTGTTGAGGAATTTCAACTTAGGAAAAATAGCCAACACCACTTCATTGGGAAAAATGACCGCCAATTTAGATTTTGACGGTCGCGGCTTCAGCAAAAACACCGTGAATACGGAGATTTCTGGAACCGTTTCGTCCTTTAATTTAGAAGGTTACAACTATCAAAATATAGTGGTTTCGGGAAATTTGAAAAACCCTCTTTTTAACGGCGAATTATCCATTGACGACCCAAACCTAAAAATGAAGTTTAAAGGATTGATAGATGCTTCCAAAGAAACGAATCAACTGGATTTTGAGGCAGAGGTAGAATATGCCGAGTTGAATCAATTAAACCTTATAAAGCGCGATAGTATTTCGGTCTTTACCGGAAATGTAGTTGTTGATATGGAAGGAAAAACCATTGACGACGTTGTTGGAACCATCAATTTCAACCAGACTTTTTATCAAAATGAACGGGAATATTATTATTTTGATGATTTCAATATTACCTCTTCTTTTGAGGGACCCGTTCGGACTATTGAAATAAATTCGCCGGATATTTTAACCGGTCAAATTTCAGGGGAGTTTTTGATTGCTGATATTCCCAACCTTTTTCAGAACGGGATAGCCAGTATTTATGCAAACTACATCCCGCAGGAAGTTACCACAAACCAGTATATTGATTATGAATTTGTTATTTATAACAAAATTGTGGATGTGTTTGTACCGCAATTAAAACTTGGTGACAACACTCGGGTAAAAGGTTCCGTTTCTTCGGATGAATCAAAATTTAAACTCGATTTCCGCTCGCCGGAAGTACTTCTGTTTGATAATTATATAGATAAATTAAACGTACAAATAGATAACGATAACCCACTGTACAACACATACATATCTGCCGATTCTGTTTACACGGGGTTTTACAATATTATAAATTTAAACATAATAAACAAAACTTTGAATGATACTATGTATGTGCGTTCAGAATTTGCTGGAGGTCCGAAAAAAGAAGATCTTTTCAATCTTTCGCTATACCACACCATCAATCCTGCGGGTAAATCTGTTATTGGCGTAAAAAGATCTGACATCACTTATAAAGGCAATGTTTGGTACCTAAATGAAAACAACAACCGAATGAACAAAGTTGTTTTTGACGATAATTTCACCGAGATCCGTATAGATTCCTTGGTTTTAAGCCGCGAACAGCAACTTATTCAGATGGCAGGCGTGTTGCGCGATTCTACTTATAAGGATTTAAAAGTACGTTTCAAAGATGTAAATATTGGAGAAATAACACCCGAAATAGACAGTTTGCGCCTTAACGGAAATATGAACGGAACCTTTGATTTTCTTCAAAAAAATGGTGCATATTATCCAAATAGTAGCATAACGATTGATAATGTGAATATTAATGAAACCCCTTTTGGCGATTTAAGCTTAAAAATTGATGGGAACGAGGATCTTACAAAATACCGGATTAATACAACGCTCACGAATAACGATGTGAGATCAATTAACGCAGTTGGAGAGATTGATGTTTCATCCAAAAACCCACAAATTCAGCTTAATGTAGATTTAAACCAATTCAACATGGAGGCATTCAGTCCGTTTGGTGGGGAGGTAATTACCAATATTCGCGGGCTTATTTCCGGCAATGCAAAAGTTTCCGGAAATTATAAATCTCCGGACATTGTGGGACGGTTTTCACTGGAAAACAGCGGGTTAAAAATTCCGGAATTAAATACTGATTTTGATATTGAAAATAATGCGCAGATTATTGTAACCAAAAACAAATTGCAAATTGGTTATACCGAAATTACCGATACAAAATACAAGACCGAAGGATTGTTATCTGGAAATGCCACCCACACAAATTTCAGTAACTGGGAATTGAACCTGAATATTGACGCCCCAGAGCGGTTGCTTGTTCTGGACACGCCGCAGGATGAATATGCCCTTTATTACGGAACAGCTTTTATAAGTGGAGATGCCTCCATTAGAGGCCCAATCGATGAACTTGTAATTGACGTAAACGCCACTACGGAAGCGGGCACGACCTTCAAAATACCAATAAGTGATACAGAATCTATAAGTGACGATTCCTTTGTGCATTTCCTTTCTCCCGAAGAAAAGGAAGCTCGCATCAAGGGAGAAGCCACAGTTTCAGAAGAAGTGAAAGGACTCAGTCTTTACTTTGAATTGGACATTAACAAAAACGCCGAAGTAGAAGTAGTGGTGGACAAAGTGAACAATTCCACATTAAAGGGTCGCGGGGCGGGTATTCTACTTATTGAAATAAACACCAACGGAAAATTCCAAATGTATGGCGATTTTCAAGTGTATGAAGGGCAGTTTGATTTTAGGTATGGCGGCATAATTCAGAGGAATATAGAAGTAGTTCCCGGAGGGAATATAACTTGGGACGGCGCCCCTGAACGTGCCAATCTAAACTTGAGCGCTGTATATAAAACTCAGGCAAACCCATCAGTATTGTTGGACAATCCTTCCATCAACACAAAAATACCTGTGGAAGTTTATGTGGGCTTGGAAGGCGAACTTGCACAACCGGAACTGTCCTTTAGCATAGATTTTCCAAGAGTTAGTTCTACTTTAAAAAGTGAGCTGCAGTACAAATTGCAAAATCAGGAGCAAATGCAGAATCAGGCACTTTTCTTATTGGCTTCAAACTCGTTTGTAAATGATAATTACGCTGGCTCCAACGCTTTTGCAGGAACCTTGGCCGATAGAGTTTCTGGGTTGGTGAACAACCTTTTTGCAGATGAGGACGGCAAATTCCGTGTTGGTTTAGATTATTCTGTGGGTAACAGAACCCCAAATCAAGAAACAGCAGATCGTTTTGGTATTACGCTTTCCACACAGATAAATGAACGTATTCTTATAAATGGGAAAGTGGGCGTGCCTGTGGGTGGCGCAAATGAAACCTCAGTTGCGGGCGATATAGAGGTTCAGTGGCTAATAAATGACGACGGAAGTTTGCGGATGAAATTCTTTAATCGTCAGGCAGATTTACAATTTATTGGGGAAGACCAAATATTTGAGCAGGGTACAGGGATTTCGTATTCCGTAGATTTCAATACCTTTCGGGAACTTTATCAAAAGCTTTTCAATAAAAAAATGACCTTGGAATCTGAAGAGCCAATAATTCCAGAGGATAGTGCTCCTATTGATTTTACACAAGAGGGCAAAAAAACGGAGGAAGAAGGGGAGTAGAGTCTTTAATTTTTACAATTATTAGCTTAAAACGAAGCAATTACAGAAATCTCCACATTCACAAATTTCGGCAGATTCGCAACTTCTACAGTTTCGCGGGCTGGGGCTGTGGCTTCATTAAAATAACCGCTATACACCTCATTGATAGCAGCAAAATTGTGCATATCACTAATAAAGATGGTGGTTTTCAGTACGTTTTCAAACGTCATTTTTGCTTCGGTAAGGATGGCTTTTAGATTTTCCATCACTTGTTTGGTTTCGGTTTTAATATCGTCCGTAACCAAGTTCCCCGTTTTTGGGTCAATGGCTATCTGCCCAGATGTGTAAAGCATGTTTCCTTTAAGTATAGCTTGATTGTATGGGCCGATTGGGGCGGGGGCGTTGGAAGTGGTGATTATTGTTTTCATTTTTTAATAGTATTTAGTAGTGAGTAGTGAGTAAATAATAAAATTTCATTACTAATTATTCATTACTAATTATTCATTACACATTATTAATTAATTTAAAGCCTTTTATCGCTCTCCCTGCGCTTATCATATTTAATATCACTAAGCACCGAAGATTTTATCCCTACAAAGAAATACCAAGCTGTGTTGATGCTGCCAATGGGTGTCCAGTTAAAGCTCATTTGCCAACTTTCCAAATCGCGCTGGAAACGGAATTGCGTAAGTGTAACGCCTTTGTTCTTAAAATCATACCCAGAGGAAACGCCCACCGTCCATCGTGGCGCAAGCTCCATGTTGGTACTCATCATAAACGATTGACTTGAAATTTCGTTCTGCCGCTGGCTGTTGCCATAGGTTATGGTGTATGCAAAGCGCACGTCCCAAGGAATGCTGTAATTGTACCATTCAATATTGGTTTTGTCTTCCTCATCTTCTTCATCCTCTTTATAGATTTGACCGTCATAAATATCTGAGGCTTCCCCAAAAAGATCATCGGGACGCCCGCCATTGCGAAGGGTTTCGTTTTCTAAACGGTCTGTTTCCTTAGTTTTCTTTTCAAAATCTTTACTAGAGAAAGAGAAATTGATGCTGGCATTGGCATTGGTAAGTCTGAAAAGGCTTCCCCCATTATCAATATTGAAAACATCAATTTTATTGTTGTTGTTATCCAAAGCGTACGGATCCAGCGTTCCACTAAAGTTAAAATCCAATTTCGGAATAATGGGGATGCTACCGGTAAACTGCAGTGGGCTCCATTGCAACGAATCGCCAGCAAGATTATATGCAGTAGAAAAATTAAGGTTGTTCAGCAACGTAACTTTTTTGGGTTCCAAGGCGGTGGTATCCCGATCCTTCACCTTTGCTTCAAACGTATTGCTTAGAGACATCCCGATACTGCTGGAATACACTTTGCCAGGAGGGCCATAAAGCGTATTTTCAAAACGGGAATATTGAACTATTTCACCTGCTGCCTCATTTGCTGTTAGAGGAATTTGAAATTCATCATAATACCTATCAAAAGCCGGATTGATGTTATAGCCGATGGAAGGGCGAACCACATGGCGGATGGCCTGTATTTTACTGTCGGTTCCAAAATTGAAAAGACCGTATATAGTAGTTCCCAAACTGGTTGAAAAATTATAAGTACGGTAACTTTCAAAGCCAGCAACAGTGTCCCTAACAATTCCGCCCAAACCATTGTTTACGGTTTCGTCATAGCGTTGTCGCGTGCTTTTCAACACCCAAGTTTCACGGAAATTAGTTCCAGCAGAAGCGCTTAAATATTTAAAAATCTTGAAGTTGGTTGTTAAGGGAATATTATGCTGTGCGCCAATCTGTGCGGCGTTGAACATTTCTGGCTTAAAGAAAAGCGAATCGGTGGTCTGTATTCTATTTTCGGCCGTAAGATCGTATTGAAAGTTTATGTTTTGAATGATGCCTTTTTTAGTGCCATCCTTTGGTGCGAACGGATAAATTCTTGAAACACTGGCATTCAAGTTTGGCAATGACATGGATATTTGCTGGGTCTGGGTATTTTGGGAATGTGTGGCTGCTACTGATAAGTTTACCTGCGGTTCGCCCTCAAATGTTTTTGAATAGGAAATAGAGGAACTCAAGGTATTTACCAGCGCACTGGCATTGTTGGTTTGGTTGATGGATTCTGTAAAATATTTACTGCTACCTATATTCACCGAAGCCGAAAACCTGGAATTTGGGCTGCTTTTAGTATCCTGTGAATGCGTCCAGCGAATATTGTAAATGCGTGATTCTTCAAATCTGGGAAACCCCCGCTCTTCATTTATAAGACTTTCAAAACGGGCACTTAAATTTCCTTTAAATTTATACCGAAGGGCATAGGTTGTTTCCCCGCGCAAGGCATAGCTTCCGTTGGTGTAATAATCGCCCAGCAAACTAAAATCCAAATAGTCATTAATGGCAAAATAATACCCACCGTTCTGCAGGAAAAACCCACGGTTGTTATTTTGTCCAAACGAAGGAATAATAAAACCCGAAGTGCGTTCTTCCGTCAGCGGAAAATACGCAAACGGAAGCCCAATGGGCGTTGGCACATCTGCAATGTACATATTTGTAAGTCCTGTTACTATTTTTTTCTTCGGAACGAACTTCGCCTTTCGGGTGTAAAAATAATATTCGGGATCATCAATGTTTTTTGAAGTTGTAAACTTTACATTCCGTAGATATACTACAGAATCGTTCACTTTTTTAGTCACTTCGGCAATAACGTTGAAGCCATTTTGTTCCGTCCTGCTATTATAGACCAGCGCCTTTTCCGAATCAAAATTATACCGAATGGAATCTGGTTCCACCCGATTGGTTGCCTGTACAAAAATAGGGCGTTGGCTGTAAACACCGGCGCTGTCTATTCCCTTTGCATATACTTCGTTTTTGTTGTAGTCCAGGATTATCAAGCCAGCATCTATGCGCATATCGCCATAAATTATGAAGGCTTTGTTATACATATATACTTTGTTTTCCTTTCGGTTCAATAGCACATAATCGTCCCCGTAATATTCCACCACATCGGTCAAGGTTTCCTGTGGTGGGATTATGGAATCGGTCTTTACGGTATCTTGGGCCTCTTCGTTTATTTCGTCTATAACAGGTTTCAGGTTTACTGAAATTGTATCATCTTTTGTGGTCCTTGGAATATTCGCTGCATTTTTCGGCGGAATGTCCTGTGCATGCAAAACTGCGCTGCATAGAAGCAGGGTTGTTAAGAAGATTGTTAAGTAATGCCTGTTGGTCTGCAATGCTACGATGCTATTATTTTGTAGATTTGGCTCAGTATTTGAAACGGTCAAAAATAAACATATTTTTTCGGTAACGTTTTTTTAAATCATTTTTTTAAAATATCAAATTCCATTAATCGTTAACAGGTACATGAAATGCCCAATAACTAGTTGCAAACCAATAAAAAATGTATAATCTGGCCATTCCACCTTCCTCTTTATCCAAATATTTTATCCAGATGAAAACGAAAATATTTTCTTCTTTCGTATTAATTATAAGTCTTTCATTCTTTTCATTCTCCGCTTTTGCGGCTGAAAATCCAATTAAAAAATTTGTGGTGGTTTTAGATGCCGGCCACGGTGGGCATGACCACGGAAATAAAGGCAATGGTTATAAAGAGTCAGAAATATCGCTGAATATTGTTTTAAAAGTAGGCGCAGAGCTTGAGAAACTCCCCAATGTAAAAGTAATATACACCCGCAAAACGGATGTGTTTGTTGAATTACGTGAGCGTGCCGCGATAGCGAATAGGGCTGATGCAGACCTTTTTGTTTCGGTGCATTGCAACGCCCATAAAAGCCAAGCTTTTGGCACAGAAACCTTTGTTCTTGGCCTCCATAAAAGCCAAGCAAACTTTGAGGTTGCCAAAAAGGAAAATGAAGTTATTTATTTGGAAGACAATTACGAAGAAAAATACGGTGGGTTTGATCCCAACGCCCCAGAATCATTGATTGGGATGGTATTAATGCAGGAAGAATATCTGGATCAAAGCATTTTGTTGGCAAGTTTAGTTCAAAATAATATAATAAACAACCTAAAACAGAATGACCGCAGTGTAAAACAAGCGGGGTTTTGGGTTTTGCACAGCACATATATGCCCAGTATTTTGATTGAAACGGGATTTCTTACCAACGTAAAGGAAGGTGCATATCTAAATTCTGCAAAAGGACAAACTGAAATGGCGCGCGAGATAGGCAATGCCATCAAAACGTATATAAGCAGTATTTCGGTTTCCAATGAAAAAATAAGGGATCCCGAAATTGAGCAGATGCAAGTAGATAAAACCATTGAGGCCACAAAAGAAGATCTATATGAGGGTGTGATTTTTAAGGTTCAATTGGCCGCCTCCGGCAGAAAACTGGATACTAAGCCCAGTAATTTTATGGGCTTAAAAGATATAAGCCGTGAAAAGGAAGATAAGCTTTATAAATATTACTATGGAGAAACTTCTGACTTCAATAAAATTCAGATAATGAAAACCTTTGCACAACAAAAAGGATATCCATCAGCTTATATTGTGGCCTTTAAAAAAGGGAAAAAAGTAAATGTAGCCGAAGTGTTAAAATCGAAAGCCAATTAAAGGGCTTTCTTTATATTTATCACTTAAATTTGTTGAAAATCTAAAATTGCAATCTTGAGACTATCGAAAGAAGTTAAAACCGGAATCCTCGCCATTGGCGCCATATTATTATTGATTTTTGGGTACAGTTTTTTAAAAGGAACTAACCTGTTAGACAAAAATCGAGAATTTTTTGTGAAATATGATAATGTGGAAGGGCTAGCCCAGGCCGCCCCCGTTACTATTAACGGGCTTACCGTTGGGAAAGTGCAGGATATTACATTTGCCAATTCCCAAGGGGGATTGATCGTGAAATTTACCGTTGAAAAAGATTTCGATTTTTCGAAAAACAGTATTGTCCGTATTTATAGCGCGGGACTTATTGGTGGAAAATCCCTAGGAATTTTTCCAGAATACGATGCAAACAACATCGCGAAAAGCGGTGATACGCTTCGTGGTGATGTGGAAGATGGGATGTTGACAGCCGTAACAAAAGCGCTGGGGCCATTAGAGAAAAAAGTGAATAACACCCTCGCTACCGTTGATACATTGCTTTTGAGTTATACGGCAATTGTAGATGAAGGCACTCGAAAAAATTTAAAGGAAGCCATCGAAAACCTCAATAAAACACTTAATTCCTTCTCTGGGGTTTCTGAAAACTTAAATCATATTCTTGCAAACAACACTGGGAAATTGGACAATACATTTACCAATTTGGACAAAACAGCAAATAATCTTTCACAGCTCACAGATTCCTTATCGCAACTGGAAACTGGAAAATTGGTTTCAGATTTACAGAACGTGGTGGATAAAATGAATCAAATTGTGGATGGCGTTGATAGTGGTAAAGGTTCCATCGGAAAGCTTTTAAAGGACGATAAACTGTACGAAAATTTAGAAGGTGCTTCAAGACAATTGGAAGAGCTTCTACAAGACCTGAAACTGAACCCAAAACGATACGTGCACATTTCTGTTTTTGGAAAAAACAACAAAGAATACGAATCGCCGGACAACCCAGACGAATAAACCATGCAGTACATTCCGAATATACTTTTCACAATCGCGCTAGTGGTTGGTATAGGATATTTTACCATCAACATCCGTAAAATAATCCGAAATATAAAATTGGGTCAAAAAGTGGACGCTTCAAATAATACGGGGCAACGCTGGAGCAATGTGGTTCGCATTGCACTGGGCCAATCAAAAATGGTTGTCCGTCCCATACCCGGGTTGCTTCACCTAATTGTTTATGTAGGTTTTGTCATTATAAATATTGAAGTGCTGGAAATTATTATTGATGGTATTTTCGGCACACACCGAATCCTTTCAACAGTAATGCCCACTGGACTTTACAACTTTTTGATTGCTTCGTTTGAAGTGTTGGCTTTCCTCGTTTTAGTTGGGGTCATTCTATTTTGGACCCGAAGGAACATCCAAAAATTGAAACGTTTTTGGGCAAACGAAATGAAAGGTTGGCCAAAAAACGATGGAAATTTTATTCTCTACTTTGAAATGGTTTTGATGGTGCTATTTCTAACAATGAATGCGGCCGACCAATCTTTACAGGAATTGGGTGCAGCACATTATGCGGAAGCTGGATCATTCCCAATAAGCCAATTTATCGCTCCACTTTTTAACGGACTCTCCGAAGGTACGCTCATCGCCATAGAGCGAGGCGCTTGGTGGCTTCATATTTTAGGTATTCTTGTGTTTTTGAATTATCTGTACTTTTCGAAACACCTTCACATTCTATTGGCGTTCCCAAATGTTTACTTCGGAAAAGTGGTTCCAAAAGGAAAATTCAAAAACTTAGATTCTGTTACAAACGAAGTGAAAATGATGATGGATCCAAACGTAGATCCATTTGCTGCACCTGCGGAAGGGACAACCGAAGCCCCAGCAAAATTTGGCGCTAGCGATGTGATGGATTTAAGCAGAATTCAATTGCTAAACGCATATACGTGTACCGAATGTGGCCGTTGTACCAGTGAATGTCCCGCAAATATTACAGGAAAAAAACTTTCGCCCCGAAAAATAATGATGGATACCCGCGACCGTTTGGAAGAAATAGGGAAGAACATCAACAAAAATGGTGAGTTCAAACCAGATGGAAAACAATTGCTGGACGATTATATTACCCGTGAAGAACTTTGGGCCTGTACCACTTGCAATGCCTGTGTGGAAGCTTGTCCCGTGAGTATTGATCCGCTGAGTATTATTATGGATATGCGCCAATATTTGGTAATGGAGCAATCTGCCGCGCCAACAGAACTGAACGTTGCAATGACAAATATTGAAAACAATGGCGCCCCGTGGCCATACAACCAAATGGACCGCTTGAACTGGAAAGATGAAAATTAGGAATTAATTCGATTTATTGAATTAAAAATCAAATAGAATGAAGAAAGAAGAAGTAGAAAAAATGCTGCACGAGAAAGTGGAAAAAGGCGAACACGTGAGCCCAATTCTTCCCGAAGGGATAAAAAACTACTTGATTGATATAGATGGAACCATTACAGATGATATTCCAAACGAGGAACCTGAAAGAATGGCAACCTGTGAACCCTTTCCCGATGCACTGAAAACCTTGAACAAATGGTATGACGAAGGCCATATGATTTGTTTTTTCACCTCACGGACTGAAGCCCATAGAGAAATAACAGAAACATGGCTTCAAAAACACGGTTTCAAATATCACACAATGTTGATGGGAAAGCCACGTGGCGGTAATTATCATTGGGTGGACAACCATTTGGTGAGAGCAACACGCTACAAAGGAAAATTCACCGATTTGGTGGAAAAAGATGTAACCATAGAAGTTTTTGAAGATTAACATAAATTGTCAGCCTGAGCGCAGTCGCAGGGTTGGAACTTGAAACTTGAAACCTGAAACTATTAAAAATGAGTGAACAAATAAAAGTCCCAACAATGGCCGAATATATGGCCCAAGGTAAACAGCCCGAAGTATTGTTCTGGGTAGGCTGTGCAGGGAGTTTTGACGACCGTGCAAAAAAAATAACTAAAGCCTTTGTTAAGCTACTTCACAAAGCAAATATAGATTTCGCCGTTTTGGGAACTGAGGAAAGCTGTACCGGCGATCCTGCAAAAAGAGCTGGAAATGAATTCCTTTTCCAAATGCAGGCTATGACAAATATAGAAGTACTAAATGGATATGAAATAAAGAAAATTGTTACTGCCTGCCCGCATTGTTTCAACACAATTAAAAACGAATATCCCGAACTTGGCGGAAATTATGAAATTATGCACCACACCCAATTCCTAAAATCACTTTTGGATGAAGGAAGGCTGAAAGTGGAAGGTGGAAAATTTAAAGGAAAAAAAATCACATTTCACGATCCATGCTATTTAGGGAGAGCCAATGGCGAATATGAAGCCCCCCGAAATCTTCTAGAAAAACTAGAAGTTGAAATGGTAGAGATGAAACGAAACAAAAAACACGGTTTATGCTGTGGCGCAGGTGGCGCACAGGCATTTAAGGAACCTGAAGCAGGAAAAAAGGATATTAATGTGGAACGCACAGAGGAAGCAATGGAAACCACTTCCGAAATAATTGCCACCGGTTGTCCGTTCTGTATGATGATGATGACTGATGGGGTAAAGGCCAAAAATGCTGAAAACAATATTCAGGTAATGGACGTGGCTGAAATGATTGCAAATGCAGAAGATTTATAAACCTATTAAATTGATTTCTTCTTGTAGTCTTTAAGAAAAGACGAATTGAATTTATAGAATTGAATCAATAAGAATAATTGAAGAATGCTGACAGATTTTAAAAACCTGCCCGATGATTCCAAAGTATGGATTTATCAGGCCAATAGAAAATTAAGCGACGATGAAGTTGCTGAAATTACAGAACTAACAAACGATTTCTTAACCAAATGGACCGCCCACGGCGCTGAGCTGGAAGCGGGTCTTGAGATAAAATACAACCGCTTTATTGTTTTGGGGCTAAACCAAGCAAATGCCTCGGCTTCTGGCTGTAGTATTGATGCTTCGGTACACTTTATACAATCGCTTCAAGAAAAATTTGATGTGGATTTGCTCGATAAAATGAACGTTACTTTCTATTCGGGCGATTATATTGCTTACAAAACTTTGACCGATTTCAGAAAAATGGCAAAGGAAAAATCCGTTTCAAAAAATACGGTGGTCTTTAACAATCTTGTAAATACAAAAGCAGAATATATTGAAAATTGGGAAGTTCCCGCGAACGAAAGTTGGCACAATAGATTTTTATCATAAAAAAGATTTTAAAATTATGAAGAAATTGCTGTTTGTACTCACTTTCATTATTCTCAATTTTCCGGGCTTTTCCCAAGAAAAAAGCCCATTGATAGTTAAAAATGATTTTAAGAATCAAAAAAAATGGGTAGATAGTATTTATGAAGGTATGTCGCTTGAAGAAAAAATGGGCCAATTGTTTATGGCCGATATTTTTAGCAGTGATCCCATTGAAAAAATAGATAAAATTAAAAACCTTATTTCCAACTATCACCTTGGAGGAATTATCTTTTCCAAAGGTGGCCCGGTACGTCAAGCCAAGTTAAACAACGAGTTTCAGTCATTGGCAAAAGTTAAGCTAATGATCGGGATGGATGCAGAGTGGGGCTTGGCAATGCGCTTGGATTCCACCTATGCTTTTCCTTGGAATATGACTTTGGGCGCCATTACAGACAATAAAATTGTTGAAAAAATAGGAAGGCGTATTGGCGAACAATCCAAACGTTTGGGCGTTCATATTAATTTTGCACCGGTTGTTGATATAAATACAAACCCAAAAAATCCAATAATCGGGAACCGTTCTTTTGGGGAAGACAGGGATAACGTTACCGAAAAAGCACTCGCTTTTATGAAAGGAATGCAAAGTGCAGGAATTATTGGAAGCGCAAAACACTTCCCCGGTCACGGCGATACCGATATGGATAGCCACAAAACTTTGCCCACAGTAGATTTTTCTCGGGAAAGGCTCGATACTTTGGAATTGTTCCCCTACAGAAAATTGATAGATGAAGGCTTAAACAGTGTAATGGTAGCACATTTAAACGTGCCTTCCTTAGAAGAGGGACAGGCCAATTTTCCTTCTTCACTTTCTACAAAAATTGTTACTGGATTATTAAAAGAAGAAATGAACTTCAACGGTCTCATTTTTACAGATGCCCTTAATATGAAAGGAGCTTCAAATTTTAAAAAGCCTGGCGAGATTGAATTGGCTGCTTTTTTGGCAGGAAATGACGTGCTGCTCATTTCAGAGGATATTCCGAAAGCAGTTGAATTTCTTATCAATTCCTTTAACGAAGGAGTTATTACAGAGAAGCGATTGGCATATTCGGTGAAGAAAATTCTTTATGCAAAATATAAAGTCGGCCTAAATCATTACAAACCCGTAAGTACAGCCTATTTGGTTGAAGATTTAAATTCCGTGAATGACGATGCTCTGTATGAAGAAGCAATGGATAATGCCCTGACAGTAATTAAAAATGATCGCGCCATTCTTCCCATTAAAGATCTTCAAAAAAAGAAAATTGCCTATCTAAATTTTGGGGATGATTCCGGCGAGGAATTTTTAAAGGAATTAAAAAAATATGGCAATGTTACTTGGGTAAAGGCTACTGGTTTGGATGAGTACATTCAAAAGTTGAAAGAATATAATTACGTAATCATCGGTTTTCATAAAAGCAACGAAAACCCTTGGAAAAGATTTGAATTTTCTGAAAACGAACTGGTTTGGCTCTATGAAATTGCACGTACAAACACTGTAATTCTCGACGTTTTCTCAAGGCCTTATGCCATGCTCGATTTGAAAACAACGGCAAATTTTGAGGGCGTGGTTATGTCTTACCAAAACAGCAAAATCACACAACAGTTATCGGCCCAGTTAATTTTTGGTGCCCGTGAGGCCAAAGGAGTATTGCCCGTTTCCTTGGGCACTGATTTCCCCTTGGGCAGCAGTTTAAAAACGAAATCACTGAAAAGACTTCAGTACGGAACTCCCGAAAGCGTAGGTATAAACAGCTATAAACTGAAAAAAATAGATTCGCTGGCCAAATTAGGAATTAAGCAAGGAATGTATCCCGGCGCACAAATTTTGGTGGCGCGAAAGGGAAAGATTATTTATAATAAAAACTTTGGTCACCACGAGTATGATAAAACCCTAACGGTTAATGACACTAATGTTTATGACCTTGCGTCGTTGACAAAAATTATTGCCAGTTTACCGTTGGTAATGCAGTTAGTGGATCAAGAAGAACTGAGTCTCGATACAAAGCTTTCAGAAATGCTGCCGGAGTATAAAAATTCAAACAAAGCGAATATTACTTTAAAGCAGATGCTTTCACATTACGCCAAATTAAAAGCGTGGATTCCTTTTTACCGTCATACTTTCAATGATGAAAAAACGGGTATTTCTTCAAAGTACTATTCAGATATTCCTGGGAAAGAATTCAACGTGCAAGTAGCTGAAAATCTATACATGCGCAGAGATTATATGGATACAATTTTTAATGATATCCGCGAAAGCGATTTGAACCCAAAACAGGAATATAAATACAGTGATCTTCCATATTATATTTTGAAACAGTATTTTGAAAGAAAATATGGAAAACCACTTGAAATAATTGTGCAAGAGAATATTTATGAATCTTTGGGCGCAAACTACACAATGTACCATCCCTTAAACAAATTTTCAAAAGAAAATATCCCACCCACAGAGCAGGATAATCTTTTTAGAAAGCAGAAAGTTCAAGGCTACGTTCACGACCAAGGAGCAGCAATGCTTGGAGGCGTTAGTGGCCATGCGGGTTTATTCAGCAATGTTAACGATGTTGCCAAAATCATGCAGATGTATTTATGGGAAGGCTTTTATGGCGGAAAACGCTATTTTAAACCTGAAACCATGGAGCTATTCAACACCTGCTATTATTGCGATAAAAACGTAAGACGTGGAATTGGTTTTGACAAGCCCCAATTGGGAACTTCGGGCCCAACCTGTGGTTGTGTGTCCATGACTAGTTTTGGTCACAGTGGCTTTACAGGTACATTTGCTTGGGCCGATCCGGAGCAGGAAATTGTTTATGTGTTTTTATCAAACAGAACTTTTCCAGATGCAGAAAACCGAAAATTAATACAGAGCGATTTGCGAAGTAAAATCCAGGAAGCGATTTATGAAACAATTGATTATTAATTTACGATTTTTTAGAAAGCTTTAAACTTTAAACTTTGAACCTGAAACTTAAAAAATGAAAATAGCAATAGTATGTTATCCCACCTTCGGTGGAAGTGGGGTAGTAGCAACAGAATTGGGTTTGGCACTTGCCGAAAAAGGGCATGAAATTCATTTTATTACATATAAACAACCTGTTCGGTTGGAATTGCTTTCAAAGAATATTCACTTTCACGAAGTTACTGTGCCAGTTTATCCGCTTTTCCATTACCAGCCTTATGAACTTGCGCTTTCCAGCAAATTGGTAGATATGGTGAAACTTCATAAAATTGAAGTGCTTCATGTGCATTATGCCATTCCGCATGCGTATGCGGGCTATATGGCGAAGAAAATGCTGGCTGAAGAAAATATCTACATTCCGATGGTAACGACACTCCACGGCACCGACATTACCTTAGTAGGGAGCCATCCATTTTACAAACCTGCAGTTACTTTCAGTATCAATAACAGCGATATTGTAACTTCTGTTTCAAAAAGTTTAAAGGAAGACACTTTGCACCTTTTTGACATAAGAAAGGAAATTCACGTTGTTCCTAACTTTATAGATATTCCGAAAAAAATCAACCCTTTTACCGATTGCGAAAGAGATATGATGGCAGATAGGAATGAAAGGATTATTACCCACGTCAGTAATCTTCGTAAAGTGAAAAGGGTAAAAGATGTGATTGAAATTTTTTACCGTATTCAGAATAAAATTCCAGCCAAATTGATTATTGTGGGCGAAGGGCCAGAACGTGAGGCTTGTGAACGCCTATGCGCCAAAAGAGGAATCGAGGAAAAAGTGTTGTTCGTAGGAAACAGCAACGAGGTCGATAAAATTCTTTGCTTTACAGATTTGTTTATTCTTCCATCCGAAAAGGAGAGCTTTGGGCTTGCGGCATTGGAGGCTATGGCTTGTGGAGTTCCGGTTATTTCAAGCAATACGGGTGGTTTGCCCGAAGTAAATATTCAAGGCGTAAGCGGATTTTTAAGCGATGTGGGCAATGTAGATGAAATGGCTGAAAATGCTTTAAAAATTTTAAGCTCAGATGAAGTGTTGAATAAATTTAAAATGCAGGCAATTGAAGCGGCGATGGTATATGATACAAAAAAAATCGTGCCTTTATATGAAAAATTATATGAAGAGGCCCTTCACCTAACGAAACAGCTTTAACTTTAATAATTCCTTTTTATAAATTCCATTGCGTTTTCGTGCATCACGCGTTCAACAATGGTTTCAGCATTAATTCTGTTGAAATCGTGGAGCTTTATAAATTTTTTTGATAGATAGGTTTCTGCGTGGTTTAGCATTTCTTCTGCCAAATCCTTCATATTTTCAGCAGTCCACAGTCCGTTTATTGGGTTTACAATTCCATCAAAATCACTGCCGATGCTCTGTATTCCCCAGCAAAAAAGACCTTCTTTATCCAAAACTTCTGCAATGTGCTCCACTTGCCGCCAAACCAAAAGTGCTTTTTTATTGAGCTGTTTCCGCTTGTTTGGGAAAAACATTTTACTTTCTGAAATGGCTTCATTACTTCCTATGCGGCGTTCATCCAATTGTATTCCGAATATACCATTGCTACGGGCAATTCGTATTAATTCATCATCATAAAAATTTATGTCAATGTCACAAAACCATTTTTCGTGTTCGGGGAAGTCAGTTTGGTTCCACTGCACTATTGAATGTTTCCCATTACACGCCCCGTGGCTCGCTATGACCGGTATTTTTCCGGAAATATATTTTGTGTCCAATAAATTATAATAGGCTTTCCTTGAAACGGTGCTCAAATGTTTCACATCTATTGGGATTCTTTTTCCATCCGTATTATCAAGCAACAGTTCTATAGCTTCAAAACCCAACTCGGTTATGCCTGAATTCAATCCACGGCTTTGATTTTTTTTCAACATTCCAATGCTTATGCTGCTCGCGTGGCCACAGAGTTCATTGTAAAAATGATGTGCCAACGTAAGAAACATAGGTCTGTGCTCCCAGTTTTTGATTGCCGCTATATTTCCCATTACTTCGGTACTGCTCGCCATATCTTTATTCATATCTATGCCCGTGTTGAAGCTGTGGCCGCCTTCAATAGTAAGGATGATATTTATAATTTTTTTGGAATCGGTTTCTTGGGTTAAGTTGTTTTCAATATCCTGAAAGCCTCGAACCAAGCGATAGGTATAAGTTGTTCCGCCAATGTTTTCAACTTGATTGTGAAGCTGTTTATAATAGTCATATTCATCCATCAAATCCACAAAATAATCGTTGTTGCTGCGTATATAATTCATCCGCGATTGGCTAATACTTGCAGCAAGGTTTACCATTACATCGGTAACTCCTTTTACACCAATTATTTCTTTTCCAAAAAAATGCTTTTCAAAAGGGTAGAGGGCAACAACCACCACCTTGGTTTTGGATTTTGCCAATGCAGTTAAATCTGTTTGGGTAAATTTGGTAAGGGTAACAATTCTATTTACGAATTTCTCGAGGAAATTTGGCGGACTGTAATGCCAAATGGAATTCTTCCGGTTTGGATCCAACGCATTTTGTTTGGCAGGATTGAATTTAAAACTTTTGCTGTACGGTTTTAGCGAGGGATGGCAATGTATATCTACATAATGCTTTTCCATAATATGAAATTATTGAATTTTATAAAATTGCAACAAATTCCTATATTAAAAAAAAGGATTTTCCCTGTTTTTTTAAAAGGGAAAAGCCCCTTTAAAAAGAGAGGCTTTTCTTTCAATATAAATTTATTGAATTGTTTTAAAATTGATAACGCGCGCTTAAACCTACGTCAAAACTAACGTCATCTCTGTAACCCAAGTTCGCTTGTGGTCTGAAATCAACAGAAACAAGCAGCGGAAAATCAAAATTGTATTCAATCCCAATATCACCGGTTAAAAAGCCAAATGCTTCTGAATCGTTATATCTGTCATCATAGGGATAATCTTTGTGTTTGCGATCGTAACTCACAATACCTGCACCCACACCTGGACCTGCATACCAATTGAAACCACCGTCTATGTTCCAAACCCATTGGTAAATTCCTGTAAGTTTTACAGCATTATGATACCGCTGGCCGTGAAAGGCCAAACCAAATTCCAACCTATTATCGTCGCCCACAGCGCGTTGATAATTCACCTCAGGTCCAAAACCATCGCTTTCGCTAAGACGGATTCCGATGGCATTTTTTGATATTTCCTGAGCATTGGTTTGTAAGCCTAATGCAATTACAGTTAAAATTAATAAAACTGATTTTTTCATAATTTTTCTTTTAGTTATAATGGTGTAAATGTAGGTTTAATAAGCCTTGGCAATAGTTAAGGCCTTGCCAATGCTAGTATTTTATTTTACAAAGTTTTGTTAAGGAATTTTCTACATTTACAGTAAGCTATGACCAAACAACTACGAGATTTCCAAAAAAAATTTAATGGTGAATTTTTTTACGATTCGCTTTATACTTCTATATACGCTACTGATGCTTCCGTATATAGAAAAATACCACTTGCGGTAGCCTACCCGAAAAGCGAACGAGGTATTAAGCAGTTGGTCGCATTTGCTGAAGTTAATGGCACCTCTCTCATTCCCCGTACTGCTGGCACTTCACTTGCTGGGCAATGTGTGGGTGATGGTATTGTGGTTGATGTTTCAAAATATTTCATCAAAATCCTTTCTTTGGATACTGAAAAAAGAACTGTAACCCTACAGCCCGGCGTTATTCGGGATGAACTGAACGATTATTTAAAACCTTTCGGCCTCTTCTTTGGTCCAAACACATCAACAAGCAACCGCTGTATGATTGGTGGAATGGTTGGCAATAATAGCAGTGGCACAACATCCATTCAATATGGGGTTACGCGGGATAAGGTTTTAAAAATGAAAACAATTCTTTCAGACGGAAATGAAAGCATTTTTGAACCACTTTCAAAGGAAGAATTTCTGAAAAAGACAAAAATGAATTCTTTGGAAGGAAAAATTTACGAAACCCTTTATACTGAACTGATTTCCGAAGAAGCACAAAACGAAATAAAAAAAGAGTTTCCGAAACTGGAAATACATCGAAGAAACACGGGATATGCCGTAGATAGTCTGCTGAAAACTTCCGCTTTTAGCGATTTTAGTGAAGATGTAAATCTATGCAAACTACTCTGCGGAAGTGAGGGCACTCTTGCTTTTACAACTGAAATAACACTTCAATTAGATGTGCTGCCGCCAAAATTTACCGCAATGGTGGCTACACATTATGAAACGCTGGAAACTTGCTTAAATGATGTGGTTGTGGCAATGAAACACAATCTGCATACTTGCGAAATGATGGACAATGTGATTTTGGATTGCACCAAAAAGAATAAAACCTACGAACCCTACCGCTTTTTTGTGCAGGGAATCCCGAAGGCTATCCTTTTATTGGAGCTAAAAAGCGATTCAGAAAAAGATTTGGAAAGGCAGTTGGAATCCTTGCTGGAGTCGCTGAATATTTCAAAAAATAGTTATCACAATCCCGTTTTAAGAGGCGAGGAAATCAATATGGCTTTGGAGCTTCGCAAAGCGGGCTTGGGACTTTTGGGGAATATGGTAGGCGATAAAAAAGCAGTTGCTTGTATTGAGGACACGGCAGTAGCTTTGGAAGACTTGCCGAATTATATCGGGGAATTTTCCGCTTTGATGAAAAAGTATGATCAACAGGCAGTTTATTACGCACACGCCGGCGCTGGCGAATTGCATTTAAGGCCAATCCTGAATTTAAAAGAGAAGGAAGGGGTGGAATATTTCAGAAAAATTACCACTGATGTTGCTCTGCTCTGCAAAAAATATAAAGGCTCATTTAGCGGCGAACACGGCGATGGAATTGTTCGTGGCGAATTTATTCCGTTAATGATTGGCGCAAAAAATTATGAACTTTTACAGAGAATTAAATCCGTCTTCGATCCAAAAAACATTTTCAATCCCGGAAAGATTGTCAATGTTTTTAAAATGGACGAATCGTTACGATATGAGGTGAATAGAAAAGAACCGCAAATTGAAACACTTATGGATTTCAGCGATTCGGAAGGAATTCTTCGTTTGGCTGAAAAATGCAATGGCAGCGGAGATTGCCGAAAAACCGAAAACGCAGTAGGGGCAATGTGTCCCAGCTACCACGCCACCAAAAACGAAAAAGATACAACCCGAGCGAGAGCCAACACATTACGTGAAGTTTTAACGAATAATGATGCTGTAAATAAGTTCAATTCAAAAGAATTAAAAGAGGTTTTTGATCTGTGCATCAGCTGCAAGGCATGCGCCAGTGAATGCCCAAGCAATGTGGATATAAGTACCGCAAAAGCGGAATTTTTATATCAATATAATAAAGCGAATGGAGTTTCTCTTTCAAATAAATTATTCGGGAAAAGCACGAAATTCAACAAAATAGCTTCAAAATTTCCGAAGGTATCAAATTGGTTTTTTTCGAATGGATTCACTTCAAATATTATAAAAAATATTGGTGGAGTCCACGCAAAACGTTCGTTGCCTAAAGTTTCAATTATAAGTTTTAGTAATGCAGTTCAAAATTATAAAAATCAAAGCATTAAAGAAATTTATACGCATCAGAAAAATGATAAAAACGTATTGCTTTTTGTTGATGAATTCAGTAATTATTTAGATGCTGAAATTGCCTTGGATGCGTTTTTACTTTTAACGGGATTGGGTTATAAAGTTACCGTTATTGAT
>JAUYGY010000041.1 GCA_030690315.1 Aequorivita sp.
TTGAGGTTGCTATTTTCACTTCGGCAATTTGGCTTTCCGGTATTCTTGGGAAAAATCCACAGGCGGCAAACCAGATTGCATTGAATTTGGCGAGTATGACGTTTATGGTCGCGATGGGATTTAGTGTGGCTGCAATGATACGGGTAGGGAACCAAAAGGGGTTGAAGAATTTTAGGGAATTGCGAAGGGTTGCCATTTCCATTGTTTTACTGACCTCCATTTTGTCCTTGGTTTTTGCGGTATTTTTTATTCTTTTCAATGGCGAATTACCAAAAATATTCCTTGATTATAATAGCGTTACCGATTTTGCCGACAATCACGAAGTAGTTGCCATTGCCGCACAATTATTGATTATTGCTGCCATTTTCCAGTTTACAGATGCATTGCAGGTTGTGGCTCTGGGCGCGCTTCGGGGGATGCAGGATGTGAAGATTCCAACCGTAATTTGTTTTATAGCCTATTGGATCATCGGTTTCCCGATTTCGTATTACTTGAGTATGCACACTTCGCTGGAAAGTATGGGGATTTGGATTGGATTGTTGGCAGGGCTTTCGGCTAGTGGGGTGATGTTATTCATTAGATTTAATTATCTTT
Source organism: Aequorivita sp. (assembly GCA_030690315.1). GTDB lineage: Bacteria > Bacteroidota > Bacteroidia > Flavobacteriales > Flavobacteriaceae > Aequorivita. The sequence continues at coordinate 595 of JAUYGY010000041.1, forward strand.
CGAAGAAATTAATTCGAAATAATTAGCGATTAGCGAAAAGCGAAAAGCGAAAAGTGAAAAGTGAAAAGCGAAAAGTGAAAAGCGAAAAGCGAAAAGCGAAAAGTGAAAAGCGAATTGAAAAACTCATAACTCTGAACTCATAACCCATAACTCAAAAAAAATGGATTTCCCAAAATATTTATTAGGCGATAATAGTGAATATCCGACTGCGATTTTCGTTATTCACACTGAATTTCCCCGGTTTATCATCAACCTTGAAAACGATGAGGTGGAATGGTTGGAAGATTTTGATGCAGAGGATCAAAAGGAACTTGAGGCCGAGGCTGAAAACTTGATTCAAGGGGCGACCGATTTTTACGATAGGGAGATTGCGCTTTATGATGAGGATTGATTTTTATGACCACGAATACACGAATATTTTTTTATAATTATTCGTGTATTCGTGGTGAAACACTGCACTCATTCTTTTTAAATGAAACGATAATGCTCGAAGAACTCTTAAAATACGACACTCAACTTTTCATTTTTCTGAACAATCTGGGAAATACTTCCTGGGATGGATTTTGGCTTTTTGTTACTGAAAAATGGTCGTCCATTCCTATCTACGCTATTTTGCTTTATTTGATTTTTAAGAATTACGGATGGAAGGGAACTCTGGTGATTGTTGTTTGTGTTGCCTTGATGATTACTGCTACCGACCAAATTGCAAATCTTTTTAAACATGGCGTTCAACGTCCGCGGCCCTGCCAAGTTGAAGTGCTGAAATCAACAATGCGCTTTGTTGCCGATGGCTGCGGCAGGTATGGCTATTTCTCAGCACACGCTGCCAGTTCAATGGCGGCAGCAGTGTTTTTAGGATTGAGTCTTCAAAAATGGTATAAATACTTGCCTTTTTTACTGTTGATTTGGGCGGCTATTACAGCCTATAGCAGAATATATTTGGGCGTTCATTATCCGCTGGATGTGATTACAGGAATGGCTTTTGGCGGGTTGACCGGCTGGCTGTTTTATCTTTTGCAGATGTGGGGGCAGCGACGGTTTAACCCTTCGGCTCCGCTCAGGGACCGGTGATCGGGCCCTTCGGCTCCGCTCAGGGACCGTTGCTGGGGGACCCTTCGGCTCCGCTCAGGGACCAGCGCGGGAACGGACATTGCAATTACTGCTTTGTTACAATAAATAAATCTCTGTATAATCGTGTTTTGTGAGTTCGGCTGTCTTTTCCTTTTGGGTTCATATCGTAGCGCGCTACTTGTTCTATTTTATAATTTGGAAAAGTTTCCTTAAAAAGCTGCATTTTTTCTTCCGATACCAAAACCCCGAATTGATTTTCCATCGGAATTATAATTTCATCACCATTCTTTAAAATCTGCATTTTTTCGCCATAATCCCAAATAAGCTCGGGCGTCATATCTGAAAACTCATACACTTTTAGGTTTTGCTGTTTTTCCCACGCTTGCAGTTCGGAAAAGGGTTTGTACTCTGGATTATTCGTAATTGCATTGCTAAGCGGAAGGCCGAACCAAATAACTGTCACAATAAAAGCTATTGTTAAATAAAAAACGGTTGTAATTTTTCTTCGGAAGAGATTTCGGAACATTAAAACTCCAATGATAACAAGTGCAATGGAAAGTAGCACAAACCAAAACCAGTTTCCGGGAAGACCGTCTTTCAGAAAAATATAGCCGCCAATGGGGAAGGCAATTCCTATAAAGGCAATTAAACCAAAATTGAAATAGACCGGAATGGTTTCACGTTTATCCTGCAATTCCATAAATCTTCGGAAGAGATATTCAATATAAAACCCAGTGTTCAGCGCCATCGGAATCAATACTGGCAACAGATACCGCGATTTTTTTTCGGGAATTATGGAAAGCAAAACCACGGAAAGCATCGTCCACAAAAAGGTGAAGAAGTATGCTTTTTTATTGAAAACCCTGTTTTTTAAATACGGATAGAGTAGCGCTATAAATGCGGGAATGGTCCAAACCCCGCTTTGGGTGAAAAAGCTCCAGTAGTAGTAAAATGGTTTTATTTCATAGCTTATCCAGTTGGTGGTTTCGTTTTTGGTGATTTCGGCAGCGGCTGGGTCAAATTTTAGCGTGTACCAATGCCACCAGCCCGAAACGGTTGTTGCAACCAGCAGAAAAGCGAATAACGGCAACCAGCGCGATTTGAAGTTTTTGTATTTGTAAACTATTCCGAAGGCAATCAAAAAGGGCAGGAGCAGGGCGTAGAACGAAACTGGTCCTTTGCTCAAAAAGGAACAACCAAAGAAAAGTCCCGCCAAAATTACGTTTCGGTATTTGTGGCTTTCCTCCGTAAAAAATAAATAGAGCAAATAAATACACCCAACCATAAACCCGTGGGTGTAAATGTCCCACTGTCCGTCTCGGGCGGAGGCTACGATGTAAAAGGAGGTGGCCATTATAAGCGAACTTATAAAGGCATATAACTTTTCAGAAGTAAGTTTTTGGGCAAATTTATATGAAAACAAAACCAAGATAAGCGTCATTATTGCTGCCGGAAGCCGAAGCGCCCAAACGCTTTTTAACCCAAAAATAGCTGCGGAAAAAGCCGTTAGCCACGTGGGCAATGGAGGTTTTTGGTAGCGCGGTTCGCCGTTGATGGTGGTGAGCAACCAATTACCATCGTTCAGCATTTCGCGGGCGGTGATGAAGTTGCGCGCTTCCATAATGTTTACGGGCAAGGAGTACAGATTTACAAAGAAAATGGCAATGCAAGTAAGCAGCAGAAGCAGCAAATAATTGTTTTCAACTTTCATAGTTGGCTTGTTTTTTCCAAATAAAAATATTCCGTACGTAAATAATCAATCCCGCAATATGGCCCACAAAAAGAACCGGATCTTTTCGGAAGATGGCGTAGGTTAAAATTAGCGAAGCCCCCAAAACGCTCATTCGCCAAAAACCTACTGGCAGTTGGGAGGTTTTTGTCTTTTCAGAATAGAGCCATTGATACACAAACCGCAGCGTAAAGATTATTTGGGAAATGATTCCCAAAAGTAACAGCCATAAAGGGATTGCATCATTATTGAAAAGTTTTTCAATGTCGTATTCACCGTTATTATAAGCATAAATCACTACAAATATGGGAAATGCGAAAAGAAATAGCTGTAGCCATTTGGGGGTTTTCTGCCATTCGCCCTGCAGCTGCAAATTCCGAATGTAAATGTAGTAGGTAAGGGCTTGCCCCAGCATAATGGCGAAGTCATCACGTAAATGTCCATATACAAAAAGTAAAAAGGAAGCCAGCAAGCTCAGTTTCCAAAAGGCTGATGGGGTGATGATGCGTTTGCTTTTTTCGGAAAGTATCCACTGCACAATAAGCCTTCCGCTAAAGAGAATTTGTGCCAAAAAGCCAATGCCATACACAATCCAATTGCTCATCCCTTGCTTTTGATTTCGTAGTTGATGTATTTTTTCTTCATCCAAAGGTATGCGAAACAGTCCATCAATGGGCCAAGCAACCTATTCCAAAGTCCAAATTTGGCCGTTCCCGCAAGGCGCGGAAAATGTTTTACGGGCACTTGCACTATTTTCCCGTTTTGCAACAGGATCATTGCAGGCAAGAAGCGGTGAAGCCCTTTAAACATTGGGATGCGTTTTGCGTACTCTGTTTTTATTACTTTTAGCGGGCAACCGGTATCATCCATCCCATCGTGGGTAAAGGCACGGCGGATTCCGTTTGCAATTAGGGACGACATATTTTTTACGAATTTGTCTTTTCTGTCGGCACGAACCCCCGTTACCAAATCGTATTCGCCGATGTGTTCCAGCAATAAATTGAAATCTTCGGGAGCAGTTTGCAGATCGCTGTCAATATAGCCCACCAAAGGAGTTTCCACCGCATCAAAACCCGCTTTTATGGCGGCGCTCAGCCCTCGGTTTTCCTTAAATGAAATAAAATGAAAGGCTTCATTTCTGGCACAAATTTCTTCAACTAAGGCTTGACTGTTGTCTTTGGAGCCATCGTTCACAAAAAGGATGGAGGTTTTTTTTGTGGCTATTTTAGTGTAGGCCAGCAATTCCTTTTCAACCCGATGCAGGTTTTCTTCTTCGTTATAAAGGGGTACAATTATGGTGAATTCGTACATTTAGATTTTGGAAAGGTTTCTGCAAAAGTAATTTTTTTAGTTTAGAAGTTTATGGGTTTGAAATTTTATTAGCTGATTGGTTGATTAGCGGATTGGTCGATTAGCGGATTAGTTAATTAGCGGATTTGTTGCTATGCGAATGCTTTGTATTTGTTTAAAAAGCCGTTATTTTGTGAAGGGAAGAAAATTGAAATCGAAAATGAAAATGAAATCAGAGATGAAATTCCTTTTAGTATTGGTTCAAAAGAAGAATAAATGAAAATACTTGTAACGGGGGCTGCCGGATTTATTGGTTCGCATACTGCGGAAAGACTTGCCGAAATGGGGCACGAGGTAATTGGGCTTGATAATTTTTCGGCCTATTATGATATTTTCCTAAAAGAATTGAATGCAAAAGAACTTTTAAAAAAGAATATAGAAGTCCTGAAATTGGATTTACGGACTGATGATTTAGCAGAAAAACTTCCAAACGATATAGATTATATTTTCCACTTTGCAGCACATCCCGGAATTTCAAGCACTTCCACCTTTGAGGATTATTTCAGCAATAATATTCTTGCGACACAGCGGTTGCTGGAATTCACTGATAATTTAAAAAAGAAGCCATTTTTTGTAAATATTGCCACTTCTTCAATTTACGGACTGGAAGCTACTTTTCCGGAAAGTGTTCCCCCACAACCAGCTTCGTGGTATGGCGTTACCAAACTTGCTGCGGAACAATTGGTTTTGGCAAAATGCAGGGAAAAAAAATTGCAGGGAACTTCGCTGCGGTTGTTTTCAGTTTACGGTCCGCGGGAAAGACCCGACAAATTGTACACGCGTTTGATAGATTGTGGATTGAACAACAAACTTTTTCCGTTGTTTGAGGGTAGTGAAAAGCATTTGCGCAGTTTTACCTATGTGCAGGATATTGTGGATGGAATTGTGAGTGTAATAGGAAAAGTAAATGTTTGCAATGGCGAGATTTTCAATCTTGGAACCGAAACTGAAAGTACCACTGCCCAAGGAATAGCTACTGTGGAAGAAATTCTTCAGAAAAAAATTGAAACCGAAAATAAATCTCCACGGGCGGGCGACCAATCGCGTACCAAGGCGAATATTGACAAGGCCAGAAAATTATTGGGCTATAATCCGCAGACAACTTTGAAAGAAGGATTGCTTGCGCAGATGGAATGGTTTAAAACTTACTTCCCTTAAATAATTAGTTAAGTTTTAGCAATTTTTCAGCGGCCTCAAAAGGGGTTGTCTTGTTTTCATCCAAGGCTTTCAACTGTATTTCAAGTTCTTTTTTTACGGAAGGGTTTGCGTAAAACTCACTTTTCAACCTACTTTCAATGGTTTGCATCAACCAGAATTTGTTCTGTTCCTTTCTTTTTTGTTGAAAGTAGCCGTTGCTTTTTACGGTTTCAAAATATTCTGAAATCATTTCCCAAATTTCTGAAATACCTTCGTTTTTAATAGCACTGCACAAAAGCGTTTTTGGAACCCAGCCACTTTCTTTTTCAGGATAAAGATGAAGCGCACGGTTAAATTCCATCTTTGCTAATTTTGCAGCTTTCAGGTTGTCACCATCGGCTTTGTTTATTACGATGGAATCTGCCATTTCCATAATGCCACGTTTTATTCCTTGAAGTTCGTCGCCCGCGCCAGCAAGTTTTAGCAGTAAAAAGAAATCGGTCATGGAATGGACGGCGGTTTCGCTTTGGCCCACGCCCACGGTTTCAATTAAAATAACATCAAACCCCGCAGCTTCACAGAGAATAATACTTTCACGTGTTTTTCGAGCTACTCCGCCCAACGTATCGCCACTGGCGGAAGGACGAATAAAGGCGTTTTCTTCTTTAACCAGCTCTTCCATTCGGGTTTTGTCGCCCAAAATACTTCCTTTGCTGATGCTACTGCTTGGATCTACGGTTAAAACCGCAACTTTTTTTCCTTCGGAAATTAATAGTTTTCCAAAACTTTCAATAAAGGTGCTTTTGCCAACACCGGGCACGCCCGTTATCCCTATTCGGATTGAGTTGTTTGCATGCGGCAGACATTTTTCAATAATCTCCTTAGCTTGTTGTTGGTGTTTTGGGGCCGTACTTTCAATAATAGTAATGGCTCGGCTTAGTTCGGTTTGGTTTCTATTTAAAATTCCGGCAATCAAATCTTCTGCAGAGAGTGATTTTTTTTTAAGGGTTTTGAGCTGCTTCACAATTTCCTTGTTTAGTGTTTCTGGTTTAGAAACACCTTCCTTTTCCTTTAAAGCACTTGTATTTTTTTTTGTTGCTGCCACAGTGTGAATTTAGGACAAATTTATGAATATGTTCTTTTAGAAATGAGTTTTAGGTAGTATCTTGAAATTTAATAATTTTAAATTCAGAAAAAAATGAAAACATTATATGAAGCCACCACTACCGTAGTTGGCGGAAGAAAAGGGCATTTAAAAACGGATGACGGGAAACTCGATTTGGATTTGTCTGTACCAAAAGGAATGGGCGGTGATGGTGGAAAAGGTACCAACCCCGAACAACTTTTTGGAGGCGCTTATGCAGCTTGTTTTGGTGGTGCTGTGCAAGTGATAGCTAAAAAGAAAAAAATTGAGCTTTCTGACGATTTTAGCATAACCGCGACCATTGGTTTTTGCGAAGACGAGGACGGGGCTTTTTTGGAAGCTACACTTGACTGCTATCTTCCGGGGGTAGATGTTAAAACTGGGGAGAGCATTATTAAGAATGCACATAAAATTTGTCCATTTTCAAAAGCTACACAGGATAATATTACTGTAAATTTGAATTTATTATTAGATGAGTAAAATACTATTATGTATGATATTAATTAAAAAGCCCTGAATTCAGGGCTTTTTAATTACATTGCTTTTAAGTTTATCACTTTTCCGCCTTCATTATCTTTAGTGGGACTTTCTTTTTTTTCTTCTGCAAAAGCACTTTTCTTAGGTTGTTGAGCAGCTTGTTTTATATACCATTCTAGTTGGTATTTTTGTTTTTCAAGAAGTTCAAGAATGCCTTCAGGCAATTCTTTGCGTTCCAATAGCTCATCATATCTTTTAATATTGTTTCGATCCCGATTAACACATGAGTTTATTATAGCATCGGCATCAAAATACTCTAAAGATTCTTTTATTTCTTGCCAAGTGCGGTTCAGATGCCCTTTTTCTACATCATCTTTTAAAGGTTCAATGTCGCGGGAGTGAAGCTCGTTGGAAATGTCATGACTCATACGGTTACGCTCAACGGCCATATAATTTAAAAAACGTTTTAAATCGGTGGTTTGGGCGTCAAGAGCAGCGTTGTAATACAATTTTTCTGCTTCAAAACAGGCCACAAGCAAGCGGTTTAGTTTGTCAAAATCTGCGTATTTCTTTTTCATAATTGTACAATTTTACCAAAGTTAATATAAATAAGGGGCATTCAAAATTCTAATTCTCAAATATTTCACAAAAATTTCACCATAAATTGCAACATCCAATTCTTTTTGTCGTCTTTTAACTGAACAGCAACCAAAAACCCATCAAGTTTGTCCGATCTATTACTTGTCGAGCAATGCAAACAGAGCAACCGTAAAGCGCAAATGGCGCTCTATGGAAAATATTGTGACGGCATGTTTGTCATAGCCCAAAGGTATTTAAAGGACACCGCGGCCGCGGAAGACGCGATGCAGGAAGCCTTTATTAAGGCGTTCCAAAAACTAAGCCAATTTAAAGGAGACGTCACTTTTGGGGCTTGGATAAAACGGATTGTTATTAACACTTGTTTAGATACCCTAAAAGCGAGAAAGCTTGAAACGGAATCCATAAACGATGAAGTTTTTACAATTGTTGATGCAGAAAATGATTGGTCCATTGCAGATGAAACAACGGTTTCAGAAGTTTTGGCGGCCATTGATGATTTGCCGGACAATTACAAAACCGCGGTAAAATTATTTTTGATTGAAGGGTATGACCATCAAGAAATTTCAGGAATACTGCAGATTTCTGAAAATGCTTCGAGAACCTACCTGCACCGTGGGAAAACAAAATTGAAAGAAAAACTAAAACACTTGCGCTATGGCACGGGATATTAAAAAAATGTTTGAAAACTACACGCCAGAACCTTCGCAGTTGCCATTGGGGCACCAAGCTCGTTTTGAAGCGAAATTGAACAAGGCTTTTTCGGAACCCATTTCTGAAGAAAAAAGCACTTCAATTCCTTGGCTTAAAATTGCGGCGGTGGCCGTTGTATTTATTGCGGTGAGCTTTTTTGGCTACCAACAACTGTCAAAAACAGGGGGTAACGTTATGGGTGAACAAAAGGAATTGGTAGTTGAAAACAATACTAATAATACAACCGAAACTGATGCTCCACAACTTACACTGGCCGATATTTCGCCAGATTTGAAAAAGGTGCAGGATTATTATATGACCGGCATAAACGTGCAGTTGGCATCTTTAAAAATAGACGAAGAAAACAAAGAATTGGTTGATGGTTATATGCAAAGGCTTTCAGAATTGGACAAAGAATACACATCACTCAATACCGAGCTGAACAAAATTGGCCCTTCAGAAGCAACCGTAACGGCCTTGATCGATAATTTGAAATTGCGTTTGGATTTGCTGTTCAAACTTAAAAGCAAATTAAAAGAACTTAAAAATCAAAACAATGAAGAATTTAAAGCTATACAAACGTAGAACAGCGGTCCTTTTGCTGATGTTACTTGGCACTGTGGGCTATTCACAAAAGAATTATGTGGAAAGTTTTAATGTGGCCGATGATGTGGAAGTTACTGTGAATACTTCCTATACAAATATCATTTTTGAAACTTGGAGCAAAAACAAGGTTGAAGTGGAAGCCTATATTGAAGGCGAAAAGCTTTCAGAAAAGGAAAAGCAGGACGCGATGAAAAATTGGGATCTTAATATAAGCGGTAACAGTAAAAATGTTAACATCAGCTCCAACGCCGGAAACCAAAGTTTTGCCATGGGCAATATGCCAGAAATGGATTTTATTGGCCCGATGATGGAAAATATGGTAATGCCGATGATCCACAACATACAGGTGCCACCGCTTCCGGAAGACTTACTTGAAAACCTTGGGAACATCCAGTTTGATTATGAAGCTTACCAAAAAGATGAAGAAGGTTATATGAAAAAATTTGAAGCGCAGATGGACAAAAAATTTGGAAAGGATTTTGAGGAAAAGATGGAAGCGTGGGGCAAAAAATTCGAAGAAGGTTGGGACCAAAATGTGGCGGACAGTATAGGCCGCATAAACAGCAAACGTTCTGAAGTCTTTGAAGAGCGAATGGAAGCTTATGGAAAAAGAATGGAAGCCTGGGGAGAAGCCTATGGAAAACGCATGGAAGCTTGGGCCAGCCAAATGGAGAATGACTTGGAAAAAGGTGAGGGCAATTATTCCAAAACCGTTACAAAAAGCCCGCACGGAACTTCCATTGTTATCCAAGGGAATAGAGGAAGCAATGTTACGAGCGGGAAAGTGAAAAAAACCATCATTATCCGGTTGCCAAAAAACGCCAAGACCAACGTAAACATTCGTCACGGCCATTTAAAAATGGCAGATGCAAACAACCTAAAAGCCAATTTAGATTACACACCGTTTAAAGCAAACAGCATTGATGGGGGGCAAACCCTCATCAGTGCTTCATACGCGCCCGTGGTTATAAATACTTGGAAACAAGGTGTATTGAATGTGAAATATGTTGACAATTGTGCTATAGAAACCGTTCAGAATATAAACTTGCAGGCCAATTCCAGCGATGTGCGAATCGGAAACATTACAAATCAAGCCTTTCTTTCAGGTTCTTTTGGCGATTTGGAAATAAACAATGTTGCCGATGGTTTTGAAACTTTAGACATTCGTTTGGAAAATACAGATGCGAAAGTGAGAGTGCCCGTGGGAGCGTTTTCATTTTATTTCAACGGAAGAAAATCTACTTTAAAATATCCAAAATCATTGCAGTTAAAAGAATCCAAAAATGCAGACAGAGTTTTGGTGAAAGGCTTTAACCAAAATAACAATACAAATAAAACCATTACTATTAACTCCACGTTTAGTAATGTTTCACTTCAATAGTATTTCTGCATGATTTAAAACACTACTTTCAAAACCCTTTATAAAAATTTCTTCAAAATAAAAACCCCTTTCCAAAAGATGAAAAGGGGCCATATTTGTTTCAGAAAAAAAGTTTATGCTCTTTTCATCAAAATTTCCATACTTTTATATTCTTCCCCGCCATCAAGAGTTTCAAACATTTCCATTTTCCGGGTGTTGTCGTCCACAATTGTGTAAACCTCCCGCACTTTTCTTTCTTTGCCTGTTATAGGATCAACCATGGTTCCCATTGAGGTTTTGGTTTTTGTGGCTTCATCATATTTTCCTCTTGATATCATCATTCCTGTGCTCATATTGTCTATCCAAGTGGAAACAAATTCCTTTGTATTGTTATCAAAAGCAATAGTTGATTTGCCTTCAAAGGGCATGCCCATCATTTCACCTTTGTAATTTGCTTCCTGGTAGCGACCTCCCATAACCATTTTTATTTCGGCGGTTGAAGTAGCTTTTGTTGCTTCGCCGCCTTCGCCCATCCAAAAAGTCATTTCGTTGTTCCAGGATCCTTCTTCCGCCGCCATCATTTTGTGCGGCTCGCCCGGAGTCATATAGGCTTCCCAAGCTTTATGCATTGCCACGGAATCCATAGGTGCTTCTGTGATTTCAGGCTCGTCGGTTGCAATGCTGTCTGTTACAATGGAAGTGTCATTTTCCATTGATTCTTTTGTTTCATTTTTGCAAGAAATAAAACCCAGCGCAATTAGTGCTACTGCTAAAATTAGTTTTTTCATATTAGTTGATTTTAAGGTTGATTATGAAAGCTAAGTTATGAAAAAAAACATTGCATAATGCGCATTACACTCATTATAAGTGAATTGAGTCGGGGTGAAAGAAAAAAGAATAAAGAACAAAGAGAAAAGAGCCAAGAGAAAAGAGCGAATAACAAAAATAAAAAAGGAAAGAATTTGGTTGAACCAGAAACCCGAAAACCAGAAACTTCAAACTGAAACTTGAAACCAGAAACCAGAAAACGGAAACTTTATTTTTTTCGCACAAAAATCGCAACGACTGCCGCAGCAATTACGCCAAACATTAAAGCCCCAAAAGCCGATTGCCACATATAACTATTGATATTGAAATATTCATTGGCTTTGGTACGTGTCATCAAATCATTGGTTACGGAATACTCTATCACATTGTTGAAATACTGCGGGGTAATGTAATTGTGCGTAATATATTGGGCAAAAGGCGTTAGCAACGCCACAAAAACACTCAGTATAATTCCTGAAACAAACCCCTGTAACCAAGTCATTTTTCCGCCATAAACCCTTCTTCGTTTTTCGCGCATTTCCAGTAGATACACAAAAATTGCGAAGGGTGCGAAAAGCATGGTTAGCCACCAATGGTTTTCAATTTGTTCTTCGTGCCAGCCCAAGGTTTTCTCCAAAAGCATCCACGAAAGCAATGTAATGCTGAAAATTATTGCCCATTTGAATTCGATGTATATTTTTTTCATTGAAGGTTTTTTTTATTTCAAATTAAAGATAGTTTTTTTTTGAATAAAAAAATCCCGAAGCGTTCCTTCGGGATTTTTGTAAAGTTGAATATATTTAGCGCTTATAGCCAGCAAGGTCTTTTGGTATTGTCCAAAGTAGATTTATTGAGATTGAAGTCTCCGGTTATAGTCTTCTTAATTGAAGGATCTGTCGTACTTACCAATTCGCAAGTAAAAGTGCCCACCAATATTCCATACCCACTGTCGTACTCCGTAATCTCAATCGTTCCGTTGGAGGAACTGATAAAGGTGTAGGAATTTGTGGCTTCATCTTGAATAAATAAAGAGGTAACTTCTGCACAATCTATTGCTAAATGATTTGGATTTCCAGTTGTTGTAGAATAAATTCCAGTACTTACTATGTCTAGCACAGTAATGTATAAACTTAAATCATCTTCGGTTCTAACTGTAATTAACCAAGTGTTATCATCCGGGGAACATCGTTGGAGATATAAAGTATAAAGTCCGAATCCTCCCCCTTGATTGTAATAGGGCTCTATGATATCACCGTCAAATTGGGCCTCAAAAAAGTTTTCTTCCTTTACACAACCTTGATCATCTTTATTGTCATCGTCTTTGTTGCAACTTATTGCAATAATAGTGCATATAATAAGCAATTTTAAAAATACTCTCTTTCTCATATTATAGCCAGCAGGGTTTTTCAAAATTGTCTAATGTTGATTTATTCACATTAAACTCTCCAGTAATCACTTTTTTTACACTAGAATTTGTAGTACTTACCATTTCACAACTAAAAGTACCAGCAAAGATTCCACTTTCTGCATTATACTCTGTAATTTCAATTTGACCATTTCCGGTACTTATGTAAGTATATACATTGTTTACATCATCTACCAAATAAATGGATGTAGCATTATAGCAAAGAGCTTGGGTATGATTTAAATCACCGGCTATTACGGAATAGGTTCCTGTTTCAGTAATATCAATTAAATATAAATATAGCCTAATGTCATTTTCAGTGCTAATTGATAAAGACCAGTTAGTATCACTTTCAAAACACCTTGTGTAATTTAAAGTGTAAAAACTTGTAGCGCCACTAACTAAATAATAAGGTTCTATAGTCTCACCATTAAATTCCGCCTCAAAAAAGTTTTCCTCCTTTACGCAACCTTGATCATCCTTGTCGGCATCGTCTTTATTGCAACTCGTTGCAATAATAGTACATATAATAAGCAATTTTAATAAAATTGTTCTTTTCATATTATAGCCAACAAGGTTTTTCATCAATATTCAGTGTAGAGAGGTTGATGTTAAATTCTCCGCTTATTCGTTTCACGATATCAGGATTAAAAGAATTATAAAGATTACAGCTGAAGGTTCCTACTAAAATACCAACCTCCTCATTATATTCTATAACCTCTATTGAACCTGTATTTTCTATGCTGAAATAATATGAGAGTGGACCTTCAACATTTTCATCAAGAAAAATATAGGTTTTTAGATAAGAAATAGGGGGCGGAGGCAGATCATCCTCTGAAGCGGTTTCAAATTGATATGTCCCGGTTTCTTGAATATTCAAAATTGTCAAATAAAATGATATGTTGTTTTCAGAAAGGACGGTTATGTTCCAATCCGCCTTATTTTCTTCATTTCTAGTTGCGTATAAGGTGTAACCTCCAATTCCACCACCCACTAAATATTGAGGCTCTATTGTGCCACCATCAAATGTTGCTTCTAAATAATTTTCAGTTTTAGCACATTGATTATCGTCGTCTTTTTTATTGCAGCTGTATAAAATTATTGTGCAAATAAATAAAGATTTTAAAATTAAAATAGTTTTCATCTTCTTTTTTTAAAAAAATTATCGTTCAATACTTATATGTTTTATTACTTCGCTTCCGTCTTTAGGGGTAATCCTTAGAATATAAATCCCTTCAGGTAAACTGGTAACGTCCAGTGTTATGGAATTGTTGTCTATAGTATTCTTTGATGTTTTTTCCTGCCCAAACATATCGTAGAGAACGGCTCCCATTGCGGGGGTTTTGCTTTGAGTGTTGGTAATGGTTATCATATCCTTTGCGGGAACGGGATAGACAACAAAATCCTCTATGGGTTGCGGCCGTCCCCCATCTTCAACAATAATGAACCGTACAGGGGTAAATACTTGGTTGCCGCACTCATCGGTAATCGTGAACCGAAAATCAATGACAGAGTTAAAATTTTTGTTCATATAATGGAAGACCAAAGTGCTACCGTTTGAAGACCAACTGTCCAGCGAATTATCATTATCTTCCCAAACCGTCCAGGTTGGGTTGGATGCGCCCACTGGCATATTGGGCCATACGGTTACCTTTTGGGCAGCTGGTAAATTCAAGGGGTCTGGATCGCCCAGCAGAGTATTGTTGCCGCCACCCGTCAATAATGTATATGTAATACCAATTGGGGGATCTACCCTATACTCACCGCCATAAGGGTAGGTTCCCGTGCCACCGGGATAAGGATCTTGGGGGTTTCCCTCTATTTCCTCAAAGAGATAGTTGGAGGAACCCAATGATAGAAAGGTATGGGGCTCATTGAAGGAAGGCGCAGAGAAATAACTATCAAACGGTGTATTGACGCTACATACCAAATTGCGGTTTATATCTTCGTATAGGTCTGGGTCTCCTATATAATCAAGCGCACTCTTGGTGGGAATAAAGCTAAACTCGTCGGTATCCAAATGCTGGGACATGCCCGCAACAAACCAATCAAACCCAAGTTCCGTAAGCTGCAGGATATCCTCGTCCAGCATATCTAGGGAAGCAATACCGCCCGGAGCGTTTTCCAGACTGCCCACGCTGGAGTTCGTATAGGCATAGCGCTCGCGGTGCCATACGGTTACGCCCAGCAACTTGAGCCTCCAGTTGAATACCCGTGCATTGCCGGAATTGTTCGTAAAATTTAAGCGAATGTTTCCATCAATTAAGACCCAAAGCAAATGGGCCTTACCCTCAAAAAATTTTTGGTTAATATCATTAGTGCCAGAACCATTAAAGCTTCCGTTCACTACCGCTATATTCCGCTGTGTTTGTTGCGGATAGCCCATGGAATTTAGATTGTTGTACAAGGTATTGTGGAAAGTAGCGGAATTATAATGGTTGGAGAGCATTTGTTTTACGGCCGGGTTTTCCAGGTTTTCGCCAAGTTCCGAAAATTCCACATAGTTTTCTCCCCAATTGGGTACCACGTCGTCCACAAAATCAACCATTTCCTGGGCACCCCTGGGCACTGTGGCCCCTTGGTGTGGTGCATCAACTGAAGCATACAGGTCCACCTCATGCGGGATACTGTTCAGTTCCATATAGCGCAAGGCATAACGCGCGATAACACCGCCCATGCTAAACCCGATAACCTTGGTGGGCTCGGCATTGGAGGCCTTGTTCTGGTTTATGTAGGTAATCAATTTTACCAAAACCATAGCGTTCCGTTCTATATAATCACTTCCTCCGGGAACCGTTTTTCCGTTGATTGGACGGGGTTCAAAGTTTAAGGTAATGAGATCATAACCATTCCCTACAAGATTAGTGGAAAGACCATTTCTGTTTAATTGAGCTATACCAAAAAGGTAATCATTATTAAAAGAATCATCCGGATCATAGCCTTCCACCACAACAATAGGTTTATCAATACAAGTTGTGTTTGAGTGGTTTTCATACCTCCCAAAACCCGCATAGGCCTGGCCCTCATCGTACCCCTGAAATGTATAGGGTGCCGAGGAAAAGGTTTGGAAAATGGGTATTTCGCAGCTACCGGGCAGGGTGGTCATGGTTTCACTGGAAATTACATCGGCATAGTTAATAGTTTCCAGTTTGCTCGTTAAAGTTTTGGTACTATTATTACTAAAAGTTGCTTTTATAACTATATCCTTGATGCCATACGTAGTATATTGTATGTAGTAGGTTTGGTTTTTCGCTACGGTTACATAACCATTTCCATTATCAAAATCAATTTGTAAATTCGTAATGCTGTATTGTGCGGTTTCTTTCCAAAATGTACTCGGCAACTTAAAATAAATATTTTTTGCTCCCGTCTTGCTTTTTAGGGTTGACGCGACATAAACATTTTTATAGGTATTATAGGGCGATAGCGATGAATTGGGGTTATCGTAAAAAAGACTGTCGTTACCTTGTACCAATAAAGCACCAATAGCTACAGCATCTTCCTTAAATTTGTTAATATCGGCATTAATAATACCAATATTAATTATATTACTTGCAGTTTGATTGTTTGTAATTAAAGTTTCAGGATTTGTGAATCTATTCAAATAATCCATCCTATAAAGATCCTCCATCGCCAAAAAATAATGTCCAGAACTACTGCTTGGCGTACTAGGCACTAAAGGCGCAAAACCAGAAGGCGTCCCATAACCTACAAGATTGGAAAGGGGAAGTGTTCTATCATAAAGGATTCGTGTAGGAACATCGTTTTGGTTAAGATGTTGAATTTTGGTCTGGATCTCGGCACGTACGTTATCCATAAAAGTTTGTGCCGTGGCAGCGCAGGCAATCATAAAAAATAGCAATAAAACTATTCTTCGGGGGGGGGGGGTAATACTTTGTTTAATAACATTAAAAGTTTTAGATTATACTTCTAATTGGGGAGTCATGGTTTTGCTAAAATGAAACAAAATAATGGAAAAAGCAAATTAAAGCCTAGGTCTTTTAAAATAAAAAGAAATCCTCTACAAACGTGAGGATTTCTTTTTTTAAAATATGTCAAATATTGGCTCTTGGCTCTTGGCTCTTGGCTCCTGGCTCTTCAGTCTATTCATCAACCAAAACCCAATCGCCTTTATCCAATAAAGGAATTGCTTGTTTGAATTTCATCTCTTTATTTTCACCGCTCATCACGTGTTTTATGGTCACTTTATCATTACGGTTAATCTTTGGGCGTTCGCGAACAATGGTTTCCGTGATCTGCTGACGCTGCGGTTGTGTATTTCCGGCTGCACGCGATTGTGCAGCGCGCTCATCCATATTCGGGATTTCGTCTTTCTGTTCGCTTAGGTTTTCCTTTCTTTTTACTTCTCGTGCTTCCTGTATTTGCTGTTGGTTTTCCTGCGGAAGCTCTCCTTTGAAAAGGAATGAAAGAACATCTTTGTTCACTTTTTCAATCATCGCCTTAAAAAGTTCAAAAGCTTCAAATTTATAGATAAGCAAAGGATCCTTCTGCTCGTGAACGGCAAGTTGAACAGATTGTTTCAGCTCGTCCATTTTGCGTAAATGTGTTTTCCAAGCATCATCAATAATGGCAAGCGTAATATTTTTTTCAAAATCGTTTACCAATTGTTTCCCTCCACTTTCGTAAGCTTTTTCAAGGTCTGTGGCTACGTTTAATGTTTTTATGCCATCGGTAAAAGGAACAAGAATTCGCTTGTATTTGTCTTTTTGGGTTTCGTAAACATTTTTGATTACGGGGAAAGCCATTTCGGCATTGCGTGCCATTTTATCCTGGTAGTGAAGGTATGCGGCTTTATAAACTTTTCCGGCAATTTCCTTGCTGTCCATTTTTTCGAATTCCTTTTCGGAAATAGGGGCGCTCATGGAGAAGAAACGGATAAGTTCAAACTCAAAGTTTTTGTAATCCTGCGCCATTTTGTTGCTTTCGGCAATCACTTCGGCAGTGTCATAAATCATATTGGCAATATCCACACGAAGACGGTCGCCGAACAAAGCGTGGTAGCGGCGTTTGTAAACCACTTCACGTTGGGCGTTCATTACATCATCATATTCCAGCAATCGTTTACGGATTCCGAAGTTGTTTTCTTCCACTTTTTTCTGTGCGCGCTCTATGGATTTTGAAATCATGGAATGCTGAATTACTTCGCCTTCCTTCAAGCCCATACGGTCCATCATTTTGGCAATTCGCTCACTTCCGAAAAGACGCATCAAGTTGTCTTCCAACGAAACATAAAACTGCGAGCTTCCCGGATCCCCTTGACGTCCGCTACGTCCACGTAACTGTCTGTCCACGCGTCGGCTATCGTGACGCTCGGTGCCTACAATTGCAAGTCCGCCGGCTTTTTTCACTTCGTCGCTCAATTTTATATCCGTACCTCGACCCGCCATGTTTGTGGCTATGGTTACGATTCCACTTTTTCCAGCTTCGGCAACAATATCTGCCTCACGTTTGTGGAGTTTTGCGTTCAACACGTTGTGGGGAATATTTCTAATACTCAACATTCTGCTCAGCAATTCTGAAATTTCTACGGAAGTAGTACCGATCAAAACAGGTCTTCCTGCTTGTGAAAGTGCAACTACTTCTTCACCAACTGCGTTGTATTTTTCTCTTTTTGTTTTATAGATTTTATCCTCGCGGTCGTGACGAGCAATGGGGCGGTTAGTTGGAATTTCAACCACATCCAGTTTGTAGATTTCCCAAAGTTCGCCTGCTTCCGTTACCGCAGTACCCGTCATCCCAGAAAGTTTATTATACATTCTGAAATAGTTTTGGAGTGTAATTGTAGCAAACGTTTGGGTCATGGCTTCAATTTTCACGTCCTCTTTTGCTTCAATCGCTTGGTGAAGTCCGTCGCTATAACGGCGCCCGTCCATAATACGGCCGGTTTGCTCGTCAACGATCATTACTTTGTTTTCCATCACCACATATTGGTCGTCTTTTTCAAAAAGCGTGTAAGCTTTCAACAACTGGTTCATTGTGTGGATGCGTTCGCTTTTTACGGAGAATTCACGGAAAAGCTCGTCTTTCTGTGCAACTTCTTCTTCTTTTGAAAGGCCCTTTTTTTCAATTTCAGCTATTTCGGTGCCAATTTCAGGCATTACGAAGAAATCGGGATCGCCTTCGCCCGATAGATAATCAACACCTTTGTCGGTAAGTTCTATCTGGTTGTTTTTTTCGTCTATTACAAAATAAAGTTCGGCATCAACCTTTGGCATTTCACGATTGTTGTCGCTCATGTAATGGTTTTCCGTTTTTTGGAGAATTTGTTTCACCCCTTCTTCGGAAAGATATTTTATTAGGGCTTTGTTTTTGGGCAAGCCTCGATAAACACGAAGCAATTGGAAGCCACCTTCTTTAGTATCACCTTCTTTAATTAGTTTTTTGGCTTCAGCTAAAACCCCGGTTAAGTATTTTTTCTGAACTTCAACGATGTCGTAAATTTTTGGTTTCAGTTCGTTGAATTCGTGGCGATCGCCTTCGGGCACGGGCCCAGAAATAATCAATGGCGTACGCGCATCGTCAATCAAAACCGAATCCACCTCATCTACAATGGCGTAATGGTGCGGCCGTTGAACAAGATCATCAGGGGCGTGGGCCATATTATCACGCAGGTAGTCAAAACCGAATTCGTTGTTTGTTCCGTAGGTAATATCAGATAAATAAGCTTTTCTTCTCTCTGCAGAGTTTGGGCGGTGGTTGTCGATACAGTCCACGGTCATTCCGTGAAACTCAAACAATGGCGCCATCCAAGCGCTATCACGTTTTGCTAGATAATCGTTCACAGTTACAAGGTGAACGCCGTTTCCGGCAAGGGCGTTGAGGTACATTGGCAATGTTGCCACCAAGGTTTTCCCTTCCCCGGTATGCATTTCTGCTACTTTTCCTTCGTGGAGGGCAACCCCACCAATTAGCTGTACATCGTAATGTACCATATCCCATGTGATGGGTTTTCCGGCGGCATCCCACGAGTTTTGCCAAATGGCTTTGTCGTCTTCAAGAGTGACATAATTTTTATGGGCAGAAATTTCGCGGTCGAATGGGTTTGCGGTAACGGTAAGGGTTTCATTGTTTTTGAAGCGTTTAGCAGTTTCTTTCATCACGGCAAAGGCTTCGGGAAGCAATTTGGTGAGGGTCGCTTTTTCAATTTCGTAGCGATCTTCTTTTAGTTTGTCTATTTGGTTGTAGTTGTCTTCTTTTTTGTTGATGTCTTCTTCGTTTTCCGATTGTTTTTCAAGGGCATCAATTTGGTCCTGCACCTCTTTTTGGGCAACCTTTATTTCTTTTCTGAAGAAATCTGACTTCGCCCGAAGCTCATCATTGGAGAGTTTTTCAATTGTTGCTTCGTGCTTTTTTACTTCGTTAACCAGTGGCTGTATTTCGCCAATATCTTTTTTTGATTTATCGCCTACAAAAACTTTTAGTACTTTATTTAATATTCCCATGATGTTAATTTATTTTGAAGTGTTGCGGGGCAGCACTGTTTTGTCAATTTTATTATGTTTCCAGAATGCAATAACTACAATTCTGAAATACTAAATTTTTTGACCACGAATACACGAATAATTATATAAAAAATTCGTGTATTCGTGGTTTTTCTTTTTCAATTCTTTTTAAAATAAAAAAAGCCTCGTAAAAGAGACTTTTTATATTATTTTTTAATGTTTCCCAAAATCTTGGGATTAATATTCATCCTCGTTCCAAAGATAATCGTCGTCTGTGGGGTAGTCTGCCCAGATTTCATCGATAGAATCATAGGAGTCGCCTTCGTCTTCAATTGCCTGAAGGTTTTCCACTACTTCCAGTGGAGCACCGGTCCTGATCGCGTAATCAATCAATTCGTCCTTGGAAGCGGGCCAGGGTGCATCGCTCAAATAGGATGCTAATTCTAATGTCCAGTACATAACACTTAGGGTTTAATTTTCTGCAAAAGTAATTTTTTAGATCAAAAAGTCAAGTAAAATCTAAATTATTTCTGCTATATTTTAAAGAACGTTTTTTGTCTATTGATAATCAGTAAGTTACGAAGAGAATTCTTAATAGGTTATTTAGGAAAAAATGGAACTTTTTAACAAATTTTCGATTTTAATCCAATAATCCAATAATCCAACAATCCAATCACAGTTTTTTCGGAATCCACTGTGTTTCTTCCGCGTTTAGGTCTTTGGACAACTTTCGTGCCAGCACAAATAGGTAGTCAGATAGTCGGTTTAAATACATCAGTACCCTTTCGTCAATGGGTTCATTTTCATTTAAAAGCGTGGTTCGGCGTTCTGCGCGACGGCAGACGGTGCGCGCGATGTGACAATATGACACGGTAGAATTTCCACCGGGTAAAATGAAATGTGTCATTGGTGGCAGGGAGTCGTTCATCATATCCATTTCCTTTTCCAAAAGTTCGATATCCTCTTCTTCAATTTTTGGAATGTTTAGGCGTTCCTTTCCACTTTTCAGTGTGGCTTTTGCAGGATCGGTTGCCAAGATTGCGCCAAGGGTAAACAATCTATCCTGAATGTAAATTAATATTTCCTTGCTGTGCGGATCTATTTCTTGGGTGCGGATTAGCCCGAGATATGAATTTAGTTCGTCCACAGTGCCGTAACTTTCAATCCGTATATTGTGCTTTGGGACCCGTGTGCCCCCGAAAAGGGCAGTAGTACCTGTATCTCCGGTTTTGGTGTAAATTTTCATTTAGGTGTGTGGTTTTAGGAATGGGGTATGAGGTTTAAGGCAAATTTACGAATAACTGTTTAAAATGCTTGAAAAGTCTTAAAGACACAACTTTTTTTTTACTGTCAGCTGCAACTGATTACTGCTCAACTTCTTTCTCCCGTTCCTTTTTTCGTTCGTAATAATGGCTTCGGAAATTTTTAGTTCTACGCTGGCGTTGATTGGTAACGTTGCGTTTGTTCCAAAAATAGAGAATGGCTAAAAGAAATATTCCGCCAAGAATTAAAATGATGGGGTTTGAAAAGTCAAGATCCATTTGGATTTACGATTTACGATTGTCGATTTACGATTGAGTCACGAATTTACAAATTAACGAATTCACAAACTCACGAATTCACCATTTCCTTTTTAGTATCGCTCTCAACCATTCCATCCCGAAGCCTGATAATACGGTGCGCATTTTCAGCAATTTCCTCTTCGTGGGTTACAAGAATAACGGTGTTTCCAGCTTTGTGTATGTCTCCGAAGAGTTTCATTATTTCTTCCGAAGTTTTGGAATCCAAGTTTCCCGTGGGCTCATCCGCCAAAATGATGGAAGGGTGATTCACTAAAGCCCTGCCAACGGCTACACGTTGTCGTTGCCCACCCGAAAGCTGGTTGGGTTTGTGGTCCATTCTGTCTGCCAAGCCAACGTCTGTCAATACTTGCTTTGCGCGTTCGGTGCGTTCGCTTTTTGAAGCGCCTGCGTAAATCATTGGCAATGCAACATTTTCAAGAGCAGTGGTGCGGGGTAGAAGGTTGAAGGTTTGGAAGACGAAGCCAATTTCTTTGTTTCTGATTTCGGCCAATTCATCATCGATCATATTGCTGACGTCTTTTCCGTTGAGTTCATAACTTCCAGATGTTGCTGTGTCCAAACAACCCAAAAGGTTCATCAAAGTAGATTTTCCGGAACCGGACGGGCCCATCAATGCAACGTACTCGCCACGTTCAATGTCCAGATCTATTCCTTTTAAAACTTTAACTATTTCATTCCCAAGTGGAAAATCGCGAGTGATATTTCTGATTTTTATTAAACTCATAGTCCCCCTTTTATCCCCCAAAGGGAGAATTTGATTTGCGGATTAATTTTAGCATAGGACGCAAAGATAGGGTAAGTGTTACAAAGAGTTTAAAACGAAGAAATGAATTAGCGAAAAGCGAAGAGCGAAGAGCGAAAAGTTTATTTTCTATCAACCATCAACCAATCCTTATAACAAAATGCTGTTTCGGTTGTTCGTTTCTGAAAAAAACCATTCCCCATTGGAAAGTGTCTATGCTAACAGTTACTTTTTCATTCGCAATTATTTGCTGCCACGCCTCCGTCATATCCTTGCTCCAGTATATATCGTCAAAAATAATGATGGAATCGTTGTGGATATTTTTTAAAAGTGAATTGAAGTACCCCAATGTCCGCTCGCCATTGTGGTCGCCGTCGATAAAGATTAGGTCGTATTTTTGGGATGTATTTTCTAAAAGGAAATCACTGAATATTTTTTGATGTATTTCAATATTGTGCAAATTGAATTTTTCAAAATAATCTTGCGCTTTTCTTAAAGTATTTGGGCAACCTTCCACGGTTTTTATGGAAGCAAATTCATTTGAAAGAGAAAGCGCAACCGTTCCCAAACCAAGCGAAGTGCCCAATTCCAGAGTGTTTTCACTTTTAAAATAGGAAGCCAATCGGAAGAGAAGTTTTTGTCGCTTCTTTTTCATTCCAGCGTTCTTGACTACTGCGGAAACTTTTCGGGCATTGCCTTTAAAAACCCGCGAACCTTGACCGAAATCCTTCATTTCAACCATAGAAGGATCATTCTGCAAAGCTTTTCGGTGCGATTTCAGAATTTCGTATTCGGGATAATTTGTTGTATCGTTAAAGCATTTCGTTACCAAATCATACACAAAAGGTGAATGCGCGCCGTGCCTGTTTTTGGAAAGCCGAAGGAATTTTATGTAGCTTTTTGATTGGTGAATCATTCTTAATTTAAAAGCTTAAAGTTAAAAGTTTTAAGTAAAAGCGAAGAGCGAAGAGCGAAGAGCGACGAACGACGAGCGACGAATGATGAACGAAGAGCGACAACCGACAACCCACAACTGACAACCCACAACTGACAACAGACAACCTGCAACGTGAAACCTGTAGAGACCATCAACTATTCCCCCATTTTCGCAGATAGCTCAAACCAGCGTTCGGTTTGTGTTTCAATTTTGTCTATAATTTCCTGCAGTTTTATGGACTGTTTGTCTATTTCTGCTCCGCTCCAGTTTTCGGTGGCGAATTTATTTTGAAGTTCCTCGCGGTTTTTTTCAAGATTTGCTATTTCCTTTTCCAGTTTGTTGTATTCCTTTTGCTCATTGTAGTTCAGTTTTGCAGGGGTGGAATCTTGCTTCCAGTCTTTCTTTGCTTTTGGCGCGGTTTCGCTGGAGTCACGTTTTTCTTGAATATTGCTGTCTTCATAAGCCCTAAAATCGGAATAGTTTCCGGGGAAATCCTCCACTTCAGTATCACCGCGGAAAACAAAAAGGTGGTCCACAATTTTGTCCATAAAATATCTATCGTGGGAAACTACCAATAAGCAGCCAGGAAAGTCTAAAAGGAAGCTTTCCAAAACATTCAATGTAACAATATCAAGATCGTTTGTTGGTTCATCGAGAATCAGAAAATTTGGGTTTCTTATTAAAACGGTGCATAAATAAAGGCGTTTGCGTTCGCCACCGCTTAGTTTTTCAACAAAATCATATTGTTTCTTTGGATCGAAAAGAAAGCGTTCCAAAAGCTGTGAAGCCGAAATCTGCCTTCCTTTTTTCAGTGGAATATAATCGCCGTATTCGCGGATTACATCAATTACTTTCTGGCCTTCCTTTATGTTTATTCCGTCTTGGGTGTAATAACCAAATTTAACTGTATCACCCACAATTACTTTCCCGGAATCGGGTTTTAAGGCTCCAGTTAGAATATTTAAAAAAGTGGATTTTCCTGTTCCGTTTTTTCCAATAATCCCAACTCTTTCGCCTCGATTAAAATTATATTCAAACTTATCCAACAGCATTTTATCGCCAAAGGATTTAGATATTTTGTGAAGTTCTACCACTTTGGTGCCCATACGTTCCATGTTCAGTTCTAGTTGCACTTCGTGGTCGTTTCGGCGTTTGCTTGCGCGATCCTTTATTTCGTGGAAATCGTCAATTCGGCTTTTACTTTTGGTGGTTCTGGCTTTTGGTTGGCGGCGCATCCACTCCAATTCTTTTTTGAAAAGTTGCTTCGCCTTTCCCGTTTCGGTGGCTTCGTTTTCAATACGCGCGTCCCGTTTTTCGAGATAATAACTGTAATTTCCTTTGTAACTGTATAAAATTCCTTCGTCCAATTCCACGATTTCATTACAAACACGTTCCAAAAAATAACGGTCGTGGGTAACCATAAATAGCGTAAAATTTTCTTTGGCGAAAAGGTTTTCCAGCCACTCAATCATTTCAAGATCCAAATGGTTTGTGGGCTCATCCATTATCAACAAATCGGGCGTAGTGAGTAAGGCGTTTGCCAAAGCAAGACGTTTTTTCTGTCCGCCGCTAAGCGTGGAAACCTTTGCGTGCAGATCTTCCATTTTTAATTTAAACAGAATTTGTTTGTAGCGAGTTTCAAAATCCCAGGCATGGTGGGCGTCCATGGCATCGAAAGCTTTATGGTAAGTTTCTGAATCATCGGGATTTTCAATTGCGTGCTCGTAAGCCTCAATTATTTTCAGGATTGGATTGTCTGAGGAAAAGATAGTCTGTTCCACCGTCAATTTTGGATCCAAATCTGGTTCCTGTGGCAAATAGGCAATTTTTAGGCCTTTTCGGGAAACAACATTTCCGGTGTCGGCTTTGTCGTTTCCTGCAATTATATTTAGAAGGGATGTTTTCCCGGTTCCGTTTTTGGCAACGAATCCTATTTTTTGCCCTTCGTTTATTCCGAAGGAAATATTTTCAAACAAGGGCCGCATCCCGAAGGATTTGGAGATATTTTCTACTGAAAGGTAGTTCACAGTTTAGATTTTCGGCAAATGTAGTGATTTTGGGATTCGTTAATTGTGGATTTGTGAATTTGTGATTTGGTGAATGGGTGAATAAGTGAATTTGTGAGTGAGTGAATGTGTTTGTTTATAAAGGCTTTTTAACAAATTTTATAATCGTAAATCGTACATCGTAAATTGTAAAGTCCAGTTCACATTGATTCTCTTTCCATTAAATCCCGCTTTCCCAAAATTATGTTTCATTATTACGTGCGATACTTTATATTTGTCCATTAACAACCCTGCCTTTTATGAATCTTAAGTACTTATTGTTATTTTTGATTGTTGCCGTTTGTGCCACTTCTTGTGTAACTACAAAACAGCTCACTTATTTACAGGAAGATACCAGTGGTACAGATACTTTAGCGCTTTTAAGAAAAAGACAAGAGCCATACCGACTGCAGATAAACGATTTATTGAGTATTCGCGTAAAGGCTTTGGACCAGGAAACTGTGGGTATTTTCAACCCAATAAGCGATGCAAATCCTAATGCCACCGGGGAGGAACGTTTGTATTACGACGGTTTTGTAGTGGATGACCACGGGAATATCCGTATCCCCAGTTTAGGAGAAATGAACGTACTGGGGTATACGGTTGATGAGGTTCGCGTCAAGTTGGAAGAAATTTTATTGAAGGATTATTTTAAAGCCGAAGCCAATGTTTTTGTGACTGTTAAACTTGCTGGAATTCGTTATACAATAAATGGCGAAATAGGCAGCCCCGGGTCAAAAATAATTTATCGCGATCAAGTAAGTATTATGGAAGCTATTGCCAACAGTGGCGATATTGAACTTACAGGCGATAGGAGCGATGTGGTTATTATCCGCCAATATCCCGCTGGGCAGAAAGTACATCACATAGACCTTACCAAATTGGATGCAATGAATTCGCCATATTATTACGTAAAACCCAACGATTTGATTTTGATAAACCCATTGCCCCAAAAATCTTTGGGCACCGGAACTACTGGGCTTCAGTCATTCACAACCATCGTTACGGTTGCCACGGCATTGGTAACCACTATTTTATTGTTCACTAGATTATAAGCTGTATGAGCGAGGAATTCGAAATAAACGAAACCCATTCCACCTTTGACTTTAAAGATTTTCTGTTTAGGTTGTTGCATCATTGGCCTTTGTTTTTTATTTCTTTGGCCATCGCCTTTACAATTGCTTATTATTTAAATGTTCGGAAACTACCCATTTACCAAATGGAAAATATGGTTTCCATCAAGGACGACCAAAACCCCTTTTTCACTACCAATACAAGTTTAACCTTCAACTGGGGCGGAACTACCGATAAAGTAAATACTGCCATCATTACCCTCCAATCCCGTTCACACAACGAAAAAGTGGTGGAGCGGCTTCAGTATTATGTAGATTACCTGCGGGATGGAAAATACCAGCAAGTGGATGCCTATAAACAAACGCCGTTTTTTGTGAAGGTAGATACTAGCAAGCCACAAATGCTTAACAAGCAACTAAAAGTGGTTTTTAAGGATTCAGTGAATTTTAACTTGAGTGTGGACTTTGAGAAAGCTGGTAATATCAACCTTCAAAATTTTGGGACAAGAGAAAAATCGAGCAAATTTGTTGATGCCGGCGAATATTCGAAAGATTTCAAAATTGGTCAACCCATTGCTTTGCCTTTTTTTAATGGCACTTTTATGCCAAACCCTGATATGGTTTCAAAACCGGGGACGCCCTATTATATTGTTTTCAGAAATTATGACGGAATCGTAAAAAAATACCTCAACATTCGCGTAGATCCTGAAAGCAAAGGTTCTTCAGTGTTGAAAATGAGACTTACCGGGAACAACAAAGCACAATTGGTGGACTATTTAAATACTTCAGTTGAAGTGCTCAGTGAAGATATGCTGGAGCGCAAAAACCTTTTTGCCACCAAAACCATCAAATTTATTGATAGCAGCCTTGCTATAAAATCTACTGAACTTTCCGATGTGGAAGATGAGCTTAACCAATTCAAAAACAAAAATGCCATCTTCGATCTTCAAAGTGAGGGTACGGAAATAAATGCAAAGCTTAACGAACTGGACCTTCGGAAGGAAGCCGTTATTCGTGAACTGAATTATTACAACACGCTTCAGGATTACCTAGTTAACCGTTCCGACTATCGTGAGGTGCCCGCGCCTTCGGTAGCTGGAATTACGGAGGCCAGTGTGGTTACTGGGGTGGGAAAAATTTTATCGCTTGCCGAGGAACGCAATAAACTTCAGTATTCCTTTAAGGAAGGAGCACCAATTTTCAATGATATTGACAGAAAGATTGACGCTGTTAAAACGGTTTTACTTGAAAATATACGTTCGTCAAAAAGCTTAAAAAACCAAGAACTCAGCATCATCAATCGCGATATTGGGAGCAAGGAAGGGGAAATAAGAAAACTTCCGAAAGAGCAACAGGATCTTTTGAATATTGAGCGTCGGTACAATCTTAGTCAGGGAACTTACAATCTGTTCTTGGCAAAGCGCAGTGAGGCTGGTTTGGTAAAAGCGGCTAACGTTAGTGATGTAATGATTATAGACTCTGCCAAGGATACTGGCGGAGGCCAAATAGGTCCGAACACCCAGCTAAATTATATGATGGCAGGTCTGTTGGGATTTTTCATTCCGTTGTTGTTTGTCTTTATACGTGTGTTTTTTGATACAAAAATCAGTAATGTTAAGGATTTAGAGCGTATTACCCCCATACCATTGCTCGGAATAATAGGAAAAAGCCACATGGATACTAATCTTGTTGTAATTAACAAGCCTAAATCTGCCATTGCCGAAGCCTTTAGGGCATTGCGATCCAGTTTGCAATATATTTATAAGAAACAGGGTATAAAAGGAGCGAAGACGGTACTTGTAACCAGCTCGGTAAGTGGGGAAGGAAAGACGTTTTGTTCCATCAACCTTGCTTCGGTTTTTGCTTTAAGTGAGAAAAGGACCGTATTGGTTGGGCTTGATTTAAGAAAACCAAAAATTTTCGACGATTTCAATATCAATAATTCTAAGGGTGTGGTTAATTATTTAATCAATGAAGTAGATATTGATGTTATTATCCAAAAAACAGAAATTGAATATCTGGACGTGATTCCTTCGGGTCCAATTCCACCAAACCCTTCGGAACTTTTGATCAGCGAAAAATTGGACGAACTTATTGAATCACTAAAAGAGCGGTACGATTATATCATCCTCGATTCACCTCCATTGGGATTGGTTTCAGATTCACTTGAACTTATAAAGCATGTGGATGCCACACTCTACATTGCGCGTTTCAATTATACTCACAAAAATATGTTCACTTTCGTCAACGAAAAGTATAAAACAGGCGAAGTGAAACACATTAGCATAATTCTTAACGATTATGAAGAAAAATCGGGTAGAGGTTATGGTTTTGGCTATGGTTACGGCTACGGTTATGGCTTTGGAACCTATGGAAACTACGGCAATGGTTACCATGAAAACGTAAAACCACCTACGCTTTTGAATAGGGTTAAGAAGGTTTTCAGAAAAAAATAATATCCCTCCCCAACTCCCTCTTCTAAGAGGGGGCTTTTGACTGTATCTATTATTTGAATTATAGCCCAAGCGCACCTTCTCCCTTTGAAGAAAAAGGCTGGGAGAGATGTTCCTTTTCAGAACTTTAAGATTCACTTAACAATAAAACCCGTAATTTTGCCGACCAAGAAAAGAAATTGCCGTTAACAAACCATAGAATAAAAAAATCAATAGCATCAATAGCATGAAACAAAATCCCACAATAGCAATAATCGGCCTTGGTTACGTAGGTTTGCCGCTTGCTGCCGCCTTTGCGGAAAAATATAAAGTGATAGGTTTCGACATAAATTCGCAACGTATTACCCAATTACAGCAAGGCATCGATACTACCTTGGAACTTTCTTCCGAAGAGCTAAAAAAAGCATTGGTGAAAACCGAAAATACAGGTCTCTCGGTTACCGACGATGCTTCAAAAATGACCGACGCCACTGTGTTTATTGTCACCGTGCCAACCCCAACCAACAAATACAACCAGCCCGTACTCATCCCGCTTCAAAAGGCAAGTGAGACCATTGGGAAATTATTGAAGGAAGGTGATGTGGTTATTTATGAATCTACTGTTTACCCTGGCGTTACAGAAGATATTTGCGTCCCCATTTTGGAGAAATACTCCAATTTGGAATTCAATAAAAACTTTTATGCAGGCTATTCGCCAGAGCGGATCAATCCGGGCGATAAGCAACATACCGTTACCAAGATTTTAAAAGTAACTTCAGGTTCCACGCCCGAAGCCGCAAAATATATTGATGCTCTTTACGCTTCCATAATAACAGCCGGAACGCATTTGGCGCCTTCCATAAAAGTAGCCGAAGCGGCCAAGGTTATTGAAAACTCACAGCGCGACATAAACATTGCTTTTGTAAACGAGCTTTCCAAGATCTTTCGCTTGCTGGACATTGACACCCAAGATGTACTTGAAGCCGCCGCAACCAAATGGAACTTTTTAAAGTTTACCCCAGGTCTTGTGGGCGGGCATTGCATTGGCGTTGATCCATACTATTTGGCCCAAAAGGCAATTGAAGAGGGCTATAACCCAGAGATAATTTTGGCTGGAAGACGGATGAATGATGGCATGGGCAGTTATGTGGCCCAAGAGGTTATTAAATTAATGATT
Source organism: Aequorivita sp. (assembly GCA_030690315.1). Classification (GTDB taxonomy): domain Bacteria; phylum Bacteroidota; class Bacteroidia; order Flavobacteriales; family Flavobacteriaceae; genus Aequorivita. Next base: position 30,423 of record JAUYGY010000041.1, read on the forward strand.
CAAAAAGAATGTAAGGTGAAAGGCGGCCATGTGCTTGTTTTGGGAATAACATTCAAAGAGAATTGCCCCGATATTCGAAACAGCAAAGTGATAGATGTTATTGAGGAATTGCGAAAGTATAATCTCAATATAGATCTTTATGATCCGTGGGCAAACGTGGCTGAGGTATCAAACGAGTTTGGCTTGCGATTATTAAATGATGAGTCGCAATTAAAGAAAAATTACGAAGCGATAATATTGGCTGTTGGCCATAACGAGTTTATAGATTTCGATATTGATAAGCACAAAGCAACACCTTCGGTGATTTTTGATGTGAAATCGTTTTTTGATAAGAATAGTATTGACGGAAGGTTGTAGTTAGAAGTGAGAAGTGAGAAGTGAGAAGAGAGAAGTGAAACGATTTTTTTTAATATTGCGTCACTATTCACGTCTCACTATAAATAATAAGATAATGGATCATAAAGATTTGGACGTTTGGAAAAAGAGTATTGATTTAGTAGAATTAATATATTCTCTTACATTATCGTTTCCAGAAACAGAACGGTTTGGCTTAACTTCTCAAATGAGAAGAGCAGCTGTTTCAATTTCATCAAATATAGCAGAGGGCAGTGCAAGAAAAGGCAATAAGGAATTATTGCAATTCATAAATATTGCACTTGGTTCACTTGCAGAATTAGAAACTCAATATATAATTGCTCAAAGGTTAACCTATATAGAACCTAATAATAAAGTTGAGGAATTGATGAATGATCAAAAAACGCTTGCTCTTAGGATATAGAAATTATATTAAGAAAAAATCATAAATGTTTATGTCTTGAGTTCTTCTCACGTCTCACTTCTCACGTTTCACAAAATATATAGAAAATGAATACTCCAAAATATCACACCACAGACCTCTCAAAGCATACCTTCCTAATAACCGGTGGCGCTGGCTTTATTGGCTCCAATCTTGTTGCTTATTTACTGGAGCACAAGGTTAAAAAAGTGCGCGTGCTGGATAATTTGGCAACGGGGTTTATGAAAAACCTTGAAGCCTTTCAAGGCAACCCAAGTTTTGAATTTATGGAAGGCGACATCCGCGATCTGGAAACCTGTAAAAAGGCTATGGAGGGTATTGATTACGTTTCGCACCAAGCAGCCTTGGGCTCGGTGCCACGCTCCATTAACGATCCACTTACTTCAAATGAGGTGAATGTTACGGGTTTTCTGAACATGCTGGTAGCGCAAAACGAAAGCAAAACCGTAAAAAGATTGGTGTATGCCGCTTCAAGCTCTACCTATGGCGATAGCCCAACGCTTCCGAAGCAAGAGGAAAACATAGGCAAACCTTTATCGCCCTATGCCGTAACAAAGTTGGTTAACGAATTATATGCCGATGTATTCCACAAAACATACGGTATACAAACTATAGGTCTTCGATACTTTAACGTGTTCGGCCCCAACCAGAGTCCGACGGGTGCTTATGCAGCAGTTATCCCGCTGTTTATGCAAGCGTTGAAAGACGAGAAGCCCCCAATCATTAATGGCGATGGGGAACAGACGCGCGATTTCACCTTTGTACAGAATGCGGTACAGGCAAATGTACTTGCTTTTTTTGCTGAAGAAGGAGCCGTTAATCAAGTGTTCAACGTGGCCTACGGCGAAAGGATTAGTTTGAATACACTTTGGGAAAATCTTCAAAATATTTCAGGGAAAAAGATAGCGGCAGTTTATGGTCCAACCCGCAAAGGCGACGTACGGGATTCTTTGGCTAATGTTGATAAAGCTAGAAAGTTATTGGGTTACAACCCTTTATTTTCAGTAAAGGATGGGTTGGAACTTACTTGGGAGTGGTTTTAAAGTTTTTAGTATTGAGTATTGAGTAGTTAGTATTGAGAACAAAACCAAGAACCAAGACCAAGATTCGAATATCACAATCTAAACCCAATAACTTATAGTTTTTCAAACACGGATTACCTGACTTATTCCATCGACAACCGACACCCAAATTTTCCTTTCTAGAAGAATTTTGTGCAAATTTTAAAATTTTGAAATGTTAAAGTTTTAAATCTACATAAATTAGGGAATTCGCCTTAAGTCATTTCTTACAGAAAAAAACCACTTACCGAAATTTTAAAACACCTTAACGGATATTTTGTGAAAAATGCAGAAAAATGCGCTATACGCTAAGTATAGTGCATAAAATTTGCAGGTTCACATATCGTTCAATATTATTGTTGTGCCCCTTATCATAATAATTTCGTTTTACTAAAAACCAATTTTTATGAACAAAATGTACATTCGAAAAGCAGGAACTTTTGCATTTTTCTGTCTTTTTTTCTTTTTCTCCTTTAATCTTTTTGCGCAGGTGGGGATTGGGACTACAAATCCGAATCCTAATGCACTTCTTGATTTAGATGCCTCCACCACTCCTGGAGGGTTACTTTTGCCTCGGGTGGCTTTAACAGCAACCAATAGTTTTTCACCCCTCACAATGAACGTGGCCGGAATGGCTGTTTATAATACTGCAACAGCAGGAGTGTCACCCAATAACGTTACCCCTGGTTATTACTATAACGATGGTGCCAAATGGGTGCGTATAGCTGCGGCCTCAGTGTCAAGTAGTGACTGGACTGTTACGGGTAATGCTGGGACGGTTGCAGGAACGGGAGTTGGACAAAATTATTTAGGCACTACCGATGGGCAGGCTCTAATTATTGCAACACAAGCAACCCAAAGAATGCGTTTACTTGCCAATGGGCAGGTAGTAATCAATGATACTGGAGCTCCATTAGCAGTTGACCGTTTAACCGTTCAGGGAGCAAACAATGAATATGCTATAAATGGCTATGCCTCTGGAGCTGCTGGTGTGGGGGTTTATGCTGAAAGTACAAGTTATGATGCTATTATAGGAAATGCTGCTCGTTATGGTGTTGTTGGCTTAGGGGTTTATGGAACCTATGGCAGTGGTACTACATATGGTAGTTATGGTGTTGTTAATAGTGCTACTGGAATGGGAGTCCGTGCCGTCAATCAAAATATTACAGGTACTGGATTACTTGCATCAGGGAATAATTTTCTTGGAAACTATTTAGGAAGTGGATCTGGACTAGCGGGTACAGGAGATACAGGGGTATATGGAAAGTCTAACAATAGTACCGGAACTGGTTTAATTGGTGTAGGTAACAACAGCAGTATAATTACGATATCCTCTTTCGGGTCGGGTGTAGCTGGAACGGGAAGTAAAATAGGTGTGTTTGGATATGCAGGAAATGGAGGGGTAGATAATGGGAACAGAGGTAATCACGGCGGTGAATTTACACTTGATGCTGATAATGACCCCACAACTATAACAGGAAATAATGGAAACAGGGCTACTGCTATTTTAGCGGGGTTTGATAATGTAGGTCCCAAAGAAGGTCCGACTGGACCTATTTTAAATTCTTATGATAGTTACTATGGGGGTTACTTTAGCGGAGGAAGTGAAAGTTCCGGAACGCCGAGTTATGCTTTTGTTGGAATGAGATACAAAACCAATAGCAATGGAGATGGGTTTGCGAATGGTGGTCCGGGTACTGGGAGAGATTATAAAATTATAGGCACAGGCGTGGTTTCTACTTTAATAGAAGATGCTGCTGGAACTCCACGCGTACTTTTTGCCCCAGAGGCTCCCGAAGTGGTATTTCAGGATTATGGAATAGGCCAATTGGTAAATGGAGAAGCGCGGATTGAAATTGATCCTGTTTTTAAAAGAGGAATTCATGTTGATTCAGAAAGTCCTTTAAAAGTATATGTTACACTAGAGGGCGATTGCAATGGTGTATTTGTAACCAACAAATCTGCTGATGGTTTTACGGTAAGGGAATTGCAGGGCGGTACAAGCAATGCTTCTTTTTCATGGCAAATTGTTGCTACAAGAGCAGATACTAAAAACGCAGCCGGGCAAGTAGTTTCAAAATATGTAGGCGTAAGATTGCCAGAGGGGCCAAGAGCCTTAAGCGTAGCAATGAAAAAAGAGACAGAAATTAAAGTTGATACTTCGGCTGATACTATTGAAAATTCAATTGAATCAATAAAAGCAAAAAGTTCATTTAAAAATGAAGTTCAAACTAAAAGCGGAAACAAGAACTCTACTAATACAAACCAAGAAACCTCAAACTAGAAATAAAATTGTATAGTGAAAACACAACCCCTACAAGCCAAAAGCTTCCTAGGGGTTTTTTAATTATTGATACAAAGAAATAGAAAATCTTAAATCAACAAATCCCAAATTCCAACACCAACTATCTACACAAATTTAAACTTCGGCTATACTCTTTTTCAAATTCATCAGCCAAAGGCAGGCTCAAACAATTAACAATTAACAATGAGCAATTAACAATGAGCAATGAACAAAGTTCAAAGAATTATCAATTATCAATAGTTTTTTAAACACGGACTACCTTATCCATACAACCACAAATCGACATCCAAATTTACCTTTCTAGAAGAATTTTGCGCTAATTTTTCAATTCTGAAATGTTAAAGTTTTAAAAGTGCTATTATTAGGCTGCTACTAGCAGGTTATTTCTTACAAAAAAATTCCCCTTAACGAAATTTAAAAACACCTTAACGGATATTCTAACGAATATGCAGTAAAATGCTCTAAACGCTAAGAATAGTGCGTAAAATTTGCAGGTTCATATATCGTTCAATACTATTGTTGTGTCCCTTATTTAAACAATTTTGCTTTTATTTAGAACCAATTAATATGAAGAATATCTACCGCCCAGAAGTGGGTGCTTTTGTAATTTTCTGCCTTTTCTCCTTTTTCTCTTTTAATCTTTTTGCACAGGTGGGGATTGGTACCATTAATCCTAACGGTGGTTCTGTGTTAGATGTTCAAAGTGCCAACAAAGGGGTTTTGTTACCACGGGTAAACATTGCAAACTTAGCTACCCTCGCGCCAATTACGGGGGGGCAGGACGAAGGTATGTTGGTTTATAACACAAATACAACAACAGGGCCTGGGTTCTTTTACTGGAATAGTTCTTCAACTTCGGGGGCTTGGAAAGCTCTTGGAGGGGGTAAAAGCGATGCTCAGTTAGCATTCGAGGATGCTACATTTCTTGACAGTGCATTATTTATAAATAGCAATAATGGAAATCCTGTAGCTGCAAATATTTATAGTAGTTCAATACTATTAACTAAGCCAACATTAGTTGAAATTAAGGTTCATTTTGATACAAATATAACCCAATATGATTATCCGAACCCAGTAATTACCGGAAGACCAATCCTCTATAGCATGTTATTAATGGCAGGAGATTTGGCAACAGGAACTCCTGTTATAAATGATTCGAAATCATATACAAGTAGTTCTGCAGGACATCATGGAAATACCTATTATGGCGGATCTTTTACATTAGGCGGTTCTGGATTTATAAACTTACCTGCTGGAAATCATACATTTAATATGTACGTTCTTGGTGCCGGTGGCGGTAGTAAAGGTTTTGATATTACTTATTCAAATACAAACGATGCACGTTTTCAAATTATATACCATAATTAGTATGAAAGTTTGTATATATTTTTTAGTATTTTTTTTGACAGGCTTGGGTGCTAAATCTCAAGTTTCTAACGACTCAGTTAAAATTGAAACAGTATCATTTAATATCAAAAAAACTGAAAAAGTTGATTCAAGAAAAAAAGCAAACATTCTTGTTTTAACAAACCAAGAATTAAATATTTTAAGTAAAAGTGTAGCATCATTTCGAAAAAATGGAAATATTGAAAGAATCAATATTAATAATCTAAAAGTATCAGATGAAGATTTAAATTTTATTGAAAATATTTATTTTTTAAAACTTGTTGAAGGTAATAAAGTATTGGCTGTAAAGTCAAATAGAATAAATGTAAACGGTAAAGGTGTTTAGAACTAAAATGGATAATTAGTTTTATTCATTAGAATTAATAAATTTTAAGTAAACTTTCAATACCCTGCCACTCAAAGCTGCAGGGTTTTTTATTGCAAAACATATTTTAAAAATCAATTTGCTTTTATCTTTCTAAGTAGCTAGAAGCAAGCAATATAATTTGTTTTTTATGTTCTTTTTCACTATTATTGATACGCTCCAAGTCAGTACACTTTAGTTTTAATTAAAGCTATTTGTTATGAGACACACTGGTTCTTTCAGGCTCGGGGTTTTATTAGCTTTCTGCCTATTTTCACTTTTTCCTTTTAATGGGTTTGCACAGGTTGGGATTGGGACAACAGACCCTAAAACCAACCTAGATGTAGCTGGTGCCTTGTCACTTAGGGAGGGCACCGCACTTTCTTTGGGCAATGTTAATAGTAATATTTCTTTAGGCACTACCCCTTATTCATTTTATCGTATTATTGGACCCACTGGGGCATTTAATATTACCGGGATAGTTCCAACTACAGGTGCAGATGGGCAGCTACTCACTTTGGAGAATACTACCGCCCACGCTATGACTATTGTTCATGACGCTACCTCTATGGCTGCCAACAGAATGTATTGTCCAGACTCGCAGAATTTAATATTGGAAGGGCAATACAGTTCCGTGACGCTTCAATACAATATAAATCAATCACGATGGACTGTTATCAGTTATTCTGCAAGCATTCCTTCAATTGATAGTGTTACCCTAGCTGCAGACCAAGCAGTTTCCGCTGCAAGTTATACTGATATACCAGGAATGTCAGTGACATTCAAAGCCCAGAAATCAGAAGTTTTGGTAATGTTAACAGCGTCAGGACATGGCTATACCAATTCCATGTCCTTTATAGATTTAAGAGTGAGAAATCAAACTTTGGGTACAACTGTGGGTGGAACTCGAAATAAAATTCAAAGTATCCATAATCAGGGTCTTGGCACATATAACATTACAGTTTGGAGCTGTTCCTTTTCAAAATTGATAACAGGGCTCACTGTGGGAACTACTTATACCTTAGGTGTGCAGGGACGGGTACAGGGGATTCTTGGCACCCACACCGCGGTAATTTATCCGGCTACGGAACCAAATGGGGAACACCTTACTTTATCTGTAATACAATAAATATTAAAAACTAATGCTATGAAATCATTCATTATACTATTGTTATTTTCTCTAACAGCTATGTCTCAGAATACAGATGCTACTACCCAAACAACTTCTACAAAAGTGGAAACAGTATTGAAAACTAGCGCTGTGGAGCGAACTGTATATAGCTTGACTAATATAGAAAACGCTGAAATGACACCAAAAAATAATAATAGCTCCCAAGAACCGGAGTTGGAATTAATGAGCGAAACAAAAATTGAAACCTTGCAGAAAGAGAAAGAATTTTCTGCAAGACCTGAATTAAGGATGATAGTTATAGATTCAATTACCACCGAAAGTGAAGATTAAAAACAGTGGTGCAACTTCAAATTCACCATCCAAAGGCATAAACAATTAACAATTAACAATTAACAATGAGCAATTAACAATAAAAAATAAACAATACGCAATAAACAATAACCCACAGCAGTCTTCATAAATTGTAAAGCCTTCACTTATCTTAAAGACCCCGACCGCTAAAGGGGAGAAAGAAAAGTAGGCAGTAGCAATAGGCAGTAACTCAATAACCAAAGCTTCAGCCGACAACCAAAAAACCGTAACAAATTTGAGGCACTCTCTAATTGAGTAGAACTGAAATATACCAAGTATTATAATTTATCCTCTCTATTCTCATATCAACATTTAAAAAGTTAAAAACCACAACAACTTTGGCCTTAAATTTTACCGTTTATAGATAAAATTTGCATTATATCGGAAAAATACGTATTATTGCTTCGTAACTGTAGAAATTAAAAGCCTCAGCTATGGTCATAAATTACATCCCTAAAGTACTTATAACATGTATTGTTATGGTTTTTGCTGTTTCGGCAAGTCGTGCCCAAGTGGGTATTGGAACAGTAACACCTGATGGTGTGTTAGATTTAAATGATGATTCCGGCACTAACAGATACGGTCTTGTATTGCCAAGAGTTGCACTCTCAAGAACAGATTTAGCTACGCCTATTGTTGATCCAGACCCTGGTGCTTTACCAGGAACACTTGCAGTTGGAACCGTAGTATATAATACAACAACCACTAATTTTGGCAGTTACAGTGTTTATCCTGGCATCTATATGTGGGATGGCGTTGATTGGATTAATGAATTCCCCAAAAAAAATGCAGAAATTTTTAAACAAGATAATAGTTTAGGAACAATGAGAACTTTTACCACGGGAAGCTATCAAAACATTCCAGGGCTATTAAACCGCACTTTTACACCTGCTTACACGGGTACTTACAAAATTGAAGTAAGTATGAATTGGGGTGGAGGCCACGTTAACGATTCAGGTTTCGGTACCGATGTTGCTGTAATGTCGGGAGTTTTCAAATTTACTTTTGATGGGGTAGATGAACATATCCCAGCACATACCTGGTCTGGCAGACATGGAGGAGGCACTCAATATTATGATATTTGGGAACAATCTACAGTGGTAATTTACAAAGAGCTTGTTGCAAACACGCCATACACCTTTAGTTTAAGGTTCGATCAAACTGTTGCAGACGGATTCGTAAATAATGGTAATTCTGGGAATGGAATGGGATGGTTAGGGGGAGATATTCCCTGTACCGTTGAATTTGTTTTTCTAGATTAGAAATCAACTGAATAACATTCATTATGATGAAAAAAACTTCCTTAACTTATAGTTTTAGTTTAATTGCAATCTTATTTATATCGAATATTGTTTTTGCCCAAGTAGGTATTAATACAACAGATCCTAAAGGTGTTATTGATTTTAACAGTTCAACCTTAGGTGTGGTATATCCCAATGTTGCTTTAGTAGCAACTAATGATCCAAATCCTGTAGTAAATCCTCAGGGCGGTCCTATAGTAGAAGGTACAGTTGTCTATAATACGAATACAACAAACAATGGGCTTATTACTGATATATATCCAGGTATTTATGTTTGGAATGGTTCTGAATGGATTGTTCATTATAAAAAAAGACAATCTGAATTGCACAATCAAACCGCTTTACTTAGAACGGAAGCAAACTTTGCGGGTGGTTTTCAAGATGTTCCTGGATTAGGAGTTAGTGATGCCAAAACATTTACTGCAAAATATTCGGGGCTTTATAGAATTGAAGTAAAAGCGAACTTTGCTGGAGGTAAAACCGAAACCAATAGCAGTATTTTTGTAACACAAGCTAAAGGTCAATTTAAGTTTTTATTTGATGGAGATCCGTATCCTTTTGAAACAACCGCATTCTCAGCCTTTTCAAGTTATATAGGTGCTGGAACCCATTTTGAAGGTATATGGAAAGAATCCTATGAAACAACATATATTTCACTTGTTGCAGGAAGTACCTACCCGTTCTCATTGAGTTTTGATGCCTATGATGCACCTGGGTTTATTGGCAATGGTTCTACCACTACAGGAGGCGGAGGACCAACATCGGTTGATTTGATTAATGAAGATTTTGAAGGTGCTATGATAGGTGAAACTAACAATGGTGATTCTCAATGTTCACCAGCTGGATGGGCAATTAACAGCCCTAATCCTTGTACAGCCTGTACACCTAATCATTTGTATATCAGCGGTGAGCCTAATAATTGCACTCAAAATGCTACAGCATTTATAGGGTTTATGCCTTCAATCGCTTCAGTAGCTATAAGTTTTGATTATCTACATCGAGACGTAAGTGGCACAGCGGATTCATTCAGAGTGTATCTCCGAAACGAAGCAACCTTGGTTGAAACCAATTTGGTATTAGTAAATAACCTCGGAACCATAACGACAAACACATCTTATAGCGACATCGTTAGTGTAACACCATACATCTCGTATACTATCCGTTTTGAATACATCAATTTAGTCAAACAGGCAGGTTATGCATCAGTTGACAATGTAGTTATTAGCGAACTTTCGGGACCACCTGCACCTCCCTCCGATTTAGGCCGTGGTTATGTGGGGAATGAAGTAAATTGCCAAATCGAGTTTACCTATATAGGAGAATAAATGCAGCGTTGTTTTGAGCAACTTTAAATCACCCAAACCATGATAAAACTTAACCTACACAAAAATATACTCATTGCAATTTTTACTTTAATTGCAATGTCCACTTTCGCGCAAGTGTCCATTAGTAATGGAACCCCCGCAAGTATCCCAAAAGGACTGGTAGATATGCAAAATAGTACCGCAGGAATTGTGTACCCACGATTTGAATTAACCTCTACAATTATCGAGGCTCCTGTTCAAAATCCAGACGGGAGTGGCAGTTTAGTAGCTGGAACCGTTGTATATAATACAAATACCACCGCCACAGGAACCAATGATGTATATCCGGGGCTTTATGCCTGGGACGGAACGGAATGGACAACGCAGTATATTAGAGAAGATTCCGACATTGCACAACAAACAGGTTTACCTCAAAGAATTGTTACGGGTAGTACTGGTGCTGATGATTACCCAGTTCCTTCTGACTGGGTTGATGTATCAGGTTTAGGAACTGGTTCCTCATTTACACCCAAGTATTCAGGAACCTATAGGATTAAAGCAAACGTTAATTTTGGAGCTGGTGAAATTGTGCCAGAAATAGGTTATGCTACGTCTATGGCTACCCAAGAAGGTTATTTTCGAATAACATTGGGCCCCGATCAATATTTAATTTATACCCACTCCTATTCTGTTCACAACAATGATATTGCTGGTGGAACCTACTTTGAACAATTTAGACATGATTCATCCCTAATTGTATATGTAGATTTAATAGCTGGTGTACCTTTTACATATCGGTTTGAAATTGATCTATTTGTTTCAGATAATTTTGTTGATGGAGGAAACTCTGGAACAGGAATGGCTTATGTAGGCGTTGGGTTGCCGTGTACTATTGAATTCACTTATCTCGTTGAATAAAATTATAGGATTCATAAGATATGCGTGAAGCAAACATGCAACTATCAACTAAAAATAAGGACGACGAGTCAAGAACGAAGAACGATGAACGACGAGCGACGAATCGGTGGAGTTTGCAATAAACAATTTGTATTCGTGATTAAATAGCCCACAACCCACAACCACAACCCACAACTGTCGGGTACTGAAATAAGTTGACCGTTTTAGGGAGTTTTAAACAACTTCATATTATGGCAAACATCAAAGATTTTTCCAACGAGGCTTCCCTGCGAATAAATCGTTATTTTAGTGACAGCTTTAAGCGTAAAAAGGT
>JAUYGY010000052.1 GCA_030690315.1 Aequorivita sp.
GTATGCCCGACCATATTCATTGTTTATTCTTGTTGAGTCCGCAAAAATCAATAGCGGATGTAATAAAACAGATAAAAGGTAGTACCTCTCATTTTATCAATCAAAGCAATTTGATTCCTGAAAAATTTGCTTGGCAAACCGGTTATGCTGCTTATTCAGTTTCGGAATCGGTCGTAGATCGGGTTTTTCGGTATATCACAAACCAAAAGGCACATCATCAAAAGAAAACATTTTTGCAAGAATATGATGATTTTATAAATTTGAATGGACTGAAAAAACAATAAAAAGGGAATAAATAAAAATCATTGAAAAAGGGTGTGTGTTTGCAACGCCTGACCTACAATCTACATGAAACCAACAAACCAAGCCCGTATCTTCCACTCTGTACACTTTCAAGATTATTTTCGGTTTTTATTACCTAAATTAGTTGCTTAAACCTCTTAGCTACCGCTATACAATAACGTCGGCAAAAATTTAGAAATGAAAAGTTACATTATTTTCTTTTTTACAATATTCACTTGTTCTCTTTCATTTGCACAAGAGGTTATTCCTGATACCTTAAAAACATACAACAACAGTGTTTATAACGTCTTCACAAATGTGGTTGAACCTGTTATTTCCTTAAAGGAGCAACTTGTAAATTCTCATAATCCTGCTGCTTTTGATTTCAATTGTAATGAAAACTTCTGGTCTGTAAATAATATGGGGGTAATTCAACAATGGAGCTTAATTAACGGAACAATATATGGAGGCGATACAGTATTGACAGGCGGTGGAAAAGGTTTAGCTTTATGTGGTGAATTAGGCAGCGAAACATTTTACTGCGCAAATTATCCTTTAGAAGAAATTACATATTACCAAGAACAAATTGGTTGGATAACTGTTCCTACACCTAATTCATATACAAACAATGGAGGATATGAAAACAGTCAATATTATATGGGTGTTATTTTTGATCCAGGCTCAGGGTTTATGGTGAATAGGATTCTTTATTATTTTGACGGAACGACGTTCGAAACAATTGAAATATTGGAAACCGATTATTTTACAGTGGCAGACATTGCAGTAGATGGCTTGGGTAGGGCTTGGGTATTCAAAGGAAATGAATCATCAACCGTAAATTCTTTACAGGTATATGATAACTCAGGTTTAATAGTTTCATTTGACATTGGCTTTGACTCTAGCCATACGTATGGATCATTTTTTCTTAATGATACTTTATTTGTTGGCATGGGCGATACGGGTATAAACCCCAATTCTATTACACCAATTATAATTAATGGCCAATTCGCTGAACTTGGAACACCAATCTCCATGCCCCCAGGTTTTTATAATGATTTAGCGAGTTGTCAAGATGCGCAGCCACTTTCCATTAACAATTTTGAGATGCTCAAATATGAAATGGAAGTATTTCCCAATCCGACAAGTGATATACTCCATTTTTCAAAAAATATCGATTTTATATCTGTTGAAATTATAAATTTAGAAGGGAAGCTAGTAAGAACTTTTATAGAAAATAGTCCTATAAATCTGGCAGGATTACCAAATGGAATATATATTCTAAAAATAATAACTGTCCATGGTATTGTAAATAAAAAAGTTGTTAAAAAATAATACTCCCACTGACGCGCATTTGCAGAGCGCGACTTTCAATCAAAATAAAACTAACTCAAGTAAAAAAAATGCAACCCGAGTCATTTAAAAAAGGAGACCTATTTGAAAAATTCGTTGAGGATGAATTGTTCCAAGCCACAGACTACGTTTTAATACATAGAACCAATACATACCGATTTGACCGACGAAGAAATAAAAATTGTGGAGGGAAATGGATAAATCCATTATCATAATCACCAATGGCGACCCATAGCCCACGGTTTAAACCGTGGGCTATGGCGGAAACACATAACAAAATCAAACCGTTTCAACGGTTTATTAAACCATAAATAAAATGTCACATTCATTCAACAAAATATGGATACACGCAATATGGTCAACAAAACATAGGGCGCCACTGATCAACCCTAATGTTGAAAAAAAAATATACCAGTTCATTTCAGACCAATTGCGCGAACAAGGTTGTCCAGTGCGAATAATCAATGGTATGCCCGACCATATTCATTGTTTGTTCTTGTTGAGTCCGCAGAAATCAATAGCAGATGTAATCAAACAGATAAAAGGTAGTACCTCCCATTTTATCAATCACAACAATTTGATTCCTGAAAAATTCGCTTGGCAAACCGGCTATGCTGCTTATTCAGTTTCGGAATCGGTCGTAGAGAGGGTTTTTCGGTATATCACAAACCAAAAGGCACATCATCAAAAGAAAACATTTTTGCAAGAATATGATGATTTTATAAATTTGAATGGACTGAAAAAACAATAAAAAGGGAATAAATAAAAATTGTGGAGGGAAATGGATAAATCCATTATCATATCTAATTGCATACCATAGCCCACGGTTTAAACCGTGGGCTATGAAAACACACCTTGCTGGCGCACGTTTGCAGCGCGTGGCCCATTCTCTTAATCAACCTCAACAATAAAAGAAAGCGTGAAAATCCTAACTTGGAATCTGGAGCGATTACAGAAAAACCGCAAGGAAGCAATTTTAAGGATTGTTGAAAACCAGCATGCCGATATATTGATTCTTACGGAAACAAGTTCAGAAATAAATCCCGGCAAAGAGTATCATACTATAGCTACTGAAAATCTTGAAAGCGGGTATGATGGCATCACTTATAAAGCTGGTGAAAACCGAACAACTATTTGGACAAAATATCCAATAAAAACCCAACGAGTAACCTATGACAAATTTACCAGTGTTTGCGTCGATGTAGAAACCGAATTTGGGTTACTTACCATCTATGGCACAATCATAGGCGTTTTTGGAGGCAAGGGCGAACGTTTTAAAAATGATTTCGAAAAACAAAGCAAGGATTTTGTAAAATTGGAGGGCAACATCTGCATTGCAGGCGATATGAATACTACCTTATCCGGTTATGTATATCCCAGTCACGATGCAAGAAACAAATTGAAGGAAATAATACAAAGAATGGATTTGTGTTGTCCTACGGCAAGCCTTGATAAGAATGTGGATCATATACTATTGAGCAACAGCTTTGTCGGGAACCGAAAGATAGGAGTAACCCTTTGGAATGAGGATTTAACCTTAAGTGATCATATTGGAATTTGTTTAAGCATAGAATAATTAACAAAAGTATCCCCCGTCTCAATAGAATCCATAGTTTCAACAGCATCCCCGTATCCATAGCATCCACAACATCCACAGCCCGCCCCACGCGCAAATTTTACCCCAATCACCCCCAAAGAGTTGGAAAGTGAAAACCAAAAATCCAAAAATCGAACCCTCCAACAATTCCACAATTAAACAATTACCCAATTAAACAATTAAACAATTCCACAATTAAACCATCCAAAAATCCCTATCTTGTAACCCCCAACCCATTAAAAAACAGACTAATGCCCAAAATCAAATCCATTATCAAAATTGTCGGCACAATAAAGGGAATGACCTACTATTTCCTCAACGGTGAGTATGTGGCCCGCCGTTCCAATCCGCCTACAAAAGATCAAATTTATAACGATCCACGCTTTGCCTCAGTAAGGGCAAATACTAAGGAATTTGGCGGAGCATCCATCCTTTCCAAGGCAATCCGCAACGGCCTCGGGGAAAACGAAAAAATGTTTAAGGATATACGATTTGCCAGCCGTCTCTCAGGGGTTTGCCGGAAAATCATCCAAAAAGGGAATGGGAAAATGGGTGAACGTGAAGCCAATCTGTCCAACATGCCAGAAGCCCTCAAAGGTTTTCAGCTTCACAAAACTCAAATTTTCAATCGTATTTTTCCCGCTACGCCCACTGTCACGACAGACCAGTACAAACAGCTTATAACCATTTCAATTCCTAAAGTCATAGTAATTCCACCAAAGGGGAAATCAAGAGCTACCCACTTCAAGCTCATTGCCGCAATAAGCACGGTTTCTTCCCACAAATGGCACAGGAAAACCCAAAAATATCGACCTACCAACGCAAAATCGAATGGTCTTGGCGCCACAGCCACTACCGCCTCCTTATGCTGTAATCAGGAATACCCAAACATCCAGTTAGTACTTACAAATCCAATAAAACCAAACCCCTTTCCTTTCCCAAAATTCAATTTTTTCCCATGGAGGTTCTCTAATCAAACAGCCATCACGGTATGGCTCGGAATAACATTCTTAAGTATCGCAGGTCAAACCTACAGCGTCCAAAAAAAGCATAGAGCCATGGAATGTATAGCTGTGCTCTAATTAATATTATTTTAAATTAACCCGAACCCGACAACTCACAACCCACAACTGTCACACTGAGCGCAGTCGAAGTGCGCAACCGACAACCCACAACTGTCACACTGAGCGCAGTCGAAGTGCACAACACGACACCCAAAACCCTAGGTTCACCCGTATATAAGCCTACCTAAAGCCATAGATAAGTCTAGTATAAGCCTACTATCGCCCATATTTTACCCACAACCCACAACCCATAAATCTTCACCAATCACCCTTCACCCTTCACTAATAACCCATAACCCATAGTTGTGTGGTTCTCCGCCTGAGGCGGCGGATGTGGTATAGATACCCAATCAAGTTGGGTACTACCGATGAGAAGCTTTTCCTAGAGCCTGCACTGAGCGGAGCCGAAGTGGAAGGGCCTTTTTTGTTTTTGTTCGACTTTCAAGTTTCAGGTTTCAGCGAGTAGTTAGTAGTGAGTAGTGAGACGTGAAATTACAAATTACAGGAAACTCCAAAAAACTTTTTACCCCAACCCTAAAGGGAGAAGCTTTTTGGAGTTTCTGGAAATAGGAAGATAGAAATGCGAAGTGAGAAGTGAGGCGTGTGCTTCGACAAGCTCAGCATGACAAAGTCGTGAGCCGTGAACGTTCGGTTTCTCTGTTCTCTGTTCTCTTTTCTTTTCGCTTTTCGCTTTTCGCTCGTAGCTCGTACTTCCCACTTCCAACTTCCCACAGAGGTTAAATTTAAAGCGTTAACTTCAAACAACCCCTTTCCTTTGTTATTGCCCTCCTCCAGTAGGGTCCCGTTGTGTTCTTACAATTAGATCTCCTATATCCACAGTGCCCACCCGTTCTTTTTCACGCGTAAAAATGAGCGTGCCTATACTGTTGTTTTTTGGTAGCGATATAAAAACACGTCCGTTTTTCAAAAGGGAATTGTGGTTATCCTCCCCTTCACAGGAGCGGGCAATCAAGGGATCCTGCATGAAATATTCCGAAATCTGTTTTCCCTGTTTGTCCATAATAGTGACTTTAAAATTGCCATTGGGATAGGGCATTTTTCCGGGTACCACAGAAATTGTGGCGGTACTGTCAATGACTATTTTATTGTCCACTACCATTGCTTCCAAAACATAAAAGGAGTTTTCAGGGAGTGAAAAATAATTTGGGTTAAAAGGCTTGGTGCTCTTTTCCACGCGCTCGCGCTTTTGTTCGTCATTCTCTTCTTGGGCTTGTGCTGCTATTGTAAATAACAGGCAAGCCATTATAAAAAATATTTTATTGAGTGTTTTCATGATTTTATTAATTTGATGCGTTATCAAAAACTACATAGGTTATTCTGCTTTTGCAGGGGCAATCATATTCTGTATGGTTGAGACCTGTGGTTACCATCTGGCAATTTGATACACACAAATGATACCAACCACTACTACCCATTTCCACGGCATCAGAATCTTCCTTACAATTGCCGTAGCCTGTTGCCGCTGCTTGGGCACCTGATAGGCTGGACCAGTTGTTTGGCAATTCATCCGCTTGCCAATGGCTTCCACCGCCATATTCATCTGCAAGACCATAAAGACCATGACCAGCTTCGTGCATAATTGTGCCTCTGTTTTGCATTTCACTTGAAAAAACACCCCCACTTGCCCAGTCGCGCAGGTCGTTTTGATGCAGTAACGCCCTTCCTTCTGCAAAACTTAGATTAGCATTATTGGAAGGCAGTTGGTGTGGACCATCTACATCCCTATTATCATAATCGGTGGCGTGGCCCGTTTGTGTATTTATATAAAAATTGTATTGCCGCCGCCAAAACCGTGTATGCGGTTCATCAAAAAAAGATTCGCGAATCATACCCCTACAATGATTATAGAATGTGTTAATGTTGGTAATATCAGTATCCGGAATAAATACCAAGTCAAAAACATCATCTGGGTCACCTTGGGCATAAACAGGTGCGGGCATATTGGTTACAGCATAAGGTCTAGTGGCATAGGTAACATTAAAGGACTTGGTTTGGTCCGGGGTTGTAAAGACCCAACGGTAGGTTACCAATTTGTTGTCGCCGTGACCACTGGCTTTTGTAAAACTTAAATCGCCACTCGGGCTGTTCCAAGTTTCCAATAAAGTTTCCGTCCCAGCAGAAGTAATAGTACCGCTGCTGTTTATAGTATTCACCGTTTCATAAAGCTTTGCTGTGTTAATGTTGCCATCGGTTACACGTTCAGCGGTGTAGGTTACAGCTTGGCTTCCCGAAGGATAGATAGGGCTGTGTAAAACTAAGGTAATTGGGTTTTTTTCACAGGAAATGAATGCCATTCCCATTAATAAAACAAACCCAGCCTGTTTCAATTTTTGAACATATAGGTTTTTCATGATTAAGTTTTTTGAATTACAAAACAAATATAAACAATTAGTAATGAATGTGTTAGGGGGAAATCCCCCAAATTGCACAGGATTTTTCCTGTGAAACGTGAATCGTGAATCGTGAGGCGTAAATCGTGAATCGTGATTAGGTTTCTCTGTTCTCTATTCTTTTCGCTCTTCGCTCTTCGCTTTTCGCTCTTGGCTCTTGGCTCTTGAATCTTGAATCTTGATTCTTAGCCACCTTCCCAATTCGTACTTTGTAAATCGTTAATCATAAATCAGAAATCGTTAATCGTTTTCTCTGTTCTCTGTTCTTGTTTTCTTGGTTCTTAACCACCTTCCCAATTCGTACTTTGTAAATCGTTAATCATAAATCATAAATCATAAATCGTTAATCGTGAATCGTGAAGCGTGAGTAGTGAAACGTAAATCATACATCGTAAATCCTAAATCGGTTTGTCTGTTCTCTATTCTTTTCGCTCTTCGCTTTTTTTTGCTCTTCGCTTTTCGCTCATACTTCCAACTTCCCACTTCGTACTTCCAAATTCCCCCTTCGGGGGCCAGGGGGACCGCTACCCATTCAACCATCCAACCATCCAATAGCGGTCCCGAAGTGGATGGGCTTTTTTGTTTTTAGTATTTTTTGTCCGATATTTATTATCCTAAAATGAAACTAATGAAAAAATTACTACTCCTCACAATCTTCCTTTTTATTGGGAACTCACTGTATTCCCAATGCCCTTTTGACAGTACCATCACCTCCGATCCCGATTTGAGCGGCGGAAATCAAGTGCAATGTTCTAACCAGATTATCGTGTTTATCGCCCCTTCAGGATATGATAGCTATCAGTGGAAATATAAATTTTCAACCGGCGGTACTCCCACAAATTTTCCTGGGGAAACAAACAGTACTTTAACTATAACCGCTGGCGACCTTGGCTTTGCCTACGTTTTTGTGACTATAACAGACAATGCGTGTACCGAAAACTCAAACGATATTATGTTTGATACTTGGATTTTTCTTTCGCCCGCAATAGAGCACGATCCAGACACAGACCTATGTTTTGGTGAAACCTCCATTATTTCCAATGCCTTTCCGGGCCCAGCGAATTTCAGGTGGTACAAGGATGGCTTGCTTGTTCAGGAAGGAACCCAAGATTTTTATGTGGTTTCTGAAGAAGGCGCATATATTTTAGAGGTTTCATACCCAGAATGCCCAGATCAATGGTTATCCAGCGGCGTCCCAGTAAATTTTACGGTTACAGGAAATGAGGTTGCCATTGAAGAAATTGATGGCACCTTATATACCACCGAAAATGGCACAAATTATACTTGGTTTTTGGAGGGCAATGAAATTGCCGCAGCAGATACCTTTTCTTATACCCCTGTTGAATCTGGAAATTATACGGTTGAAGTTATTTTTCAAGGTGCGGAAACCTGTGTTATTGAATCGGAAAGTTACTTTTTTGAATTTTTGAATACCCCAGAAAACCATTTTTCCGAAACGGTTTTTTTCACCAATACAATTTCCAACGAAGCCCAATTCATCCTCAACAACACCAGCAATAAACCCTTGCAATGTTCAATTTTTGACCTTTCCGGCAAATTGATTTTTTCCTTGCACACTGATAATTTCCAGATTGTTATTTCCGCGGGACATTGGAAACACGGTATTTATATTGCTAAAATAAACACCGAAAATGAGAGTGAATATGTAAAATTAGCAAGATGAAAAGCATAGTTGGGTAATTTAAAATCACTAAATTTATGGTAGGGTAAAATTGCATAAGGATGTTTAATAGTTACAGTAAGTTTACATCTTTTGCTCTCAATTATTTTAAACTAACAATAAATTAAGATGGAAAGAAGACATTTTATAAAAAAATCCGGCCAAGCCCTGCTTGCGGTTTCAACAATTTCTATCACTGGCGCACTAATTTCCTCTTGTACTTCAGACGATTCAGATGATTTTTTCGATGATGGCTATTATGACAATGGCTATTATGATGACGGTTACTATGACGATGGTTATTATGACGATGGTTATTACGATGACGGTTACTATGATGACGGCTACTATGATGATGGTTATTACGATGATGGCTACTATGACGATGGCTATTACGGCGATGCACAAACAATACGCGATATTTTAATTGCCTCAAACTGGAAAGTTGCAAGCTATATTGATAGTGGCAATGATGAAACATCAGACTATAACGGCTATACAGTTGATTTTAAAGTAAACGACGATGTATCAGCCACAAATGGCAGCAATACCAACAACGGAAGCTGGCAAGTTAACGGTAGCGGAAATGAACTGGCTTTAAGTTTTACCGGTTCCCCATTTGATGAATTTAATGATAGTTGGGATATTATAAGCGTCCTGCCCACCCGAATAGAACTTCGCGACGTAAGTGGCGGCGGCAGTGGCACGGATATTTTAATATTTGAAAAAGTATAGTCTGTTTGTTAGTGTTTTTTTAATTGATTGGACATTTCTTTAAGCTTTTCTGAAATGTCCAATCCTTTTTTAATCCTTCCCTATTTTGAAAAAAATTCTATTTCTTCACGATACCTTTTTGGAAACCCCGCGCGGTGCAGAGCTTACCATTAAAGAATTAATGGCGTTGGGTGAAATTAAAAACTATTCAGTTTCCGTTGATTTTCTCAAAAATTTTGAAGAGACAAAAAATAAAATTTCAAAGGCAGATTTAGTGGTTTTGAACAGCACTTCCCGCTGTCATTTTGAGCTGGATATACTAAATTACCTCCTTTCACAGCCCATCCCATACATAAAAGTTGAGTATGATTACAATTTCTGTGTGCGCCGAAATATTCTTTGCACGGTAGATCCTAATGTGCGCAGTTGCTGCAGTCCAGATAAATTTCACATTTTTAGAAAGTTGTTTTCCGGCGCTGCATTAAATGTGTTTCAATCTCCAAAACATTACCAATCGCATTGTGAATTTTATGGCGAAGCGGTTTCCAAACATCTCATCATGCCCCCCACCGTTGATGTGAATAATTTAAAACCTTCAAATGAAAGGGATGAAACTACTATCCCATTCTTTGGCGATTTGAATTTTCTGAAAGGCGGTCACGAATATGTAACCTATGCCGAAGAACATTCCCATTTGCATTTTAAGGTTTTCGGCACGAACCGCCTGCGCCGCCAAATGCCTGAAAATATTTCTTTTCATACGCCGGTTCCAAACGGGGAAGTACTTGAAATTCTTGGGAAAACAAAACAATTTATCTGTAAACCCGTTTGGCCCGAACCTTCCGGAAGGCTCGCTGCGGAAGCTTTTCTTTCAGGATGCGAAATCCTTTCAAATAATAGGATCGGTACTTTTTCATTCGATTTTTACCCTGATAATTTTGAAAAAGCAAAAGCCGAAATGCTCCAGGCACCACAGAATTTTTGGAATGCCATTTCCGAAATCCTAAATACTTCCGAAGAAAATAAAAACCCAAAACTCAAAAAAGTTTTGGTCTATAAAAGTTACGGGGGCTTGGGCGATATTTTCTTCGCCATTCCCGCTATTTATAAATTGGCAGAGGTTTCCGAAGTGCTTCATTTTGCAGTTTCCCCCAGATTGGTAGATTTTTTCAAAAGCCATTTAAAAGGAGTTACGGTTGTTAGTGAACCGGAGGCTCGAAACAACGAATCAGCGTACGACCACATTTACGAATTGGGAAATTATCCAGCTTTCAGAGGGTACGATTTACCGCACGCTTTAAAATATCCAACTCATAAAAAAGTTAAGCAACACGCCATTCAGCATTATATAGACACAGTTTCAAAATTGCATATAGATATTGAAAACCATTTGGAAGGCTATCCCTATTTTGCAAGCAATAAAAATGATTCAAAGCCCTATTTTGTGGTTCATCACGGTGCAGGGTTTTTGCTGAAAATATGGCCTACTGAAAAATATGCCGCTTTAATTGAAAATCTTGCTAAGCTTTTTCCAACATTAAATTGTAAGATTATTATGGGTCCCGATGACCCTGATATTGCACAATATTTTACCAAACACATGCCCCAAGTTGAATTTATTACGGGAGGAATGGTTGAGGTTGGCGAAGCGATGGCGGGTGCAAAATTCCATATTGGTAACGATGCTGGAATTACGCACGTTGCTGGTGCATTCAACGTGCCAACGGTTGGAATTTACGGCCCTACTGGTCCCGGAAGTTGGGGGAGTTTTGCAGAGCACAACCAACTTATTTGGGGCAAAAAAGGCGTTTGCAATTTAAAGTGCAATTATGATGTAATTTTAAATTGTGCGCACCGAATTTGTTTAACATCTGTTACTGTAAACAGGGTTTTGGAAGCGCTTTACAAAGTTTTGCAGCAAGCTTATCCCGAAAATACTTCACAGGTAATGCTGAATCCGCAGGCCGTTATAGAATTTGGAGAAAAAGATTGTTTGATAAAATTGGACGGATATGAATTGCTGTTGGAATATCACAATAATGACATGAAAACAGATGTTGAAACTTTACTTTCCTCTGAAATTTCGGCATTGCCAAAAGCGGGAGACCTGAAAATGGTGGCCGATGTTTTGGTGCAGCAAAATATTATTTTTAAAGTTCCCACATTCAACTAAAATTATTTTTTTTCAAAAAGGCTTTTACTATCTTCACCTTCCAAATAAATAAAATGATATCAGAAACTATAAAGAACCGTCGCTCGGTTTTCCCCGCACAATACACTAACAAACCCATTACCAAAGAAGAAATTTTAACCATACTGGAAGCCGCAAATTGGGCACCAACACATAAGCGCACGGAACCATGGCGTTTTAAGGTTTTTCACGGAATTTCTCAGGTTGCCCTGGGGAAATTTATGGCCGAAACCTATAAACAGACTACCGAGAATTTTTCAGAATTCACATACAGCAAGTTTATGGACAACCCCGTTAAAGCTGGTTGCGTAATAGCAATCTGCATGCAGCGCGATCTAAAAGCAAGTTTACCCGAATGGGAAGAAATTGCAGCTACGGCCATGGCAGTTCAAAATATGTGGCTAACCGCCCACGAAATGAATATTGGCGCCTATTGGGCCTCTCCCGGAATTTTAAAATATATGGACAAATTTATCCAATTGGAAGAAGGGGAGCAATGTCTAGGGTTTTTCTATATGGGAAAATATGATGGCGAACTGCCCGAGGGAACACGAAATAGTACTATTGAAGAAAAATCTGTTTGGGTTTAAAACGCCATTAACAATAATAACAAACCTCGTTAGAAAAAACTGCGAGGTTTTTTTATTGAAATTTATAACTAAGAAATTAGTTTAAACTATTTTTTTAGTTATATTTGAAACAGAAACTAGAAAGCAGATTATGAAACAACTAACAAAAGCTGAAGAAGATATTATGCAAATCCTTTGGGATTTGAAAGAAGCAAACGTTGCTTCAATCATAGAAAAATTGTCTGAACCCAAACCTGCTTATAACACCGTTTCCACAATTGTCAGGATTCTTGAAAGCAAGAATTTTGTAGATTATAGAAAAGAAGGCCGTGGCCATATCTATTTTCCAAAAGTTAAGAAAACGGAATACAGCAACCAATCATTAAATAAATTGATGAACGGCTATTTTCAAGGTTCCTTCAAAAGTATGGTTTCGTTTTTTATGAAGAAAAATGATATTAGTATCCAAGAGATGGAAAGTATTATGAGAGAAATTAATTCTGAAAAACCTGAAAAATGATACATTCAATTATACAAATAATCACTTTTCAAATACTGTTTTTGGTAGTATATGACCTCTTTCTGAAAAGGGAAACATTTTTTAATTTAAACAGAATATACCTATTATTAACGCCAGTTTTGGGTTTCGCTTTGCCATTTGTTAGTCTCGGTTTCATTCAGCAAAGCATTCCACAGGAATACATATATCAGTTGCCAACCGTTATTATTAGCAATAATACCTCCGAAGCAATCTCGAGCGGAACTTCGTTTTGGTTCCCGAGCTTATTGAATTTTTGGCTTATTGGAATTCTTTTCAGTGCTTTATTTTTCAGCTGGAAATTTTACAAAATAGCAAAACTGAAATCCACTGTTACTCCGGAAAATTTTGAAAATTTTAAACTAGTAGTCCTTCCTAAAACAGACACTGCGTTTTCCTTTTTCAAAACCATATTTTTAGGAGAAAACATTTCCGAAGAAAACAAAGCTAGCATCATTGCTCACGAAAAAATTCACATTGATCAAAAACATTCTTTAGATCTTCTATTTTTTGAAATGCTTCGAATTATCTTTTGGTTCAATCCATTGGTTTATTTGTTTCAAAATAGAATTGCTACACTTCACGAATTTATTGCCGATGCTAAAGTGATTGAGCAAAAAGATAAAAAACAATATTATCAGAGTTTGCTTTCAGAAGTATTCCAAACTGAAAAAAAATCATTCATCAATACATTTTTCAATCAATCATTAATCAAAAAACGAATCAGTATGTTACAAAAATCAAAATCAAAAAAACACGCACAGTTAAAGTATTTACTATTAATACCAGCAATCTGTGGAATGTTAATCTACACTGCCTGCAGTAACGATCCAAAAGCCGAGGAAGTTCAAACTGTTCCACAGTCTGATTCTGAAGTGATGAATAAAATTAACGAATTGGCGGAAGCCATTATGAAAAAAGGCGATATGACTCCAGAGGAAGAAAAAGCGCTAAAATTGCTTACAACAGAGGCGCAACCTGGAGAGAAAGTGTATAATTCCGTGCAAGAATATTTAGATGAAACCAAAGGAGAAGATGATGTGTCTGTTGCTTTTTCCGAAATAGAGAAAGTGCCAACCTATCCGGGTTGTGAAGGTGACAATGAAGCTTTGAAGAAATGTTTTTCAGAAAGTATTAGTGCTTTTGTTGGAGAAAATTTCAACACAAAACTTGGGAATGATTTAGGACTTGTGGGCAGGCAGCGAATTGTTGTTCAGTTTAAAATTGATAAATCAGGATACATTGTTAGGGCAACAGCAAAAGCTCCAAAACCAGAACTTGAAGCCGAAGCTATTCGTATCATTTCAAAACTCCCACAGATGCAGCCGGGGGAACAGAAGGGTCAAAAAGTAGGCGTATTGTATTCTTTACCTATTGTTTTTGACGTGAAATAATTTTTCAGAAGAAACTAGTTTAGGCCGAAGATTTTCTTCGGCTTTTTTATTTCAATTAACAACTACACTTTGAAGCCATTATGTTTCAGTAAATTTGTACTTTTCCAAGTAGAATTATTCTGAATGACACAAAGGTTACTTTTAATTTTTCTTTTGTTTCTGGCAACTTCCTGCCAGTTTTTTGAGACCGAAAAAGTTTCTTCGGATGAAATCTATAAAGAAGAAATGGAAACTATCAATTGGAAGGACGTAGACCGTTACCCTGCCTTTTCCAACTGCAAAAACACCTTGGAAAAACCCGAGCAGAAAGAGTGCTTCATAAACACTATAAGTTCCCATTTGTACAAATCCATAAGCCACGAAAAAATGGTTGCCCTGCGCGAGGTTTACGATACTGTAAAAGTGAATTTTGAAGTGGGCAGCGATGGCAAACTCACCATCCTCGAAATAAAAATGGACACGCTGCTGCAAAAAGAATTCCCAAATTTGGAAAAGTGGCTTTTGCAAAGTATTGATTCGCTACAGCCCGTTGCGCCAGCATACAAACGTGGCATTCCCGTGAAAACGCAATTCATTTTACCGGTTATAATTAAAACAAACTAATTAAAGATTGAATTTATAACCCAGCGTAAAATCTATCGGAAATTCATCATTGCTTTCTACGCTCAGCCCCACGATATCGTTATAATTGAAAGTTATGTAACCATTGCCCACTTTATAATCGGCACCAATTCCGAAGGTCACAGGGGCGTTGAAATCTGATCCCGAAACTGATTTTAGTACTTCATCATCCACAGGCCCCCCCGGAACAAGTATCTCTCTTTTAGAATGGGTGAAAGCCGCAAATTTACAGTTCACGAAAGCATCAAACTTCGGGGTTTTTACAAATTTAAAACGGTAGTTCAACGATAATTGCGAAGCGGAATATTTATAATCGCTGCTCTCAAAAGTTTGTTTAAAACGCAATACCATTGCGTGCCTTTTCAGTTTTACCGCATCAACCAATTCAAAATCAATTCCGGCTACGGCTTGCAACGCATTGGTCGGATTTTGTGTGTAAACACTGTTGCTCACCCCTGCAAAACCCCCAAGCCGAAAATCGAGGTCTATTGATTTTTCTTCCTCATTAAAATTGGGATCTTTCTTTTTGTTGTATGCCACAAAAAAAGCGTGTAAACTGGGTAAAGTGAGTTTCACCTTTTCAGTAGAAACCACAGCATCACTGGTTTGTTGCTTCAGAATTTCTTTGTATTCCTCTTGATAATCACCGTTTTGTTTTGTGTTTTTTAATTCCGCAATATCATTTCCTTTTTTTGAAAAATAGCGGTATTCTCCATTTACTGTGTTCCAAAGCAGCGTTAAAGTTCCTTCCACTTCGGTGTTCAAATTATAGGTTTGCCCTTCAACCGTATATTGCTGCTGGGCGTGTAGCGTCGTGGCGAAAAGAAAAAAGCAAAAAACGAAAATTGGAAGGAGCGATTTCATACGGGCATAATTTAAGGTATGGCTAAGGTAAAAAATTAAATCAATTTATCATGGGTTTTTGAAGGTGCGACCTTTCCACGTATAGTTTCCCCGAATGCTCCCAAAAGCCACAATCAATACTATTATAGCATACAGAAATGGTTGCCAAAGGAATTTCCAAAACATAACTTTTTCGTTAAAGAAAATTGCTGTTTGCCGCAAAAGCAAATAGTCGGCAATTATTTTGAAGAGGAGCAAAGAGACGTAAACAAATAAATTTTCAGGATCGAAAAACATAAAAATTGGAAGCGCCAATATTGAAATGTTTGTGAACAGCACAAGAATTCCCAAAAGCAAAGAAGCTAAATTTTTTTGCTTCGAAGTTTTGGAAGCCCAACGGATTCGTTGGTTTATAACATTTTTCCACGAGTTTTGCGGTTTTGTGGCAACAATCGATCCTTTCGATTTTAAAAACAATACTTGCTTCGGAAATGTTTTCTTCATCTTTTCCAAAAGAAAAATATCATCGCCACTGGCAATGTGATCATTGCCCGAAAATCCGTTTACTTTTAAAAAAGCTGCTTTGCTGTAAGCTAAATTCGCACCGTTGCTCAACAATGGGTTTTTGAAACCAAAACTTCCAATGGTTACTGCCTGCAAACTCAAGCCGTCCAATTGCTGAAAATTTTCGATAAAACTTCCGTTGGATTTATAAATTACAGGCCCACAAATCATAACCGGATTATTGTTTTGAATAGTGGCATCGAGCGTTTTCAACCAATTTCTCGAAAGTTCGCAATCGGCATCTGTGGTTACAATCCATTCAAATTTTGAGTTTTTTAGTGCTTCAGAAATGGCATCTTTTTTTGGCGAATTGGAAATGCGTTTGTTTTGAATGAGTTCTATGGAAAAAGTACTTCTATCAATAGCCTCGGAAACAATTGCTTCAGAATTATCCTCGGAAGCATCGTTCACAAAAATGATTTCGAACATTCCCGAAGGATAATTCAGTTTTTCAATGCTTTTTAAAAGATTCGGAAGATTTTCCACTTCATTTCTGAAAGGAATAACAATACTAAATTGGGTGACGGGTATTATTTCTTCCGTGGAAAGAAGTGGCACTTTTTTAAAACCATAAACCAAGGCCATCATACAAAAAAAGTATGCTGAAAAAAGTAGTATAAATACCAAAATCATTTGGTGGCGGGTTGGTAAGTGAGCACGAAAAAACTTCCGAAAAGCGCTGGCAGCACAAAATTCAAAAGCCACATGGCAAGTACGGTCGATAAAATTGGTAGTTCGGGCACCCCTAAAAATGAGAAAAGCCAAACGGCAACCCCGCCACGGATTACAACATCAAAAACAAAAAATGTTGGGATTACTGACACCAAAAAGTACATTGTAAAAATTATTGGGATAACATTCAAAAAGGGCAATTCAGCACCAAAAAATAGCAACATTCCATAAAACATTGCACTGAAAATAACATAGCGGAAAACTGAAAACAACAGCACTTTCAATTTTTTTTGAAATGGAATTTGTTTGAAGAATTGAATAGTTCTCGAAATGGAAAGACCTTTCGTCAGCAATTCCTTTTCTTTGAAATAATAACCAATTGCTAAAAGCAAAATAACTCCAATTCCAAAGTAACAAACCGTTTTCACAGAAATGGCTACGTTGAAATTCCGCAGAAAAAAAAGCAGGCCAATAATTCCAAAAAAGCTAGTCGCCAGCATTTGAGCCGCTCCGGAAAGAAAGTTGAGCAAGAGTATTTTCTTTCTTTTTGAGGTTGTAAAAAACAGTGCTTTTGCACCGTATTCGCCAATGCGGTTGGGTGTTGCCAATGAAACCGTGAGCGACGCCAAACTTTGTTTCATTGCCGTGGAGAAATTTATTTTTTCAATAACGGAAACCAATGTTTGCCATTTCAGAATTTCAAAAAACCAGTTTGCCGCTGCCAAAAATGAAAATAGTAAAAATAGGTATCCCGAAACGCTCGCCCTTACAGAAATCGTTTCTATAAATTCAGCAAAATTCAGCGATGGATTGTAGTTTATTTTATAAAAAATATACCCAAAAGTAACCGCAAAAATCAAAACCTTTGCAGCGGGGAGCAGATATTGTTTAGCTTTGTGGGATATGGCAATCATGTTGCTAAAATACTAAATGAATTTGTTTGCCCCGGCCCTAAAGGGAGCAAATTCATTTTAGGGATTTACTATTTCAGCCTTAATTAACAAAATAAAGAAAATTCACCCGCCGAGGCGGGTTGGGGAAAGATTTTCAGAATTGACAGATGAGCACAGAAAAAATAATTTTAGGAATTGATCCCGGAACCACAATTATGGGGTTTGGGTTGATAAAAGTTGTGGGCAAGCAAATGGAATTTATACAGTTGAATGAACTACAACTAAAAAAGTATGACGACCACTACCTAAAATTAAAACTCATTTTTGAGCGCACTATGGAACTGATTGAAACCCATAAGCCAGATGAAATTGCCATTGAAGCGCCATTTTTTGGAAAGAATGTTCAGTCCATGTTGAAACTTGGCAGAGCGCAGGGCGTAGCAATGGCAGCGGGACTTTCAAGGCAAATTCCCATAACGGAATATTCCCCAAAAAAAATTAAAATGGCAATTACCGGCAACGGAAATGCCAGTAAGGAACAGGTTGCAAAAATGCTTCAAAGTCTTTTAAGTTTAAAGGAACTCCCCAAAAACCTTGACAGCACCGATGGATTGGCGGCGGCAGTTTGCCATTTTTACAATTCGGGGAAAGTTGAGGTTGGAAAGAGCTATACGGGTTGGGCCGCATTTGTGAAACAAAACGAGGACAAGGTCAATAAACAATGAGCAATTACCAATAAACAATTATTTAGTAATGTATAAGTATAATCCATTATCTGAAAAATCTTATGAATTTGCTTTGAAGATTATCAATAGCTATAAATTATTGACTGTTGAGAAACGGGAATATGTTTTATCGAAGCAATTGCTACGGTGTGGAACCGCTATTGGCGCGAATGTAGCCGAAGCCAATGGAGCCATTTCGAAAGCTGATTTCTCTGCTAAAATATCTATTGCATATAAAGAAAGCTTAGAGGCCAAATATTGGTTATCCTTATTAAAAGATTCAGATTTCATAGTTGTTGAAGAGTTTAACCGTTTATTTGAGGATGCAGATGAATTGTCCAAAATACTTTTCTCAATTCTAAAATCTACTCGTCTAAACTCAGATTGATAACTGATAATTGATAATTGTTTATTGAAATATGAGCGGAATTTATATCCATATTCCTTTTTGCAAACAGGCTTGCCATTACTGCGATTTCCATTTTTCAACTTCTTTGAAGAAAAAAGGCGAATTAGTAAATGCACTTTGCAATGAGTTGGTGTTGCGGAAAGACGAATTAATTGGTGAAGTGGAAACAATCTATTTTGGCGGCGGAACTCCAAGTTTGCTTTCTTCCGAAGAATTGCAGCAAATTTTTGAAACTATATATTCACATTTTACCGTTTCAGAAAATCCCGAAATCACCCTCGAAGCAAACCCCGATGATATTGTGTCCGTTCGAGCGCAGTCGAGAACTATTTTTGACGATTATAAAAATATTGGTATAAATCGGCTTTCTATCGGAATCCAATCTTTTTTCGAAGAAGATTTAAAACTGATGAACCGCGCCCACAACGCTTCCGAAGCTTTTGAATGTATAAATGAAGTGAAGAAATATTTTGAAAATATCAGTATCGATTTAATTTACGGCATTCCCGGAATGAGCAACGAGCGATGGGAGAAAAACCTCGAAATAGCTTTAAAATTGGAAGTTCCGCATCTTTCTTGTTATGCGTTAACCGTGGAGCCAAAAACGGCTCTAAAAAAATTCATCGAAAAAGGAATTGTGCCTCCCGTTGATGAAGAAACCGCAAAACAGCATTATGAAATTTTGCTTTCCAAAACAGAAAATGCAGGCTTCGACAATTATGAATTTTCAAATTTTGGAAAACCGGGATTTCATTCCCGCAACAATACCGCTTATTGGGAAGGCAAGCCATATTTGGGCATTGGCCCATCGGCGCACAGTTACAATGGAAATGCGCGTAGTTGGAATGTAGCGAACAACACGAAATATATTAAAAGTATTGAAGCCGGAATACTTCCCTCAGAAAAGGAAATTCTTTCAAAAACGGATAAATACAACGAATATATAATGACGGGACTGCGCACCAAAAAAGGTGTTTCCTTAGAAAAGATTGAAGGTGAATTCGGAAAGAATTTTTCGGAATATCTTTTGAAACAAGCAGAAAGTGGTTTAAAAAGTGGACTTTTAATCCGTGAAAACCAAACCTTGAAAATTTCAAAAAAAGGAAAGTTTTTAAGTGATGGGATTGCGGCCGATTTATTCTTAGTAAATTTAGATTGATGAAAACAGTAATAAAAAGTCACGATAAAACCATAAATATTGATCTCTCCAAACCGCTGGATATTTCAATTCCGCTGTGTGCTTCAAAAGAAAATCCGTTGGCGTGGTACCAAAACGAACCCACAATTGAACCGGTAAAAATGGGCGATTGGACTGGAAAAGTTTCCGAGGGCGCTTCGGTAAATTTCAACAATGTGTTTTTCAATCCTCACGCTCATGGAACGCATACTGAATGTTTTGGTCATATTTCGCAGGAATTCCATTCCGTAAATGAAGCGTTGAAAACCTTTTTCTTTTTGGCGGAAGTTATTTCGGTGAAACCTCAAAAGGATGGTGAAGACGAAATTATTTCCGAAGAAAGTATTGTAAAAGCATTGAACGGAAAAACGCCCGAAGCAGTCATAATCAGAACACTTCCAAATATTCCGGAAAAGAAATCAAAACATTGGTCAGATACAAATTGGCCGTTTCTTCACGAAAAAGGGGCTTTGTTTTTACGTGAAATAGGCGTAAAACATTTGTTGATTGATTTGCCTTCCGTAGACAAAGAAAGGGACGAAGGCAAGCTTTTAGCGCACAAAGCTTTTTGGAATTTTCCGCAATCCCCACGAGTAGACTCCACAATTACTGAGTTAATCTACGTTCCCAATTTTATTGAAGACGGAAGCTATTTTTTGAATTTGCAGATTGCCTCGTTTCATAACGATGCCTCGCCCAGCAAACCCGTTCTATATAAAATTATTGAAGTATGAAAACAATTTTAAAAATTGAGGAATTGGCGCAATTCATCTTGGGAATTTTCCTTTTTTCCCAACTTAACTTTGCGTGGTGGTGGTTTCCGGCACTATTACTTCTGCCGGATATTGGGATGTTGGGATATTTGATAAATCCAAAAATTGGCGCTTTCATTTATAATATTTTTCATCACAAGGCAATCGCGATTGTCATTGGTTTAATAGGGTTTTATTTCAGTAATTCCTTTTTAATTTTAATAGGTGTAATTTTGTTTTCCCACGCTTCTTTTGATAGAGTTTTCGGATATGGTTTAAAATATCCGGACAGTTTTAAGAATACACATTTGGGAAGCATTGGAAACTAATATTATGGAATATCTTTTTATAGGATTGGCCGTTGGTACCGTTTTGGCCTACTTCCTTTTCGCACGTTTCGGCGGTGGCGGAAAAAAGGAAAGAGTGACCACGCAGTCTGTAATTTTAATGGAAAAAATTCGCAGTGTCTGCAAATTCATTACTGTAGAAGGCGATTTTTCTGAAATCTTCTATTATGAAAACGTAAAGGATAAGTGGCTAAATCTATTGTTGGGGAAAAAGAAAGCCTTGGTTTTGATTGAAGCCAAAGCACATATTGGTTTTGATCTCACGAAAGTAAGAATGAATGCCGACACAAAAACCCGGACGATAATTTTAACCAATTTTCCACAGCCCGAACTGCTTACCATTGAAACCGATTTTAAGTATTACGATAAAAAAGAAGGCTGGGCAAACCCATTTACGGCTGGTGATTTAACTGAAATAAATCAAGAAGCCAAAAAACATATTGTGGATAAAATTCCTGAAAGCGGCTTGTTTAATGAAGCCTCGAAACAAGCATTGGAAACCATTCAATTGATAGAAAAACTAGTGGAAACTATAAACTGGAAGTTGGATTATTCGGCTTTGTATGCCGAAGATAAGCCAAAGTTAAAACAATGAATATAGAGCAGTTTAGGAATTATTGCCTTTCAAAAAAAGGCGTTGAAGAAACCTTTCCCTTTGGTGAAGACACATTGGTTTTTAAAGTTATGGGCAAAATGTTCGCCCTCACAGGTTTGGAAACCTATCCTGCATCCGCAAATTTAAAATGTGATCCCGAACGCGCTATTGAGTTGAGGGAAGAATTTGACGGCTTGATCCGGCCGGGCTTTCACATGAGCAAAGTCCATTGGAATACCGTGGAACTGGAAAGAAATATACCGCATGAATTGCTTACGGAATTGATTGATCATTCATATACTTTAGTTGTAAATAGCCTCACAAAAAAACTCCAAGCTGAACTCGCTTCGCTTTAATTGAAAAAAAATAAATGAGCCATCCTTCCGATTTTTACAAGCTACAGATTGAAATCCATTCCAAGGAATTGCAAAAAATAAAAAGACAACTTGCCATTTCCAGCACCATTCGGCTTGTGGTGTTTTTAGTAGCGTGTCTGGGAGTGTATTTTTTCTTCGGAAACACAAAAGTAGTTATTGCAGTTATCGTGTTGGCAATTGCTGCATTTATTTATCTGGTTTCAAAACATAGCGGCCTGCAATATGAACGTGATTTAAAAAAGAAGTTAATAGAGCAAAATGAAACTGAGCTAGGCGTTTTGAATCGTATTTTTCATCATTTGCCTTCCGGCGAAAAGTATAAGGATCCGCTTCATTTTTATAGCCAAGATATAGACCTTTTTGGACGCGGTTCTTTCTTTCAATATCTAAATAGAACCGCATTGGAAAGTGGTTCTGATTTTTTGGCGAAAATTTTCACTGAAAACGAAATTAATTCTATCCCCAAAAAGCAAGAGGCAATAAATGAATTGGCAGCAATGCCAGAATGGCGCCAAAAGTTTTCAGCAATCGCGTTGCTTGTTAAAACAGAAGTCTCCGCCACAGAAGTTACAGATTGGCTTAAGAATTACAAAGTTTTTGTGCCGAAATGGATAAAGCCGGTTTCGCTACTGTTTTCAATTATTTCGGTGGGGTTGATTGTGCTGAACTATCTCGATTTGGTGTCGGGCTACTTCATTGGGGGTTGGTTCTTTTTTGGGCTCGCAATTTCAGGCAAATATTTGAAAAAGGTGAACGATCTCTCTTCCCACACCTCAAAAATCCAAAGCACTTTTGAGCAGTTCCACAAACTCATTTTGGAAATTGAAACCCAAGATTTCTCTGCAGAATTGCTTGTGGAAAAAAGAAATTTAGTGTTCAACGTTTCTAAAAAAGCTTCTGTAATTTTAAAGAAATTTGCCAAACACCTCGATGCGCTGGACCAAAGAAGCAATATGCTAATTGGTGTAATTGCAAACGGATTTATGCTTCGCGATCTTCGGCAGAGTTACAATATTGAACAGTGGATTGAAGCGCATAAAGAAAGTGTTCCTGCGTGGTTTGAGGTAATTACTTTTTTTGATGCCTACATTAGTTTGGGAAATTTTGCCTTCAACCATCCCAGCTATGTTTTTCCGAAGATAAGTAATGATCTTCCCGTTTTAAAAGTGAAAGGTGCCGGTCACCCTTTATTGAAGGAATCAACAATGATTCTAAACGATATTCACATAAATTCCGAAGAATTTTTCATTGTTACGGGAGCGAATATGGCGGGAAAAAGTACATTTTTGAGAACCGTTTCCCTGCAAATTGTAATGGGCAATATCGGCTTGCCGGTTTGCGCCGAAAAAGCGGAATACAACCCAATAAAACTCATCACGAGCATGCGAACTACCGATAGCTTGACGGATGACGAATCCTACTTTTTCAGTGAATTGAAACGATTGAAATTTATTGTTGACGAAATAAAAACAGATCGTTATTTCATCATTCTCGATGAAATTCTGAAAGGCACAAATAGCACCGACAAAGCAATTGGCTCCCGAAAATTTGTAGAGAAATTGGTAGCGAGCAATTCCACAGGAATTATTGCGACGCACGATTTAAGCCTTTGTGCTGCTGCGGAAGAATTGCCCGAAGTAAAAAACTATTTCTTTGATGCGCGCATTGAAAATGACGAACTCTTTTTCGACTACACTTTTAAACCTGGAATCTGCCAAAATATGAACGCCTCCTTTCTGCTGAAGAAAATGAAAATTGTAGATTGATTTCTATAATTATCATAGAAACAGGTTTTTATGATATATTTTTATTACATTTAGAATAGTTTTTTCTCAAAGACTTTTTATTTTAGCTTTTACCCTTCACAGTTTGCCCCAAAATTTAAAATAGTAATCAATTTTAATATTTATACTAATTTAATTTTATGGGATTATGAAAACAACCACCAACCTTAAGTTTATTGCAATAGCATCAATATTGTTGCTATTGAATTTTAGTGTGTTTGCTCAAAATGAAGCAAATAGGCCAGCGTATGTTACAGTTACAACACTGCACTGGAATATGGATAAAGAAGATTTTGATATGGATAGCTGGAAGGCTGTAGAAAAGGAATATCTGGACAAGGTAACAAGCAAGAATGAACATATTCTATCTGCATCTTTTTATACACATCTTTTTACTCCAGATAACAGTGAGGTGATTTATGTACAAACCTATCCTTCCTGGGAAGCAATGGGTAAAGCTGCTGCACGAAATACCGAATTGGAAAAACTGGCCTGGCCAGATGAGAAAGCAGCGAAAGCATTTTTCAAAAAACAGGGAGATTACTTTGACATTAGACATTCCGATGAAATTTATGCGCCCCTTGATGGTGCCAAATTAGTACCACAGGATAATACTAAAGATTTAGTGCTGTATGTTCGCAAAACCTATTTTACTTTTCCTGAAGATGGTACAGAAAAGGAATTCGACGAAATGCGGGCTGAAAATTTCGCCAAAGTCATATCAAAAAACGAATATATAAAAGGATATTACCCCAATGTTCATGCTTGGGGAAGTGATAGAACTGAATTTATTGAAGCTTTTTATGTTGATTCCATGTGCGATTTGGAAAAAATGTTCGATAAAAATGGCGAATTGATTGACCAAGCCTGGCCAGGAGATTCTGGGAGAGCAAGGGGTAAAAAATGGGGCAAATACTTCACGGGTGTTCACGGGGATGCTGCCTATACTTTAGTGGCCGAACTTTCAAAATAGAACTTCAGAAATTATAATTTTGAGAAAAGGATGTTTTAAAAAAGCATCCTTTTTTTATTCTTTAGAAGGGCGTATTTTCGCGGCTTGGCTGTTGTAAATATTAACTTTTAATGGATTCAGTAACACAGATTGTTTTGGGAGTCGCCGTGGGCGAAGCGGTTTTAGGAAAAAAAATCGGCAATAAAGCTATCGTTTTGGGCGCAATAGCAGGAACAATCCCTGATTTGGATGTCGCTGCAAACTATTTTACCGATACCGTTTCTGCTTTGGAAATCCACCGCGGCTTTACGCACTCCATTCTTTTTGCTCTAGTTTTTGGTTTGATTTTCGGTTGGCTGCTTTCGCTTTGGGACAAACGGGCGACTTTAAAACAATGGTCGTGGTTTTGGTTTTTGTGTTTTGTAACGCATCCTTTGTTGGACGCGCACACCACTTGGGGCACACAGCTCTTTTGGCCTTTTGATCTTCGGTTGGCGTATAAGAATATTTTTGTCATTGATCCTCTTTACACATTGCCGTTTTTGGTGTTTTTGATTTTGGCGATGTTTCAAAAAAGAGGAAGTGTAAAAAGACGAAAATTCAATAATCTCGGATTAATTATTAGCAGCGGGTATATGTTGGTTACCATAATTCTGAAGGGAATTACCTTTTATAAATTTGAAACTGCACTCAAAGAGCAAAACATTTCCTACTTAGCGTTGCAGACCAAACCCAGTCCGATGAACGCGATTTTATGGACGGCAAATGTGGAAACCGAAAATGCATTTTTAATAGGCGATTATTCCTTTTTTGATACGAAACCAATTCAATTTTCACCGCATCCTAAAAATCATGAAATCCTGGGAGATTTAAGGAACGAAGACAAAGTGCAGCGACTTATAAAAATAACCCAAGGTTGGTACACTGTTTCTGAAAGAGCCGATGGAATTTACTTAAACGATCTTCGGTTTGGGATGATGAGTGTTGACCCTAATGCAGATAAATTCGCCTTTAGTTTTCTTATTGAAAAAACTGGAAACGAAGTAACGGTAACGGAAGAACCAAAAGATACACGCGATGCTGAAAAATTATTATCTGATCTTTGGGAACGGATAAAGGGAAATTAGCAACTTAAATCTGCAATAATTTTCCATTCTCCTTCAATCTTTCTGAAGATAATTAGGAAAACTCCATTTGCATTTCCTGCCTCGCGAACCAAATGAAATTGGCCCATAACATAATATGAACCTTCCTCAATTTGGGTCATTGCATCAATTGTAAATGATAAATTTCCTGTATGTTCCTTTGTGGGATACCCCTTTTTATAATTTTCCAAAGTATTTTTCCAGCCATGTGTTAATCCGCTGCTGCCGTAAAATTTTAGGGAATCACTTTTAATATAACCTTGCATAAAACCTTCAATATCGTTTTGGTTCCACGCATTTTCCTGCATTTTTAATACTGTCAGAATCGCTTTTCTATCCTCCGTTGCGGTTTGTGCAAAGGTGGTTACGGTAATAAACAGGAATAATACAAACAGCTTTTTCATCTTTTTAAATTTTGATTGCTGCCTAAAGATACTTTCTTTTTAGATTAGTTTATAGTACACTTTTCTGTTTTTTATAAAAAGCATCCGCCTGCATTTGCATTAGTTCGCGGGCTTTTTTGCGTTTATAGTCGTACAGTTCCTGTTCTTCGGCTATGTCTGCATACACACGGTTGTTGATGTCGCGGTCTGTGGTTACCAGTACATCCCGTTGTGCTTTCTGTTGTGTTACCCACGATTTTAGAGCGCTTTCCTGTTCTTCCAATTTTAAATCGTAAGCGCCTTTGGGAGACAAAAGTTTGGCGAAGATGGGCGAGGTTTCAATCGCTAAAAACAGTAAAAAGATAAATAGTGAGGGCAACCATGGCAATTTGTCCAACGCATTCGCGCGCGCCATCAAGCCATCAAAACCATCAATTACTGGTTGGGTGTCGGCCACTTTGGCTTTGTATTCGGTAGCGAGGGTGGCTATCTGTGCTTCTGCAGCGGTTATTTTTTCTGCGTTTGTTTTCTTTAATTCTGCTAAGGCAGCTAGCTCGGCGTCGTGTTTTTCTCGTTTCTCTTTATATACGGGACCTTTGCCCAATTTCTCGGTGCCTTTTCTACCTTCGGCTTCGGCTATGTATGTTTCGTATAGGGCGTTTACTTCAATTTCCTTGTCACTCACTTCCTTTTTTAAACCTTCAATTTCTGTATCTAATGCCGTTACGGAAGGAGTGTACTGCAATGCCAGCTGGTCTTTGTTGGCGAGGGTCATTTCGTTTTTCTCTGTGAGCAACACTTGGTTGATTTCCTTTTCGAAGATTTTCATTTCCAAGGGCTTTGAGATTACTATAGCTATTATTACCGCCAAAGCAATCCGCGGCGATGCCTGTAGCAATTCATCAAAGAAACTGTTGCTTTTTTTGATGGTGGAAACGATGAATCTATCCAAGTTGAAGATGAGTAAACCCCAGATTATTCCGAAGAAAATGGCAGAGTAATAATTGTCAAAAACTGTGTAAAGCGCATAAGCGGCGGCAATGGTGGCCATAACGGCGGTAAAGAAAACGGTGGCACCAATGCCGGCGTATTTGGTGCGTTCCCCTGGGGAACATTCGTCAAGGATGGCGGTGTCTGCGCCAGAGCAGAAGATGAAAAAGCGTTGTAGCATAGTGATTTTAGATTGATGAGCTTATATAACGCTATTTCTTTCAGAATGTTACAAGGTTCAATGAACAATTAGCAATGAACAATTAACAATAATCACTTATGCCTATAGCTTATAGCTTAAGACGGAATATGCTGCTAAAATGTTATCACCGTTTTTATCTTGAGAGGTGCAGGTCATTTTTGCCATGTTTACTGCCAATTTTTCAATGCCATATTTTGCCGTCGGGTGCAAGAAGTTTCAATGCGCGGTCGTCAAAAAAACGGATGGATATTTTTTGGTGCTCGTTCATTTTTTTTATTTTGTTGTGTTTACGGTTTCCTAGGAATACCTGTTGTGGGCATTCGTTGCAAAGGTGTGATGGTGGGGGGACTAGTTTGGACTAGCGGAGGTTGTTTAGCATTGGCATTATTCTTCAACTTCATAGTTAAATTCAACCTTACTCTGTTTTATTATTTCACTCAATACACTTGGAATATTTCCTTTACCCTCAATAATTTCTAAACTATCTTTTAATTTTTCGATATTTATGATTTCTTCGATGCAAGAAACATATTTATCAACTATTGCATCAACGGAATATTGCTGTTTAGCCCCATCCTTAATTCTTGCAGTTAATTTCTCTACTGTTTCTGTAGATTTTATAACAAAGGTTATTGGGAACTTTTCAAGCTTGTCTATGTCAAGAAAATATTTTTTAACATCAGTGGTTTCTGTTACTTGAAAAAATCTTCCAAGTGGTTTCATTACAAAGTCAATTCCACCATCATTTGCGTTTGTTCTTCCTGTTTTATAGAGTTTTAAGTTTTCAGGTTCAATCGTTTCTTCCGTAAACCCAAAAAATACTGTTTGGTCATTATAGATAGCTTTTAAGATTGAATAGCTTACTATTTCAAAGATTCTTGCATCAATGTTTGGCTCCAAAAGGCCTAATATGAAAGTTTTGATTTCATCTGGTTCTTCATTTTCAATATCTTTTAATCGCTCGCAGGTTTCAATAAAGCTTTCAAAAGCACTCCTTTTAGAAGTTGCATACGCATCAATAATTTCAATTATAGCCTGTGCTAGATTTACAGTATTCTTATTTACATTTATTTCTATCAGATTCGTATTAATCCAATAGCGCTTTGTTTCAACAACTCGTATAATTGGAATATAATCACAGGTAGGAAAATACTTTCTGAACTCTTGATTCATTCTTTGATTTAAAGCGTGGTTTTGAAGTCGTGCGCCAAATGGCAACTCTCTTTGGCGCTTAAAAAGAGAAGAAAATTTAGCTCCTCCATATTTAGAATAGTCACCTTGCTTATTGAACCCTTCTTTTATATAATCTTCTACAAGAACATAGATTGCATACAGGTTTCCAAAACTCCCTCTTGCTTTAGAACCCTTGTGAGCTGAAACTGTTTTCTGGTTTATGTATTTTAATAATTCACTATTATTAAAAATGGCCTCCGCTTCATCACCAAACTGATTGTTTAAAATCTCAAAGATTTTTTCAGTAAATGAGTGTTTCATATTTTAGGTTCAAATAATGTTTGTTGTGCTTGATTTTTAATTTGATAGGTTTTGGGTTCAGGTTTCAAATCTTCACCATTTAAGGTAGTTTCATTGAGAACTCTTCTAATTCCAATCTTCGTGTATTCTTCATCAATCTCAATGCCTATGGATTTTCTGTGAAGTAATTTAGCCACGAAAGAAGTTGTAAAAGTGCCTGAGAATGGGTCTAAAACTGTATCTCCCACTTTTGAGCTTGCTTTTATTATTCTTTCAAGCAGAGCGATTGGTTTTTGAGTTGGATGATTTTCGTATTCGAACATTCTGTATCGGACTCTTGGAAAATCCCAAACGTTTCCAGGTACTTTTTCAGTGTTATATGGTTGTGGGGGGGTTTTTCTATAGTCAATTAGTTTCCTTTTAGCACCAGTTTTGGCTTCGACAAGTATATCATCTGAGTTAAAGTTGTAATTTTTGTTGTCTTTTACACAGAATAAAATCGGCTCGTACATTGAGCCATAAAAATTTTTTGCCTGAACTCCCGAACTATCATAAGACCAAATTATTCGAGATAGAATTGAAATTTTATCACGTAAATACAAGTCAAAATAAGGTATAAACTGTGTTGAAGTCATTACATAAAAACTACCATTATCTTTTAACTTTCTTAAACATAGATCTAGCCATTTATAGCACCAATCAAGATATTCTTGGTCAGTTTCCCATTTATCTTTACGTCCATTAAAATCTTTCCCAATATTATAAGGTGGGTCAACGAAAATTAAGTCTATAGATTTATCCTCAATTTTCGATTCTAAAACCTGAATCGCATCTCCATTGAATATTATATGACCTTCTTTTTGGTGCGTCTTAATCATTTTCTCACGTATTTTGCCTGTTCTTCTGCTACTTTTAAAGCATTTAAACCTTGGTTTTCATCTTTAATTAAGTCATAGACTTTGTTGGCCAACCACAATGTTTCTAAGCCGGAAAGTTCTATTTTAAAAACTTCACTCAGTTTTTTAAGGTCCTCTCGCTTCAATAACTTTTGGTCGTTTTCTGCTTTACTCAAAAACCCTTCACCAATATCAAGTTTAGTAGCAAGTTCACGCTGCTTCATCCCTGCTTCCTCTCTTAACTGCCTTATTTTTTGTCCGAACGTCATTGACTTAATTTATACTTGTCCAAATTTGGTCAAAGTTAAAAAATAATTTTTGATTGTTGGTAGTGCGTTGGAATAAAATGGCTTTAATGGTCTTTTTGGCGTTGATTCATGTTTTTGATAAAAATTAAGTGTGCCATTTATGCGATTAGCTTTTTTTCATTGTCGTCCAATTGTGTATGTATCGTATGGCCTATTGAATATGTCATTAATTAGGAATGAAGACATCTGCCGGGGTGATTTAGAATGGATGTGGATTTCTGTAAAAGGTGTGTTTTTTTAGTTGATGGTCGTCCGTTGTCGGTTATCAGTCTTGGCTCTTGGCTCTTGGCTCTTGTTGTCTTTTATTTATACAATTCTTTTATTCTTTCTAAATCGGGGGTTTGTTGTGTTTCGTAAAAATAATCTAGTTGCCATTGCTGTGTTTTTTCCGCTTGTTTGTTGTTTGTGGTATCCCAATCTGGGTAAACACGAAAGCCTCGTTTGCCGTCTTTTTTTTCGGTGGTAACTATTCCTTTGGTTATTAAAATTGATTTTGGGAAAACAAATTGGCCCATACGGTTTTCCATTTGTACGTTGATAATGTAAAATTGGAAGTTGTCTTTTTCAGAAAAGGGTTGGGTAATTCCTTTTGTATTTCGGTTCCAAAAGGTGACGAACTGCCCTACTTTTTTAGGGGTTATTTTTGCAGTTCTACTTATAACAAGACGCCCGTCAATTTGAAATTGACAGGCGCTGTATTCCTTGCTTTCGGGTTCGGTTATGAAGTCAGAAATTTTTAGGCCGCAGTTGCGGTAAATTTCTTTATGGATTTCATTCATTAAAACTGAAATGAATTTTTATTTTGCTATTAAATTGGCTTTAAGACCTCAAGCTTCAACCCACTATCCTTGTCTGTAAAAAACACTTTGTCGCCGCTTTTTGAAACTTTAAGCGTCATTTTTGTGCGGGTGGTGGTGATAGTTTGAGTGTTGGGATTGTAGCTCCAAGTTGCATTTTTATGTGAAGTGGTGTTGTACTCATAAGCGCTGCCTTTTTCCTTTTTCTCCTTTATTTCAAAGCTATTGTCAGCATACAAATTAATAATAGCATTGGTCATTTTTGCGGCCATTGTAGGGTTGCTGTTGCTATTTTCAACATTTACCACAAGCCAAGTGCCGGTGATGTCATTTTGGGTAAGGGATTGGCTTTGTACGGTTCCTGCAAAAAGAACCAAGGCGAAAAGGGCGATTAAATTTTTCATTAGTATAAATATTTAAAGAGTTGTTTTTTATTTTTAAAACTTTTCTGAAAGATAGGGATTTTTGGTAGAAAATTTTAGGATAATTATGTCATAGCTATAACCGAAAAGAATTTTACTTTTGTACTACCATTTTCACGCTATGCCAGAACATCGTTTTATTGTCTGCAATTATTCCCACAATCTTACTTCCGGAGCTGTTTCCTGGCAATCGCCCAGCAACATTGCTTTGGTAAAATATTGGGGAAAGTATGGCGAGCAGTTGCCAATGAATGCTTCCATTAGTTTCACATTGAAAAATTGCAACACCAAAACGGTTCTCTCTTTCAAAAAAAAGAATACTGCGGGATTTGATTTTGAAGTTTTTCTCGATGGAAAAAGAGAGGAAAGCTTTGAACCCAAAATCCAGAAATTCTTTGAACGAGTAGAAGTATATCTGCCATTTTTGAAGGAATTCAAATTCAAGATTGAAACTTCCAACAGTTTTCCGCACAGTAGCGGCATCGCTTCCTCAGCCAGCGGGATGAGTGCTCTGGCGCTTTGTTTAATGGATATGGAACAGCAAATGCAACCCAACATTACGAACGAATATTTTATTGAAAAGGCTTCTTTTCTTGCACGTTTGGGTTCCGGCAGCGCATGCCGAAGTTTGGAAGGTCCGTTGATTGTTTGGGGCGAACACCCAGAAATTGAAGGAAGTAGTAATTACTTCGGCACAAAATATCCTTTTGCGGTTCATAAAAATTTTGAAAACTATCAAGATACCATACTGTTGGTTGATAAAGGCGAAAAGCAAGTGAGCAGTACCCTTGGTCACGACTTAATGGTGGATCATCCTTTTGCTGAACAGCGTTTTCGGCAGGCGAAGGATAATCTTTCAAAATTAATTCCGGTATTTAAAAACGGCGATATTTCCGAATTTATTAAAATTGTTGAAAGCGAAGCATTATCCCTCCATGCAATGATGATGACCTCGATACCGTATTTCATTTTAATGAAACCAAACACGTTGGAAATTATCAACCACATTTGGAAATTCCGTG
Source organism: Aequorivita sp. (assembly GCA_030690315.1). Taxonomy (GTDB): domain Bacteria; phylum Bacteroidota; class Bacteroidia; order Flavobacteriales; family Flavobacteriaceae; genus Aequorivita. The sequence goes on from JAUYGY010000052.1 coordinate 32,141, forward strand.
AAATATCGGGTAGCAATGTTTGCTTTACGTTAGATGCCGGAGCCAACGTTCACGTGCTTTATCCTGAATCTGAAAAAGAAATAGTTTTACAATTTATAAATAACAAGCTTTCCCAATTTTGTAAAAACGGAGAATATATTGAAGATGAAGTTGGTTTGGGTGCTGAGGCAATTCTAAATTAAGACGCTGTGTGCCTAATTTATCGTGACATTAAAGTATGAATTAAGAGGTCAAAATAAAAACGGTGTTTAAAACAGAACGTTAAAATTTCGTGATCTAAATTCTTCACAAAATTTTCTGAAACTACAACTCTTAAAATCAGTATCTTTGTCGGCAGTATCGTTTTTAAAACCAAAAGACTTACTTTTATATATAGAATTAAACAGCTTATGCGCGGCCCCCTCTTCTACTCAAAAATTTTACTTTTCGGCGAATATGGAATTATAAAGGATTCCAAAGGACTTTCCATACCGTATAATTTTTACAACGGAGCTTTAAAAATTGATGTCCACCACACCATTTCCACACACAAATCAAACGCTAGTCTGAAAAGATTTGTTGACTATTTGGAAAATCTTCAAACTGAAAATCCACAATTGGTTTCCTTTGATATGGATGCTTTAAAGAAGGATGTTGAAAATGGCTTGTATTTTGACAGCAGCATTCCGCAAGGTTATGGCGTTGGCAGCAGCGGAGCTTTGGTGGCGGCTGTTTATGACAAATACGCAAAAAATAAAATTACAGTTCTCGAAAATCTTACACGTGAAAAATTACTTTCGCTAAAGTCAATTTTTGCTGAAATGGAATCTTTTTTCCACGGAAAATCCTCAGGTCTCGATCCGCTGAATAGTTATTTGAGTCTGCCAATTTTAATCAATTCCAAAGACAATATTGAACCTGCCGGCATTCCTTCGCAAACCGAAAATGGAAAAGGTGCCGTATTTTTATTGGACAGTGGAAGCATTGGGGAAACCGCACCAATGGTTCAGATTTTTATGGAAAATATGAAACAGGAAGGTTTCCGGAATATGCTTAAGGATCAGTTCACGAAACATACGGATGCCTGCGTAGAAGATTTTCTGCAAGGCGATATAAAATCACTTTTTGGGAATATTAAACAGCTTTCAAAAGTTGTTTTGGACAATTTTAAGCCGATGATTCCCGTGCAATTCCACAAACTTTGGAAGAAGGGAATTGACAGCAATGCGTATTACCTAAAACTTTGCGGTTCAGGCGGCGGAGGCTATATGCTTGGCTTCACCGAAGATATTGATAAAGCGCGCAAAGCGTTGAAAGATTATAAACTGGAAGTGGTTTATAGTTTTTAGGGATTTCATAAAACATCATTCTTTATTTATTACTCCAAATAAAAATGTTTTATTTGGAGATAATTAATTTTCTATTGGTAAATATTTATTTGGTATTTTGGCTCCTTTAGTTATTCATAAATTTTAATAAAATGAAAATAAAATTATTTACAATATTATGCTCCTTATTCTTCATAAACACTTACGCACAAATCGATTTTGAAGAAAAGATTGTAATTGACAATCGAAATGCTACAAATAGTCCTCTTTCTGTATTTGCTGCAGATATTGATGGTGATGGCAATATTGATATGCTTTCTGCTTCAACAAATGACAATAAAATTGCTTGGTATAAAAATTTAACTGGAAATGGAGATTTTGGAAACCAACAAGTAATTTCCACAGGAGCAATTGGCGCTAATACTGTATTTGCCGCAGATATTGATGGTGACGGAGATATAGATGTGCTTTCTGCATCTTATGGCGATAATAAAATTGCCTGGTACGAAAATTTAGATGGTCAAGGTTCTTTCGGCAGCCAAATAGTAATTTCTACCGAAGCAATTATAGCTCGTGCATTATTTGCTGCAGACATTGATGGTGATGGAGATATTGATGTTGTTTCAGGTTCTGGAGATTTTAATGAGGGAAAAGTGGTGTGGTATGAAAACACCGATGGTATTGGAAGCTTTGGAATAGAAAATATAATTAGCAACAATATTACTGGGATTGAGGCGGTTTTTGCAGCAGATATGGATGGCGATGGCGATATGGATATTTTATCAGGCGCTGGAAGTAGTAGTCCTCTAGGATGGTATGAAAATTTAAACTCTCAAGGACAATTCGGACCACTACAAACCATTGCAAATACGGGTTTTGAATATGATATTAATGCTGTAGATATTGATGGAGATGGTGATTTGGATGTTATTTCAAGCGGTGGAGATAAAGTTTCTTTTTATAAAAATATTGATGGTCAAGGAAATTTTGGCCCTAGACAAATTATTGTAGAAAATATTAATAATCTCTATTCGATCTTTCCCACTGATATCGATGGTGACGGAGATATTGATGTCGTATCAGGATATTCTTCTGATTTGAATCCTGCAATTATTTGGAATGAAAATTTGGATGGACTGGGGAATTTTGGTCCACCAAAAGATATAGATACAGAATCTTTAATTATTTATTCTCTATTTAGTGCCGATGTTGATAATGACGACGATTTCGATGTGCTATTTGCATCTGAAGATAGAATTGGGTATTATGAGAATTTGGATGGAGTAGGTAATTTTGGACCACAGGAATTTTTTACTATCAATGTGGATAGTCCAAAGTATATAGACATAGCAGATATAGATGGGGATGGTTACTTGGATGTGCTTTCTGCGTCCTATAATGATGGAGAAATAGCTTGGTATAAAAAAGGAACTGGAAATGGTGATTATGGCATTCAAAGAACAATATCAAAGAAAAATTTTGGAGCAAGAAGTGTGCAGGGAGTTGATATAGATGATGATGGAGATATAGATGTTTTGTATTCAACTGATGCCTTTGTTGCTTGGCATGAAAACATAGATGGTAATGGAAATTTTAGTTTGAAAAACATTATATATGAAGATTTTCCAGATGGGATAAATGAGAGTCTCGCAATTGATTTGGATGGTGATGGAGATTTGGATGTATTATCAATATCCTTCATGTCTTTTGAAATGTTTTGGCTTGAAAACTTGGATGGTACAGGTAATTTTGGACAAAAGCAAATTATTGATAGTGATATTTTTATTGCTCCTATTTCAATAGATAGTGTTGATGTAAACAATGATGGAATGATGGATATTCTTTGTGCTTCTTTGAGCGAGGGGCAAGCTATTTGGTTCGAAAATTTAGGAGGGGGAGATTTTGGAGTTGCTCAAATTATTACTTCTAGTTTTAATAATAACATAGATTATATTCAAGGAGCAGATTTTGATAATGATAATGATATTGATGTAATTATAACCAAAAGGCTTGAAAATACTATTGTTTGGTTTGAAAATTTGGATGGGGAAGGTAGTTTTGGTCCAGAGATGAATATAACATCAGACGTGATAAGACCAATGAATGCTTATTCAATAGATATAGATAATGATGGGGATCTTGATGTAGTATCTGCGTCATTTGATGATCAAAAAATTGCTTGGTATGAAAATCTTGATGGGTTGGGGAATTTTGGCTCACAAAACATTATAAAAAATGATGCAAATAGGCCGATTTTTGTCTATGCAGATGATGTGGATGCGGATGGCGATACAGATGTTTTTGCAGTTTTAGAAGGGTCGAGTGAAATATTGTGGTTCAGAAACTCGCTGATAATGGGAATAGGAGAAAATGCTACCCTTAACTTTTCCCTTTATCCAAACCCCTCATCTGATTATATAAATATAGTAGTTCAAAACCAATTAGAAAGTATTGAGGTTTATAATAATTTAGGTCAATTGATTATTAAAAAATCCAAAAATCTAGAAGGAAATAAATCAAAATTAGAAATTACAAATCTAAATGCTGGATTGTATTTTATTAAAGTAAAAACAGGAGATGGGGAATTAGGGGTAAGACGATTTCTTAAAAAGTAGTTTGCTAATTTTATTTTTTCGATAGATAATATTATAAATTATAAAATGTTCAACAGAAAACAAAAACTCTTCCTATTAAAGTTTTTCAGCCTGTTTTCTGTGGTTCGCGGCTATAATATTCTAATTATTGTAATTGCCCAATACCTTACCAGCATTTATATTTTGGCGCCAAACTTACCCGTTCGCGAGGTTTTGTTTGATATTAATTTGCTGATGTTGGTGCTCGCTTCATCTTCCGCAATTGCAAGCGGCTACATAATAAATAGTTTTTACGACAGTGAAAAAGATTTAATAAACAGGCCGAGAAAAACAATGTTAGACAAGCTGGTAAGCCAGCGAACAAAGCTCTCGGCTTATTTTGTGTTGAACTTTTTGTCGGTCATTTTTGCGAGCTATGTTTCATTTAGAGCCGTGCTGTTTTTCTCTATTTATATATTTTTCCTTTGGTTCTATTCACATAAACTTAAAAAATATCCTTTCATAGGTAACATAACTGCTGCCATTCTCGCGGTTGTTCCTTTTTTTGCAATTTTCGTGCATTACAGAAATTTTGATGTCATCATTTTTGTACACGCCACTTTTCTGTTTTTACTGATTTCCATGCGCGAATTGGTAAAAGACCTCGAAAATATTAAAGGCGATTTAACCCACGGTTACAATACAATTCCCGTGGTTTATGGCGAAAAAATGTCAAAAAGAATGCTTACTGTTTTGAGTGTTTTGACCTTGGTGCCAACCATTTTACTCATCACAAAATTTAAGGAAGAAATAGGGTATATGGATTACTATTTTTACACAAGCATTGCAGGATTGGCTGTGTTTCTAGCGGTTTTGTGGAATTCAAAAAACAAAATACACTATTTGGTTTTACACAATATTCTAAAATTTGCCATCGTTCTTGGCGTTTTCAGTATTGTGCTAATACACTTAAATTTACTGCTCAATCGTTTTTTTTAAAACCATTATCCTTTTAGGTTTTTCAATTTCACGAAAAGATCCCAAACCACAACGCCAACGCTTACGGAAATGTTTAATGAATGTTTGGTGCCAAACTGCGGAATTTCAATCACAACATCGCTAGCGGTAACTACTTTTTGCTGCACGCCTTTCACTTCGTTTCCAAAAATCACTGCATAAGCCATCTCTTTTTGAACTGAAAAATCGTTGAGGTTCACCGCAAGTTCTGCCTGCTCGATAGATGCTACAAAAACCCCTTCGCTTTGCAGTTTAGCCACAACATCCATAATGTTTTCAGCATATTCCCATTCCACGCTATCCTGCGCGCCTAACGCCGTTTTTTGGATGTCTTTGTGCGGCGGCTTTGCAGTAATTCCACAGAGATAGATTTTCTTCACCAAAAAAGCATCCGCAGTGCGGAAAACCGAGCCTATATTGTTTAAACTTCTGATGTTGTCAAGAATAATTATAAGCGGCGTTTTTTCCGAAGCTTTGTATTCTTCTGTATTTATACGGTCCAGTTCGCTGTTTTTTAGTTTTCGGTATTTCATAGGAGGCAAAGTTATAGGTAAATATGGTAAGGATGAAAGGGAATTGTTGATAAAACCCAATAATTCACATTCACTTCATTTTAAAGAAAACAGCATTTTGGTTACATTTATCGATTAAAGAATTTTTTGAACTATGGCGACGAAGGAAACCCCGTTAATGAAACAGTACAACACGATTAAAGCCAAGTATCCCGATGCTTTGCTGCTGTTTCGAGTGGGCGATTTTTACGAAACTTTCGGGGAAGATGCCATTCGTGCCGCCGGAATTTTGAACATCACGCTTACCGCCCGAAATAACGGCGGCGATAATGTGGAACTTGCCGGATTTCCGCACCATTCCCTAAATACTTATTTGCCGAAATTGGTTATGGCGGGTTGCCGCGTTGCTATTTGCGATCAACTGGAAGACCCTAAATTGACCAAAACTATCGTAAAACGTGGCGTTACGGAATTGATTACGCCCGGTGTTGCTTTTAACGATGATATTCTAAAATCGAAATCGAATAATTTTTTGGCAGCGGTACATTTTGGGGTAAAAAACGTGGGCGTTTCTTTTTTGGATGTTTCCACGGGCGAGTTTTTGGTTTCGGAAGGCTCTGCGGAATACATTGACAAACTGCTTCAAAATTTTAATCCGTCGGAAGTGCTTTTTTCAAAACAAAAACGAAAGTTTTTTTCTGAAACCTTCGGCAATAATTTTCACGTTTTCCATTTGGAAGACTGGATTTTTCAAAGCGATTATGCTTTTGAAACGCTTACGAAACATTTCGACACAAAAAACTTGAAAGGTTTTGGCGTAGGTCATTTGGAAGAGGGCATTATTGCTGCCGGCGCCGCGCTTCATTATTTAAGTGAAACCCGACATACAAAACTTCAACATATTTCGCGTTTGTCGCGCATTGCCGAAGACGAATATGTTTGGATGGACCGATTCACCATCCGTAATTTGGAACTTTATCATTCCAATCAGCAAAACGCGGTTACGCTTTTGGATGTTATTGACAAAACCATTTCGCCAATGGGCGGCAGGCTTTTGAAACGTTGGATGGCGCTTCCGCTAAAGAATGCTGAAAAAATTGTACGCCGGCACGAAGTTGTTAGTTTTTTGCTCGATAACCTCGTTACTTTAGAAAAAACGCAACAATACACCAAACGCATTGGCGATTTGGAGCGATTGATTTCAAAAGTGGCCACGGGAAAAGTGAATCCGCGCGAGGTTATTCAACTTAAAAATTCGTTGGAAGCCGTGGTTCCCATAAAAGCTTTGGCATTAAATTCCAAAAACGAATCGCTAAAAATTATTGGGGAACAATTGCACGATTGCGAATTGCTTCGGAACAAAATAAAGGAAACGCTTTTTGAGGAAGCGCCCGTAAATATTCTGAAAGGAAATTCAATTGCTGAAGGTTTTTCAGAAACATTGGATGAGCTTCGGAATATTTCAGCAAACGGGAAGGGATATTTGGATGAAATGCTTGCGCGCGAAACAAAACGTACTGGGATTACTTCACTAAAAATAGATTCCAACAACGTTTTTGGTTATTATATAGAAGTTCGAAACACCCATAAAGACAAGGTTCCGCAGGAATGGATTCGGAAGCAAACCCTTGTGAGTGCTGAGCGTTATATTACTGAAGAATTAAAAGAATACGAAACCAAAATTCTCGGTGCCGAAGAGAAAATTCTTGCCCTGGAGCAGGAAATTTTTTCGAAATTGGTAGAATGGATGCTTCAGTTTATTGCACCGGTGCAACAAAATGCAGCTTTGATTGCGCAAATGGATTGTCTTTGCTCTTTCGCAACACAGGCCAAAGAGGCAAATTACACACGCCCGCTTTTAGATGAAACTTTTGATTTGGATATAAAGGAAGGTCGCCATCCGGTGATTGAAAAGCAACTTCCGCCAGACGCGCCCTATATTGCGAATGACGTTTTTCTTGATCGTGAAAATCAGCAAATAATAATGATTACTGGGCCAAACATGAGCGGTAAATCGGCTATTCTTCGGCAAACAGCTCTGATTGTTTTGTTGGCGCAAATGGGAAGTTTTGTGCCAGCTTCTGCTGTGCGAATGGGTTGTGTTGATAAAATTTTTACAAGAGTTGGTGCAAGCGATAATATTTCAATGGGCGAATCTACATTTATGGTAGAGATGAACGAAACGGCTAGTATCTTGAATAATCTTTCGGAAAGGAGCTTGATTCTTTTGGATGAAATTGGTCGTGGAACCAGCACTTACGATGGAATTTCAATAGCGTGGGCAATTAGCGAATATCTGCATGAGCATCCTTCGCACGGAAAAACGCTTTTTGCTACCCATTATCACGAATTGAACGAAATGACAGAAACATTTTCCCGAATCAAAAATTATAATGTTTCCGTGAAAGAGTTAAAAGACAATGTGCTATTTCTCCGAAAATTGGTTCCCGGCGGAAGCCATCACAGTTTCGGGATTCACGTTGCAAAAATGGCCGGAATGCCTCAAGCGGTGCTTCAAAGGGCAAATAAAATCCTGAAAAGGCTCGAAAAAAGTCACGCTTCCGAAGAATTGACCGAAAAAATGAAAGCGGTTTCCAAAGAAGAAATACAACTCAGCTTTTTTAAATTGGACGATCCTTTATTAGAACAACTGCGCGAAGAGATATTAGATATTGATATTGATACACTTACGCCTGTAGAAGCCTTGATGAAACTGAACGAGATACGGCGCATGTTACAACGAAGTGCATCGGTAAAATTTAAAAAGTAAAATTCGGTAATAATTTATCGAAAAAGACTTTGCTTTTGAAGTAAAATTTTTAAATTTGCTCCCGCTTTCAATAGGAAGCAACGTTCATATATTATCCTTCGAGTAGCTCATTAGTTTGAGCGCCATCCGCCCGAGGCGGATAGAGTTCTCGGGTTACATTGAAATAATGCGAAAATTGTTCATTAGTTTGAGTGCCATCCGCCTGAGGCGGATAGAGTTCTCGGGGTTCTATTGAAATAATGCGAAAATAACTCATTAGTTTGAGTGCCATCCGCCTGAGGCGGATAGAGTTCTCGGGTTCTATTGAAATAATGCGAAAATAGCTCAGTTGGTAGAGCGCCACCTTGCCAAGGTGGAGGTCGCGGGTTCGAATCCCGTTTTTCGCTCGACCAAGATGCCGATGCAATTCGGCATTTTTTGTTAAGTCCCGGTTGCATCTGGCAGCCGAATCAAGCTGATGTGGTGGAATTGGTAGACACGCCGGACTTAAAATCCTGTGACCATTAGGTCGTGCGGGTTCAAGTCCCGCCATCAGTACTAAAGAAATCCGTGATTCCTTATTTAAAAGGCTCTCACGGATTTTTTGTTTCCATTTTAGTCAACTATTAGTCAACATCTGAAAAATACTTGGCGCTTTGGGAAATCGATTGATTCAATCCATGCCATCCAGTGCAGTATTAATTCGATTGGATTTTTTCGGGTATAAAGCCTCTGTTCTTTCAAAGGCTGAAATGATTTGATCTCTTGAAAAATGAGATATATTTTCTTGATGCAAACCATTTTGAAAATCCGATTTGCTCAGAAAATAATGGATTGTACCTCTCACTCTCAAAAGAACGGATTTATCATTCATCCCACTGAATACGATTTTGGTTTGAGGATCGATAACCTCTTGAATTACTTGAAACATAACTTATTAATTAAGATTAGCCTGCAAAGTAGTACAGCGGGTTCACATAAGTTGTGACAACAAAAAACCCAGCCTTTTCTCACTGGATTTCCTCGCGCATGTAGTGACTGCCTGAAAACCTTCGCGGATGAGGAAAAACGGTACTTATAGAGAAAAAAAAGCCCCAGCAATTTGCTAGGGCTCAAACCAAAAAACTGTTCAAAGTTCCAATTGGTCATGGGTTCTTAAGACATCATAAAGATAGACAAAATCGATTACACTTCTACAACCTAGGACACTTTATCCTGGTTAATATCACTCACTCCGTTATTTCTATTGGGCGCCCTCTGTAAATTCTTTGATGATCACCCTATGGCTTTCGATATCGCTCTTTTTTTGATAGAGATCTTCGATTGTAACATTTTCGATTTCCTCTTGGTAAATGGGATCTTCTAACAATCCCTCTTTGAGCGAAATTTTATAATCGGCGTCTGCCACTCCCAATTCAACAAGATCTTTAACGATTTTCATTAATCGAGGTTCAAAGAAATATGATGGTTTAAATTCAAACTCATTGTTCTTGCTTCTTAAAAACTCCTGGAGTTTATTTAATCTCAAATTTATTTCGGCTTGTTCCATTATCGGAATTTATTTAATATTTGAATAATTAGTAAGTAGGGATACATCGAATATATCCCTTCATATTTTAGCATTGATCCCTCACACGCGTGGTGATATTAGAAAAACCTTCCCGCGCATGCGTAAGTGACCCCAATAAAACCTTCAGCCCGTGCTCTCACAATCATTACACGCCTGTCCGGTTGTTAATCATCTTCATCCATTTTTCGCTTTCTTCGAGCATTTCTCGCCTTGGCAGGATTGTAAGGAGCTCCGGCCAAGTCTTCAGATCTCCCAGAATAAATAACTGCACTTTTCCCTAGTCC
>JAUYGY010000042.1 GCA_030690315.1 Aequorivita sp.
GATTACCCCACCATTTTTATTTTTAATACTTTTGAGATTCTTGAATTAATAAATGTATAACTCCCTAAAAATTAACAATATGCGTTTTAAATTATTACTTCTATTTACATTAATTTTTGGTTCCTTGTCCACTCAAGCACAGGAATATTTAAAAATGATCGATGCTGGCACATATAAGGTGCAGGAAATTATTGACAATGCCGAAGCTTATTTTGCAAATAGAGACAAAGGACGTGGCACTGGCTACAAACAGTTTAAAAGATGGGAGTACAATGCTCTTCGTTTGGTAAAAGACAACGGATATTTGCCAACAACAGAAGAACGGTTAACTGAATTGGAACGTTGGAACGCCTATTTAAATGACACAGCGGCAAGCAGAGCAGTCCTTCCAGATAACTGGGAAGAATTGGGGCCTTTGGAATGGAATGCTACATCAGGTTGGAATCCTGGGGTGGGTAGAATTACCGGCCTCGCCATTGAAGAAGGTAATATCAACAATATGATTATCGGAGCTAATACCGGTGGTGTGTGGAAAACCACAGACGCTGCACAGACTTGGACACCAATGAGTGATTATTTTTCCAATCTTTCTGTGTATTCTGTAGCTATTGATCCAACCAATCCTGATATATACTTTTTCGGTTCTTCGAATGGAAAGATATTTAAATCAACCGATGCTGGCGCAACTTGGAATCTTTTGGGAACAATAGGAAATAGTATAGTAAATAAAATTTTAATCAATCCCACAAATGCCAACATGATATTCGCAACTGCAGAAAATGTTGGAATTTATAGATCTATCGATGGTGGAATAAACTGGTCCGAGCCCGTAAATGATAGTAACGGTTATGATATTGAATTTAAACCAGGTGATCTTTCCACAGTTTATGCTTCCGGAAGCGGATTTCATAAATCTACAGATGGAGGAGCTACATTTACAACAATTGGTGGTTTTACAACCGGTCCAAAAATGATTGGAGTTTCTGCAGACGATCCAAATATTGTTTATGTAGTGGAAGCTGCTGGCGGTAGATTCGGAGCACTTTATTCCTCAAATGATAGTGGTACAAGTTTTACAAAGCTAAATCACGGAGGCCTTAACTTTTTTGGGTATAGCGTTACCGGAAACGATAACAATGGTCAAGCGCCACGCGATATGGGTATTGCAGTAAATCCAACCAATGCAGATGAAGTACACATTGCAGGTATATTAACTTGGCGCTCTATGAATGCTGGAGTAAACTTTTCCATCACTTCAGATTGGATACCAGGAAATGCTTCATCACAAAATATTGGCTATTGTCACGCCGATGTAGACGACCTTCAGTTTTATGGACCTATCTTGTTCGCAATAACCGATGGTGGAATATACAAGGCTGAAAACACAGGCACCATAAATGCAACTTATTACGAAGACCTTACCACAGGATTGGGAATACGCCAATTTTATAAAATTGGCGTTTCGCAAACTACTGACGTTGTAATTTCTGGCGGAGCTCAAGATAACGGAACTTCAGTTTACACTGCAGCCCTGCAATGGAGAGATTGGCTAGGAGCAGATGGTATGGAATCTTTTGTTGACAAAGACAACAGCAACATTTTATACGGAACCAGCCAGAATGGACAAATGTACCGTTCACAAAATGGAGGCAATACCCAAACTGGCATTAACGAACCTGGTAATGGCTCAGGAAATTGGGTAACCCCATTTGAGCAGGATCCAACCGAGGCAAATACAATTTATGTTGGGTATGACCATGTATATAAATCATCAAACTATGGAAGTACCTGGGTAAGCATTTCACAGGATTTTATAAGTAATATAAATAATTTGAAAATTGCCCCTTCTAACAATCAAGTTATGTATGTTTCAAGAGGTCCAATTTTATATAAAACAGAAGATGCCGGCGCAACAGATTGGGTACAACAAACCTTTCCAGGAGGAACAATAAATTCAATTGCCATTCACCCCACAAACCCCAACAAAATAGCCGTAGCAGTTTCTGGAAATAGCCGTGTTTTAATTTCAGAAGATGGCGGAGCTACTTGGATAGATTACAAAAAAAATCTTCCAAACTTTAGTGCTTTGGCCATTGTTTGGGACAATAATGGGGAAGACGGGCTATATTTAGGAATGAATTATGGAATTTATTACATAGACAACACTTTCACAGATTGGCAACCATTCAGCAACCTTTTGCCGAACGTTATTGTGAATGAATTGGAAATTAACAACACAACCAATTTGCTTTATGCCGGAACCTACGGAAGAGGTCTTTGGGTTTCTCCATTGGTTGAAGGTACTGCAGGAGTGGATGACAGAATATCTGAAATTAACGTTACCATCTATCCAAATCCAGCAAGTTCTGAATTCACAATCGCACTGCCAAAAACAATGAAAGCGGAAATAAGAATTTTTGACATCACCGGAAAACTTCTTATTTATGAAGCCAATACATTAATTTCAAATAAACATACAGTTGATGTTTCATCACTTTCTTCGGGAACATATTTTGTTCGCCTTAATACGGAAGAAGGTACTGCAACAAAAAAACTTCTTATAAACTAAGAACTATTTCAAAAATAGGAATGCTTCAGGAAAAACATTTTTTCTGAAGCATTTTTTTTATCTTGCCGGCAGGAATTATGCTATGGAATTTTCTTCAAAACTACTTGAAAACGCAGTAAACGAAATGTCCCAACTCCCCGGAATTGGTAAGCGCACCGCCCTACGTTTAGTGCTTCATTTATTGAAACAGCCAAAAGAACAATCACAAAAATTAGCCGCTACTTTGGTTAAAATGCGCGACGAAATAATTTTTTGCGCCAACTGCCACAACATTAGCGATACCAATCTCTGCGAAATTTGCGCCAATCCCCGCCGCGATGAACAACTGGTCTGTGTTGTTGAAGATATCCGCGATGTAATGGCAATAGAAAATACCAGCCAATACCGTGGCCACTATCACGTTTTGGGGGGCAAAATTTCCCCAATGGACGGAATTGGTCCGGGAGATTTGACCATTTCTAGTTTAGTTGAAAAAGTGAAAATCGGAAATGTCCGGGAACTTATTTTTGCGCTCAGTTCTACGATGGAAGGCGATACCACCAATTTTTATATTTACAAACAGTTAGAACCTTTTCATATAACTATTACCACAATTGCCCGCGGAATTTCGGTGGGCGATGAACTTGAATATGCCGATGAGGTTACATTGGGCCGAAGTATTTTGCACAGAATCCCCTTTGAATCATCTTTAAAAAGCTTGTAACTTGAAATTGTCTGTTGTAATCTTAAATTATAATGTGCGCCATTTTTTGGAGCAATGCCTTCTTTCGGTACAAAAAGCTATCGAAAATTTGGACGCAGAAATTATTGTGATCGACAATGATTCCAAAGACGATAGTTGCCAAATGGTCAAAACACTTTTTCCAACTGTAACTTTAATTGAAAATAAAGAAAATGTCGGGTTTAGCAAAGCCAACAACCAGGCTGTGGCCGTGGCACAAGGAGAGTATATATGTATTCTAAACCCAGATACAGCAGTTGCCGAAGATACTTTCAACCAAGCAATTGCATATTCAGAAAGCGTCGAAACCATAGGAGCGTTGGGCGTTTATTTGATGGATGGCACAGGAAACTTTCTTCCAGAGAGCAAAAGAAATCTACCAACCCCAAAGGTTTCATTGATGAAGCTTACCGGGTTTACAAAAAAATACTATTCAAACCACATTTCAGAAAAATCCCAAGGGGAAATTGATGTGTTGGTAGGAGCTTTTATGCTTTTGAAAAGAAGTATTTACAACGAGGTTGGAGGTTTTGATGAAGACTATTTTATGTATGGCGAAGACATCGATCTTTCCTATAAAATAACGCAAGCAGGCTATAAAAACCATTATTTGGGAAGAACAACGGTGCTTCATTACAAAGGCGAAAGCACCAAAAAAGACGATGCGTATTTTGAACGTTTTTACGGTGCGATGCAGATTTTTTACCGAAAACATTTCAACAGAAATTTTCTGCTTGAAAGTTCGGTTTCTGCGGGAGTTGCACTAGCTAAAAAAGCCCGAAAAATTTCTTCCGAAAAAAAAACAAAGCCAGTTCCAAAATTAGAAAGAAATTATTTTTTCACTGAAAACATTGAACTTCTCGAAACACTTTCAGCAAGTACAGCTACCGTTTTTCAAATGGTTTCAAAAAATATGCACTCACAAATTGTCCTTAAAAACAGCTTGTTTGTTTTTGACGTAGAATATATTTCCTATAAAGAAATCTTCAAATTGATGCAACAGCTAAAAGGCAACGGCAATTTTTTTCGCATTCGTCCGCCTGGCTGCAACTTTATAATTGGAAGCGACCAAAGTGATGAAAAGGGCGGGGTGGTTGTTTTTTAAGAAATTTGAAACCTAAAACGAACAAATTTTAACTAATTTTGCAAGGTTTTAAATGAAGCCACCGCGCTTTAAAAATCGTAAATCGTAAATCGACAATCGTACATCATAATGTTATGGCAAAATTTGAATTGAAACTACCCAAAATGGGCGAAAGTGTTGCAGAAGCAACCCTAACCAACTGGCTAAAAGAAGTGGGCGATACCATTGAGGCCGATGAAGCGGTACTCGAAATTGCGACCGATAAGGTTGATAGCGAGATACCCAGCGAGGTAGATGGCGTTTTGATTGAAAAACTTTTCAATGTGGATGATGTGGTGCAAGTGGGCCAAACCATAGCAATAATTGAAATTGCTGGCGGAAGCAACGGAACCGAGAAAACTGTTACAGAAAGTGCTCCTTCCCCTGAAATTGTTAAAGAAGTTGAAAAACAAGTTGAAACTGCGAAACAAGCAACACAGGCGCCAATTGAAAATAATGGAGATCGTTTTTATTCGCCATTAGTAAAAAATATTGCTGCTGCCGAAAATATATCACAAGCCGAACTTGATGGAATTTCCGGTACTGGAAAAGACGGTCGCGTAACCAAAAACGATATTTTGGGGTATGTTGAAAATCGTTCTTCAGCAAAAACACAGTCACAGCAAGCCGTAGTTGAAACAAAAACTTCTGAAACCCCAAAACCACAAACCTCAGAACCGGCAAAACCAAAAGCCGCAATTTCTGTAAGTGGTGAGGATGAAATTATTGAAATGACCAGAATGGGCAAACTCATTGCCCACCACATGGTTGAAAGCGTTCAAACATCGGCGCACGTGCAATCGTTTGTGGAGTGCGATGTTACCAATGTTTGGAACTGGAGAAATAAAGTAAAAAGCGCATTTGCAAAACGCGAAGGGGAAAATCTAACTTTTACGCCAATATTTATGGAAGCCGTGGCCAAAGCGTTGAAAGATTTCCCAATGATGAATATTGCTGTTGACGGCAACAATATCATAAAACGAAAAAATATAAATTTGGGAATGGCCGCTTCCTTGCCCGATGGAAATTTAATTGTACCCGTAATTAAAAACGCAGACCGATTGAATTTGTTGGGAATGAGCAAAGCCGTGAATGATCTTGCGAACCGCGCTCGCGAAAACAAATTGAAACCCGATGAAATTCAGGGCGGAACTTATACGGTTACAAACGTTGGTACTTTTGGAAGCATAATGGGAACCCCAATTATTAACCAACCCCAAGTTGGCATCTTGGCGTTGGGTGCTATCAGAAAAGTGCCTGCAGTAATCGAAACTCCCGAAGGTGACTTTATTGGAATTCGTTTCAAAATGTTCCTTTCCCACAGTTATGATCACAGAGTTGTGAACGGTTCACTGGGCGGACAGTTCGTAAAGCGAGTGGCAGATTATTTGGAAGCTTGGGACGTCAACACAGAAATTTAATTTTAAAATAATAGTATTTAAAAGGGGATTTTGAATTCAAAATCCCCTTTTCTTTTTTATAAATCGTTTCAAAACTTCAATAAAAAGTATCTTTGCCCCACAAAACAAAACAATGGAACTCAACCTAAAAAAACCAATCTGTTTCTTCGATCTTGAAACCACAGGAATCAATGTTGCGAAAGACCGAATTGTGGAAATAGCAATATTAAAAGTATTCCCAAACGGAAACAAGGAAAGCCATACATGGCGCGTTAATCCTGAAATGCCTATTCCCGCTGAATCTTCCAATATACACGGAATTACTGACGAAATGGTTGCCAATGAACCCACTTTTAAGGAACTGGCCCAAAAAGTTTATGCTTTAATAAAAGATAGTGACTTGGGTGGATTCAATTCAAACCGGTTCGATATTCCTTTATTGGCTGAAGAATTGCTTCGGGCCGAAATAGATTTTGATATGAAAAAAGCGCTTTCTGTGGACGTACAAACTATTTTTCACAAAATGGAAAAGCGAACGTTGGAGGCAGCTTATAAATTTTATTGCGAAAAAGATTTAAAAGATGCGCATAGTGCCGCGGCTGATACCAATGCCACTTATGAGGTTTTAAAAGCACAGCTGGAAAAATATAACGAACTTGAAAATGATGTAACTTTTTTGGCAGATTTCAGCTCGCATAGGGACCATGCTGATTTTGCTGGTTTTATCAGTTATAACGATGATGGCGTTGAGGTGTTTTCTTTCGGAAAATACAAGGGCAGTTTGGTTACCGAAATCATGGAAAAAGATTCCGGATACTTCGGTTGGTTGCTGAATGCAGATTTTCCGCTGTACACAAAAAAGGTTCTCACCAGAATCCGGCTTCAAAAGTTGAACACGAAATTTTAATTGCAAAATGAAAATAATCTGCATCGGTCGAAATTATGCCGACCATATAAAGGAACTGGACAACGTTAAGCCTACTGAGCCAATCATTTTTTTAAAACCGGACACCGCCGTATTATTGAAGAAGCAACCGTTTTTTATTCCAGAATTTTCAAATGATGTTCACCACGAGGTGGAATTGTTGGTTCGAATAAATAAAATTGGAAAGCATATTGACCAAAAATTCGCACATAAATATTATGACGAAATTGGTTTGGGAATTGACTTTACTGCTAGGGATTTACAAACAAAATTGAAACAGGAAGGTTTGCCTTGGGAAAAGGCAAAATCGTTTGATGGTTCCGCAGTTATAGGAAATTTTTTAAAAAAAGAGGTCTTTGAGGATATGAATAATATAGATTTTAGCTTAAAAAAGAATGGAAAAGCCGTTCAAAACGGCAATTCTATGTTAATGATGTGGAAAATTGATGCTTTAATCGAATATATTTCAAAATATTTTACACTGAAAATTGGAGACATTATCTTTACAGGAACTCCCGCAGGTGTTGGTAGCGTTAAAGCTGATGATATTTTGACGGGATTTATTGGTGAAAATGAAATGTTTTCCATAAAAGTAAAATGAAATGACAAAATATTATGCAAAAGAAAATCTGAGCGAAATCGCTGATGGAGACCAAGATTTTTTACAAATACTGGCACAAACTTTTTTAGAGGAAATCCCACCGGATCTGCGTTCCATGGAAGAAGCCATTGAAAATGAAAATAAGGAATTGGCCTATCAATTTGCCCATAAAATGAAACCAAATATAGAAATGTTCGGTATAGATGCACTAAAGGATATTACCAGTATTGAAGCCTGGTCCAAAACATCCAAAAACAAAATTTCGGTTCTTCCCCACTTGGAAAATGTGGTGGTAGTGTTGAACCACGCGTTTGCTGAGCTGAAAGAAGATTTCCAATTATAAAATGCTTGCAGAAATTATTACCATAGGCGATGAGATTCTCATCGGTCAAATTATTGATACCAATTCAGCTTATATTTCAAAAGAGCTAAACAAAATAGGGGTAAAGGTTTACCAAATTACCTCTGTTCAAGATGATCGAGCCCATATTTTGCAGGCTTTCGAAGATGCAAAAAAACATGCCGATTTAATTATTGTTACCGGCGGTTTGGGCCCCACGAAAGACGACATTACAAAACAGACTTTCTGCGATTTCTTTGAAGATACTTTGGTTGAAGACCAAAATGTTGTGGATAATGTAAAGCAACTTTTCAAAAAATATCAACTCAATAAACCTTTGCCTGCAAATTTTTTGCAAGCTATGGTTCCATCAAAAGCAACTATTTTAACCAATCTTTACGGAACCGCACCCGGAATGTGGATGGAGAAAGACAATACAGTTTTTATTTCCCTACCTGGCGTTCCTTATGAAATGCAACATTTGTTGCAAGATGAGGTTTTGCCCAGAGTAATAAAACGTTTCAAAAGACCTTTCATCTATCACAAAACACTTTTAACTTACGGTTTGGGCGAGAGTGCCATTGCCGAAAGAATTACCGATTGGGAAAACGAGTTACCTCAAAACATTAAACTGGCCTATTTGCCTTCTTTGGGAAAAGTTCGTTTGCGGTTGTCATCCAGCAATATTGATGAGAATGTTTTAAAGGAAAGTATAGATTCCCGTATGGAAGTTTTAAGTGGAATGCTTTCCGAGATTGCAATTGGCTTTGAAGACGAAACGAGCATTGTTGGCAGAATTGCACATATTCTCAATCAAAAGAATGAAACCTTAAGCCTTGCTGAAAGTTGCTCGGGAGGAGCAATAGCTGAGCATATTACTGCTGAAGCTGGTGCTTCTTCTTTTTTTATGGGAAGTATTGTTCCTTATAAAACGGAGCTAAAAACGAAAATACTAGGCGTACCTGCTTCACTGATAAAGAAGTATTCTGTGGTGAGTATTGAAGTTGCTGAAAGCATGGCAGCCAATTGTTGTAAACTTTTCAATACCGATTTTGCCATTGCAACCACGGGAATTGCAGGGCCAACAAAAGGTGATGGGGAAGATGAGGTGGGAACGGTATGTATTGCCATTGCATCCCCGACAGGAATTGTTTCGGAAAAATTTGGCTTTGGAAACGATAGATATCGCGTTATAGAAAAGACTATAACCAAAGCTTTGGAAATGCTCCTGAAAGAAATTTCAAAAAACTGATTTTCTTTTGTTGTACATCACAAAAGAATTACTTAAATTTGCACCCTGTTTTAAAATAACTTAAAAAAGTTAAGGAAATGTCAAGAGTTTGTGAACTTACCGGAAAGAAAGCGATGGTTGGAAATAACGTGTCGCACGCGATGAACAAAACCAAACGTAAGTTTGATGTAAATTTGCTTAAAAAGCGTTTTTATATCCCAGAAGAAGACAAGTGGGTAACCCTTCGTGTTTCTGCTTCGGCAATAAAAAACATCAATAAAAAAGGTATTTCTGCGGTTATGAAAGAGGCTCGCGAAAAAGGCTTTTTAACTAAATAATTGCAATAATCAATAAAGTCTGTTACAATGGCTAAAAAAGGAAATAGAGTACAAGTAATTTTGGAGTGCACAGAGCACAAGGAGTCTGGTCAAGCAGGAACTTCACGTTACATCACTACCAAAAACAAAAAGAACACCCCGGACAGAATGGAGTTGAAAAAATTCAACCCTATCCTGAAGAAAATGACCGCTCATAAAGAGATTAAATAATATAAGCCATGGCAAAGAAATCAGTAGCATCGTTACAAACAGGTTCAAAGCGTTTAACCAAAGCAATAAAAATGGTTAAATCGCCAAAAACAGGAGCATATACTTTTACTGAGTCAGTTATGGCTCCGGAATTCGTAAATGACTGGTTGAACAAAAAATAACCAGCTTAAAATATTAAGGAAAAGCCACTTTTTTACGAAGGTGGCTTTTCGTATTTTTGTCCTTTTGACAATAAATTTAAGTATTCTGTTTTTATAAAATCATAACCGATAACCGACAACTGACAACCAAAAAATGAGTTTATTCAAAAAAATATTTTCCAAAGAAAAAAAAGAAACGCTAGACAAAGGACTTGAAAAATCCAAAACTTCCTTTTTTGATAAACTGAGCAAAGCAGTTGCTGGAAAAAGTAAAGTTGACGATGATGTGTTGGATAATCTTGAGGAAATCCTCGTTTCCAGCGATGTGGGCGTTAACACTACCTTGAAAATCATTAAGAGAATTGAAGCTCGCGTATCCAAAGATAAATATTTGGGTACTGATGAGCTCAACCAAATTCTCCGTGAAGAAATAGCCGGGCTTTTAAGTGAAATAGACTCTGGAAATGCAACCGATTTTGAAGTTCCCGCAAATAAAAAACCCTATGTAATTATGGTGGTGGGTGTAAACGGAGTTGGAAAAACTACAACAATTGGCAAGATGGCCTATCAGTTTAAAAAAGCGGGTAAAAAAGTGGTTTTGGGAGCTGCCGATACCTTCCGAGCAGCGGCAATAGACCAGCTTCAAATTTGGGCAGATAGAGCAGATGTTACCATCGTAAAACAAAGCATGGGCAGTGATCCCGCGAGCGTTGCTTTTGACACGTTACAGAGCGCGGTAAATCAAAATGCGGATGTTGTTATCATTGACACAGCCGGCCGACTTCACAACAAAGTGAATTTAATGAACGAGCTCACAAAAGTTAAGCGCGTTATGCAAAAAGTAATTCCAGATGCGCCACATGATGTACTTTTAGTGTTGGACGGTTCTACCGGGCAAAATGCATTTGAACAGGCAAAACAATTTACTGCCGCAACCGAAGTTACTTCATTAGCAGTTACAAAACTTGATGGCACTGCAAAAGGGGGTGTTGTAATCGGCATTAGCGACCAGTTCCAGATTCCTGTGAAATACATTGGCGTGGGCGAAGGGATGGAAGATCTACAGGTCTTCAATAAATTTGAATTCGTCGATTCTTTTTTTAAATAAATGGAAAATAAAGAAATTAAAAGTCCAAGTAAATTTTTCAAATATTTTTTATTGGTGCTTGTGGCCTACATTGGTGGATTAACGGGATATCATTCTTTTAAAATAATTGAATATTTTATAAAGCCCGTTCCAAATCCGCTGATGCCTTTGGGAATGTATAAATACATGGCATTTCCATATATATCTTTTATTCCATTTCTTTTGGGGTTGCTCTTTTTGGGAATCTTCTTTTACAATAGGGAGTATTATAAAAGGGGCCATGTTATTTTTTATATAATACTAATCTTGCTGTTTCATCTTTCACAAACAAGTCTGTTGAATTTTTTCGATAGTTTTAATCCATATAGTGGATAAAAAAAGCCACGAATTCACGAATAATTTTAAATTTTATTCGTGAATTCGTGGCTTTTTGGTCTTTAATCTTTCAGCGAAGCGGTCTTATGTCTTACGTCTTTTTAAAGCGTTTCTTTCAACCAACCAAAAAACTCCCGTTGCCAAACCAGCGCATTCTGTGGTTGTAGCACCCAATGGTTTTCTTCCGGAAGGTATAGTAATTTGCTTTTAATCCCTCTTAATTGTGCAGCCTGAAAAGCTCCCAATCCTTGCTCAATTGGTACACGGTAATCTTTTCCGCCCTGAATTATCATTATTGGAGTGTCCCATTTATCAACATACGTTATGGGGTTAAATTCATTATAAGCCTTTTGTGCTTTTGCATTATCTTTTTCCCAGTAAGCGCCTCCAAAGTCGTGATTTACGAAGAACAATTCCTCAGTGGTTCCATACATGGAGCGCGTGTCAAAAACACCATCGTGTGAAATGAATGTTTTAAAACGCCCCTCGTGATTTCCAGCCAGCCAGAACACGGAATATCCTCCAAAACTTGCCCCAATTGCGCCAAGACGATTTTTATCTACATAGGGTTCTTTTGAAACATCGTCGATGGCATCAAGATAATCCTGCATAGCGCCGCCTCCCCAATCGCCACTTATTTCCTCATTCCATTCCACCCCATGGCCGGGCATTCCACGACGATTTGGCGCTACAATAATATAGCCTTGTGAAGCCATCAATTGAAAATTCCAACGGGTGGAATAAAATTGTGACAAAGCCGATTGTGGTCCGCCCTGTGCATAAAGTAGTGTTGGATATTTTTTGTTTTTGTCAAAGTTGGGGGGAAGGATTACCCAAACCAACATTTGTTTTCCATCTTTAGTTGTAACCATTCTCTTTTCAACCGTGGGCAAATCCAGTTTTCCGTAGAATTCATTGTTTACCTGCGTAAGTTGCTTAAAAGTTTTGCTTTTCAAATCAAAAGAAAAAATCTCCGAAGCATGGTTCATATCTGTGCGGGTAACGATCAACTGTCCGTTGTTTTCAGCTACAATGCCCGTAACATCAAATTGCCCTTGCGAAAGTTGTTCAACCACAGGCATTTTTCGGGTTTTTCCCGGATGGTCCACTTTGAAAATCTGTTGTGTTCCATCAACGGGAGCAGTAAAATATATGTCTTTGCTATTGCTTCCCCAGATAAAACTGTTTACAGTTCCATCCCATTGGGAAGTAAGGTTTTGCTTAACACCGCCCTGAAGAACAATAATATCATTTTTATCAGCTTCATATCCATCCTTTACCATTTGCAACCATGCCAAAGAACCTTCTTTTGAAAAGGCTGGCTGGGTATCATAACCCTTATTTTCTTCAGTAATATTTTCAGTTTGTTTATCTGAAAGATTGTATTTGTAAATGTCAGTATTAGTGCTTATTGCGTAATCAACTCCTGCCGATTTCTTACTTACGTAATAAATGTTTTCACCTTTCGGTCCCCAAACGTAATCTTCATCGCCACCAAATGGAGCTTGTGGCGTGTAGTAAGGTTGCCCCGGCGTAATGTCAGTTTCGGCACCGGTCTTCACATCTTTATAAAAAACGTGATTATAACTTCCATCGCTATACTTGTCCCAATGCCTGTAATCAAGCGAGGTATAAACGTAGGCATCAGATTTTGGAAGGTCGTTGTAAATATCTTTTCCCATCACTTTTTTAACGGGAACGGCTTTGTTCATCAAAAGATATTGGCCGTTTGGCGAAAGATTTTTATCGGCAACTTTTGCTTCCTCTTTAGAGATTTCAGTGAAATTACTACCTGTAATGGGCATTTTATAATACTTGGAATCAAAGCTGTTCTCTGCCATATTTGGAGTGGAAACCTTGTAAAAAAGGGTGTTTCCGTCATCGGAAATTCCAATAGGGCTCACTTTTCTCACCTGCCATAAAAGCTCAGGCGTCATTGTTTTTTGGGCATACAAAAAGCCGGCGCAAAGAAAGGCCAGCAGTAACGTTATTTTTTTCATTTGAAATATTTTTTTAGAAATGTAAAGTTACTTAAAAAAGTTGGTAGCCTAAATGGGATTTGGTATTTGGAATTTTGGAATTTTTTAATGGTATCTTTGCAGACTTTTACAAATTCAATATTTGAAATTCTGATTTCGTAAATCGACAATCGTTAATCTAAAATCAAAAATGCGTACCAAAACACTAAAGAAGAACAAGATAAACGTTGTAACCCTCGGTTGCTCCAAAAATGTATATGACAGCGAAGTGTTGATGGGCCAATTGCGCGCCAGCAACAAAGAAGTGGTGCACGAGGAGGAAGGCAATATTGTGGTGATAAACACTTGTGGTTTTATTGCGAATGCGAAGGAAGAAAGCATCAACACTATTCTTGAATATGTTCAGAAAAAGGAAGAAGGTTTAGTGGACAAGGTTTTTGTTACGGGCTGTCTTTCTGAAAGATATAAACCGGATCTTCAAAAGGAAATCCCGAATGTGGATGAATATTTCGGAACTACCGAACTTCCGGCTTTACTGAAGGCTTTGGGAGCAGATTACAGACACGAATTAATTGGAGAACGAATCACCACAACTCCTAAAAACTACGCATACCTTAAAATTGCGGAAGGTTGCGACCGTCCGTGTTCGTTTTGCGCCATCCCTATTATGCGCGGAAAACACCGCAGCACGCCAATGGAAGATTTGGTGATTGAAGCGGAAAAACTCGCAGCTAAGGGTGTGAAAGAGTTGATTTTGATTGCTCAGGATTTAACTTATTACGGATTGGATTTATACAAAAAACGAAACCTTGCCGAACTGCTCCAAAAACTGGTAAAAGTGGAAGGCATTGAATGGATCCGTTTGCACTATGCATTCCCAACGGGTTTTCCGATGGATGTTTTGGAAGTAATGCGTAACGAACCAAAAATCTGTAATTATTTAGATATACCGCTTCAACATATTACCGACCCAATTTTGAAGTCGATGCGCCGCGGAACTACCAAAGCAAAAACCATAAAATTGTTGGAAGATTTTAGGGCTGCCGTTCCAGAAATGACAATTAGAACAACCCTAATTGTAGGTTATCCTGGCGAAACCGAGGAAGATTTCCAAACCTTGAAACAGTGGGTGAAGGATATGCGCTTTGAGCGTTTAGGCTGTTTTACTTATTCCCACGAAGAAAATACCCACGCCTACAATCTTGAAGACGATGTGCCGGAAGAGGTGAAAATGGATCGCGCCAATGAGATTATGGAAATACAATCCCAGATTTCTTGGGAACTGAACCAATTAAAAATAGGCAAGGAATTCCGAGTAGTGATTGATCGTAAAGAAGGCGGTTATTTTGTGGGGCGTACAGAATTTGACAGCCCCGATGTGGACAATGAAGTTTTGATAAACGCCGAGGAAGGCTATATGCGCACCGGCGAATTTTTCAATGTAAAAATCACTGCTGCAGAGGATTTTGATCTGTATGCCGAAGTAGTTTAATATTCAAAATCCGAGATTTAAATTTATTTATTTTCCACTCTTGTTTTTATAGTTTCCCCAAAATATCGGTTATCTGGTAGCCACTAAGATCGAAGTAGGCAGGGTTAGAAGATTTTTCGAACGTGGTAATATTCATTTCCATATTGGGTGTATCACTGTTTTTTTCATAGTAAATACTGCGCACCATCATTCCTCGAGGATAGTTTTCATCGATTTTTGAAGAGTCAGAAGTAGAAGCAATCTTGGAAAAATCCTTAATTTGTCCACCAAAAAGGTGGTTGCCACTTAAATCGATGGTAAAGTCTTGGGTAACCCATGCATCTACTTTGGTTTTTTCCTTTGTGTTGGTATAAATATATTTACGGCAGCTATAACCGTATATTTCTTTTTGTTCGCTGGTGCGTTTCCACTTGCCATTATCATCTTCCATATCGCCTCCTTGGCTTGCCATTTTTTCCGCCATTTTTTGGAAGTTGATTATTGGCATTTTCATGGCGGTCTTTTCTTTTTTGTTAACTATATATGTGGCGGCACCTTTATAATCAAAAAGCATACGGGTTTCATTTTTCTCACCTTCGTTCATTACCATACATTCGCCAGTGTTGCCAAAAACAATTTTTGAGGTCATGGTATCTTCTAGCTTACCATTTTTTTTATATGTTTTTGTTTCCATAACCAAAGTTGCCTGCACTGGGTTTTCTGGAATAGGATAACGCGTATCGTTTTCATAGGTAATATCTTCGAGTGCTTTCTTTCCCTTCTCTCTTTCTGGCTCGGCATATTTCTCTTCCATATCCTGCCGCACCTGTTTTTTTATTTTACTTTTAATATACCCGCGTTGCGCTTGTGCGGGAGCAATAAAAAGGAATAAAAGCAATGTTGTCAGCGAAACGATATGTAATTTTTTCATAATAATTGAATTTTTAAAATTTAATACGCAGTTATAATTTTAATAAACTTATTAATAAAAAGGTACAAATGCAACCGCCATTTAGAATTTGGTAGTTATGATTTAGAATTAGTAAGTAAATTAAGTGAAAGTTGGTTATTATTTAAAGCGAAGCATAGTTTCTAAGATTTCATTTATTTGTTTCCGCTTTTGTCTGGAAACCGGAATTTCAGTATTATCGCTCATAACTAAACTGCCGCCGTCCTGCTTTAATATTCCTTTTACAAATAGGGGATTTATGAGATGCGATTGATGAACCCTTATAAAATCCTGATCTGCTAAAATTTCTTCAATTTCCTTTAGAGTACGGCTGATGAGAATTTTCTTTTCATCTTTCAAAAAGAAGTTTGTGTAGTTATTGTCTGACTGGCAACGAACAATATCTTTAATTTCAACTATATTATAGCCAACACCCGTGGGCAGCGCAATTTTTGTGCGCTCTTTAATTGAATCTTGAAGATTGTTCTGGAATAACTGCCATTGCTCTGGACTTGTTTTTTTTCTTCTCTTTTCCCAGTTTGCGAGTGCCGTAACAATGTTTCTTTCTGTAATTGGCTTCAAAAGATAATTGATGGCGCTGTAATTAAAGGCACGAATTGCATAACGATCATAGGCTGTCGTGAAAATTATATCGAAATCTATCGGCAACAGTTTATCTAGCAGGGCAAAACCGTTCAAGTTTGGCATTTCAATGTCAAGAAAAAGCAAATCGGGCGGATTGTTTTGAATAAATTGCAAACCTTCCATAGGGTTTGTAAAAATACCGGTAATCACATAATCAGAATGAACTTTTTCAATAAGGTTTGCGAGTACATTGGTGCAGTGTGCTTCGTCATCAATGATTATTACATTTGTCATATTTTAATACGAATAGGTTAATATTACTCGGGTTCCAAGAGGGGAATTTTCAGCTTGAAGATCAATAATCTCAAGACTTATGGAGGTATTGTTTGAATGGTTGTATAGCGCTAATCGTTCTTGTGTGATATTCATTCCCAAAGACTTATGGAGTTTTTTCTTCTCGCTACTCGCTTTTCTACCAATGCCGTTGTCTTCAATTATTATTTTTAAACATTCGCTCGTATCAAAAATAATGGTCAGCGTTTTTACAGGATTAGCACTTGTACTCAGGCCGTGCCAAATAGCGTTTTCAACAAAAGGCTGCAACAAAAGAGGTGGAATGTGAAATTGGGAAAGCTCTTCTCGTGAAGTAACTTGGATGCTATAATTAAAGTTATTGCCCATTCTGTTTTTTTCTAAAGAAAGATAAAGTTCCAGAATTTCAAGTTCTTCCTCTACAGTAATAATTTCCCGATTGCTATTCTGCAGTATGCCGCGAAGCAATGTTGAAAAATCGTCAAGATATTTCACTGCATCCTCATTCCGGGAAGTCATTATTAAATGTTTTATGGAGTTAAGGCTATTGAAAAGGAAATGCGGATTCATCTGTGAACGCAGCGCAAGCATTTCCATTTCCTGCAGTTTTTGGGTGAATGAATTTTTTATCTGTTCCTCCTTTTGTTTTTCTATTTTGGAATAAAGCTGAATGAGTTCCTCAGTTTTTTCATTTATTTTTTTATCCAGTTCAATGCGCATATTCTCTTGCAAAAGCTGATTCTTTTTCAATTGCTCAATAAGGTTTTGGCTGGTTGTTTCTTTTTCCTTTTGAAGCAGAAAAATATTTTGACCAATGGCAAGTGAAAAACAAAAAACCTCTGCAAGTAAACCGGCCTGAAATATGATATTTTTGGAAAATGCAAAATAAAATATACTTTCCAGGTTCAGATTAACTTCGGTAAAAGCTACATAAAATGCCACGATGGAACCAATAAAGAAAAATGTTTGGCCAGCAATAAAATATTTTAAAAGAGGGTGTTTTGCTTTATATATTATCCAAAAAATTAAAACAAAATTTAGTGGCAATACTGTAAATCGTACGGCTGAAAATATGAAATTTCCAACAGTAAGGTACTTCCCCAAAATATTATAGATAAAAATGCCAATAGCATATAGAAAGCAAAACCTTCCAAAATAGATTAGAACCTTAGAAAGTTTTTGATCATATTTTTTAATTTCCAGCAAATTGAGAATAAAAAATATATAAAAGCCAATAAACATAAACTGTGAAAATTCAGTTATATCTGTAGCAGTTCGAGGGAAATACAGGAAAAGATTGCCCACCGTTGCCGTAGAATTGCGCAACACGGCAAAAGCATATATTATTTGAAAAAGCAAATATCCCAAATAATATACGTATAATTTTTGGCGTAACCGTAGCCAGAAAACTAAGCCGAACACGAAGATGGTTATCAGTGAAACAATATAGAAGAAAATAAATGCTATTGACTTGGCTTCAAATTTTGATTGTATATAGGTTTGTTGGTAATACGCTTCTTTGGAATAGAGAAGGGGATATGAATTGGCTGTTTTTTTTTTAATACTACTAGACCTTACATAAAAAATTGATTTCTGAAAAGAAGGTACTTTGAGGTGTGTGAAATAAAATTCGTTTTTATTGGTGCGTTCGTATAAAGGAACGAAGTTTCCATTCTTGTGTATTTTAAACACACTATCCATGCGTTGATAAATGGATGTATAGTCGTGACTACTGAAGTAATAAATCTCTAGGGTATCTTTCGAAGTGTTTTCAATCTCAAATTTTAACCAAATAGCCGTATCTGGTTCGTTTTGAAAAATGGAGTCATATTTTTTCCATTCACCTTCTTTTTGTACTTCTTCATAAGTGGATTCAAGGTTTGTACGTATTGCATTTACTTCAGAATTATTTAATAGCTGCACCTTCCCAATAATGGAATCACTCATTATTTGTGCAGAAACCTTACACAGGCCAGCAAAAAAAAGTAGGGTTATAAATAAGTTGTTTTTCATCAATTAGCTAAAGTACCAATCTATTTGTAATGAACTTTAAGTTTTTAGAATTCAGTAGGGTTTTATGAGAATTTGGCATTCTTTGCTCTGTTTGCCAAATTCTAATTGACACTGTCCAAATTCTAATTTACTGTTTTACCATCTCTATGCAATGGTTAGGTTTGTTTCATTAATGATACAAAACGTAAAATCTAAATTGTTTTAATTATGAAAAAGTTACTAAA
Source organism: Aequorivita sp. (assembly GCA_030690315.1). GTDB lineage: Bacteria > Bacteroidota > Bacteroidia > Flavobacteriales > Flavobacteriaceae > Aequorivita. Next base: position 18,594 of record JAUYGY010000042.1, read on the forward strand.
ACCCCTTTTTAAAAGTACAACTCTTTTTATGTGGTGCGCCATTTCCTTGGTGGCAATTTCCTGCTCCAGCGATGATCCTGCTGAAGAACCACCAGTGAATGTAGATCCTATTCAACTGGATTGTGATTACTTTCTGGAAAATAGAACCTTAGTTGATAACCCAGCTGCCCCAGTAGATTATATAGTGAGCTGTAATGCACAAGTAAGAGCTAACCTTATAATAGAACCAGGTGTTGTAATTGCTTTTACGCAAGACTCTGGACTTAGCTTTCGCGAAACAGTTTCTTCCATCCGTGCAGTTGGGACAGCAGATAAACCTATCATTTTTACAGGAACACAACCTACGCGTGGTTCTTGGCGCGGTATTTTTATTGAAAGCGGTAATACTGCCAATATAATGGAACATGTAACGGTTAGTTATGGCGGTGGAGAACCATTTAATAGCAATGGTGACCGCGGTAATATAATTGTCTATGCAGGCGGGGCGCTAACTTTAAATAATTGCAACATAATCAGCAGTCAAACTTCTGGATTAAATGCTGTATATTCCGATACCAGCATTACTTTGGAGAACAACATTTTCACCGGAAATGCAAACCCGTTGCTTATAAACACCGTGTATGCAACCCAAACCTCTGCAACAGATAACTACGCAGGCAATGATTTAGACAGAGTGCTGCTTTATAACTATTCCATTGAATTTCAAACACCAAGTATCTGGAAAAAAATTAATGTGCCTTACCGAGTTTTGAATACAGGTATTAGTGCGGCAAACGCAAGAGGTGAATTAACAATTCAACCAGGGGTAACTATTGAAATGTCTCCAGGCACAAGTATCAATATTCGTGAAACCGCCGGTTTAAAAATGGTGGGTACTCCATCAGATCCCATTATAATAAAAGGGGTAACAAACACTCCCGGCTCTTGGAACGGAATCACAATGAACACCACAAACCCAATGAATGAAATTGGTTTTGCACAAATAAGTAATGCAGGTGAGGATCCAAGCAATAACAAAGGAGCTATAAGCCTTTGGTTTAACTCAAAACTATACATTCACGATACAGAGTTTAAAGATCTAGCATCCTGTGGGGTTTACGGTAGGTTATTGGCTAGTCAGACTTTCAATCCAAACTACTCCTCATCAAATCTCACATATATCAATGTGGCCTGTACTGAGTTTTTTGAGAACTAATATTTAAAAAATTTTCCACAATTTATTAGCCAGATTTAATTAAAACCTTCCCGGCAAAATAATTTTGTGGGAAGGTTTTTTTATGTATAGAATTTCAGAAATGTATAATAACCATTGAATCATTATCTTTGAAGGAAACTTTTGCACCATGGCAAATTCCCAAAGATTTAGATTCCCAAAGACCGTTGTTTTTATCTTTACAATAGTTTCAATATTGGTAATCTTGCTGAGCTATTTTCTCTTTTACCGAAAAGAAAGTACTTTCTGTGCTGACCATTTGATGATTGCACAGACCGTTGCCTTGGTTTTCCAAATAATCCTTAACTATATTAACTACCGTTCTTCCCAAAAGATAGTCATACTTGCCACTTTATTTACCAGTGCTGCCATACTGTTAGGTGTACTCTCTTCTTTTTTTTATTTTAGGTTAATGTGCGCTATTTTTGGTTAACTATCATTTCAATTAATAGAGAAGCATAACGTCACAAAACCTGAAGTAGAAAATTTGAAACATCTTTTAATAATCGGCCACACATTTCCCGAACCCAGCACAACTGCCGCTGGAAGTAGGATGATGCAACTGGTTGAATTATTTCAGGAAGAAAATTACCAAATTACCTTTGCCAGCACGGCTTCTCTTTCTGAAAGATCTGCCAATCTCCAAGCACAGGGCATTTCCACAAAAATCATTCTGCTTAATGATACTTCTTTCGATGAATTCATAAAAGAACTGAATCCTGAAATCGTACTTTTTGACCGTTATATTACGGAAGAACAATTCGGGTGGCGTGTTGCTGAAAATTGCCCGAATGCCTTAAAAATTCTCGATACCGAAGATTTGCATTTTCTGAGAAAGGCTAGGGAAGAAGCAGTAAAAAATAATAAACACTTTTCCGAAGCTAACCTATTTTCTGAAACTGCAAAGCGGGAACTGGCGAGCATATTGCGCTGCGACCTGTCGCTAATCATTTCAGAATATGAAATGGAACTGCTTCAAAACACCTTTAAAATTTCGTCGGAACTGCTTTATTACCTGCCTTTTTTGGTTGAAACTCTTACTGAGGAATCGGCGATTCCTTCGTTTGAGGAACGCCAAAACTTTCTCGCCATTGGCAATTTATTGCACGCGCCCAATGTTGATTCAGTTTTACAATTAAAGGAAATTTGGCCCGAAATAAAGAAACAATTTCCGGCGGCAGAGCTTCATATATACGGAGCCTATGCCCCTCAGCAAATACTTCAACTAAATAATAAAAAGGAAGGTTTTATCATAAAAGGCTGGGCAGAAAATGTGGAAACCGTGATGAAAACATATCGCCTGCAATTGGCGCCCCTTCGTTTTGGTGCTGGCTTGAAAGGAAAACTTTTGGATGCCATGCGGTTCGGCCTGCCTTCTATAACCACAGAAGTTGGAGCAGAGGGAATGCACGGCGAACTTAAATTTGGCGGAAGCATCACTTCTTCAAATAAGGATTTCATAAACGCTTCCGTAAAATTAGATACTGAAAAAATCAGTTGGCATGAAGCCCAAAAAAACGGTTTTGAAATTATTCAAAAGCGTTTTCAAAAAAACCTTTTCTCCGACGAATTCAAAAAACGCATCCGCGAACTTTCCCAAAACTTAAATACCCACCGCAAGCAAAACTTCTTTGGGCAAATATTGCAGCACCATAGTTTGCAAAGCACAAAATATATGAGCAAATGGATTGAGGAAAAAGCAAAGCAAAAACCAAAGGAATAATCCCAAATCCCAAATCCCAAATTCCAAATCCCTAATCCCTAAATTGTTGCTATCTTTAAAAATTTGCTTTTAAAATGAGACAAAGCCTACTAGCATTTATTAAGAGTTTCAGAAGCTTTTTGTGGCGCACCTTCCATAAGGACAATCCAAAACTGCCTTACATTATTATCATTATTGTGGCCTTTATTGTGGTTGTTGGCGGACTCAACATTTTCATTGAACTAACCGACGAGCTAAGCAACGATGTGCTGGCCCAATACGATCGACAAATTACTGATTCTATAATTGCCCACCGAAGCCCAATGCTCACCCAATATTTTATTTTTATGACCGATGTTGGGGATTTTTATGGGTATCTAATTGTGCTCATTCTCGCGCTAATAATTTCAATGGTCTTTTTTAAAAACTGGCGCTACATTGCCCAAACCGTGCTGGTGTTGCTGTTGGCTTCCATTTCAAACACCATGCTGAAACGTTTTATAGATCGTGCAAGGCCGGGCATTGAACATTTGGTTTCGGTAGAAACCCTAAGTTATCCCAGCGGGCACGCTATGAGTGCCATGGCTTTTTATGGGTTTTTGATCTATATTTTTTACACCTTCAAAATGAACCGTTGGCTTAAGTACAGCATCATTATCCTTTTGCTCCTCATTATCTTGAGCATTGGCATAAGCCGTATTTACTTGGGGGTCCATTTTCCTTCAGACATTGCGGGCGGTTATATTGCGGGTTTGATTTGGGTGTTTTTCTGTATCCTGATATTTAATTTGGCAGAGGTTTTTAGAAGAGATCCAGAGGCGTGAAAAATAGAGTGGTGTAAATTCTTTATGGCTTTAATCCATATAACCTCCAAAGCTTTCCTTTCCAGAAACGCTAACCCAAAGCGCTATGAATGAGGAGAATAAAATTTTAAAAACATGCGTATATTGCATGTTGACATTAATAAGGAACGAATTTTGATATTCCAATAAAATGTATTTACTTTGTAATAACATTTAAGAAATTATGGAAACTTCAATAATCAAAATCGGAAATTCAAAAGGACTTCGTTTGAGTAAAACCATTTTGGAAAAGTACAATATCAAGGACAAGGTTGAGCTTATTCTTGAAAAGGGACAGATTATTCTCAAACCAATAGCTTCACCACGGAAAAATTGGGAAAAGGAATTTAAGAAAATGAGTGAAAATGGAGATGACAAGTTACTGATGAACGATGTGTTCGATGATGAAAACCTTGATGAATGGAATTAAAACAATACTCAATCGTTCTTGTAAATCTTGACCCTACAATTGGTAGTGAAATAAAAAAGACAAGGCCCTGTGTTATCATTTCGCCAAATGAAATGAATAAATATTTGAACACAATTGTACTTGCACCCATGACAACGAACCTGAAAAAATATCCAACGAGGGTTTCCGTAAGACACAACGAAAAAAAGGGAATGATTGCTATCGACCAAATTAGGACAGTTGACAAAACTCGAATTATTAAAGTTTTTGAAAACCTGACCAGTTTGGAGATTGACAAATGCAAAGAAGTAATAAAAGAGACGTTTGTCGACTAAAAAATATTAATACCAACATCTTATATAATTAATTGCTAGTGCAAACCTACTTACGAAAATCCTCGCGGATTTTCTATTCGGTTTGTATTAGTTAAATTAGGCGCTTAAACCACGCTACTAATCTTATACAAACACGATAGCAGTACTACCAAAAATCGGCAAATAAGTACTTTAACTTAAAGATGCGAACTACAGCTTTATGATTATTGAAATAGCAAAATGGACATTAATTGCCTTCGGGATATTCTTTATTTGTGTTGGAGGAATTATGTTATTTAGACCTAAAACGGCAAGAGAAACCTTGCGGAAAGCTGGAAGTACAAATCTCATAAATTATGCTGAAATAACAATAAGAATGATACCAGCCGCCGCATTTATTATTTACTCAGATTATTCAAAATATCCTGAGGTATTCAAATTGGTTGGTTGGTTTATGCTCCTTACTTCTTTTGTGCTTTATTTTGTTCCTAAAAAATTACATCATAATTTTTCAAATAAAGGCGCTGATATTTTAAAACCAATTTACTTCCAATTAATTTCACCTTTCTCAATCTTATTCGGAATATTGATTCTAAATTCTGTTATCTAAACACTAATTCAAAAACAAGTACTACTGCCCACACCCGTTTTACGCTATTGCAAAGAGTGGTAGCAATCCATGATGGCGAAGAGACTACTTCATTGCTATGATGGAGTTAGAAAAAGACGGTTCTTTTGGAACCGTTTTTTTAGCACGCAATTTTCATAAAAATCATTGTCAAAATGTCAACATAAATAGCATTTACGCTATTAATAATGATTTTTACATCAATTGAAATGATTGATTAACTATTTAAATTGATATTTTAACTAATTGTATTTACAGTTTGACTATTATTATTGATTATTAAACTACTTAAAATGACATTTTAACTATTAATAATGACGTTCTGACTATTAAAAATGATTAAAAGACTGGTAAAACAGACTCTTTGACTACTAAAACTGATGATTATGGCCAAAAGCAAGTTTAAATACAAAAGAGTAGCCCGAATGTGGGGGTATTTCCCCTGAAAATTTTATCCTTACAGTTTTTGAAACCGTGAACAAGCAAATTTGTATATTTGAATAAAACTATTTCATTATGGATTTCCAGACCCGAAAATTAAATTTAATCGCTTACTTGGCACAAGTTCAAGACGAAAGCATTTTAAACAAAATTGAAAGTTTTCTACTTAAAGGAAAAACAAAGGATGATAAAGCCGCATTTACACCTTTTACACTGGATGAGTTTATTGATAGAATCGAAAAATCTGAACAAGATTTTAAAGAAGAAAAGTTTAAAAGTCAGGATGAATTAAAAAAAATTTCAGAGAAATGGTAAAGTGATATTTAAAACCAAATCTTATAAAAAATGGCAACAGTAGATAATTTAAGAAATGGATTGATAGAAACAATCCTATCCATAAAAAACAAAGCCTTTTTGGAAGCGCTAGATACTCTTATTTCTACCTCGGAATCTGAAACCGTTGCATTGTCAAAAGAGCAAAAAACCATGTTGGAGATGAGCGAACAGGACATTAAAGACGGAAAATTAATTTCACAAGAGGCAATGGATAAAAGAAATTTAGAATGGCTAAACGCAATGTAGTATAGAAAACATTTCTATCAAAAACCTTCTCACGTCTCACATCTCACTTCTCACTTCTCACTTCTCACTTCGCACATCTCACTACTCACATCTCACTACTCACTTCTATTTAGTACTTTTGTAAAGCAATGAAAAAGAACCCATGAATTTTAAATTAGTTACAGAATACACCCCCTCCGGCGACCAGCCCGAAGCCATAAAAGCGTTGGTTAACGGCTTAGATACTGATGAAAAATACCAAACCCTTTTGGGCGTAACCGGCTCCGGGAAAACCTTTACCGTTGCCAATGTGGTGCAGCAGGTGCAAAAGCCAACGCTCGTTTTGGCGCACAACAAAACCCTCGCCGCCCAGCTTTACACAGAGTTCAAAAACCTCTTCCCCGAAAATGCGGTGGAGTATTTTGTTTCCTATTACGATTATTACCAGCCCGAAGCGTTTATCCCCAGCAGCGGCACCTATATAGAAAAGGATCTTTCCATAAATGAGGAGATTGAAAAAATGCGGCTTAGCACCACATCTTCCTTGCTTTCGGGCAGGAGGGATGTGCTTGTGGTTTCTTCGGTTTCCTGTTTATACGGGATCGGGAACCCAGCGGAATTTCAGAAAAACGTTATCAATTTGGAGAAAGGGCAGGTTATTTCCCGCACCAAATTGCTGCACCGTTTGGTGCAAAGTCTCTATTCGCGTACCGAGGCGGAATTCAATCACGGCCGTTTCCGAATAAAAGGAGATACGGTGGATGTGTATCCCGGGTATGCCGATGATGCCTTCCGAATTCATTTCTTCGGCGATGAAATTGAAGAAATCGAGATTTTTGATCCGCTAAACAATACCATAAAAGCAAAATACGACCGACTTAATATTTATCCCGCGAACATGTTCGTGACCTCGCCCGATGTACTTCAGGGCGCTATACGAAGTATTCAGGATGATTTGGTTTTACAAATAGAATATTTCAAGGAAATAGGAAAGCATTTGGAAGCAAAACGCTTGGAAGAACGCACCAATTTTGACCTTGAAATGATACGCGAGCTAGGATACTGTAGCGGGATTGAAAACTATTCCCGCTACTTGGACCAACGGCTACCGGGCACGCGACCTTTCTGCTTGTTGGATTACTTTCCGAAGGATTATTTAATGATTGTTGATGAAAGCCACGTGTCCATTCCGCAAGTGGGTGCCATGTACGGTGGCGACCGCTCCCGAAAGGAAAATTTGGTGGATTATGGGTTTAGATTGCCAGCCGCGATGGACAACCGTCCGTTAAAGTTTGAGGAATTTGAAGCCCTGCAAAACCAAGTAATCTACGTAAGCGCAACGCCAGCAGATTATGAATTGGAAAAGAGCGGCGGGGTGTATGTGGAACAGATTATCCGTCCCACAGGTTTACTGGATCCGCCCATTGAAGTGCGCCCAAGCCTAAACCAAATAGACGATTTGCTGGAGGAAATCCATTTGCGTGTTGAAAAGGATGAACGTGTGTTGGTTACCACCTTGACTAAAAGAATGGCGGAGGAATTGACGAAATATATGTCGCGGGTAAACATCCGTTGCCGTTATATTCACAGTGATGTGGATACCTTGGAGCGGGTGGAGATTATGCAGGATTTGCGATTGGGTATTTTTGATGTTTTGGTGGGGGTGAATTTACTACGGGAGGGACTGGATTTACCGGAAGTTTCATTAGTGGCAATCCTCGATGCCGACAAAGAAGGATTTTTAAGAAGCGAGCGGTCGCTAACCCAAACCGTGGGCCGCGCCGCCCGAAACCTAAATGGGAAGGCAATTATGTATGCTGATAAAATAACCAACAGTATGCAGAAAACGATAGACACTACAAATTACAAAAGGGAAAAGCAGATTACCTACAACCAAGAACACGGTATTACACCAACACAAATTAAGAAGTCTTTTGAAAACTCGTTGACAAAATCAAAGCAAGCAGCCTATTCATTTGAAAATGCCGAATCGTTAGCAGCGGAAGCAGAAACCGAATATTTGACCAAAACACAGGTAGAAAAGAAAATACGCGACACCCGCAAAGCAATGGAAACCGCCGCAAAAGATTTGGATTTTATGATGGCGGCAAAGCTTCGAGATAAGATAAAGACGTTTCAAAAGCAGCTTGAAAAAGTTTAGATTATAGCGAAAAGCGAAGAGCGAAGAGCGACGAGCAAAAAGTGAAGAACCAAGATTCAAGAATAAATATTTTTATATTACTCATTACTCATTACTCATTACTCATAACCCATAACCCATAACCCATAACCCATAACTCATAGCTCCTCACTCATAACTTTACAATGCCTTTAACGTACCTTACTGTCCCTATTTTGTATTTTGCCTGTTCTATGATTACAGCGCAAACGATCAATTTAGACAATAAGATTATTCCGGAAAGTATTAAAAAGGAAGTAATTGAGGCGATTACTTTTTACCCAGAATTGTACGATACTTCCATTGAATTCAAATTCAAGGATAATATTAAAAAATCTACCATGCAGGCCCAGCCCCGTTTTGCAAGTTTTTTTAGGACGAAGGAAAATAGGGAATACATTATTTTGATAAGCCGAAAAATCCAAATTGAGGGAGAGGAATTCACGATGGAGGATATCCCTTCTGATGTAAAAGTAGGATGGATTGGCCACGAACTTGGGCATGTAATGGATTACCGCGAGCGGACAAACATTGGGATGCTTATTTTCGGATTGAAATATTTATTTTCCCCATTGCATATAAAGGAAGTGGAGCGTGCGGCAGATACTTATGCCATCCAGCATGGAATGGGCGATTATATTTTGACGACGAAAAACTTTATCCTGGATAACGCGCATCTTTCAGAGAAATATAAAGACCGAATCCGCAATCTGTATATTTCCCCTGAAGAGGTTATGGAGCTAATCAATAAAGGAAAATTGGAAGAAGAAGTTGAAAGTATTGAAAAACAGGATTAATTTAGGGACTTATTCAAAAGACAATATTGCGAAAAATGTCAGTCTGAGCTTGTCGAAGACTCCTTCGCTTGCACTTCGACAAGCTCAGTGTGACAAATGATATTATTTATCATATAGAAAAACACCAAATACATTCTTACTATTTTATTTGTGTTTCGACAAAGGCTTCCCATTCGGCAAATTTTTTCTCATTCATAACCTTTTCCATTTTTACCTGTCCGCCTTTCTTCTTGTTTTTTGCATTCCATTCATTAAAAATTTCTGGATTTATTGTGGTTACTTTCACACCTTTCAAAGCTTTGGAGCGGGCTACTTCATAGTTTTTATTTGCTTCCTTTAAAGATTCATCCAATGCATTCGCAATTTCTTCAGAATTGATTTTGGTTTCTGTCCCCAAATACCAATGGTGATAAAATTCTCCATCAATTTTTATCGCGGCCAACGTAAACTCAGGAATTTTGATATCAAACTTTTCCTCCATTTCCCGCAGTGCAACTTCCATTTTGTTCACGGAAAGCTGCGACCCCACCACATTTAGAAAGAATTTGGTGCGACCGGTGATTTTTATTTCTGCTTTTTCAATATCAGTAAAGGCAATAGTATCGCCAATTAAATACCGCCATGCTCCGGAAACAGTGCTGATTATTAAAACATAATCTACGTCAGCTTCAACTTCTGCCAGGGTTAGGGCAGGAGCGTCCTGAGAGAGCGATCCGTCTTCATTGATGTATTCGGGATTAAAGGGAACAAATTCAAAATAAATGCCATTATCAGTCACCAATTTCATTGAAGTGGTTTCCGGTCTATTCTGAAAAGCCAAAAATCCTTCCGAGGCCAAATAGGTATCTATAACAATAATGGGATGGGCAAGGAGTTGGTTGAAGCTTTTTTCATAGGGCTGAAATGCTACACCCCCAGATGTATAAACCTTTAGATTGGGCCAGATTTCATGAATGTTTTTTGCTCCGTGGTATTCAATTACTTCTTTTAGCATCAATTCTATCCACGATGGAATTCCGCTAAGCGCTCCAATATCCCAATCTCGGGCACGTTTTGCGATTGTTTCAACTTTTTCGTCCCAATCTTCCATCTGTGCTATTTCTTCCCCAGGCTTGTAATATCCGCGAAACCAAAAAGGAATATTGCTGGCGCTAATGCCGCTTATTTCGCCTTCCATGAACTGGTCCTGTTCTTCCAGATTGGTGGAACTTCCCAACATCATTATTTCCTTGTCATAAAAATCGGAAGGGATATCAAAGTTTGCTAGAGCGCCAACCTGCTTTATTCCCGTAGCGCGGATTGCCTCAACCATGGCATCGGTAACGGGAATTCTTTTTGAGTTTTTCCCCGTGGTGCCACTGCTTCGCGCAAAATAACTTGGCTTTCCAGGCCAGCAAATATCTTCCAGACCTTCCTGCGTTTTGCTCCACCATTCCGTTTCCATTTGGTGGTAATCAAAATAGGGAATGTTTTCGGAAAAGGATTTTTGCGTGTCATCGGCTTCCAAAATTTTTGAGAAGCCATAATATTTCCCAAAAGCAGTGTTTTTTGCCTTTTCCAACAAACTTTTTAAAACTTCTTTTTGTGATTCAATCGGAGGTTTTTCAGAAACCAAAGCATCGCGAATATCAATTGCAGTTTTGATGATAGAACCTAATATTGCCATTTGTATTTTACTTTTGTTGAAACTACAATTTTTGAATTATACGGAAAGAACGTTTAAATCAATTTTAACCTTTTTGATTTCGTAAACGTAACAGTATCTTTACCAAAAAAATATATGAACCATCCAGATTCTGTCCGTCTCAATAAAGCCATCAGCGATAGTGGATATTGTTCGCGTCGCGAAGCAGATACTTTAATTGAAAAGGGACGCGTTACCGTGAACGGCGAAAAAAGTGGGTTGGGAGATAGGGTAATGCCGGGCGATGAGGTGCGCATTGACGGAAAACTAATTACTGAGAACACTACTGAAGTTTATATAATGCTCAATAAACCAGTGGGAATTACTTGCACAACAGATACCCGTTTTAATGATAATGTAGTTGATTTCATAAAACATCCCGAACGCATTTTCCCCATTGGGAGATTAGACAAGCCAAGTGAAGGCTTACTTTTGCTAACCAACCAAGGCGATATTGTAAACAAAATTCTTCGTGCGGGCAACAAGCACGAAAAGGAATATATCGTGAAAGTGGATAGGCATGTCACCGATGATTTTTTAAAAAGAATGGGTTCCGGAATTCCAATTTTGGATACCGTAACCAAACGTTGCACAGTTGAACGCATCAGCAGGTTTGAATTTCGGATAATCTTGGTGCAGGGGTTGAATAGGCAGATTCGCAGAATGTGTGAATATTTAGGCTATGAAGTTGTGGCCTTGCAACGAGTTAGGATTATGAATTTGGAATTGGGCAATTTGCCCGTTGGCGAATGGCGTGATCTTTCCGCAGAGGAGTTGAAGGGGCTCAAGGAATCTGTGAAAGATAGTGATGGCCTGCCAATGATCTACCAAAAAGATGGCCGACAAAAACCTGCGGAAACTGTAAAACCTGAAGTAAAAAGACGTGAGGAACGAAAGATACAACGGGAGCAAAAGAGTACTGGGGGAAGAAGAAGGAGAGGTCCTAATTAGTGCCATGAAAAAACCGCGCACCGATTGAGTAGCACGCGGTCATTTTCAACTAACTAACCAAATTAAATTTCAATTATGAAATCTCAACCATTTTCTTAAATGCTTTCTTTTCTTCCATTTTTGGAAGGGTAACCCGAAGGACCCCGTTTTCGTAATTGGCCTGAATATCTTCAGTATTAATATTTTCTGGAAGCATAAAAGAACGTTCAAAACTCTGGTAATTGAATTCCCTTTTTTTGAAGTGGAAATCTTTGTTCTCTTCCGTATTTTCTTCTACCTTTTTTGAAGAAATTATTAACCTATCTTCCTCAACTTCAATGGTAAAATCTGTTTTTTGCAAACCTGGCGCTGCCAATTCGACCACAAAATTCGGTAAATTTTCAATAATATTAATTGCAGGAATGCTAAATGTTTCATAATTGTGATTAAAAGCATCGAGCTTATTATCAAAAATGAAGTTATCCAAAATTCCGGGCAGCCAAATACTGTTTTTATTAACTGTTTTCATATCTAAATTTTTTTAAGTGAGTTATTTTTCTTTACGAGGGATAGACAAAAATAATTCCAACAGCACAAAGTGGACATTTTGACTGATTTTACCTAAATATTGCGACATTTTGACAATATTGTTTTTATTAATTGAACATTAAGCCATTTTTAAGAATTTCAAATGCGGGGTTTCTGTACTTTTAAAAGCACCAATCTATTTATATGAAAAAACTCTTCATCCGTATTTTTGATTTCTTTAATACCATTGAAAGTAAAATAGCTTTTTATCCAACTTTGCTCGCATTTTCAGGTTTTTTGGCTGCTATTCTAATGATTTATTTAGAGCAACATGGTATTTCCAATAAAATCATGGATGTGTTTCCGCTATTGATGGTGGAGGATGGAGACACAGCATTAACTGTATTGAGCGCTTGTTTGGGCGGTCTTATTTCGTTGATGGTTTTCAGTTTTTCAATGGTTATGCTGCTGCTCAGCCAAGCTTCCAATAATTACTCTCCGCGACTACTTCCGGGATTGATAAGCGATAAGCGGCATCAGCTTATTTTGGGTACTTATTTGGCGACCATACTTTACAATATTTTCACGCTTTTTTCTATTGAACCCAGCGAGGAAAAGTACACACTTCCGGGGTTTTCAGTGCTTTTGGGGATTGCTTTTACCATTTTGTGTTTGGCGGCTTTTATCTATTTCATCCATAATATTTCGCAGAGCATACAAATAAACAATATTTTGGATAATATTTTTAAGGATGCTGAAAAGAGACTTCAAAAACTGATAGAATCTGAAGAAAAATCAATCAAAAATTTTCCGAATACTGAAAATTGGCATGAATGCAAAACAGGGCGTAGTGGCTATTTTCAGAACATTTCCATAAGTAATATTTTGAATATTTGTGAAGAAGAAAAGACCAAAATATACATTACCGTTCCCAAAGGACTGTTTGTTTTGAAAAATGCTGTTTTCTTTAAATCTGAAAAAATACTTGACGAGAAAATAGTGGAAGCCATTGTTTCAAACATTAGTTTTTCACGTGCCGAATTGATTGAAGACAACTATATTTTAGCTTTCAAACAAATTACAGAAATTACCGTAAAAGCGATGTCTCCTGGAATAAACGATCCGGGAACGGCAATAAACGCAATTGATTATCTTACCGATCTTTTTGCATTACGGATGCAAAAACGTGACAATGGAATTATTGTTTCCGAAGAAAAAACAAGGCTTAAAATTGCCATCGTTACTTTTGAGGAACTTATTTATAATGTGATGGCGTCTCTGCGCACTTATTGCAAACACGACCCAATTATGGTTGAAAAGCTTTTGTGGATGCTAACGTATCTTCAAAAACAACCTGGGGCGCAAGAAAATTATAAGGAAGCTGTGAAACTGGAAATGAAAACCTTGGTGGAACAAGCAAAAAAGTCCTTTGATTCAGAAAGGGATGTAGTTGCCATTGAGAAAATGGCTACGGATTAATTGTAATATATTTTGAAAATTTTCAGAAGCTCGTTTGCAGGAAGCAATCTATCTTCATAGTCCTCCATTTTATAAAGAATTTGATCTGCCACCCCAGGGCGAATGCCCATTTTAAGGCCGAAGTTTTTTAAAGTAACTATTTCAGATTCGTGGGTTTCATTGTCAATATTCATCATCAAAATCAATTTATAGAAATGTGAAATTCTTTCAACTTCGCTGAACATTTTTTGTGAGGGTTCCGGGCTTTCAAAAAGATCTATTATCTCCCTATCTGAAATGCCCATCCGCTTTGCCAATCTTTGGATGAACTCAATTTCGAAACTATTTATTTTTCCGTCGGCCATCACCATATTTATTAAATCGCTTATTAAAGATTTAGACTTTTTCTCCATAATTAAAATTCAAAAAAAAAGCCCTTGCAAATGCGAAGGGCTTTTGTATAGTTACTGATTTTAAGCCAATACGGCTTTAACTTTATCTGCAGCTTCCTGAAATTCAATAGCGCTTTGAACGTCCAAACCACTGTTGTCAATCATTTGTTTTGCTATATCTGCATTGGTTCCTTGTAAACGCACAATAATTGGAACATGAATAGTTCCTATATTTTTATAAGCATCAATAATACCTTGCGCCACGCGATCGCAACGAACAATACCACCGAAAATATTTATTAAAATTGCCTTTACGTTCGGATCTTTCAAAATTAATTTGAAAGCTGCCTCAACACGTTCAGCATCTGCAGTTCCACCAACGTCAAGGAAGTTTGCAGGTTCCCCGCCAGCTTGTTTAATAAGATCCATCGTTGCCATTGCAAGTCCGGCGCCGTTTACCATACAGCCTACGTTTCCGTCAAGGTCAACATAGTTCAGGCCTTTTTCCTTTGCTTCAACTTCCACTGGGTTTTCCTCGCGTTTGTCGCGCATTGCCTCATAATCGTTATGACGAAAAAGGGCGTTATCGTCAATACTCACTTTTGCATCAACGGCAATAATTTTATCATCGCTGGTTTTTAAAACAGGATTTATTTCGAATAAAGAGGAATCAGATTCATTGTAAGCCTTATAAAGAGCCGCAACAAATTTTGTCATTTCCTTAAAACCCTTTCCGCTCAAACCAAGATTGAAAGCGATTCTTCGTGCCTGAAAGCCCAACAGACCAACGGCAGGATCAATTTCTTCAGTGAAAATTAAATGTGGAGTTTCCTCGGCAACGGTTTCAATATCCATTCCGCCTTCGGTAGAATACATAATCATATTTCTTCCAGTGGAACGATTCAATAAAACACTCATATAATATTCCTCGGGTTCGCTCGCGCCGGGATAGTAAACATCTTCAGCAACCAAAACTTGGTGCACTTTTTTTCCTTCGGCAGAAGTCTGTGGGGTAATAAGGTTCATCCCTATTATCTTTCCAGCAATATCCTCAACTTCCTGTAAATTTTTCGCAAGTTTTACACCGCCACCTTTTCCACGGCCACCAGCGTGAACTTGGGCTTTTATAACATGCCAGCCCGTGCCCGTTGTCTCGGTAAGTTTTTTTGCGGCTTCCACTGCCTCTTTTGGAGTGCTGGCCACAATACCGCGTTGTATCTCAACGCCAAAACTGTTTAAAATTTCTTTTCCCTGATATTCGTGTAAATTCATAGTAGCGATTTTGTACTTGTTTATGGAACGCAAAAATAACAAATGTTGTAGGATTGGGCTAATGTTTTTTCATCCATTGCGCTTAAGAAATATAATGTAACCAATTCAAAAGTTAAAATTAGTATTTATTGAAGCGGTATTTCTGAAGACATCCTTACTTTTACGCCTTAATTTTAAAAAATTTATTCTACAACTAATGAAAAATCAAGACCTTTTGGCAATTGCCCAAGAATTCGGAAGCCCTGTTTATGTTTATGATGCCGCTAAAATTGAAAAGCAGTATAAACGTTTGACCAGCGCTTTTGAAAAGGTGGAGAGTTTGAGAATTAATTATGCCGTAAAAGCACTTTCAAATATTTCAATTTTAAAATTATTAATAAAAATGGGCAGCGGTTTGGATACCGTTTCCATCCAAGAAGTGATGCTCGGCTTGGAAGCGGGCGCAAAACCTGAAAATATTATCTATACGCCCAACGGCATTTCTATGGAAGAAATAGAAAGGGCCGCAAAACTGGGGGTGCAGATTAATATTGACAATCTTTCCATTTTGGAACAATTCGGGACAAAGCATCCCAAAACGCCTGTTTGCATCCGTATAAATCCGCACGTTATGGCTGGCGGGAATACAAATATTTCCGTGGGTCATATTGATAGTAAATTCGGGATTTCAATCCACCAAATGCCTTTGTTGAAAAGGATTGTTGAAAATACGGGGATGAACATCAACGGAATCCATATGCACACCGGAAGTGATATTCTTGACATCGATGTTTTTCTGTATGCTTCGGAAATACTTTTCAATGCAGCAGAAAATTTCGACAATCTTGAATTTATTGATTTTGGAAGCGGTTTTAAAGTACCCTATAAAGAAGGCGATATTGAAACAAATGTGGAGGAACTTGGCAAAAAACTGAGCAAGCGTTTTAATGAGTTCTGCAAGAAATACGGAAAAAAGCTGACCTTGGCGTTTGAACCGGGCAAATTTTTAGTGAGCGAAGCTGGGCAATTTTTGGTGAAAGTAAATGTGATAAAACAAACAACTTCCACTGTATTTGCGCAGGTTGATAGCGGGTTCAACCATTTCATCCGCCCAATGTTTTACGGGTCGCAACACGAAATAGCAAATGTTTCGCGCCCGCACGGACGTGACCGTTTTTACACCGTAACCGGATATATTTGTGAAACAGATACATTTGCCAACAATCGTAGAATTCCAGAAGTTCACGAAGGCGATATCCTTTCCTTCCACAATGCTGGAGCTTATTGCTTCACTATGTCCAGCAATTACAATTCCCGTTATCGGCCCGCGGAAGTGCTTTGGTATAAAGGCAAGGCGCTCTTAATTCGAAAAAGGGAAACATTTGAGGATATTCTGAAAAATCAAATTTCAGTGGAATTGTAATTTTTCTAAATTTTTAGATTCCCGTATTTCCTTCTGAAGAAAAGCCATAGATTTGTTTAAATTCGTTTAGAAAAATTTAAACAAAACTATAGATTGGAAACTACTTCTTCAGATTTTTCGCAAAGTCATTTCGATACAATCATAATTGGAAGCGGCGTTGGCGGTCTTTCAGCTGCAATCTGTTTGGCTCGCGCTGGGCAAAAGGTTTTGGTGTTGGAGCAACACGATGTTCCCGGCGGTTGGTGCCACAGTTTTTACTTGAACGGGCATCGTTTTACGCCAGGGGTTCATTATGTAGGCCTTGTGGAAAAAGGACAATCCACA
This sequence comes from Aequorivita sp., assembly GCA_030690315.1. Classification (GTDB taxonomy): domain Bacteria; phylum Bacteroidota; class Bacteroidia; order Flavobacteriales; family Flavobacteriaceae; genus Aequorivita. The sequence continues at coordinate 35,670 of JAUYGY010000042.1, forward strand.
GCGCGACTTTACGAAGCATTGGGAATTGCAAATGATCTCACTTTTTTTAGAATGAATCCTTCGGCCTATGAGCATGCTTATATCGGAGAGGAGCGTTTCGACTTTCCTGGAAATTTTGACGATTTGGTTACTGCGTTAGTTGTTAGATTTCCAAAGGAAGAAAGGAACATTAAAAAATATTTAAACCTCGTTAGAAATGTTAGTGCAGAATTACAACTTCTTCCAGATATTGAAGGGATTTGGCAACATGTAACTATTCCCTTTCGCACCAAAAATATGGGGAAGTACGCGCTTTTCAGCTTAAAGCGGGTTATTGATTGGCATATTAAAGATCCACTTCTAAAAAAGATACTCAACATACAGTTCGGCGACCACGGACTCGCGCCTGCAAAAGCTAGTTTTCCGTTGCATTGCGCTGTTATGGACCATTATTTTAACGGTGGATTTTATCCCTGCGGCGGTGGCGGTGCAATTGTGAAGGCAATGACAACAGCAATAAAAAAGTATAATGGTGAAGTGAAAACACAGCAGTCAGTGAAAAAAATCATTCTCCAAGGGAAAATGAAAAAAGTGGCTATTGGCGTTGAAATGGAGAGCGGTGAGAAGTTGTTTGCCAAGCAAATAATTTCAAACGCAGATCCTAATATTACCTATCAAAATCTTATTGGGGAAGAAAATCTGAGCAAAAAATTACAGAGAAAACTAAGTAAAACAAAGTATTCCTGTACCTCCTTAATGCTCTTTCTTACAGTAGATATAGATATTAAGGCTGCAGGAATTGATTCAGGAAATATTTGGTTGATGCCAAATGAAGATATGGATGTTGTATATGAACGGATGATGATGCCAAATATAACCAATGAAGAAGCTTTTGAAGGAATGTTTATTAGTTGTACAACGCTAAAAGATCCTTCCAGTTTTGACGGAAAGCACCACACCATTGAAGCAATCACCTATTTAGATTATAGGATTTTTGAAAAATTTAAAGATGAAAATGAATCCCGCTCCGCAGAATATCTTCAATTCAAAGAGGTGTTGACAGAAAAAATGATTAAAACATTGGAAAAAGTAGTGCCAAATATTAGGGAACATATTGTCCATAAAGAATTGGGAACGCCAATAACGAACCAATACTATATTAATACAACAAAGGGAAGTGTTTACGGAACCGAAAAAAAACTAACCCAAATAGGTCCATTTGCCTTTAAGGCGAAGAGCGAAATAAAAAATCTCTACTTATGCGGCGCCAGTATCGTGAGCCACGGAGTAGCTGGCGCGGGTTATTCAGGGTTACAGACTGCGGGGGAAATTTTAAACTTGAAGCAAAAGGAACTTTTAAAAACGGATGTCCAGCAATCAATAACTATACTGGAAGCTGAGAATAACACCGATTATCCAGGTTGGTTGCGTAATAAAATAGAAAGTAAAAAAAGAAAAAAAGCAAGTAAGTAAATGGATACTGAACGGAATATTATAAAAGTGTCAATTGGATCGTTAGATTTTTAAAAAAGGATTCTTGGTTTTAAGTTTTTAAAATAAACAATCCTAAAAATGCCAATTTGTCAATTATAATACTATCTTTGCCACTTATTATAAATTTTTTAATTAAATACAATGAACAAAGGAACAGTAAAATTCTTCAATGATACCAAAGGTTTTGGTTTTATCACTGAAGAAGGAACCAACAAAGAACATTTTGTACACATTTCAGGCCTAATCGACGAAGTTCGTGAAGGTGACGAAGTAGAATTTGATCTTCAAGAAGGCAAAAAAGGATTAAACGCGGTTAACGTAAAAGTACTTTAATATACGCAAACTTTTTTAGACAAAGCCTCCCAAAAGGGAGGCTTTTTTTGTGCTTATTTTTAAATGACAGAAAATAAATTTAAAATTTTTCGATTACAATGCATTGGTTTTAAAGATTTTATAATAAATTTATAAAACTAACTAAAATCAAATTTCAAAATGAAAAAATCTACACTGCTACTCATGGCGCTGTGTATGTGGGCTATTCAGCTTACTGCACAACAAAAGAACCCTGAAAAGGAAAAGGAAGCTGCGCAAACCGCCGCCCAACCTTCGGCTATTTCACTACAAAATCTTATTAAACAGAAAAGTGATTCTTATGTAATTACTAAAGAACACACGAGCCGTATCAGCGGTGTTCACCATGTTTATTTAAGACAGGCCATAAACGGTCTGGAAGTTTATGGAACAGAATCTGGAGTGCATCTGGACAAAACCGGAAAGGTATTAATGGAGCACAATAAATTCCTAAAAGATATTAATGCTACTCTTAAAAATAGTTCGCAGGGAATTACTGCCAGAGCAGCAATAACTTCCGTGGCAAACCAAATGGGATATAAAATTTCCAATCTGCAGGAAGTTAAAAGTATTGGCGGCAAAAACAAAGCAGCCGTTTTTAATAAAGCAGGAATCTCTTCCGAAGAAATTCCAGTAAAATTGATGTATTATTATCGCGAAGGAATAGGCACCCAATTGGTCTGGGAACTTTCCATTGCGGAAAAGACCTCACCAGATTGGTGGAACTTTCGCGTTGACGCCGCCACCGGAAAAATAATTGATAAGGATAATTGGACTGTATCCTGTAATATTTTGGGCGATCACGAAAGCCACGTTCATTCTGCAGGGGTAGCAACACCGTTCATTGGCCCTATGGAAAAGCCCGCCGAAAATATTTCCGTTTCAACATCAAGTATGGCTCCACCTCCAGCAGCCAGTTATAGGGTTTATGCTATGCCCATTGAAAATCCTAATTACGGAACTAGAACGCTAGTGGCAAATCCTGAAAATCTTGTTGCATCCCCTTTTGGATGGCACGATACAAATGGTGATGATACACCAGAATTTACTAATACACGAGGAAACAATACCGATGCCTATGATGACGATAATGCAAACAACAACCCGGACGGGAAATATGCTTTCAGCCCTGGGGGCAATTTAATATTTGATTTTCCTCTTAACACTACATACAGCGCAGGCGATCAGTCTGAAAATGCTGCTATAACCAATCTATTTTATTGGACAAATATTATCCACGATGTCACCTATCAATATGGATTTGATGAAGCCAGTGGAAACTTTCAACATAATAACTATGGAAACGGCGGTCTGGGCAATGACCCTGTAAACGCAGAAGCCCAAGACGGATCAGGAACCTGTAATGCAAACTTCAGTACTCCAGCAGATGGGAGCAGACCGCGTATGCAAATGTATGTTTGTAATTCTCGGGATGGTGATTTAGACAATATGGTAATAATCCATGAATATGCTCATGGAATTTCTAACAGATTAAGCACCTTAAGTGGCCAAGAGCAGATGGGAGAAGGCTGGAGCGATTACTATGGCTTAATGCTTACAATGGAAAGTGGCGATGCTGGGCCAGATTCAAGAGGAGTGGGGACGTGGTTAATAGGGGAAGGCCCTGGTGGTCCAGGTATTAGAACTTGGCCATACAGTACTAACTTTGGTGTAAACCCACATACTTATGACGATATTAAAACCGAAGTAGCACCGCATGGGGTTGGTTCAGTTTGGGCTGAAATGCTATGGGAAATGACTTGGGAACTAATTGCCGATCATGGCTTTGACCCAGATTTTTATAACGGAAACGGCGGGAACAACATTTCTTTGGCGTTAGTGACAGAAGGGCTAAAACTACAGGCAAGCCAACCCGGTTTTGTGGACGGTAGGGATGCTATCTTGGCAGCAGATATGGCAATTTACGGAGGGGCCAATCAATGTGCAATTTGGGATGCTTTTGCACGAAGAGGCTTAGGTTTTAGTGCCATTCAAGGTTCTTCTGCAAGTAAAACTGACGGTACGGAAGCTTTTGATTTGCCACCAACTTTTTCAAGTTTGGATGTTATAGATGAAGTTTGCCTTTCTGACGGAATCCAAACCGGGCTCGCAGGTGGAAATCCAGCGGGAGGTATTTACAGCGGTCCGGGTGTAACCGATAATGGCGGTACATTTACTTTTGATCCAAGCGTAGGTGGACCTGGATTAGTGACAATTACCTATACCGTAAATGATTTTTGTACCGGAGCACCCACTGTACTTACAGATGATATTAATGTAACCAACGACCCACCAGAAATAATATGTATGGGAACTGGTAATATTCCGATGACTGGCTCTCAATCCAGTAGTCCAGGAACAGCGATACCAGATAATAATCCTACTGGAGTAACGGTAACTATGAATGTTACTGAAAATGTGTCTATTACAGATTTAGATGTGAATTTAAACATATCCCATACTTTTGTAGGTGATTTAATTGTTACAATAAAATCCCCAGCAGGAACATTGGCCACAATAATAGATAGAATAGGAACTCCTCCCGGGACATTTGGATGTGGGGAAAATAATATTGTTGCAACTCTTGATGACGAAGCTATAGATCCAGTAGAAGGTGAATGTGAACCATCAGTTCCAACAGTCAATGGATCATTTACACCAAATAACCCCTTATCTATATTTGATGGGGAGAGCACAATGGGATTATGGGAACTTACTGTTTCTGATAATGCTGGCGCAGACACAGGTACAATAAATAGTTGGGGAATAGATTATGATTATGAAATAACAACCCCAGTTTTGGACGTCACTCTTGACGGTACTGGAAACGCGACAGTAAATGCTGAAGATTTATTATTCAGTGTTACTGTTGATTGTGGAGGCTATACAGTGCTCGCCGGAAGCCCATTGGCAGCAACGGTAAGTTTTACCTGTTCCGATGTTGGGCTTAACAATGTTCTAGTCGAGGTTACCAATGACAGTGGTGCAACATCAACTTGCTCTGCCATTGTAAACGTTATTGGCGGCGGCGGTGGCGGCCCATTTACTTGTCCAGGTGATATTACACAAGACAACGACCCGGGTATTTGCGGAGCTGTTATAACTTATACTGTTGATGCTCCTTCTGGTTGTGGTGGTAGTTCTGGACCTTTGGCAACAGCATTGCCTGGACTCACTCTTTCAAACGCAATAGGAGGAGGAACTAATGTTAGTTTATCTTATAATCCTATAGCAGATAGATACTACAGTGTAAATGGCGGTAGTAGTAGTGGTATGGGAATACAATGTTTTGATGGTACTTCAGGAGCTTCTATTAGCACTACTACCGCTGACTTTGATTTTAGAGGCGCATGGTGGAATCCATTACTGAACCAAGCGGAAGCAAATGGATTCAACTCTACTGGAATAGTAAGCTTAATTTTAAGTGGCGATTGCCCTATTACAGGTTTCAATCCAGAACAAACCGGAAATCAACCCGATCCGCAGTCATGTGGAGATTTTAATTATGATGCTAATGAAATAATTTATTATAATGCTGGTGCTATTACAAGAGTTGACAGAACAACTGGCACGACTGTAAGTACCGATATATTGTCAGGAACTCCTCCGGGTGCAACTTATAAACAATATACTGTTGGTTATACAGGTGTATCTGGGTATGAGTATATTTTATATGATAATGCTACACTATCAGCCCATTTGTATGATTTAAGTGGAGCGTTTACTAGTTCTACTTCAGTTGGACAGACGAGTTCATTAATTGATTTTCAGTTTACCTATGAAAACGGTCAGGCATGGTTTTTTGATGGTACTAAATGGGTTGGCTATATAATTTTTGGCGCAGCAAGCGGCACCATCGCCCAAACAGCAGGCCTACCAAGTGGAAGCACTTTCCCTGTAGGAACAACTACAAATACTTTTGAGTATGACGATGGTGTAAACCCCGTACAAACTTGCTCTTTTGATGTAACCATAAACGACGCCGAAATACCAGTAGCTAATTGCACAGCTCCATTCACAGTTCAATTGGATGCTAACGGAGTAGCAAGTATTATTCCTGCCGATATTAATAACGGAAGCACTGATAATTGTGGAATTGCTTCTTTAAGTATTTCTCCAAATAGCTTCACTTGTGCAGACATAGGTGCAAACAATGTTATCCTAACCGTAACCGATGTAAATGGAAATATAAGTACATGTACAACTGTTGTTACTGTGGAAGATAATGTTGCGCCAACGGCGGTTTGCCAAAACATAACTGTTCAGCTAGATGCCTCCGGAAATGTTTCCATCGTTGCAGCAGATGTTGATGGTGGCAGCACTGATGCTTGCGGAATTGCAAGTACCTCAATTGACATTACAGATTTCACTTGTGCTGATATTGGCCCTAATAATGTAACTCTAACAGTAACCGATGTAAACGGAAACACAAGCACTTGCGTAGCTGTAGTTACGGTTGAAGATGACCTTCCACCATCAATTGTTTGTCCTGCAAATATTACGGCGAATACAGACTTAGGAATGTGCAGCGCAGCAGTAAGTTTCCCAATGGCAATAGCTTTTGATAATTGTAACGCAACCGTTTCCCAAACAGGAGGGCTTCCAAGTGGTAGTGATTTCCCCGTAGGAATAAGTACAATTGAATTTACAGCAACTGATGATGCTGGGAACACAACAGTTTGTAGCTTCACAATTACAGTTACGGATAATGAATTGCCAACAATGGTTTGTCAAAATATTACCATCCAGTTGGATGACTTTGGCAATGCATCAATAACTGCTGCAGATGTTGATGGAGGCTCTACCGACAATTGTGGAATTGCTAGTATATCAGTTAGTCCAAGCACTTTTGATTGTAGCGATGTTGGTGATAATCCTGTGGTACTTACAGTAACTGATATTCACGGAAATTCCAACACGTGTACAGCAATAGTAACCGTTGAGGATGTTACCCCTCCAGTTGCAGTGTGTCAAAATATAACTGTTGAATTGGATCCAGTAACTGGTACTGTGACTATTACAGGAGCAGACGTTGACGGCGGAAGCACCGATGCCTGCGGAATTGATACCTATAGTTTGGATATTGATACTTTTGATTGTTCAGACATTGGCGACAACACTGTAGTGCTTACCGTAACAGATGTAAACGGAAATGTTAGTACTTGTACCGCAATAGTAACCGTAGAGGACAATACTTCTCCAATACTCGTTTGCCAAGATTTCACCATTGAAATTGGAGCAAATGGAACGGCAACGCTTTTACCAAGTGATGTGATAGCCTCCAACGATGATGCCTGCGGAATACTTACGGTAGCTGTGGACATTACGGAGTTCACCTGTGCTGATATCGGCACTCCTGTAACAGTGCAGGTTTTCAGTCAGGATAACAATGGCAATCTATCTACCTGTACGGCAACAGTAACAGCAGTCGATCTTCTTGCACCGGTACTTACTTGCCCTACAGATCAGACTGTGGATCCGGGAGCTGGTAATTTGTTCTATATAGTTCCAGATTATTTCGCAACTGGTGAAGCAACGGCAATTGATAACTGTACCGATCCCGTTACTTTAACTACGCAAAGTCCAGCTGCTGGAACTCCATTATCAGATGGTGTTTATACCATTACGCTTACTGCGGAAGATGAATATGGCAATATATCAACTTGTACTTTTGAACTTACTGTTGAAAGTATATTGGGAGTGGGCGATAACAATGCTAATATTGGAAGCTTACAATTGTATCCAAACCCCGCCAAGAATTCAGTGATGCTTGGAAACCCACAAAGTCTTTCTCTTGAAAATCTTGCGATATTCGATTTGAGAGGAAGAATGGTAAAAACAGTCGATCTAAGAAATATGGGCACTGAAAAAGCAGTGGATGTTTCTGAAATGGCTGCCGCGACTTACTTTGTTATTATTCAAGGTGAAAATGGACAGACAACAAAACGGCTTATTAAAGAATAAGCTTTAGATTTCAATTTAAAACAAAACCCTTCCAATTTTGATTGGAAGGGTTTTTTATTAAAATTGTTTAAGTAATTTAAAACATCTTAAAAATTGGAGACGTCTTTTTTAGCAATTTCAAATTCCTCAATCATATCTTTTAGAATTTGGGCTGCTGGTTTAATATTGTGAATAAGCCCAGCTATTTGACCAATTTCCAGTTCTCCTTCTTCTAAATCGCCTTCAAACATACCGTGTTTTGCACGTGCACGCCCCAAGTGTTTTAAAAGATCTTCCTTGGTAGGATTGGTAGTATAAAGTTGCATAACGCTCTCAAAAAATTTGTTTTTCAGCATTCGTACGGGTGCCAATTCTTTCAAAGTAAGATGTGTATCACCTTCTTTGGCATCAACTACCATTTGTTTGAAAGCTTGATGCGATGAGGCTTCATTTGAAGCTACAAAACGGCTTCCCACCTGTACGCCGTCTGCACCCAAAACCATTGCTGCAAGCATCCCGCGACCCGTTGCAATTCCGCCAGCGGCAATCAATGGAATTTTTAGCTGTTCCTTTACCATAGGGATTAAAGTAAATGTTGTGGTTTCTTCGCGACCATTATGCCCGCCAGCTTCAAAACCTTCAGCAACCACAGCATCAACGCCTGCTTCTTGTGCTTTTAAGGCAAATTTTACGCTGCTCACTACGTGAACAACGGTAATTCCGTTCTCCTTCAGTTTTGATGTATATGTTTTGGGATTTCCCGCTGAGGTGAAAACAATTTTTACGCCTTCTTCAATTATGATATCGATAATTTTATCAATATCGGGATATAACATCGGCACATTAACGCCAAAAGGCTTATTGGTAGCTTGCTTACATTTCAAAATATGTTCCCGAAGAATTTCCGGATACATAGAGCCCGCGCCCAAAAGTCCTAAACCACCAGAATTGGAAACAGCGGAGGCTAATCGCCAACCGCTGTTCCAAATCATTCCAGCTTGAATAATGGGATATTGAATATTAAAAAGTTCGGTAACCCGGTTTTGCACTACTCCTTAATAATTTTATAACTTGTTGTTTTGTAATTTGAAGTGATTGATGCAATATACATTCCCGAGGAAAGACCAGAAACATCAACACTATTTTTCAGGGTATTGATATTTGTTTGAAGAATTTTTTCACCCAAAACATTATAAAGTGCAAACTCAGCATTTTCAGCAGCTGCAGGGAAAGAAATATTTATCTGCGTAGTTACTGGGTTTGGGTACAATGCAAAGTTGTTTGTCTGAAGTTGATCTTCTACACCCAAAAGAAGTAAAGCATCTAAAGCATCCCCAAAATTTGGAATGCCATAGCCATATTGATCAGTGGGGTTGTTAAATCTATCAGCAGATTCGCGAATGGTCTGCATTACCACATCATTTTTCAAATGGGGAACCGCTGACCATAAAGAAGCGACTGCGCCTGCTGTAATTGGGGAGCTAAAAGAAGTTCCACTTGCGGTAGTTACATTTCCGTTTTGGCTTACTATAGCTGCATCGAGCCCTTTGGCCATTACGTCTGGCTTTATAACGCCTGCTGCATTTGGTCCGCGTGAACTGAAAGATACATAATTCTCATTGGCATCAACCGCGCCGATGGTAAATGAACCATGTGCATCTGCAGGGGTTGCTACTTTTCCAAAATCATTCCCTTGATTTCCGGCAGAGGTAACATTTATCATACCTTTATCAAAACCTGCATTAGAGCCACGGGCTGCAATGGTGGTTAGTCCATCCAAATCTGTATAATTGTGGTCAAAGCTTGAATTGTCAAAAGCTTGGTAGCCTAAAGAAGTATTTGTAACATAAACGCCCAAACTATCTGCGCGTTCCAAAGCTTCAACCCAATAGGCTTCTTCCGCAGGAGTTTCGCTATTGTCATCTTCTGTAACATATAGGTAATAAGATGCACCTGGAGCAGTACCCACAAATTGGCCATCTAAAAATCCCGCCGCGTCGCTGAAAGTATTTGCTCCGTGACTTCCAGTCCCGTTTGGATTTTCTACACGGGCCACAAAATCATACCAGCCCAAAAGCCTTCCCTCATTTCTAAGGTCTGCATAAGCAGGATTGCTCAACACATTTGGATAGCCATTATCCATAAAAGCCACTATTATATCTTCGCCTATGTAATCATTTTCGTGTAGATAATCTACATTTATCATTTCCGTTTGATTGGTGGCGCTACCATAGTTATAAATCGGCCTTGATTGGTTTTCAATTTCAAACTTGTTGGGAGTAAATTCTCTACCCGCAGTAGGTCTGTTCAAGGTTTTGTCGGCAAATTCTACATCGGTTACAAACGTAAGATTTAAAAGATTGTTGATGTTAGTTTCGGTACCACGCACATAAACGGCATTCATCCATTTTGATTTGGCAAGAACTGAAATTCCTGTTGCCGCATCAATAGCAGCTTTGTAAGTTTCATTTAACGGCACATCGCGAGCATCAATCACTATGCCCTGTGCATTTTTTCTATTTAGGGCAGGTTGTGTCAAAATCGTAATTGGATTTGCCAGCGCAGCACTAACTGTAGCAGGATCTTTCGCTTCAAAAAACACTAAGGCATCCTCTGTCTGCGCAAAACTAAGGGTGGAAATAAAGACAATAAATAATAGGGATAATTTTTTCATCATAGATTTTTTTAAGAGATAACGCCACTTCCCAAAAGTTCGGGACCATTGTACCACGCTACAAACTGGCCTTCGGTTATGGCTGATTGTGGTTTGTCAAATATAATATAAAGTCCCGAAAATGCGCGATGTAATGTTGCTTTTTCCAAAGGTTGTCTGTACCGGATGCGCGCCATTACTTCCATTTTTTCTTCTTCCGCAAGTTTTAGGTCTTCACGGATCCAATGGATTTCCTCATTTTTCACGAAAAGTCCACGTCCATACAAGCCCGGATGTTCTTTTCCTTGGCCGGTATATATTATGTTTTCGTCAACATCGGTAGCAATTACGAAAAGAGGTTCCTTGGTGCCGCCAACGGACAAACCTTTGCGCTGTCCCCGCGTAAAATAGTGCGCTCCATGGTGAATGCCCACTTGCTTGCCATCTACTTTTGTGTATTTTCTTTTGGTAGAAAGATATTTGAATTTTTCCTCTTCAGAAGAAAAATCCGGCTGTGTTCTTTTGTATTCTGAAAAGCTTGCGGGTACCTCAACAATCACCCCGTCCTTTGGCGCCAGTTTTTGCTGAAGAAATTCAGGCAACCTCACTTTTCCGATGAAACACAATCCCTGCGAATCCCTTTTTTCAGCGGTAATAAGGTTTTGTTCCGAAGCTATTTTTCTAACTTCAGGTTTTAAAAGTTCGCCAATAGGGAATAGGGTTTTTGAAAGTTGTTCCTGCGAAAGTTGGCAAAGAAAATAAGATTGGTCTTTGTTTGGGTCCTTTCCGGCGAGTAATTGGTAGATTTCTTTGCCGTCCTTTTCAAAAGAATCCTTTCTGCAATAATGACCAGTTGCCACAAAATCGGCTCCCAAACTTAGGGCGATTTTCATAAAAACATCAAATTTTATCTCGCGGTTGCAAAGCACGTCTGGATTTGGAGTACGGCCCATTTGGTATTCGCGAAACATATAATCTACAATTCGCTCTTTATATTCTTCGCTTAAATCTACTGTTTGGAATGGGATGCCTAATTTTTCAGCTACGAGCATTGCATCATTGCTATCTTCCAGCCACGGGCATTCGTCGGAAATGGTTACGGAATCATCGTGCCAATTCTTCATAAAAAGACCAATAACATCGTATCCCTGCTCTTTTAAAAGAAAGGCCGCAACGCTGGAATCAACTCCACCACTGAGTCCGACAACTACTCGTTTTTTCATAAAAAATTATATGTGTAAATCTTCGCCATAAATAGCCTCGGTTTACGAAGGTGCAAAGATACAGATTGAAAGCACCAAATAACAAATTTGTGATTTATGATTTGGAATTTGTGATTTTAAAAGTTTATTTGTCTGGTTTTGGATAGGTTTCTTCCAAAACCACTTTGCCGTCTTTGTAGTATTTCCAAAGTCCGTGTTTTTTTCCGTCTTTGTAAAAACCTTCAATTACAATATTGCCAAAAGCGTCATAATGCAAAGCAGCGCCTTGAAGTTCATCGTCTCTATAAAGCAATTTTTTTAGAAGAATCCCTTCGGGAGAGTAATAATTATCTTCGCCTTCCTTAAGACCGTTTTTATAATTTATTTCTTCGGTAACTTTTCCGTTGGGGTAGTAGGTTATCACTTTTCCGTCCAATTTCCCGTTGGTGTAGCTTTCCCGCGTCATTACATCCTTGGATTTTTCGTGGTAATAAACCCATTCGCCAATGCGGTCTTTGTCTTTCATTTTTCCTTCGCTCACCAATTTGCCTTTGATGGTGAAATACTTCACTTCCGCAATATCATCCTTGTCATTAAAAAGTTTGGTAACAGTGGGTTTGTCTTTGCATTCCAGACAATAAAATTTGAATTCGCCCACCTCTTTTCCGTGCTCAAAAGTGCCTTCGTAACGGAGCTGTGTGGAGCCTTCGTATGTTTTTTTCCAAACTCCGTGGCGTTTTCCTTGCGCATCCATTTGGTTAATTCCACTTTGTGAAAAAACATGGACGGAGCCGAAAATTATTCCGAAAAAGAAAAAGATTAAAGCAGTTTTTTTCATTGTTCTATTTATACTTTCTTAGAAGTAAACGGAGAAGTTCGCGTTCTATTATCAGTAATTTTATTAACTGGAAGGATTTTCCTCTTTCACTTTGAATTGCTTCAGCGGACAAATTAAACCCTTCCGTAGTTAGATAGGTTTTATCGTTTACCGCTTTTTTTCTGTTGCTCGGCCTGTTCCATCATTTCAGACATTTTTCGTTGAAACTTGTTCTGCTTTCTGGGTGTGGCTTTTTTTACCTGTATTTTTGCGTGAATTTTTTCTTCATCGAGAATAAAATGCTTGATAACGAGCATAATTCCAATAGTAATCAGGTTCGAAATAAAGTAATAGAGCGAAAGCCCACTTGCGTAATTGTTGAAGAAAACCAACATAAACAAAGGCGAAAGATACATCAGGAATTTCATGTTTGGCATTCCCGGTTGTTGCTGTTGCTGCATAGTTGCGCCCATAGTCATCATCATATAAACGAAGATGGCAATGGAAGCCAAAATTGGGAACAAACTAACATGATCTCCATAAAACGGAATGTGGAATGGAAGCTCTGCAATGGTGTCATAACTGGAAAGGTCATCCGCCCAAAGGAAACTTTTCTGGCGCAAATCAAAAGCCGAAGGGAAAAAGGTAAAGAGCGCATAAAACACTGGAATCTGAAGTAGAGCGGGCAAACATCCTTTCAGCGGACTCGCGCCAGCCGAGGTTTGCAGCTTCATGGTTTCTTGCTGTATTTTTAGTTTGTTGTCTTTATACTTTTCCTTGATCTCATCCATTTCAGGTTTTAAAACCTTCATTTTCGCTTGGGCCAAATATTGTTTATACTGAACGGGTGATAACAGCAGTTTTATTAAAATGGTTAAAACAATAATTGCAATTCCTGCAGGTAAAAAATCGGTTAGCAAAGCAAAAACTGGAATGATAATATATTTGTTTATAACTCCAAAAATTCCCCAGCCAAGCGGCATTGCTTCATCCAGATTACGGTCATATTTTTTGAAAATCTGATAGTCTGAAGGGCCATAATACATATTCATATTATACGCCAAAGCACCACTTTTGGGTTCCAAAAGCATTTTTGCGCCGTACTGTTTTGTGAACGTTGTATCCACTTCTTCATCTATCACAAAATCAATGGAGGTTAGCTTCACTTCTTTGAATGGAGTGTCCGTAAGCAACATAGAGCTGAAGAAATGCTGGCGGAAGTTCATCCAGGTAACGTCCTTTTCCAATTCATCATCTTCACCAGTGGGCGAAAGTTTGGAATGTTTTTCATCGTCATATTCATAGGTCAAACGCGAATAGCGGTTTTCATACGAAATACTTTTTGCGTGGCGATATCCTTTCAGCTGCCAATCTAAATACATTGGTTGTGAAGTATTTATTATACCATCCAGCCCTTGGCTATTTATGCTAAAATCCAGCATATATTCCCCCGGATGAAGCGAGTATTTATACTCTATAAACCCGGTTTCTGAAGTTTTAAGTTTCATGGAAAGCACTTGGTCCTCGCCATTTTTGCTTAAGGTAGGTTGAAAATATAAATCCTTGGAATTCAAGTTTCTATTTTCAGCCGAAAACTGAAGGTCTAAAGATGCACTCCCATCCTTTATTAAATAGATTGGGACCGAATCATATTTATGGAAATCCTTTAAAAGCGCTTCGGTAATATAACCTCCTTTATTGCTTATTTTCAATGAAAGAACGTCATTCTCCAAAACGGTAATGCCATCAGTTGCTGAAGGCAGCGTGCCCGAATATGCAAAAGAACCCAATTTGTTTTTCAACTGTTCCAAAGCTAAGGAATCGCTTGGGTTGTTAACATTCATGGAGTCTGAAGTGGCTTGCGCCAAAGTGATTTCTTGCTTGCCTTTTTCGGCTTCGGCATTTTCTTTTGCTGCCGCTTCGGTTTTTGCCTTTTCCGCTTGAAGTTCTTCCTCGGTGGGTTTATTCATATAAAGCATCCATACGAGGATTCCACCGATTAATAAAAAGCCAATGAGTGAGTTAAGGTCGAATTTCTTTTTTTCCATCTTTTATTTCTTCTTTTGAAATAATTCAAAAGTGTGTGTTATCATTAAGTTGAGGTGGCAGGGCAATAATCCCGCCTTTTTGTTTATTCGGTCAAATTGTCCTATTTATTCTTCAAAGCGTGCTCGTGCACTGCCTTCACAAAAGCCACAAAAAGTGGATGCGGATTAATAACGGTACTTTTATATTCTGGGTGATACTGAACCCCAACAAACCAAGGGTGTTCGGGTATTTCAAAAATCTCTACCAGTCCCGTATCGGGGTTTATACCTGTGGCAACCAAGCCAGCGGCCTCAAATTGCTCCCGGTATTTATTGTTGAATTCATACCTGTGACGATGGCGCTCTTCTATGGATTTGGATTTGTAAACTTTACTTACGATACTTCCCTTTTTCAAATCGCATTTCCAAGAGCCCAAACGCATCGTACCGCCCATATTGGTAATGTTTTTTTGATCCTCCATAATACTGATTACGGGGTTTTTGGTCTGTGAATCCATTTCGGTACTGTTCGCGTCTTTCAGGTTTAGCACATTTCGGGCAAACTCAATAACGGCCATTTGCATTCCCAAACAAATTCCCAAAAACGGCAACTTGTTTTCACGGGCGTACTTTACAGCTGCAACTTTTCCTTCAACCCCACGTTCCCCAAAACCTGGCGCAACCAAAATCCCATCTAATTTGGAAAGTTTTTTACCAATTGTTTTTGCGTTGATATGTTCTGAATGGATAAATTCCAACTTCACCTTTACTTCATTTTCTGCCCCTGCGTGGATGAAGGATTCCAATATGGATTTATAGCTGTCCTGCAATTCCACATATTTCCCGATAAGACCAATATGAACTTCCCCTTTCGGATTTTTATGCCTTTGAAGAAATTTATTCCACTGTTTTAAATCTGGTTTTTTTGAATTTTTCAGGTTTAACTTCTGAAGTGTAACGGTGTCCAAGCCTTCGTCCAACATCATATTCGGCACATCGTAAATTGTTGAAGCATCAATGGATTGAATAACCGCTTCCTGTTTTACATTGCAAAAAAGAGCAAGTTTTCTTCGTAAATCCACCGAAAGTTCGTGCTCGGTTCTGCACACTAAAATATCGGCGCGTATTCCGCTTTCCATCAAAGTTTTTACGGAGTGTTGTGTTGGTTTTGTTTTTAGCTCGCCAGCCGCAGAAAGGTAGGGCACAAGCGTGAGGTGAATTACCAAGGCATTGTCATCGCCCATTTCCCATTTCATTTGGCGCACCGCTTCAATGTAGGGCAATGATTCTATATCGCCCACGGTACCACCAATTTCGGTGATAATTATATCATACTCGCCCGTATTGCCAAGCAATTGAACGCGTTCCTTTATTTCGTTTGTAATGTGGGGAACAACCTGTACGGTTTTCCCTAAAAACTCGCCTCGGCGCTCTTTTTCAATAACACTTTGGTAAATGCGGCCTGTGGTAACGTTGTTTGCTTGTGAAGTTGTTACGTTCAGAAAACGCTCGTAATGTCCTAAATCCAGATCGGTTTCAGCGCCATCATCGGTTACATAACATTCGCCATGTTCGTATGGATTCAATGTTCCCGGATCCACATTTATGTATGGATCCAATTTTTGGATGGTAACGCGATACCCCCTGGCCTGTAATAACTTAGCCAGTGATGCTGCTATAATTCCTTTTCCTAAAGATGAAGAAACCCCGCCCGTAACGAAGATGTATTTTGTAGTGCTCATGAATGCCTTTGCTGAAATAACTATACGGGATGCAAAGTTACATTTTTATTATGGAAAGGAAAGGGATAAAATTTAAAAAGTGGGGTAGAGAAAAAAGGGAGATTAACGCAAGCATTTTGTGCCAATCAATAATGTATTGGTGCAATTCACTTTGGGGTACACTTGAAATTCTATATCGCTTCCGAAGTTGGAGGTAACAGTTTCAATAGCTTTGGAATCTCTTTCGAGATTTATGCCAACATTGAAAATTATTGAGCTATTTTTTTGAAGCATTTTGGAAATGTTTTCACAGAACTCCTTTGCAAAAAAAATAGGAGGGACCTTGGTATCAATAAAAAGGTCGATTATTATAAGTTGAAACTTTTGGTTTGCATTCTTCACAAATTGAAAAGCATCTTCTTCAATTATTTGAAGCTTTTCTGAAGACGTAATTCCGAATTCTTCCTTTGCAAGTTTTATGATTGCGGGATCAATTTCAACCGCGACAAGGTTTTCTGAATATTCAAAAATATTCCGTAGTGAATGTATAATACTACCACCGCCCATTCCCAAAAGAAGTAGGTTTTCAACATTTTTTAAATCAACTTTAGCAAGCCCAAACTCTAATATTTTTTGAAGTGACCCATAGGAATAATTGGCATTTTTAGTATCCAAAACCTTTTTGCCGTTATAGTAGGTTACTTCTAAAGTGCCATTTATTTCTGATGGAAAGCGGCTTGTAATTGGCCATATATAGCTAAGAATTTTCTTCATTCCATAACAGGTGTTTCATTATACTGCCAGCTGCAGCTGCCAACTGCTACTTTTTTATAAGTTTCTGAACCAAACCTTCAAGTCCGTTCAATTTCAATTCATACATCTCCGCCATCATCCTTCCCAATTTTCCCTCGGGGAACCCTTTCTGCTTAAACCACACAAAATAATATTCGGGAATGTTGGCTAAATAATAGCCTTCATATTTTCCGAAAGGCATTTTGTAGTTTGCCAGTTCAATCAAATGTTTTGGGTCTGGGCTAATTCCAAGATTCATATTCGGCAAGTTGGTTGGCGATGTATTTCTGCCAGAAAATCTCCTTCGCTTCGTTTCGGGAATGGTCGGTTTCAGCATCAAATTTGGTTTGCATCGCCCGTCTTTTCTGTTCTATCTGTTGATAGATTGCTTCAATTTCAGATTTTATCTTTTTTGAAAAGGTTTTTCCCGCTAGATTTTTCCGAAGCATTCGTGCGTGCAGTTCCGAAATATCAAAATGTGCCTGTTCGTGCTTTAAAATATAAGGAGAAACTCTTTCTGGAATATACCAAGAACCTTCAGGGGAGAAAAAACTTTCCACGGAATATTCCACACTCATATCCCCGTTTTGTATGGAATAGGAATATTGAAAACTGATGCCTGTATTGGTGCTCGCCACAAAACTGGCGCTGCGCAAGGGGTTTCCGCGGAAATCCCCCCAAGTTAATTTTTGGTTTTCCTGCCACACAATTTTTTCCGAAGAGGATTGTGGGAAAATTACTAAAGAAAATATAAAGACGAAAAGTAGTTTCATATTAAAGTGAAATCAAAAATAGTACCCTTTTTTTAGTGAATTCACTCCCTGCCAACTGCAACTGAAAACTGCATGCTTTTTTACCCCCAATTAAATTCAATTAATTTTTCAATTTCTGGGTGAAGGCTATAAAGCACGGGGCAAGTTCTACCTGTGTTTTCAAGTATTTTTCGAGATCTATCATCTATCCCGGCTGGAAAATTCAGAACCACTTCAATTTTTGAAATACGGCGCGGATCTGCCGCCATAGTTTTGGTTACCATTGCCGTGGTGCCGTCCATATTCACTTGCATATCATTAGCTTTGATGCCCATAACAGTAATCATGCAATTTGCGAGCCCTG
Source organism: Aequorivita sp. (assembly GCA_030690315.1). GTDB lineage: Bacteria > Bacteroidota > Bacteroidia > Flavobacteriales > Flavobacteriaceae > Aequorivita. The sequence continues at coordinate 53,765 of JAUYGY010000042.1, forward strand.
TTGCAACGGTATCCGTAGGTGAAAAAGCTTCGCCCTTCCCGTTGTTGTCTATTGGGGCGTCGGTGATGAATTTATTGCCTGATTGAAGATGCTGGTTTTCCGTGCGCAAGTTGCCCAGATATGTTACTTTGGAAGTGCTCATTCTACTACTTCAAATTTAAGTTCGTCGTTATACTTTAAAATATAAGCTGCTTCATTGCTGTAGCCTGCGGGACTTGATTTTTCGTAGCGGAATTTATTTTCAATATAAACGGTTTCCATTTCGGGCATAACAGCCTCATAAATATCTTTTTCTGAAGCCAAGCGAAGCAACACATCATAGGTTACATCAAAACCGCGGATGGCGTATCTGTTGGGAATTACTCCGTATTTATTTTTATAGCTGATTAAAAAAGGATTGCGGTCATCTTCGGAAATATTTTTATTTACTGAAGGAAACGTAAAATTCAGTTTTGCCAAACGGGTGCTAGACACTTCGTGCCATTCGTAAGCCTCATTTTTATTTAATGTAAACAAACGCGTTCTGTATGTGCCAACCATTGCCGCTACAACATTTACGGCGCTGCTTACTAAAACCGGGTTATCGGTTTCAAGAATTACCCAATTTTCCATTCCTTCGGAAGCAACTGCGGTAACATCGCTACTCTGAATATAACCTCTACCACGGGGTGAAACAGTTTTTGCCGCAGGTATTGCGGTTTGTATCAATTCGCGTTGCTTGGCTTTTTTAGCGTCGGAGATAATGATGATATTTTTCCCTGAACTGTTCTTTTTTATATAACGTATCATCGTTTTTTCAAGTACGGCATCTGTGGGAAGGGTTTGGAAAAGATTGTCGTTCATTGCCATTTCCCGGTTGCTCAAAGGGGAAAAGATTGGAATTTTTTCATCCTTCAACATATCCGAAGCCTTTTCAACATTCTTTTGAAGAAGTGGGCCAATTACTGCATCCACATTTTTAAACTCGCTTTTTGAAATTATTGAAGCTACTTTGTTGTCGCTTCTTTCAGTATCATACACATTTAGTGTTACCGAAATGCCTTTATCTTTTGCAAATTCTGCAGCCATCAATGCACCGCTGTAAAAATCTAAAGCCACGCGAAGGGTTGGGTCTTTTTTAAGCCAATCGTGATCGTTGCTGGTAGAATCACTCGGATTTCCCATCAAACGGAAGGGAAGCATCAGCGCTACCGTTTTCATTTTTTTGTTTTCTATTCTGTTTTCAAGATTGATTACTGAAATATCTTTTTCCAAAATGACAGCTTCTTCCTTGGGTATTTTTAAAATCATTCCGTCTTTCAACCCATCTTTTGCATACGGATTCAATGCGATGATTTCTTCTTCCGATAGCCCGAATTTAGCTTTCAATCTAAAGAAACCTTCCTTCGGTTTCACTTCGTAATACTGAAAGATTTCATCATCAATTTCAGCATTTTCAATTACTGTTTTCTCGGGAACTATAATTGTTGCACCCACTTTTAAACTCTCGTCTAAATCTGGATTTAAATCTTCCAATTCAGCAATCGAAATACCAAATTTTCTGGCGATGCCAAATTTTGTTTCCTTTGCTTTCACGGTGTATTTTTGGGTTCCGGGCAAAATCTTTTCCCGATCAGAACCAATGGTTTCCGAAGTTTTGGAAGCTGCGGGAATCAATAATCGCTCCCCTTTTTTAAGTCCGCGGGAATATAATTCCTTGTTTATTTTTTTTATATCCTCTACACTAATGTTGTATAATTGGGCAATTCCGTATAGCGTTTCTTTACTTTTTACTTTATGCTCCCTGAAATTATTAGCATTTGTTCCAGAACTGATAATACTGCTTGAAGGTATTATAAGAACGCTGTTCACCCTCAATTCATTTTTTGCGTCTGGGTTCAGGTTGTAAATGGTTTCTTCGGAAATATTATATTGCTTTGCAATGCTGTAAACCGTTTCGCCTTTTTGAACCGAATGGCTTTTGTACTGTTGTTGTGCGGCAGAGCCACAGCTAACCATAAAAAGGAAGGTTACCGAAACGTATATTAAACACTTCAACATAGGGATAATCGATTTTTTAAGTTTGTCAAACATAGTCTCAATTTCATTATTTATTCCCACTCAATAGTTGCAGGTGGTTTAGAGCTGATGTCATAGACTACTCTATTAACGCCTTTAACTCGGTTTATTATATGGTTGCTCACTTCCTGCAAAAATTCATACGGAAGGTTTACCCAGTCGGCGGTCATTCCATCGGTAGATTCTACTGCGCGTAAAGCAACTACTTTTTCGTAGGTTCTTTCATCGCCCATTACGCCAACGCTGTTCACCGGCAATAAAATTGCGCCAGCTTGCCAAACCTTGTCGTATAGTTCCCATTTTTTCAAGCCATTAATAAAGATGGCGTCAACTTCTTGTAATATACGCACTTTTTCAGCAGTAATATCACCCAAAATCCTAATTGCCAAACCAGGTCCGGGAAAGGGATGCCTGCCCAACAATTCTGGGTCGATGCCCATTTCTTTTCCAACTCTTCTCACTTCATCCTTAAAAAGCATGCGCAAAGGTTCCACAACTTTTAACTTCATAAAATCTGGCAGACCTCCCACATTGTGATGGCTTTTTATTGTAACTGAGGGCCCATTAACGGAAACACTTTCAATTACATCGGGATAAATTGTTCCCTGTGCCAACCAATCTACACCAGTTAATTGATGCGCTTCATCATCAAAAACCTCTATAAATGCGTTGCCGATTGCTTTGCGTTTTCGTTCAGGATCGCTTTCATTTTTTAAGGCTTCCAAAAAGCGTTCCGAAGCATCAACGCCTTTTACGTTTAGCCCCATATCTTTATATTGGTGAAGAACACTTTCAAATTCATTTTTACGAAGCAAACCGTTGTTTACGAAAATGCAGTATAAATTTTTACCGATGGCTTTGTTCAAAAGAATTGCCGCAACGGTAGAGTCAACGCCGCCACTTAAACCTAGAACTACCTTTCCATCGCCAATTTGTTCTTTTAAAACTGAAACAGTTGTTTCCACAAATGCAGCAGGCGTCCACGTTTGCGGAACCTCGGCAATATTTACCAAAAAGTTTTCCAGCAATTGCTTGCCGTGGGTAGTGTGATACACTTCGGGGTGGAACTGTATTGCATAGGTTTCCTCGCCCTCAATTCTGTATGCAGCATTTAAAACATCAACTGTGCTCGCCAATCGCACTCCGTTTTCGGGAATTTCTGCAATGGTATCGCTATGGCTCATCCACACATTTGTGTTTTCTGGGATATCCTTAAAGAAATCCTCTCCGGATTTTATCATTGAAAGCTTCGCCCTTCCATATTCACGGGTGTTGGAAGGTTCCACACTTCCGCCGTCAAAATGCGCCAAATACTGTGCGCCATAACAAACAGCCAAAAGAGGTTTGTGGCCGCGAATTTGTGAAAGATCTGGGTGGGGCGCATCTTCCGCGCGAACGGAGAACGGACTGCCTGAAAGTATTACTGCCTTAAAAGATTCAAGGTTTTCTGGAATGTGATGATATGGGTGGATTTCGCAGTAAATGTTCAGTTCCCGTACTCGTCTGGCGATCAATTGGGTGTACTGCGAGCCAAAATCTAAAATAAGGACGTTGTTTTGCATAGGCAAAAGTACTTTAAATATATAAGTTGGTTTAAGGGTTTGTGAGGATTTTTTTTAAGGGTTTTCAACAACATTTTTTTTGTCCAGAATACACCAATATACTTTACTTTAATTGCTTTTTAAGTTTATATGGATTTTGGCGTGTGTCGAAAAATGTGATTATTTCAAGGATATTTTTTTGAGAATTTATGCGATAATAAAAAGTATTTTGTTTGGTAACTACACATTTATATATTCCACCGAGTTCTTTTGATTTTGGACAACTTTCCGGCTGTGCTAAAATCTGATCGATTTTAGTAGTGAGTTTGGATAAAAAATCTTTTTTAACTTTATTTCCCCATTTAGATAAAAGATAATCGGTAATTTCTTCAAGTTTATTTTCTGCTTGCGGTGATAGAATTATTTCCATTATGAAATTCTTTTAAGAACTTCTTTATATGATTTACCCTTGCCTTGGTTCAGTTGCTCAATTCCTTTTTTTATTTCCGCCTGTTCATCAGCGCTCAATTCATTCCAAAAATCAGCTTTTTCATTGTTTATAAACTCGATTACCTTTTTAATAAAAGTATCGTTTTCGATATTTAATATCATTTTTATCAATTCTATTTTTGAAGTTTTGATGTCCATTATTAATGCTTTTCCCAAATTTAATAAATTTTGTTTACGGAATCTTCTTTTGAAATGAAAGTTATAATTCCAAAACCAAAAAATTTCCATCCAAAGGATCTAAGTTTTCTTTCAAAACATCCAGCAACCCTTCCCCATATTCCAAATAAAACTCCGCAAAATTAAGATGCCGTTCCTGCAGACTTTGGTTCGGAAACAGTTGGTTCTGAATGTTTTTTACTCGGTCCAATACATTGGATAGATTCCGTTTCTGCGCTTTTAGCAATCGCTTTTCCAGATTGTCCAAGCCATTCAACTGTTTCTTTTCCTGTGCGGCCACGGCACCTAAAAACGAGGCATCGGTTTGCTTCGCCAATTCGTATAAATCCAAAAACTGTTGTTTCAGAAATTCTTTTTGTTTTGAAAAATCTATAGTTATTTGCGAGATTTCGTGCGTATGTTTCGTCATCAACTCGTGTTGCGGAAGAAATAAATCGTCAACTGAAACATTCAGATTTTGGAGTTTTTCGGAAAGCATTTCCGGCACCAAAAGCACCGAATTACGAAGCAACAAAATAGGAAATGGTACTTCCACTTTGTTGAAATAATCATTTAACTGAAACCAATAAGCCAGCTCGCCACCGCCACCAATGTAGCAAAGATTAGGCAAAATAACCTCTTGATATAAAGGGCGCAACAAAGCATTGGGCGAAAAACGATACGGGTGTTCGTGCAGTTCGTTTATAATTTCTTTCTTTGAAAAAGAAAGTCCGCTCTCATTCCCATAAAACCGACCATCCTGTTCAATAATACGCTCTCGAAGGTTTTCCTTTAAATAAAACAAATTTATCTCGCGTGGGTGCACCTGTTCGGAAAACCCCAACTCGGTAAGTTTTTCAGTAGTTTCCGAAACCTTTTTAAAGCTTAGGTTTTCGGTTAGTTCCTTTTCGGCATAGGGGATAAAACACTTTTTCAGTTCGGCATCATTTCCATCAATAATCACTAAACCGTGGTGATAAAAAAGACTATTGGCCAAAAACCGTGTGGCATCCGCAAGATTGTCGTGTTTGGTGTAGGCATCTTTAAATAAATCAATCAATTTGTTGGCGTTTTCGCTTTCGCCAAATTCTTTTTTTAAGTGTTGTTTCACCTCCCTCAAACCTTCAGTGGAAAGTTCGCCAACCGCTCCGGCAGCTTTTCGGTCCCATTTCACCTTTTTTCCGAATAGGTTGAAATAATTTATTTCCTCAAAATCATGATCTTCTGTCGCCATCCAATAAACCGGAACAAAATGGTTGGTAGTATATGTTTTGTTGAGTTGCTCTGCAAGATTTATTGCCGAAAATATTTTATAAAGAAAGTAAAGCGGCCCGGTAAAAAGATTGAGCTGGTGCCCGGTTGTTATTGTAAATGTGTTGTGCTCCCGCAACAAATCAATATTGCTTAAAGTGGATTGGGAAATGGAATTGTCGCCATATTGAAACATAATCCGCTTTGACAGCAAATGTCGTTTTTCTTCCGAAAAATTCTTCTGCTTTTCAGCAAGTTGATGCTTAAAATTTTCAAGGTTTGGAAAGCGATTGTAAAAGGGTTTTAGGCTTTCATTTTCAGCGAGATAATCGCAAACTAATTTGGAGAAGTAACCAGTGTCTTTATACGGAATGGAGTGGGTTGGCATAGATTCTTTGGAAAAATTAAAACAAAAATAACCGTTTTAAATTGGCTGTAGCTTTAAAGATACGTTAATCTTGAAACACTTGAATAATTTACCACCAATACACGAATGCTTTTGTTGTATGTTTTAAGTATAAGCTTACATTCAATCGAAAATCATCGTAATAAACCAGATAATATTCGTGTATTCATGGTAAAAAAATCTACAACAATATTTCAAAATCTTTACTTAGTTTTATCGGCAATTTAAATTCCTTCAAATGAAGCTCCATTTTACTTTTTTATTCCTTGTATTCCCTCTGTTTATTTTCGCCCAACTAAAATCGCCCGCCGAATTTTTAGGGTATGAAATAGGCACCGAATTTTCCCGTCACGCCGATGTTGTTTCCTATTTTGAACAGCTGGAGGCAAATAGCAAAATGGTGAAGTACTTCGATTACGGAAAAACAAACGAACGCAGAAGATTGACGTATGCCGTAATTTCTTCCGAAGAAAACCTTGCAAATCTCGAACAAATACGCACCGATAATTTAAAGAATATAGGCTTGCTTCCCGGCAGTGCGACCCCCAATAAAACTATTGTTTGGCTAAGCTATAATGTTCACGGCAACGAGGCCAGCAGTAGCGAGGCGGCTATGAATACCGTTTATAAACTTATAACCGAACATGCCGATTGGCTGAAAAACGTAGTTATTATTATGGATCCCAACGTAAATCCAGATGGGCGGGATCGTTATGTAAATTGGTACAACCAGCTGAAGGCTTCCCCCTATAATTCATCACCGGATGCTACGGAGCATAGCGAACCTTGGCCCGGCGGCCGCCCCAACCATTACCTTTTTGATCTTAACCGCGATTGGATGTGGGCAAGCCAAGTAGAAACCCAACAGCGCCTCAAAATTTATAACCAATGGATGCCACAGATACACGTAGATTTTCACGAGCAGTTCATCAACAATCCCTATTATTTTGCACCGGGAGCGGAGCCATATCATGAAATAATTACAGATTGGCAGCGTGAATTCCAGGACATAATAGGAAAAAACAATGCAAAATATTTTGATGAAAAGGGCTGGCTTTTCTTTACGCGTGAAAGTTTTGATTTATTGTACCCAAGTTATGGCGACACCTATCCGCTTTATATGGGTGCTATTGGAATGACCTATGAACAGGCGGGCCACGGAAGGGCGGGTTTGGGAATTATAAATGCGGAAGACATTGAACTTACCCTAGTTGATCGTGTTGCGCATCACACCACCACCGGGCTTTCCACAATTGAAGTGGCTTCGCAACAAGCTGTTTCCCTAAATTCTGAATTTAAGAAATTCTTCAAAAACGATAATCTGAAGTATAAAAGTTTCGTATTAAAAGGCAATCCCGATAATCTAAAATCGCTTACCGATATGCTGGACCGCCACGAAATAAAATATGGATATGCCACTGGCGGCAGTGCAAGCGGCTTCAATTATAACAATACTAAAAAGGGGGCAATGGATGCCAAAGGTGCTTTAATTGTGAGCACCAACCAGCCGAAAGGCAAAATGGTGCAAGTGCTTTTTGAGCCTAATGCCGCTCTTTCAACACCCCTGACATATGATATTACGGCTTGGAGTTTGCCGTATGCCTTCGGACTTGAGACTGTGGCGAGCACTACTTTAATTCCAGCCACTGGCACTGCGCCAAACAATTCTATCGCCAATAATCCATCCCCAATGGCGGCGGGCTATATTTCGAAATGGAACAGTTTGCAGGATGCCGAATTTCTTTCAGCCTTGTTGCAGGCAAACATAAAAGTGCGTTTCTCTGAAAAGGAACTGGGTTTTGGTGGCAACAGTTTTGGGCGCGGCAGTTTGATTATTACGAGAAGCGACAATAAAACCAACGCAGATTTTGATAAAAAAGTTGTAGAAATTGCAAACAAAATGGGGCGCCAATTGTACGCTTCCCCAACAAGTTATGCCGATAGTCTTACCGATTTCGGCTCACAATATGTGCGCTTAATCAAAAAGAAAAGAGTAGCAATATTGCAGGGAGAAGGAACATCATCATTAAGTTACGGGGCGCTTTGGCACTTTTTTGAAGCCCAATTGAAATACCCAATCACCTCCATAAACACGGACGATATTGGCAATATTCAATGGTCAGATTATGATGTACTAGTGTTGCCCGACGGCAATTATAAATCCATTTTAGATGAAGACACTTTTAAAGTTCTGGAAACATGGATTGGCGAAGGCGGAAGAGTTATTGCCATCGCCAATGCAGTAAAGATTTTTGAAGGGAAGGAAGGTTTTGATCTTAAAAACAACGTGGACGAAAAAGCTGAAAAGGAGAATGATACGTTAGGAAATATGATCCCATACGCCCAACGCGAACTGGAAGGCACCAAGGATTTTATAACCGGCAGTATTTATAAAATAGCGTTGGATAATACCCATCCGCTGGCGTTTGGGTATGGAGATACCTACTACAGTTTAAAGCTGGGGAGCGATTCTTATAAATTTTTAAACGATGGGTACAATGTGGGCTATATACAGGAACCTGAAAGCGTTTCTGGATTTTCTGGGGAAACTGCAAAGGCTGCCCTAAAAAATTCCATCGTTTTCGCAGAAGCGAAAAAGGGGAGTGGCAGTGTTATTTATATGGTTGATGATGTTTCCTTTCGCTCCTTTTGGCAAAACGGGAAACTGTTTTTGGCGAATGCGGTGTTTTTTGAGTAGTTAGTAGTGAGTAGTGAGTAGTGAGAAGTGAGAAGTGAGAAGTGAGAAGTGAGAAGTGAGAAGTGAGAAGTGAGAAGTGAGAAGTGAGAAGTGAGAAGTGAGAAGTGAGAAGTTCAAAAAGTGAGAAGTTCATCATTCAAATCGAAATGATTAATCAGTAAAATATGCTACTTCTTGGAGAAAAAAGATCAGCATTTTTATAAAAAGCCTATTCCTCAGTAATAAGAAAATCCAAGTTTTGAATTGGGTTGTCTTTTGTCTGTTGTCTTTTGTCTGTTGTCTTGGCTTTTGGCTCTTGGTTCTTGCCTCTTATATTGAAAAAATCTAACTATTGGTTTGCAGTAGCAATTTCAACCGAAACATTCTCTGTTTTAATGTCAGAAAGCAATTCAAGTTTTCCTGCAACAAACAACTCATCAACCGTTTGTAAATCTACCGATTCCCACGGTTTCACTTTGTAGTTTTTATAATCAACAAACCGCAATCCACTCACCATTCTTGGGTTATAGGCTTTTCTGAACCAGATTCCGCCCTCGTCTGTGTAAAATTTATAGGCGAAATAATCTATCGTAAAATCCTTCTGCGCAATCCAGTACATATAAACATCTTCGTGGTCCGCGCCGCCGCCTTCTTGGGTGAAGGTTACTTCTATTTCGTAATACTTTTTACCCTCAATCTCGGCTTCTCCCATTAATTTCTTCTTAACGGAAGCCTCATTTAAACCATACGGCAACTGCACAAAGTAATGCACTGAATTTATCGAATTCGAATATTTGCTGGCGGTGCTATCGGGCAGAATGAGTTTGGTACCATTCACCAAACGTTCAAAACTGGTATTGGTGAGCACATCATGTATTTCTCCCAAGGAATCTGTAAATGTCCTGCTCAGTTCAAAATTACCATTGTTTCTGCTACTGCTATATTTGGTGTCGCGGAAGGTGAACTCTATTGTCGCTGCCCCATAATTTTCGCCTCCTGCATTTTCAATTGTTTTATCAATAATTTGTTGGGCCGTAAATTGTTTCGCTTCTTGCTTACAGGAAATGAAAAGGGGCAAAAAGAGGATTATATAAAAGAATTTCATTGGGTTTTGTTTTCCGTAAAGATACAAAAGGAATTGTGCTTCGTTTGGTAGTTTTTAGCGCTATTACTATTTGGCAATTCACAATATCCAGAAAGTACTCTTCTTCTTTAAAGGGGAGGGCATTTTCTATGTTTTATTAAGCCACGGAGCTGCTACTCCATTATATCATTTCTCTTTAAACATCGTCCTCTCGGCTCATCCCCTTCGTGTAGCACAATTTCGGAATGGAGGAACTGCGCAGCAGCCGCTGAATCTTTTACTTTGGAAGCACTGCGTTCCAACATTTCTGCTTCAAACCCAGTTAAAACACTTTCCCTCACTCCAGTTTCCCTCCATTGAGAAAAGGAGTTACATCCGCTTGAGATGCTCCGTGCCAACGCCAGCGCATCAAGTAATGCCTGATTCGCCCCTTGTCCTTTAAACGGACTCATTGGGTGGGCGGCATCCCCGATTAGGGTGATGTGTTTCCCTTTCTCCAATAATTCTTTCTCGAGTAATTCTCGGTCATACACCGGATAACCAGAAATCTGGGCTTCAAGGGTAGCCGCTACTATCTGGGGAATGGGATTGTGCCATTGTGTTCTTCGGCAGGCTTCTTCCTTGAGGGCTTGCGCACCTTGGGCACTCAAAGCCTTAGCCTCTTTTTCCGGCATGGGGAAGCTAAGTTGCCACATCACCGCGTCAGCCGAATAAGGCATCACGTAAATCCGCTCATTGCCATTGGCGGTTTGAAATACCGTGGCCGAGTTCAACAACGGACAATCAATATTTTCAAGCGATTTTAAAGAACAAATCCCCAATATCACGATGCAGCCTAAGTAACGTAAAGGAGATATATCTTCACCAATAAGCAAGCTCCGCACCGCGCTTCTGATACCATCCGCACCAACTACTAGGTCTGCTTTGGCGCGCCTTAGCTGTCCGTTCACTTCAAACCCTAAATCAACACCTTCCCCTTCACATTCCTTAAAATCTACTAACTGGTGCCCCCACTGCACTGCATCATCACCACCCAGTTGTTCCAGCAGCGCTAAGCGTAAGGCCTGCCGTGAAATATGCACATTTGTACGTTTTGCAAATGATTTCGCATCTGCCTCCATCCATTTTCTCATTCCCCATTCCCCAATCACTTTTCCTGCCGTGGTATGGACCACATGTCTTGTTGAAATTATCCCTTCTTCCAACGAGAAAATCCCCAAGCCTTCAATTGCTTTACTAGCTTGTTGCAGAGTGAGACCGTAGCCTTGGGAGCGGCCATTAAAACTGCTATCGCGTTCATAAAGTGTAAAAGGAATTCCGCGGTGCAAACAGGCTACGGCTAGTGCCACGCCCCCAATACCACCACCGATTATTGCAACATGGGGGTAATTTTCTTTATCTGCTATTGGAGGGCTGGCTGAAGGTGCCAAGCCAGAGCCCGAACAGTTCAGGCAGGAATCTAGGTGACCTTTAGGACTGGATGGAGTCGTGCCTTCGCCCTTTGTTTTCTCAAATTGATCAAGTGCATTTTGATAACGAAGTCGCACTTTTTTGTGGAGCCTTCGGCTTTTTTTGCCACGTCCTTGGCATTTGTGGCAAATAGTCCAGCATGCATTTTCAGTTTCCGCGTTTTTCACTGCTTCATTATTTAATCTGATTTTGAATTCTTTAGTTATAGAATTGTTTAATTGTTGAATTGGAAGTTGTGCATTAAGCTGTAAGTGTTTTTATTTGGAATTTATTAGTTATTTGTTTTTTAGAATTTGATTTTTTTTCTAAAACTGTATTTTCCAATACCAAAATTTCCAAAGCGGTTTCCTTAAATAATTGAATGGCATCTTCGGGGGTCTCTACCATTGGTGTTCCTTTTCTGTTTAAGCTGGTATTTAATAAAACAGGGATGCCGCTTTGCTTCTTAAATTCGATTAGCAATTTTGTGAAACGGGAATTCCAAAGTCCATCAACTGTTTGTAATCTCGCCGTACCATCGTAATGGGTTATATTTTTTAATTGATTAATGTATTGTGAACGTGTTTTGTCAATTAAAATCATATAAGGGCTATTTCTTCCCGATTCAAAATAATCTGGTGCCATTTTACTTAAAACAGCAGGGGCAAAGGGGCGGAAGTCTTCTCTAAATTTAATATTTAGGTTAATAAAGTCTTTAAGGTTTTCCTTTCCGGGGTGGGCCAAAATGCTGCGTCTGCCCAAAGCACGCGGGCCAAATTCAGAACCCGAGTGAAACCAGCCTACTGTTTTTCCTTCTTTCAATTGTTCGGCAATATGGGTAAGCAATTTATCTTCAAACTCAAACTTTTGAATCGTAAAACTATCTTTAACTTCATCACTCAAAGCGAGGTCTATTTCATTTTGGTCATATTGTTTTCCAAAGCAAGTATTTCCATTATGCATTGTTTTTGGTTTCTTTAAATATTCAATCCAACCGTAATAGGCACAGCCCAATGCCAAACCATTGTCGGCAGCCGCGGGCTCTATATATAGGTTTTTCACTATATTCTTTTCCAATAGTTTTGAGTTTGCAACCGCATTAAGTGCTACACCTCCGGTATAACAAACATTTAAATGGGGAAATGCCTCAAGCCTTAATTGCATACATTTTAAAACTGCTTTTTCTACCTGTTCTTGGGCCCACTTGGCCACATTTGCGTAATAAGTAAAGTTTTCTTTAAAGTGTCCATACCCTTTAGAGGGATTGGAAAAATAATTTTTCCAATCTTCTTTTACCAACAACGAAGGGCCATCAAATTCAAAGGCATCCACATTATAGATACCCGAGGTGCCAAAAGGAGCTAAACCCATTAACTTTCCCACATCTTGCATATCTCCAAAAACATAATGGCTTATGGTAGCATAAAAACCGCCTATGGAATGTTGGGTAGTGGGCAGGGCAAACTTATCTTGGGTTTGATCTGCCATCGGACTGAAGTCCTTCCATAACGGTTTAAGAGTTTGCCCGTCAAAATGATAGAAACTATCTTTTTCACATTGCATTCCATTGTTTTCCACAACAGAACTTGGTATAAATTCTTTTTGTTTGGGGTGCAATTCAAGAAATTGATTTAAAGGACTGCCACAACCATCAATGACCATAACGGCACATTCTGAAAAAGGAGAGGTGCCCACGGCACTATAAGCGTGTGCCAAATGATGTGAAATAGTAATGATTTTTGAGGCATCTGATTCTGCAAATACTCTTTTCCCTTTATAATGGGTGGTTTTGGGAATATCAAAATTTGCACATTGTACAATTAAAGCAATATCACTTAATTTAATATTTTCAGCATCTAAACAGTATTGAATGGCAAGCGTATCGTTACCCCCATCGTGTTTAACCCTACTAAGCCGTTCCTTTTCAATAGCCACACAGATCTTTCCATTTTTCAATAATACTGCCGATCCATTATGTGAAAGTCCAGTGCCGAGTACGTAAATTGGAGGGGCCATAGGGGAATAAGTAGGAGTGTAGCGGCCAAAGGTAGAAAAATAAATGTTGAATGATGAAATTGTTTAATTTTTGAATTGTTTAAATGTTTAATCGTTAAAGAGGCTTTAAGGCTTTAAATTTGTTTATTGAAACTCAGTTGTTTAGCCTATAACAGGATGTCAATCTGTTGTGCGAAAGGCTTAATTCTTACAAAGTATCACCGTGATTATAACTATAATTTAATTTCGCTTATCGCTTATCGCTTATCGCTTATCGCTTCCAAGTAGTCATTATATGTCATCTCAAATTTAATTTCTTTTGTTCCGTGTGTTCCAACTTCTGTCCACCCTGCTTTTCTGTAAAACTGTTCTGCTCTTGTATTAAAAGCTGTTCCTAACCATATTTTATTTTTTGTCTGTGAAAAATACCAGTCCAACATTGTGTTGTGCAGTATTTGCCCGATCCCTTTTTTCTCAAATTTTGGGTCTAAAAATAATGCCCAAATGTTATTTTCTTTCAAGTCGGCAATTGCAAAACCTACAATTTGATTGTCGATTTCACACACCCAACCTTTTCCTCTTGCTGTAATAAATTCTTCACAATCTTGGTCTGTCACTAAGTTAGGATTAGACAAAGTGTTTTCTGTTACAGAATTTCTTACGATTTGAATTTGTTTTATATCTTCAATTTTAGCTTCTCTAATTATCATAACTTAATTTGATCATTTGTTTTGTCATTGGCTTATCCTAAATTTTCAATCGCTCATTGTTGCTGGGTTGGTGTAGATTTGTCGTTAACGTTTTCGGGCTTTGCGAACCGCCGAGTACAGCCTGTCCCGATTTATCGGGAAGACCCTTACGCTCGGTGGTGTGAGAGGCGCACTCCGTTCCTATTTAGGGGCGGAGCCGTCTATTCGATTACACAATGTTATTCAGTCAGGTTTGTAATCATAGATTTATATAAATTGAACCATTTGTATATGTCACTTCATCTCCAAAAATTGAATTAATACCGCAATTTCCTCCGTAATTATTTGTAAAAGAAAAAGCAGCAATAAATTCTTCTCCATTGTTTACAGTCACATTAATTAATGGATATTCAATATTTACACCAAAGTAATTGCAAACATTTCCGTTATCATTGGTTGTCAGATTAAATTCACCAATTATAGTTCCAGAGTCCCAATTTCCTGTGTGTCCCAATTCAACATCAAATTCAATTATTATATTTGATTCATTATTTATTCTAGCCTGAACTTCAAACCAATCTGGAAATTCATCATCATTTTCCGTACCTTGAAAATGTTTTACAACACTAATATTGTTAAAGATATAATCAGTTCCATTTATAGTGACATCAATTCTACTTTCATTAGAATTATTTTCATTATTGTCATCGCTTGAGCAGGAAATAATTATCAGCCCTAGCAGTAAAATCAGTAGTTTTTTTGTTTTTTTCATAAAGTTGCTCTCTAATGTTGTGTATCGTTTTTGCATATGAGCTGTGGCGTGTTTCGGCACGAACCTCTCCAAGTACAAAACCAGCAGGAAAATCCACGAAGATTTTCCGAAGAAGTACTGACCAGACCATAGATCATAGGATGCGGTGTGGCGGTAGTTTTTATTCTTCAGTTGTACATATTTCACAAATCCGATAATTATATTTTTTCGCTTCTTTTATATTTGATTTTGCAATTTGAGCATCACAATTTGCCAGACCTTCACATCTTAAATTTGTATGATAAGCATAAGCCCCTTCGCTGATGCAAACAAAAACTGGCGTGAATTCAGAATTGCTGTCCAAAAATGAATTTACTTTTGATGGATATTCAACAGAAATTCTCGGTTCGTTAAAATTGAAACGAATTTTATTTCCGCTATTAGTTTGGTAATTGTAAACAATAGGTTCGTTATAATCCGTGCAATATTTAAAACGAAAATCTGCATTTTTTTGTATTATTCGGACTATTTTTAAAAATTCTACTTGTGATTTTAAATCGAAAATTACGGTAACACCGGTTGATTTATAAAATTTTATGTACGAATTATTGTGTTTGCCTTGAAAGTAAGGCAAGTCAGAAGTTCCGCCCGAAAAATAATCACTATTATTATAAAATGAGCTCTTTAGTGATTCCGAGTCAGAAGTAAAATCGCTGTAATTTAATTCTTGGGAATAAACTTTAAAACAAAGAACCAAAAACGAAGTTAGTAACCAAATTGTAGTTGTTTTCATTGACTTGATCGTTTAGATTAATCGTAAATATATTTATAAAGCTTATCGAGTACATCTTCTCTATACTTTTCCAAAAATTCCTTTTTCTGTGAATAAAATTTGGAATAACTGCTTCCGTAATAATCTCTTATCGCATTTGTTATTTGGCTCCAATAACGTGTTTGATAACTGTTTAAATTATTGTATTCTTCCTGCGTCAATTTATCGGATTTTTCCCGAACCTTGTCTTTAGTTCCGTAATAATAGCTCATTACGAGGTCTTTCGCTTTACTTTCTCGTTCTCGGTCATTTTGAACCATATTGTACATTTTTTCCAAAGTTTCAATTTCACTTTGGGCTTTGCATAAATTTGAGAATAGGAAAACACTCAATATTATCAATATTTTTTTCATAATGTTTGTTTTTTAAATTACCGCCAACATGTATAAACACGACATGTCTATTACGTTTATATCACACATGTACGTAAGTTGTTTTTATAATTTCAAATATAGTTTAAAGTAAAAATATGTCATTACGGAAAACCGTAACAGTGCGCAATTAACAATTAACAATTAGCTTTAAGCTTTAAGCTTTGGTGACGCTTGCGCTATGGGTATTGTCACTCTACTATTTTTAATATAACATTGCCCGTTTTTTGTCCAGATTCAACGTATTTGTATGCTTCTACTATTTGATTCAATGTATATTGTCTGTCAATTACAGGTTTGTATTCTCCCTTTTCAACTAGTTCTTTTAAAAATTGTACGGTCTCTTTATTAATTGTTGGAATGGGAAATAAAACTTTTTTGCTCCCCAAAATAGGTGTTATTAGTGCCAAAAATACGTTCTCAGCATTTTTTCCTAATTCTGTTGAAATGTAGATTCCCTTTTTCGCCAATAATGGCTTACATTGTCCAAATGAACTTTTGCCAACTGCGTCAATAATAAGTTGAAATCTATTATCTGTCATTGTGAAATCCTGCGTTTGGTAATCAATCACGATGGCTGCACCAAGAGATTTTACCAAGGCTACATTTTTTGAATTGCACACTGCCGTTACTTTCATTCCATAGTGCTTTAAAAGTTGCACTGCCGCGGAACCAATTGCTCCCGTTGCTCCATAAACCAATACATTTTGTCCTTTTTCTAATTTCGCTGCTTTAATAATATTTAATGCATAGTGAGCACCTTCAGTTAGTGCTGCAGCTTCGTCCAAGCTTATGTTGTTAGGTATGGTTGTAACTGCATCCGTTTCAGCAATTGTTAAATATTCCCCGTGCCCTCCAAAGGTTTTGTCATTAAAACCAAAAACTTTATCACCTTTTTTGAATGTTTTTATACTACTCCCAACTTCCTCAATAATTCCTGCAAACTCACAACCTAAAATTTGATTTTTTGGACGTAACAATCCACTCCAAAATCGTGAAATAAAATACTCAGCACTGCGGAAACCTGAGTCAGTTCGGTTAACGGTAGATGTATAAACTTTAATTAATACTTCGGTATTTTTTGGGCTAGGTTTAGCTACCTCGGTTAATTTTGCAACTTCTGCCGGTCCATATTTTGTATATACAACTGCTTTCATTTTCTAAAATTTATATTTGGTTGTGGTTGTTTCGAATACGTGCTACCAACGGTTTTCGGCTACTGGAATGGGTCAATTTTGAAGCATATTACTGTCAAACCATGCAAAAACTTTTTAAGAAGCAGAAAGCTTGAATTACCACTGAACCGCCACTTTTGGGTCGGTGCTGTTAGTGGCTGCCTTTCTTGCCGTCTGCATTAGTCTTTCAGTTTTAGTTTCATCATTATGTCAGTCTGCTCGTCATTACCCAATTTGAATACGTGTTTGTCAAACTCAATAAAACCGTTTTTCTTATAAAAGTTTATTGCTCGCAGATTTTCTTCCCAAACTCCTAACCAAACATAGTCAGCGTTTTTTTGTTTCGCAACTTGGATCGCTTTATCGTAAAGTATTTGCCCAATGTTTTTACAGTGAAAGTCTTTTAGAACATAAATGCGTTCAATTTCAAGAGCCTTGTCGTCTCGCAATTCAGTTTGTGATTGTCCAAAGTTCAGTTTTAAGTAACCAATTACTTTTTCATCAAGCGTTGCAAAATAAAATTCAGCGTTGTTGTCGCTAATTTCAGTCGTCAGTTTTTCAATAGAAAATCCTTCGTCTAAATATTTTGTCATATTCTCTTCGGTATTTCCGTCTGAAAATGTTTCGTAAAAAGTCTGTTTGCCAATCTTTTGTAATTGGTTTATGTTGTTAAGGGTTACTTTTTTTATGTGAATGTTTACCATATTTCTACTTACGGTTTTGGTTTTTATGGATACCACTAACATGTGAGTAAGTTCTAATTTCAAATATAAGTCAAAATAAAGTACCTCTCGGAAGGAGAACAATTAGCAATTAACAATAATCAATGAACAATAATCAATGAACAATAATCAATTAAACAATTCCCCAATTAAACAATTACCCATACATCACACTTCATAACCAACCTTCGCAAACTTATTTCGATATTCTATTGGCGTAAGCCCCGTAATCTTTTTAAAAATATCCCGAAAGGCTTTGGTATCGGTGTAGCCTGTGGCGTACATAATTTCGGAAACGTTTTTCCTGGAGGCCTCAAAGAATTTTTTGGCTACTTCTATCCGTACTCTTTGGGTGTACTCTATTGGGGTATTATTGGTGGCAGCCTTAAATCTTCTTTCAAAGGTTCTTCTACTGGTATTGATTAAATTTGCTAAATCCTCCACCGTTATTTTTTCTTCATAGTGTGCTTCAATATAATCCTGCACTTGTTGGATTTCTTCATCCTCGTGGGTTCTTTGTCCCCGGAAGATAGCGAATTGCGATTGGCTATCCCTCCCAATATCCAGGGCAAAATATTTTGAGATCATTACCGCTGTTTCCCTGTCGGAATACTTTTCGATGAGGTATAATATTAAATTCCATAAACTACTTGCCCCACCGCTGCTGTAAATATTGTCGTGCTCAGTTATGATGGCGCCATCGGCTACTTCCACCTCGGGATATTTCTCCCTGAATTCCTCAATATGTGCCCAATGCGTAGAGCATTTTTTTCCATTCAGCAAACCTGTTTCCGCCAAAAGAAAAGCGCCAACGCACAAACTGGCAAGGCTTGCTCCGTTATCATATAACTTTTTGAAATGAGGTATGGCTTCTGCATTGTCCTGTAATCCCTTGTCCAGATCACCAAAGGTTGGGGGTATGATGAGTAAATCGGTGTGGGCCACGTCTTTAAGCAACCTATCCGTTTTAATGGTGTATTCCCCACTGTTTGCTGGAACATATTGGTTTAAGCCCACATATTCCACCTGAAAAACAGGCTTTTTCCCAAAGGTGGTTAAAAACTCATTGGCCGTATTAAAGCTTCTAAAAGGTGGGGTAATGGCTTCAATTACGCCATACTCGGGGACAAAGACTGAAATTCGCATAACATTTAAAATAAAAATTTATCTAAAGTAAGAATACTTTTGTCATTTTTCCCCCCTAATGTTGTCATTTTCACTATGGTTATAATTTTATATCCCTTTGTAATTTTGAATTGTACAATTAGGCAATTAACAATTAACAATTAAACAATAATCAGTATTCATTAAACAATAACCATCAACAGAAAACGATAGTACACAACTAATAACCATTTAAACAATTAAACACTTAAACAATTAAACCAACAACCAACATTATGAAAAAAAACAAAATAATCTTTTGGACCGCAACTATCCTTCTCATTCTTTGGGAGGGGCTGATGCCACTTGGTACTGTATTGTTTGCACCGGAGTATGTAAATGCAGGCACAAAACCCTTGGGCTACCCCGATTACTTTGCCTATGCGCTAATTTTCTGTAAAGTGCTGGGCGTCATTGCTATTTCCATTCCCAGTTTGCCGTCCAAATTAAAGGAATGGGCTTATGCGGGCCTGACGTTTAACTTAATCTTTGCAGTTATAAGCCACGCCTGCGTGGACCAAAACATTGGGTTTATACTTATGCCAATCGTAGTAGGGGCTATCCTTGCAGTTTCCTATATTTATAACAATAAGATTTATAAAAAAGAATACAGCCTATAGCCTACAGCTTAAAGCTTATAACCTAAAATAATAATCATGAAAAACAACACAGTTTCATTACACCGAGTGCTTAAAGCAAGCCCAGAAAAGGTATTTCGGGCATTTGCCGACCCTGTAGCCAATTCCTTTTGGTTTCCTCCATTTGGTTTTCTTTGTACCGTTCAGCAAATGGATTTTAAGGTAGGGGGGAGTTTTAAAATGACTTTTATTAATTTCAGTACGGGCAACGGACATTCCTTTGGAGGGGAATATCTGGAAATAAGGCCCAATGAATTTATTAAATACACCGATAGGTTTGACGACCCGAATCTACCGGGAGAAATGACTACCACCGTACAACTACAGAAAGTGTCGTGTGGCACTGAACTCACTATTTTGCAGGAAGGAATTCCCGATGTTATTCCTGCAGAAATGTGCTATTTGGGCTGGCAGGAATGCTTGGAGAAATTGATAAAGCTGGTTGAGCCTGAAATTCCGGATGCGTAATTTATTTTAGGATGGTGGCGCAGACTAATGGGAAAACAAGGAGTGCCGTATTTATAACCTTTTCCGGAAATTGTAAAAAGGCACTCACCTTTTACCAGTCCTGCTTTGGTGGCATATTGCACTTGGAACCTTTTAAAGAGGAATTAAAAGCTTACAAGGAAATGCCAATAGTATGTGGCACATTGCTCGCCGATGGAATAACCATCCACGGTTCAGACCTGGTGCACAACGAAGGAAGAAAAATAGGAAATTATATGGCTGTTTTTTTGGAGTGCAAAAACAGTAAAGATAGAACGGCACTTATTGAAAAACTGGCTGCGGATAGAAAGGATCTTTTGGAGACAAATTACGATATCCAAAACCTGATTGAGCTAACGGATGTTTTTGATGTTCGGTGGATTTTGGCAATTAACAATTAACAATTAACAATTAGCAATTAACAATTATCAATTAATTTTTGCTTTTGGCAGTAGGTTTTAAGCCTTAAGCCTTAAGCTATGCGAAGTATCTAAATTACCGATTTTGTATGCGATTCAAGCCCTCCCGAAGTATCCAACAATCCAATAATCCAAACATCCAATTATCCAACAATCCAACCCCTCTTCGCTCTAGTTAAAACACCAAGGACATTCCCACACCCACTTCCTTCCCATTATAAAAGGGGAGAATGAGCCCGTTGGCATCCTTTTCCTTGAATATTGTTTTTTTAATTAATGGGTGGAGCAAGTAGGCTAGCTTGGTGCTCACAATTCCTATTCCGGCGCCAGCCGCAATATCGGTAATCCAATGCCTATCATTATACATTCTGAAGAAACCCGTGCCAGCTGCCACCGCATATCCGGTGACGCCATACCAAATGGAGACATCCTTATATTCCTGATATAGAAATTCGGCTCCCATAAATGCGGTAGCAGTGTGGCCCGAGGGAAAGGAATTATTTGATGAGCCATCAGGTCGCTCTACATTCGATGTCCTTTTTATAATATTTACGGAGGCACCCATAATTAAATAGGCGGTTCCTAAAACTACAGTCCGGTCCTTAAAATTGTTCTTTCCCTTAATTCCAACCGCGTTCAGAGCGTAAACAGCGAGAAAGGGACTGTATTGGGAGATGTCATCAATTGTAAATTGAGTATCAATGTGTTCCTTTAATTCGTTATTGGTGCTTTGGTTCAAATCTTTTAAGGTATGGCTTTCCAGGCCAACAATCCCATATCCAATAAGAGCTACGGGAACTATAAAAGCTTCATATTTTAATGTGGATTTTTGTGTCTGGACCAGGGAATCTGTTTTAATTTGGGCCCTAACAAAGGGTGTTAAGATAAAAAACACCAAAAAGATTATTTTGTTCATTCTTCTGAATTGGTTTTTCGAAATTCCAATATATGCCTATGGGTAGTCGGGTAATCCAATTTAAAGGTTTACCCCAAAAAAATACCCCACAAGTGCGGTTAGGCCCATTGCGGCAGTTCCCCAAAAAGTTATTCTTAAAACTGCTTTTCCAATACCCGAACCGCCAGTTTTTGCAGCAACTCCTCCCAGTATGCTAAGAAAAATAATGGCAAAGAAGTAAATATAATATTCCAGATTGGTAAGGGGCAGGAATAGGACCACCAAGAGTGGTAATAATCCGCCAATTGTAAACGCAGCTCCCGAAGCTATTGCTGCCTGTATCGGGTTGGCTTGGCTAATTTCATTGATGCCCAATTCATCGCGCACATGTGCAGCCAATACATCGTGTTCTGTTAATTCTTCGGCCACCATTAGTGCTGTTTCTTTTTTCAGCCCTCTTTGTTCATAAATTTCTGCCAAGCGCTGCAACTCCAATTGTGGAGTTTCCAAAAGTTCTTGTTTTTCACGTTCAATATCCGCTTTTTCAATATCTGTTTGCGAACTGACCGAAACGTATTCCCCGGCAGCCATTGATAAGGCTCCGGCTACTAAACCAGCTAAGGTTGCCAGCACAATTGGATCTTTTGTTGCGCTTGCTGCGGCTACCCCAATGGCAAGACTTGAGGTGGAAAGAATTCCGTCGTTAGCGCCTAATACCGCCGCCCGCAACCAATTGCTACGGTGGATATAATGGTTATCCAAGTAATTATCTTCTTCACTCTCCTTATTTGCCATTATCTGTTTTTTAGAATCCTTGGAAATTATTTTTTGTGTCTATCAAGTTGGATTAGATTTTTAAACTGATAAAGATGGAATCATGATTTATACCCGAATTTTTAAACACAATTTTAATCCTTTATAAATTTGAATCCCGCCGTAATTATGCTCGAAGTAAAGTTCGTATCCCTGTTGTAGAGATAAAATTTTAGATCCACACTTTTGAGTCCAAATTTTAGGATATGGAGCTTTGCAAAAATATCGGTATAGGAGGCTCCAAAACCAAATTGGTTGGCAGCGTATTCCGAAAGGTCATAATCTGAGGTGTAAAATTCGTCCGTAGATAAAGCTTCTTCATAAGGCCTAAAGTAATCGGCCGCGGTTTGGTTGTAAAATCTATACGAAGGGTAAAGCGTAAACTTATCCGTAATCTTTATGGGCACTTCTATACTCGAAGTGTGAGAGTTTATACCCCAATCGTCAAAATAGTAACGGTAGAAGGTTCGTACCGAAAACATTTCACTGAGGTACCAATTCAGGCGAGCGCCAAAGGCAACTTTAAATCTGGAATCGGGCAAGCGTTCAATGGCATCGGCCAGTTGGAAATTTTCAATAAAAGAGTCGGCAACGTCACCAAAATATACCCGTTGGTACGGCGTTGAAAGCAGGCCTTGCTGTTGTATGAAATCCATTGCCAGCAAACCTTGCACGTTCTTTCCCATAATCTGGGAGAAACCAAATCCTAAGGAGTAGGAATTTCGTCCCTCACTGTCAAAAGTTTCAAAACGTGGGTTATAAGCTGTATTTCCGGTTATGGTATTTTGGGTGAACAGGGAAGAGTTCAAGCCGCTGCCTCCGGTTGCAAAAGGCCTTAATTCTATTGGATAAATGGCGTTCCAGGTATCTATATAAACATTTCCATTTATGCTTATTTCTGTATTCTTTTCATTAAAAAGTTTGGTATAACCGCCGCCTACACCTGCAGAAAAATAATCATATTCCGTGGAAACGGAGATTTTGGCTGACCAGATATCGTTGCGGCTGTCTGAACTATGGCTATAACCGCCAGTAACATTTCCCCAAAGATCACTACTAGAGGCGCCGGACGAAGCTTGAAATGGGTCTGCAGTACCGCTATCAAACGGATCCACATTACTTGAGGAGGCGGAGGTGTATGCCGATACCCCGGCATCAATAGTGAGTACGTCATCATCATTTAAGGGAATGGAAACCACGAAAGTCCCCGTAACATCGGTTAATTCCTCGGTGCCTATCCCGCCGCTAACTGCAGCGTTATCGCCATCTTGGGTATAATAGCTGGAAAGGAAATCTACTTCGGTAGTTTCCAAAACCCGTTTTTTATAAGTAGCAGTGGAATCCTGCATATTTTGTGAGTAAACTCTGGGAAGAGTGAAGACACAAATAAATAAAACTATTTTTTTCACGTGTTTTTTTGTTTAGTTACAGCCGCAGCCTCCTCCAGTTTTTCCTCCATTTGCACCCACTGCAGCCTCCCGGTAGGATTGGGCAGTGGTAAGGTTGCGATCGAGTGGTTTTTCGGAGAGCGCCATATCTGGATCGTTAAGATTTACTTTTTCATATTCTTTCACAACAACGCAGCTACTAAAACACGTGATGATCAGCAAAGTACCTAGAATGATTTTAATCATGATTTACAATTTCAATATTTTTGGATTTGGTAATATTTCCTTTATCATCGATGATGATGCACTCTACTTTGGGCAATTGGTTTATGCGGTCCAAGCCTGCTTCCTTTCCCATAACAAATACGGAGGTTGCAAGGGCATCTGCCAGTTCCGCTTTGGGGGCGAATACCGTTACGCTTATAATTCCGCTGGAAGGATATCCTGTTTTGGGATCTATGATATGGGTGTATCGTTTTCCATTAAAAGTGACATACTTTTCATAATTACCGGAAGTTACTACCGCTCCATTTGTAATGGGTAAAATGGCAAAGACTTTGTTTTTGTCCATGGGGTTGGTGATGGCAACTTTCCATTCCTCTCCGTTGGGTTGTTTTCCCCAGGTATTCATATCGCCGGAGGCGTTTATTATTCCTGCAATTACTCCTTTTTCCATAAGAAGCGCTTTGGTTTTATCGGCGGCGTAACCTTTGCCAATTGCGCCAAAGCCAATTTTCATTCCTTCCAGTTTTAAGAAAATGGTACTGTTTTCTTTGTTGAGTTCAATATTGTGAAAGCCCACTTTTGAAACAGAGGCAGCAATTTCTTCCGGGGTTGGCATTGCGGTCATGCTACCATCAAATTTCCATATTTTGTCCAAGGAAGCATAACTGATATCAAAAGCACCATCGGTAAGTTTTGAAATTTCAATTGCGCGGGCTATTAGTTTGAAGAGTTCATCATCAACCCTTACTGGTTTTATGCCTGCATTGCGTTTTATTTCGGAGGTTTGGGAAGCGGGATCCCAAGAGGAGATTAGTTTTTCTATTCTGCTAATTTCGGCGATAGCGGTATCTATATACTGGTTTCCCGCTATGGAATCATTTGCGACTACGGTAATATCAAATCGGCTGCCCATCAACTTTACCGTCCGTTCAAAAGATTGCTGGGCAAAGGAAGCCACGGAAAAGAGGATTAGGAAGAGGGCAGAGACTTTCAAAATGATTTTATAAAGGCGTTTAATTCATTGGTGTATTCTTCTGGGGAGATGTTTTTATAGCCTGTTTCCCCAAGTACTTTTCCTTCCGAATCCAGCATAACCACAAAAGGGAAATAGCCATTCTTGTTATAGATTTCGGCAAGTTTTGCATTTGCCTGTGTTTGCATATCGGGGAGGGCATTCGCTTTTTTACGTGGAAAATCGGCCTGTAGCATTATAAAATGGTCCTTGGCATAGGTTTTAAAATATTCCGTACTCCATACTTCCCTATCCAATTTAATGCAGGGGGCGCACCAGTCCGAACCCTGAAAAACCAATATAATAGGTTTGTTCTCTAAGGCGGCCCGTTCCTTGGCAACAGCAAAATCTGTCTGCCAATCCTGCGCAACTGCAGTTGTTAAACTTAAAAGGGCAATTGCAACTATTATTAATTTGTACATCAGTTTTATTTTATACATATAACGTTACGGCAATTCTATTCGTACTCTAGAAATTGGAATGGTAAACGCCGATAGATGAGTTGTGTATGCTAAAGTTAGAAAGTAGTTTTGCCATAAATTCTTTTTAAAAAAGCTAAACTTTGGTTTTAAGTGAAAATGGGTTGTTACCTTTTTATAAAATTTCTAGTTAGTTTAAAAGTGAACAATGAATACAACAGCTTCATTGAATTTTACCCTACACAGCCTTCTATATTTCAAAATTAATTCCCTTCAGAAATATAAAAGATGATATTTATCAGGTTTGTATGTGAGTTTGTGAGTATGTGAATATGTGAATTTGCTTTAGATTGTATGCTTTTCAAGCCGCCCGGAGTATCCAACAATCCAAACATCCAAACATCCAACTATCCAACTATCCAATAATCCAGCAATCCAACAATCCAACAATCCAATCCCTCTTCGCTCTTCGCTTTTCGCTAGTTTGTAACTTCCATTTCGGCACGTATAATTTGAGCCACCGCCTGTTTGTATTTTATGGGGTTAGTAGCTTTTTTTATGGCCTTGTATGTTTTCTGCGGATTTGATGTTGCTTGGGAAAAGAACTCCCAAAAGCCTAGCATCTTCATTTTAATGGGGGTGGGTCCCGACAAGTATTCGTCGTATTGCTGGTAGATTGTGTCGTGGAATTCCGAGAAAATAGCCCATCTGTTTTCGGGATATTCCGTTGTGTTGTTTTTGATCATGCTCGGCAAAAAAGGATCGGCAATTAAACCCCGCCCAATCATAAAATGATCAATGCTTGGAAAGCGCTTTTCAATTTCCCTAAAAGCAGCAACGCTGGTTATATCTCCATTGTAATACAATTTGTGCCTCGTCCTGCCGATGCACTTTTCAAAAGCATCCAAATCTACCGGGCCTTTGTAAAGTTGTTTTCCTATTCGGGCATGAATAGCAATGTTCTTAAGCGGATAGTTGTCTAAAATAGGAAAGGCCTCCAGAATTTCTTCAGCATTTTCGTATCCCATTCTCATTTTCATCGAGACCAAAATATTCGTTTCGGTGTGGGCTCTATGCAAAATGGTATTGATTTTTGAAGGATTGCAAATTAAGCCAGAGCCCATTCCAGATTTTGCGACCATCGGGTAGGGGCAACCTAAATTCCAATTCAATTCCGTATAGCCTAAACTTTGCACGTATTTGGCAACATAAATAAATTCGTCGGCATCG
This sequence comes from Aequorivita sp., assembly GCA_030690315.1. GTDB lineage: Bacteria > Bacteroidota > Bacteroidia > Flavobacteriales > Flavobacteriaceae > Aequorivita. Next base: position 80,121 of record JAUYGY010000042.1, read on the forward strand.
TTGGTAATTATTTGCGGAATCACCTCTAAGGTTGAATTGTTTTCCGGTAAAATATCGTTTTGATAGGATTGCTTAATGTTCAGCTTGCCATTGAGACGGATGTATGGGGAATAGAAGGTATCAATCCCCCCAAAATACTGATTGAAAGCATTACGAAACCTGAAATCAGTAAACCCCTGTAAAGGGGATGAAAGTAGGGTGGAAGCCATTTTATTGTTTAGTGGGGCAAAGATAGGGTAATTGTGGGTAGTTAGTAGTTAGTAGTGAGTAGTGAGTAGTGAGAAGTTAGTATTGAGAAATGGGAAATGGGAAGTGGGAAATGGGAAGTGTGAAATGGAAAGTGGGTTGTGGGTTGTGGGTAGTGGGTTGTGAATCGTTAGTAGTTTTTGTGCTTTTCGCTCTTCGCTCTTCGCTTTTCGCTAATACATTTCCAAAACCACAAGCCCAAAATCCTTAGCGCTATGGATAGCAATTGAAGAAACGCTGAGGTTCTCGATGACCAATAAGTTTCCGGTTTCCAGAATATAATTTACATCCATAAGCTGCAAATGGATAGTGCCGGAAGTGGCGTATAAGAATAAATTCTTGCAAGTCCCTTTAGCTTTGAGGGTATAACTGCTACTTGACCCCATAGCTATATAATATAACTCGCTTTGCTGATGACCTGTGCACATAACATTAAAATCGGTACAGGTGCCTATGGCGGTGGTTTTCCAATCCCCACTAAAATGATCTACCTCAAAAGGTTTCAGATGCTTGCTGTATTGGCCCTCATGGGTAATGCTAATTTCTCCCTCCAAAAGCATAAGCTTGCGGTGTATTCCCGGCAAGGGCGTGAACGTAGATTCGGCAACTTCCACTTTAGCTGTACTAAGCCTTAACTCAAAATTTCGCGCTGCATAAGTTGCGGTGGCAGGGAATATATAAAGTTGGGTACTGCTGCCGCCGGACCATTGTGTGGTTAGGAAATGCTGCGGGGAGAGGATTGCTATTTTCAAGTGGTGAAGGGTGTTTGGTGGGGCAAAGATAGGATAATTTGAAAATTAGCATTAAGCTTTTGGCTTTTGGCAATTTCACGCCAAACGAATCGAAGTTATAAAAGGAAGCTAATTCAATCACCATATTTCAAAGAACCATACCTTTGCCCAATGCAACCCAAAATCCTCTTCATAACGCCACCGTTTACGCAGCTAAACACTGCCTATCCGGCTACGGCCTATTTAAAGGGGTTTTTGGAAGAACACGACATTGCCGTGAAGCAATGCGATTTAAGTATAGAACTTTTCACCGCCATTTTTACGGGCGATTTTCTTCGCGCTATGTTTCAGGAAGCACAGGATTTGAAGCACTATGATTATCCGGAAGTCCGTAAAATGAAAGCTTTATACATTGCGCGGGTTGATGTTGTTATTGCCTTTCTTCAAAAGCAGGATATTGAAACTGCACATAAAATTCTGGAACCCAATTTTTTACCGCGAGGCCATAGATTGTCCAAAGTAAATACTACTATTAAATGGGAAGCTGGGGACATTGGCATTATAGATAAGGCAAAACATTATGGAACCCTTTTTATTGAAGAAATAGGCGATTTTATCCAAGCTAATGTAGATGAGTTTTTTGCTTTTACTAAGTATGCCGAGCAAATTGCCACTTCTGCCAGTAGTTTTAATGAAATTGATGAGTTTTTAAGTTTTCAGCCAACCCTCATCGAAGAGAAAATGCTGGATATTTTAATTGAAAACATTAAAAAGGAGCAACCCCTTTTGGTTTGCTTTACCATTCCCTTTCCTGGGAATCTGTTTGCAGCTTTGCGTTGTGCGCAGTTTACCAAACAGTTTTTCCCTGATATTCATATTGCTTTTGGCGGAGGCTATTGCAACACGGAATTGCGCTCCCTTACAGATCCACGGATTTTTGAATTTGTGGACTTTATTTCCTTGGACAATGGAGAAGGGCCTTTGCTGAAAATGGTTAAATATCTGGAAGGGAAGGTTGGCAGGGATGAATTGGAACGGACGTATGTTTTGGAAAACGAACAGGTGGTTTATAGGAATAAAATTCCAAACGCCATTTACCATCACAGAAACCTACCGGCGCCCAACTATTCTGAGTTGCCTTTTCATAAATATGTGTCTTTTTTAGATGTTGTAAACCCAATGCACCGAATGTGGACGGATGCCCGATGGAATAAAATGACCATTTCGCACGGCTGTTATTGGAAACAATGTTCGTTTTGTGATGTGAGCTTGGATTATATCGGGAATTATCAAAACACAACCGCCGATGATTTAGTTGATAAAATTGAAAAGATAGTTAAGGATACAGGCATTACAGGGTTTCATTTTGTTGATGAAGCCGCGCCGCCTAAAATGTTGCGGGCTTTATCTGTTGCGTTATTGGAAAGAAATGTAAAAATCACGTGGTGGACCAACATTCGTTTCGAAAAGACATTCAGTTTTGAGCTGTGTGAATTAATGGCAAAAGCGGGTTGTGTAGCTGTAACCGGTGGTTTGGAAGTTGCTTCGGATAGGTTGTTGTCCAAAATGAAAAAAGGGGTCGATATTGCCCAAGTGACCCGCGTTACCCACAATTTTTCTGTAAATAATATTATGGTACATGCCTATCTTATGTATGGATTTCCCACCCAAACAGAACAGGAAACTATTGATTCCCTAGAGGTGGTACGGCAATTGTTTCAACGGAATTGTATTCAGTCGGCGTATTGGCACCAGTTCACAACTACAATTCACAGCCCCATTGGTATGAATCCGCAGGATTTTGGAATAACTGTTGCAGGGCCCGTTTTTGAAGGTTTTGCCCAAAACGATTTATATCACGAAGATCCCCAAGGCGCCGATCATCCCAAATATAACAAGGGATTGAACCTCGCACTGCACAATTATTTGAATGGAACTGGGTTTGATAAAAACCTTCAAACATGGTTCGAATTTCCAATTCCCCCAACCCTACACCCACCAGACTTGATTGAAAGTTTTTTAATGGAAGCCGTAGGTTCTTAATATTAGCATTATAATCTACAGCTTTGTATTTCTGACTACCATTATTCCCCGGCCTTCGAAAAGTAGCCTGCCCCGAGTAGCCTGTCCTGAGCGCAGTCGAAGGGGAGTCGAGGGGTAGAAAATTAATTTATTGGAGGAAAAAGCAAAAATCCTTCTTAGCAGATAGGATATTTGGAAGTACGTTGCATTCAATATCACGCAGCCAATCTAAGCAGTTACCAAGCTTTATTTTTGCGCCGGAAATAAAGAAATTTTCAGGAATCTTTTCGTAAGCCTAGACCTTTTTGTTTAGCTCGCCACCATTAAATTTATTAAAGCGGAGCTCGTGAATCTCCTAAAGTCGATTTCTTTTTGCGGCAATGGCAAAAAGAAAAAAGATTAACTAAAAACGATTTGTCAAGGTGTAGTTCCAATCATGATAACAAGTAGCCTCAAGAGATTGCCACGCTGCGCTCGCAATGACGGCCCCGCTCGTGGGGATGAATTTTGAAATCAGAGCTATTAAAGCTTACAAAAAATCTTTATCCCCAAGGCAAAGTTGGGGGCGGTTTGGGTTCCTTCCCTGCGGGGGCCGATATCCAAAAAATATTCATTGTCATCCCATTCTTCGCTGACAACTACATTACTAAACTCATTGTCCCGCACCCGAACGCCGGCTCCAACGTAAAAATTCATCCCTACATGTTCCCCGAAGGGAATGATGACACCATATTTTATGTGGAGGCCATATTTTTTTCTGTGATAATCTGCACTTTCGTAATCAATTATCATCTCATCCTGTTCTGTTTCGTATGAGTTATCCAGAAAAGTTTCGCTGTGATTGATATAAAAAACTTCGCCGGACAAATAATGGTTTACCCGACGGGTGGGGTTTAAGATGTGGTAAATTTCGGAACGTATTTCGTACAGTCTGTAATCATCTCCCGGACCTGTGCCATCATTTGAAATGGTTATTGCTTCATTCCCATAGCCCACATCCAGCCCTATGCTCCAGGATTTGTTTAAAGATTGAATTAACCCTATTCTATATCGGGGATTGTAGGGATCAAAAGGAGTAAGGATGTCAAACGTAACATATGTATTCCCGGCATTGGGAAATTTGGGTTCGGGTTTTTCTGTTTGGGAATATGATAGTAGGGGAATAAGAAATATAAGCAATAAGGAAACTCTTTTCATTTTTATGGGGATTCTTTATTTGTAATTTTAAGTGGGCAAATATAGAAAACTCAAATTGGAATGGTACTTATTTTTTTTAAAAAACTGAGGATTTATGGGGGAGAATAAGCGTTTTGAAATTAGCGATTTGGGATTGGGAATATTCTATTTCCCAAACTTTTTCCCCGCTCGTGCCGTTACAGCTTTGGTTTGAGTTTCCGGTGGTTGCTACGAAGCATCCTTCGGATTTGATTGAGGGGTTTTTGATGGAAGCTGCCCAAGTGTAGTTCTATCATGATAACAAGTAGCTTCATGAGATTGCCACGCTTCGCTCGCAAAGACGTTACCCTCGCATTAGGCATTAGGCATTAGGAATTTGTGATTGGGCTCTTCGCTCTTCGCTCTTCGTTTTTCGCTTTTGACTCTTCGCTTTTCGCTATAACAGACTTGATTTAAGATTAAAACAAAATTTATTCCCCCTTCCCCGAAAGCCCCTCAAACTTCTCCGTCATTGTTGGGTTTCCTTTTGTCAATTTTTTAATAGTTAAATCTTCCGCCTTATTATTGGCTAGGCGTAGGTTGTTTACGGATGCCAACAGATTATCTTTCGTTTTTTGAAGATGGTCCATGGTTTTGTCTATTTCCTCAATTGCAGTTTTAAATTGGCGGCTGGCCAAATCGTAATTGCGTGCAAAACCTTCCTTAAACGTGTTTATTTTTTCCTCAAAATTGGTAATGTCCACGTTTTGGTTTTTAATCAAACTCAGCTCTGCCTTGTATTGCATGGAGTTCATGGCCGCATTGCGAAGCAGGGTGATAATGGGAATGAAAAACTGCGGCCGCACCACGTACATTTTTTTACATCTGTGCGAGACGTCGACTATGCCCGTGTTATAGAGTTCATTTTCCGCTTCCAATAAGGAAACCAGCACGGCATATTCACATTTCTTTTCGGTGCGGTCCTTGTCCAGTTTTGCGAAAAAATCCTCATTCCTCTTTTTTGTTGTGGTTTCGTCGTTCTCATTTTTCATTTCGAACATAATGGAAATGATTTCATTGCCGGCTTCATCGGTTTCCCTATAAATGAAATCGCCTTTGTTACCGCCCCTGGCATCATTGTCCTTTTCAAAATAGGCATTTTGGAAAGCTGTGGCCCGCAGTTTATTGAACTCTGCCTCACAGTGCTGTTCCAAGGTTTCGCCTATCATTTTTGTGGAAAGCCTTTGCTTATAATCCTTTAAACGCGCAATATCCTCATCTTTCAATTTAATGAGTTCGTCCTTTACGCTGAGCTGATTCGTAAACTGTTCCCGAATGGACTTTTCCAGTAATTGTGTTTCGGTTTCCTTTATTTTTAAATCGCTTGCCAGCATATCGCGTTCCTTTTCAATGGCGCGAATGGCTTCTCCAACGGTAAGTTTTTTATCGATCTCCGCATGTTGTATTTTCGATTTCATATCGGCGATCTCGGCTTCTTTCTTTGCCAATTGTTCGGCAAGGGAGCGTTCGCTTTGCGATTTTAGCTCGTTAATTTCCCGTTCCTTCGCAGCTAATTTCTCGGCCAGGTCGCTATTGCTTTTGGCCCTTAATTCGGATAGCTCTTGATCCTTTTTTGAAAGTTGTTCCTGTAAGGCATTTTTTATGTTTGCTTCCGCAAGCTTTACGGCACTTTCTTTTTCTTTTTCTGCAAGATTTAGCCTGTTCTTTAGCTCGTGCTCAAATTCATGGTCGCGCACTTGCTTCAGGATATCGGCAAATCCAGCTTCGTCAACTTTAAAAGCTTTTTTGCAACTGGGGCATATTATTTCGTTCATTATTTGTTTGTTTTGTTGGGCTGGTTTTTTCAATTATAAAGTAAGTAATGTAACCCGTTGTGCATTTTGATGAATAACAATTAATTTTAGTAAAAATTTCAAGTTTTTACCTCTTATCCTAAAGGAAGAACTTGAAATTTCATCGATATTCCCTTTAGGGTTAGGGTAAAAATCGATGAAATGCTCAAAAT
>JAUYGY010000056.1 GCA_030690315.1 Aequorivita sp.
CAAGAGCGGAAGGAAAAGATATTGAATTCACTACAGAATATGAAGATCAATAACTAGTGTAGTTACTCGGATGGATACAGTGTAGTTACTCGGATGGATACAATTTCCAGATTGGGGTATAAAAAAAGTGGCAGCTGCAAAAGCACAGTGGCCACTTTATGGAATTAATTGTGAAATGGTATCAGCTATTTATTCTTTTAAGATCTTTTTAGCAATGCTGCCTTTAAGTTTCAGGTTTGCTATTGTTTGTGCCATTGAAGTTAATATCATTTATTTTTGGGAGGATATTTTATAAGAATTTCTTGAAGAAGCCCTGTGTAATATTTCTCTTTTTCGGAAGTTGAAGCGTTTCGTTTCAATTCGTCCTTGGCAACGGCCTTCCACAGAATCTTATCATTGGAAGCGTCTATCAACTCGAAATTAAATTCTTGGCTGTGTACTTTTTTCCCAATAGGAATAAAACCAACCGTCACGGTGTTTTTGGACAGAACCGTTTTTTCATTGACATAAAAATTTATATAAACTTGGGGAGTTTCACTTTTTACAAAACTCTTTGTTGGCAATATCCTATCTGTAATTTCAATAATAAGCTCGTCGTCCGACGGGGCTAAATTTGATTTTATTTCAGGATTATAGCTGTATGTTTTATAATTTGAAAAATCGGTTTCATAATCATACTCCACGCCAACGGTTGTGCCGCAGGAAACGATTGTCAACACAATAAGGAAAACACCTAAAATCTTCAATTTGCTATTTTTTAATAATCTTCTTCGTAACGTTTCCTTTATTCGTAACAACCTCTACAAAATAGATCCCTGCGGAAAGGGTTTCAAGGTTGATTTGCTTTTCTGAGGTTTCAAGAATTAGTGTGCCCAATGTTGAATAAACTTTTGCTTTTTCGAAGGAAATATTCCCCGAGGTTTTAATATTTAGAGTTGATGAAACGGGATTTGGAAAAATGGAAAGATCTTCAAAAAAATCTGCTTCGGTTATTGCCAAATCACATTGGGCTTCTACTTCTGGAACGGAATTGCAGCCTGTTCCATTTTCATCTATATATACACTGTAATCTGGATTTTGAAAAATTGACTGACATACTGAATAAATTGCACATTCAGATAAATTAAAATTTAAAGCTATGGAATAATCGGCCGGACCTACATCATTCAAAGCATCTATCGAGACAAGATTTTCATTAAAATATAAATTTACATTGGAGGTGATTTGATCAAGATTTTCAACGCCGTTTAAATTAATCAAACTAGAATTTTCCGAAATTCCTAAACTTTCTATAGTAGTTAGATTTTCTAAACCCTGAAGATTTATAAGTTGAGAATTATTTGATAGACCTAAATAACCCGTATTTGAAAAGTTGTCAAGCCCTTCAAGATTTGTAATTCTGCTATCCCTAATTGAAAAATCGCCAGCTGAAATTAAACCCTGAAGTCCATTTACACTATTGAGTAATTCATTTCCTTTTATATCACATGAACTCTCAATAACTTCTAAATTATCCAAACCTTGAAAACTTGTTAGGCTATTATTAAAAAAAATTCTAACAAAATATAAGGAGGTTAAGGATGAAAAACCAATAAAGTTTTGAAGTGAATTATTCCCTTGAATAAGCAAGCTTACAGAGACAGTTTCTATACTCTCTAAGCCTTCAAAATTCTGAATTGCAGTATTTGCAATAATTAACTCATCAACAGATGTGATTTGAGATAGCCCGTGCAAATTAATAATATTATTTCCATGAATATAAAGATATTCAAGTGTTGTACAATTTGGAAATTGTGAAGCAAAATCATCAATTTGCGATTGTTCTGTAAATTCTGATGGACACTGCCCAAACCCAACCAAAGAAACCAACAACAAAACAAAGAGTAATCCTTTTTTCATAATACCTATATTAAGGCTGTAAGAAAAAGAAAATAAACGAGCTATTAAAATTTATTTTAAGAAAAGTTAAGTTGTCTCCCCGAGCGAAGTCGAGGGGTATTGGGTTTACTGATTTAGAAGTTATATGAAAAGAGAGGTCTCGACTGCGCTCGACCTGACAAATTAGTCTAATTCAACATCGCCCATACTTCGGCTTCGCTCAGTAACCGCATCTAATTTAACATCGCCCAAAGCTTATCCTTCAACTCCGTTAAGCCCTGCTGCGCCACGGAAGAAATAAACAAATAGGGAATTCCCTTAAACTGCTTGTCGAGAATCTTTTTCATCTCTGCCTTCAGTTCATCGTCCAGCATATCGCTTTTGCTGATGGCTACCAAGCGTTCCTTGTCCAAAAGCTGCGGATTGTATCGGCGTAATTCATCCACCAATATTTCATATTGTTCTTTTATGTCCGGTGCATCGGCGGGAATTAGGAACAATAAGGTAGAGTTTCTTTCAATATGCCGTAAAAACCGATGTCCAATTCCTTTGCCTTCGGCGGCACCTTCAATAATCCCGGGAATATCGGCTACTACAAATGTTTTGAAGTCACGGTATTCCACGATTCCCAAGTTGGGTTTTAAAGTGGTGAATTCGTAATTGGCAATCTTCGGCTTTGCTGCAGTTATAACAGAAAGCAACGTTGATTTCCCTGCATTCGGAAAACCTACCAAACCTACATCGGCCAGTATTTTTAGTTCAAGAATAATATCAGCCTCAAGACCTTCCTCTCCCGGTTGCGAATAGCGTGGGGTTTGGTTGGTTGCAGTTTTAAAGTGGGCATTTCCCATGCCTCCGCGACCACCTTTTGCGACTATCTTTTCTTCCCCATCTTCAGTAATTTCAAAAAGTATTTCCTCCGTTTCTTTATCGCGGACTACCGTGCCAAGTGGCACTTCAATATACACATCGGCACCATCGGCACCGGTGCTGGTTTGTTTGCTACCGTGCATGCCGTGATCGGCCTTAAAATGTCTTTTGAATTTTAGGTGGTAAAGTGTCCAAAGGTTTTTGTTTGCCTTAACTATTACGTGCCCTCCGCGGCCACCATCTCCTCCATCGGGCCCACCTTTGGGAATATATTTTTCCCGACGCATGTGCTTGCTACCCTGCCCTCCCTTTCCGGAAGTAACATGAACTTTTACGTAATCTACAAAATTGCCTTCTGTCATTGTTTATTGTTGAATTGTGTAATTGTGTAATTGTGTAATTGTTGAATTGTGTAATTGTGTAATTGTTGAATTGTGTAACTGTTGAATTGTTTTGTTTATTTTTTTAATTGTGCCTTTCTTAAGGCGTTGATTTTATTGGATACCATTAAAAGATGTGTGCGAAGTTTTTCATAAGCATCATCATCGATAAAATTTAACCTCTTGGAAATTATTATTTGATTTAACAATTCCATTGTCGAACTAAATGCGATTGTTGAAAATCGAGATTTGTCTTTTTGCGTTATACGGGATGTACCCTCAGCTGAATTAGATGCTATAGAAACCGAACATCTTCGCATTGGATTGGTTAATCCAAAACGTTCCTCGGAAGGAAAACTTTCGGTTATTTTATAAACAACCTCAACTAAATCGATAGCGTCATTCCAAACTTCCAATTTTTCAAAAGAATGCTTATACATAATTTACTTCAGCATTAATCAATTCAACAGCTACACAATTCAACAGTTAAACAATTATTACAACTCAACTAATATTATCTATAACTTTACTTAATCGCTCGGTAATATCCTCAATACTTCCCACGCCATCAACACCGTAATATTTATCTTGTTTTTGGTAGTAATTTTTCAGAATTGCGGTTTCATTATAATATACTTTTATTCTATTTCTTATAATGTTTTCGTCCGCATCGTCTGCGCGGCCACTGGTTTTGCCTCTTTCCAATAGACGCTCTACCAAAACCTCATCGTCTACTTCCAGAGCAACCATGGCGTCTATTTGCGTGTCCTTATCATCCATTACATGGCCCAAAGCTTGTGCTTGTGCCTCTGTTCTGGGGAAACCGTCAAAAATAAATCCATTGGCATTTGGGTATTTGTCTACTTCGTTGCTAAGCATATCGATAGTAATTTCATCTGGCACCAGTTTCCCTTTTGCCATAAAAGACTTAGCGAGATTACCTAGTTCTGTTTCATTTTTAATGTTATATCGAAAAACGTCACCGGTAGAAATATGTACTAAGTTGTATTTTTCTTTTAAAAAAGTAGCTTGGGTGCCTTTGCCTGCGCCGGGAGGACCAAAAAGAATTATGTTAGTCATGTGTATGGTTTAATATATAAAAAAACGAGGTCGCAAATTTACGAAATATAAGGCAGTTGGGCTTGAAACTATGAAGAAATAAAAATCGTAAAACTACCTTTGCAACAAAAATTGAATACCTTCCAACGGTTTTTCGATTTCAATATACAGCGTTAGGCAAAGTTAGTTCGCAACATAAAAAAATGAAGCCTTTCAGGCTTCTCAATACTAAATACTAAACCACCACCCCAACGGCTTTATAAAGAAATTTCACCAAGGCATTCCACAACTTTTCCAGTGTAACCATCAGTATTCCCTTTAAGGTGTTCACGAAGTTCAGTGCCATGGCTTCCAACCCATCCAAAAAGAACTCGCGAAGATCTTCGTCTATATCACCGCTTTCCACACCTTTTTGAATCAATACGGTTTGTTTGGCTATGGCTTCCACTTGGCGCTCGCTGAAACCGCGAATGGTAGAAACATCCTTCTCCAAAACCCCAGAGGCGATGTCTTTAATCTCTGTTATTATTGTTGCTACACTTTCCGGCATACTCTTATCTTTTTAGAAAACTTTCATAGGTTATTGCTTGGTCCAAATAAATTTCTACTTGCCCTTTAAAAGCCTGCAAGGCAATTGGTTTTATCCCGTTTTGCTTGTCGGTCTCTTTCATTTTTTTAAAGGTTTCGGCAATTTTCTCAAAGGCGAAGGCACTGGGATAATCGCCAGTAACATTACTGCTTCCTTTGGCGGCAAGTATTTCGTTTATTTTGTCCAGCGCCACATTTTTGGGCAGCGGACGTGCTCTGGCCTGTATTTCCAGCGACTCGAAGGCACCGATCAAAATATTGTAAACTGGTTCCCGAACTGTAAAACTTTCCTTTTCCGTCCCACCATCAACCTCAGCGAAAAACCGCATCGCCAAATCACTGCTTGCGGTTACCTTTTCAACAATGGCTTGGTCATAGGCAGGAGCCAATGTAGCTTCGCATCCAGAAAGCAGCGCAATACCGAAAACAGCTATAAAAGAAAAATAGAATTTGATAGATTTCATAGTCCCGTATTCCCAATAAGCACTAAGTTAATGATTTGTAGTGAATTATCGCTTTTATATAAGCGTTTTCCACGTTGCTTTTTTAAGGGAATAAAAATTGTGAAGGGAGCCGTCAAAAGTAAATTCATTTCTTTTCACCAATCCTATTTTTTGCAGAATAGCATTTGATGCTATATGGTTCACATCTGCCATACCACAGATTTCTTCATAATCCAGTTTTGAAAACCCGTAGTTTAAGGAAGCAATGGCAGTTTCAGTAGCATAGCCCTTTCCCCAGTATTGTTTTATGAAACGATATCCCAAATCGTAGAAATTCGATCTACCAGCAATAACCTGGGTTATTAATTTAAATCCACTCCAACCAATAAAGTGGCCACTTTCTTTTTCAACGACTGCCCATCTGCCTATTCCGTTATCAATATATTGCTGTTTTATGGAATCAATCATTTTTTGTGCTTCTTCCAAAGTAGAAATTGGTCTGTTTCCCAAAAAAGTATGCACTTCGGCATCGGAATCCATCGCGAACATGCCGTTCACATCTTCATCCATTAAATCGCGCATTAGCAGGCGGTCTGTTTCTATGTGTATTTTCATTGTATTATTTATTTAAAAGAAAAAGCTTGCAAATTCAATAATGAACCCGCAAGCTAATTTAAAAAATACTAATCATTTTTGCCAACAACAATCAACTGACTACTGAATCTTCTTCCCCAAAATCTCCTGCCCTCCCTGAAACAAGGTCAAACTTTCCACTTTACCCAGTTCATTTTTGTTGAAGGTAATCTGTGCCGAAATTACTTTCACATAAAACTCGGTTTCAGACTTTGGAAAAATATCAAATGCTGGCTGGCCTGTGGCTTGCGCTTTTAATTGACTTCCTTCCTTGGAAACATTAATAACAAATCCGGGTTTTAACTCATAGTTGCCCTCATAACTTGCCAAAACAGCATCGGGCACAATAGCATCTTTTATCATCCCATCAGTTTCCACACCCAACTTTTTTAGCATATCAATCCCGTTTTGGTTAGCGGGATTTAATTCGATTGACTTTTTATAATTAGCAATTGCCAGTTCATTTTTCCCTTGCTCCATCAACGCTTCGGCATAACTATCATAGACATTGGATGATTTGGGAAATGCGTCAATATTCAACTTAAAAACTGCTTCCGCCTCTTGTTTCTTTCCCGCTTGTAACAGACCATAACCCATACTATTCATTGCACTTTCATTATAGGAATATTCTTTTGAGCCCTTGTTTTTCTCATAAAACGCGAGACCCGCATTCAAATCCTTATCTATAATTTCATTGTAAACTAAATTGGCTAAGGATTGTTTTGGAAAGTCATAGGGAGTGCCATGCAAAATACCGTTTATTGCGATGGTAATGTCATCCAAGGGTGCGCTTCCAGTATTATTCAGCAAAATAACTGACGCGCGTTCTTTCGGCATGCGGGTGATAAATGTATTAAAGCCATTAATGCCGCCGCTATGCCCAATAATGGCCACGCTGTCTTTGGTGTTCCCGATTGGGAGATGGCCAATATTCCATCCATAACCGTAAAACTGACCAAAAGCGGGAACGTATTTTTCATACATCATATCCATATATTTCTTTGGAAGCAACTTTTCAGTGTACAAAGCTTGGTCCCACAGAAACAGATCTTCCACAGTGGAATACATAGAGCCCGCGGCATAGGGCGTGGACATATCTATATACGGCGCATTTTCAGATTTACTTCCCTTCATCTCGTAACCCGAAGCACGTTTTTTTAGAATGGTATTGTGGTGGTCATAGCCTGTATTATTCATTTTTAAAGGAGTGAATATCTTCTCCTGCAATACCTGTTCATAAGATTTTTCGGTTACTTTTTCGATTATTTCCCCCAACAAAATATAACCGGAATTGCTATAAGCGAACCGCTCTCCAGGCGTAAAGTTTAGGGTAGAATCTGAAAATATTTTTACCATCTCGGTTGGGGTGTATGGATTTCGGCTCAGTTCCTTAAAGAAATTTGGAAAGGATGTGTAATTGGGCGTACCAGAAGTATGTGTGAGCAATTGGTGAACGGTTATTTTATCGCCATTTACTTTTGAATAGTCTGGCAGATATTTGGAAACTGTTGCCTGTAGATCCAATTTCCCTTCTGCAACCAATTGCATAATGAGCAGGGCGGTAAACTGTTTGGTAATACTTCCCAACCGGTGTTTGGTATCGGGCGCATTGGGTATTTCCCATTCCATATTCGCCATGCCGAAACCTTTTTTGTAGATAACCTGCCCTTTGTTTGCTACGAGCACCGAGCCGTTAAATTGTCCATAGTCTGCATATTGGTTTAAAAGCGCATCTAGTTGGGCTGTTTTGGTTTGTGAAAAACTAACCGTGAGTGTTAAGAAAAAGGCAATAACAGCCATAAACGCGGTTTTACGCAAAGTGTTTTTTTGTGATTTCATAATTTGATTGTTTTTTTGATTGATGTATTAATTTTAGATTGGACGCCGTATTTGGTTTGATGTTACACAATTGAAAAGTTGTAGGTTGCTTCTAATTAGTTTATTGGCTATTAAACAGTGTTTTTGGTTTCTACAACTTAAACTTTTAGAGTTAATATTATTTCGATATACATTCATTGTTCTTTTCACAAAGCAATAACTTTACAGAACTAACACTAAAAAAAATAAAACAATGGGAAACATTTTATGGTTAATCGTAGTCGTACTAGTATTGGGCTGGTTATTTGGTTTTTTTCTATTTCCGGCAGTAGGGGGTATAATCCATATTCTTTTGGTAATAGCGGTAATTATGATAGTATATAAATTACTGACAGGAAGAAGATTATAAAATATCAGTGAAATTAAATTGCAAGGACTTTCAAAATTTTTTTATTGGAAGCCCTTGCTTTTTATCTAGTGAGAAAGTTCTCAACCCATTTACTTCTTATCCAAATCTTTTGTAAGGTTAAAGCCCACAAACAAGCCTATGCCCGCCATTAAGAAAATAGTTCCGGGATAGGCAACTTCCTCTTCCACCCCCATATTGTAGTGTAGCAGGGATGCTATAAAAATTCCCACACCTATTCCCATTAACAATAGCGCCAAGTTTAAAATAAGCACTTTCCAGATAGGTGCTGCGTGTACTTTTCCTTTTACAAAAATACTGGCATCTGCCCCTTTTTCTATAAGGGCCATGCGCTCCCTGTTACGCGTGGAATAATGCAGATAAAAAATTCCGAAGAAAGCCCCAATTAATAGTGGCATAATAATAAATTCTACTCCCATGATTGTTCGTTTTTAAATTGATTGATTGATTTTTAATGCGTTCATAGCTTATGACGACACCTTTTCAATTTAGGTTACACCCTTTCCCAAATATTTTTTTTTGTAAACCCCTGTAACCTAACTTTACTTCCCGTCGTCTTATAAACAAATGACCACTGACCAAGAAACAACTATCATCAATAAAATTAATGATGGAGACACCCAAGCCTTTGCTGTGTTGGTGGACCGTTATAAGGATTTGGTGTTTACCTTAGCCATACGGATGCTAAAAAACCGCGAAGAGGCTGAGGAAGTTGCACAGGACACTTTTATAAAAGTCTTTACGGCCTTGCCGAAATTTAAGGGTGATTCCAAACTGTCAACCTGGATTTATAAAGTGGCATACAACACATGTTTGGATAGGATAAGAAAGAACAAAAGGGGGATTGATGAAGTGGGTATAGATTCCTTTACGGAACACCAAATTAAAACCGTGGACAATGCGCTGGATGCGCTGGAAGAAAAAGAGCAGCAGCAAACCATTCAGCATTGCCTGCAACAATTGGCAAGCAAAGACAGTTTTTTGCTCACTCTGTTTTATTTTGAAGAACTATCTTTGGAAGAGATTTCACAGATTGTGAATATGGAGCCAAACACGGTGAAAGTAAATATACACAGAGCGAGAAAAAGACTGGCAACAGTACTAAAACAACATTTGGATCCAGAAACAATACAAAGCTATGAAAGAGAACGAAACTAAACAGATAGAACATTTGGTAGCCAAAGCGATGCAAAAGTCTACTTTGGAAACACCTTCCTTCCAGTTTACAGATCGTGTGATGGAAGCATTACAAGCACAACAAAGTGCCGTTACCCGCTACCGCCCCTTGTTCCCAAAATATATATGGGTTGCCATTGCCGCAATTGTGGCTGGGTTCACGGCTTATATCTGGTTTTTGGTACAGCCATCCCCCCTAAATTTCCCTACACTTTCCTTTGATTTTATAAAAAACAATTCGCTTGCCCAAGAGGTTGCCGCCTTTACACCTTCAAAAATTACAGTATATGCTGTTTTGCTATTGGCGTTAATGCTTTGTGTGCAGGTTCCGATGCTAAAGAGTTATTTTGATAAGCGAGGTATGGTTTAATGCTTGTTGAAATTGCGAGAAACGGTAATCAGTTGTGGGTTGGTTTCATGTTTTTGGTTTCTTGTTTCTTGTTTCTTGTTTCTTGTTTCGGGTTGCAAGTTACAAGTTAAAGGGTTGCAATACCTGAATCTTGGCCCTTGCTTCTTGTTTGGGTTTGCAAGTTACAGGTTTATCTTTTTATTGCTAATTGATCATTGTTAATTGATCTTTGTTAATTGCTAATTGTTCATTGTTCATTGTTCATTGCTATTGGGTTTATGACAATTGTCATTTATTTTCTTTTATTGAAGCCATACTTTTATTTTTTAATTAACCAACATAAAATTTAGTAAAATGAAAGACAATCAATCCCTTAAAACTTGGCTCAGAATTCTCCTAGGTGTGTTCTTAATAGCATACGCTTTAAATCAATATTTCCATATTCTGCCTACTAGCTATGGTAAAATGCCTGAAGATGCCATGTTGTTTATAGATGCTGTGGTAGTTTACCTTCCAATACTCTACATTTTTGAAATCATTTTAGGGTTATTATTAATATTTAATAAATGGACAGCTTTTCTATTAATTGTCCTTTTCCCTTTATCAATAGCATTTTTAATTTTTAGTATTTCAAACCAAGATCTTGCTGATGCTTTACCAGCAGTGATAGTAGCGATTCTAAATTTTGTATTGATGTTATTTGAAAGAGAAAAATACGAACCCCTTTTCAGGAAATAGAATTCCATTCCAAGTTTAAAGTTCCAAGTTCCAAGTTTGCTTCGCAATTCATTTTTAACCTGACCCTAAAGGGAAATATCTTAATGCTTGGTTATGATTTCAATCTACTTTTTACCCTGACCCTAAAGGGAAATAGATTGAAATCATAATTTAATCATCCAACTATCATCAATTTCCTTTAACTACAGGCTTTTCCGTAAAGGGTTTTATGCCAAACTCTGGGTATAATTCACTTGGGAAATATAGCACCCCTCCGCGGGAAACCATGGAAATCTTCTTTAAAGTTTTTAAGTCTTTTGTTGGGTCGTTGGGAATAAGAAAGAAATCGGCAAGCATTCCGGGTTCAATAGCACCCCTATCGTTTTGTCCGAGATACTGGGCCATATCGTAGCTGCCCAGTTTCAACAATTCGGCTGGGGTGTAGCCCAATTGTTGGTAGAGTTCCAATTCCCTATGCAGGTTAAATGCGCCTCCCAAATCGGTTCCTGGCAAAATCAAAATGCCACGTGCTTTCATCATTTTTAGGGTCTCAACAATTTTATCATAGGCCCCTCTGTATGCCTTATCTTCGGTATCATTGGCAATACTGGCCATCGCCATTTTAGCATCGCGCTGCACACTGGCGGGCATATTTTCTATATAATCTAAAGTCCGTGCCTGTGTTTCCCCGTTGCGGGAAAGCAACAACAGCTCATGAATTGCCAGGGTTGGATCCATGGCTACATTATTCTTCACCATTAAATTCAAGGTTTTTTGGACGGGGGCACTGTTTAAGTCCAAATCGGGTAAGCGCTGCAAGGCGGTTAAACGCAATAATGTTCGGGTGTCTTCGCCGGGTTCAAGCACCCAGCCCAACATAATTTGATTAATGTGGGTCATCTCGTCAAAACCTGCCATTAGCATATCGTTCGCATTCGAGAAAGCAGGAACATGGCCCGTAACGGGCATCTTCAAGTCGTGGGCTTTTTTCACGATGGCAGGCGCCCATTCCCCATTCATGCTATTGTATAATTTTATACCGTAAAATCCTTTATCGGCATAGGTTTGAACGGCAGCAAGCGCCTCGGCTTCGCTCTCCACAAGAATTCCGTTGTTACTGTTGAAGGGGCTTTTGCCTTCTATAAATCCCAAACGGGTGATATTTGGACCCACCAAAACCCCTGTTTTTATCTTTTGGATAAGGCTATCCATCACCTCATTGTTGTTGCCCATATCGCGAACTGAGGTAACGCCAGCCAAAACGTTCATAAGCGCATCATCTTCGCCCATATGGCCATGCATATCATAAAGCCCTGCCACCAAAGTTCCTCCGGCGCCATCTATTTCAATTTCATTTTCGCCAGCTGCGGCATCTGCTGCATCAATGCTCAATATTTTATCGCCACTTATTACTACGGAAGCCAAATCAGTAAGCGCTAAAGTTTTGGGGTCAAAAATTCTAACATTCCGAATGCGAACATTTTTCTCGTATTTATGCGCAAAGCGTTTTTGCATATCTTGATAGCGCTCTGCCGAATACTTTTCAGCTAGCAAACGCAGGCCTTTTTCTTCGCTCTCATAACCTGATCTGATAATGATAAACCGGGAAGTGATTACGGCAAAAAATTGGTCTTTTTCATCCAAAATAAAATAGGTAGGATCCAGGTCGGTGCCGGATAAGGCATAAGTTTTCAAATTCAATTTTAAAGAGTCTGCACCAGTTTCAAGAGTCTCTAACTGCGTAAGTTTTAATTGCCCAGCCGGTAGTGCGGTCACAGTTTGATCTTTTGATTTTAAAAGCACCCGCGCCGTCATAAACAGCGAATACGGACTGCCCGACTGATTTACATAAAAAGAAGGCAGTTCCATGGTGGCTGTACCGTCACCGGTGGCATCGGTCCAACTCGCGGTTTTGACGTCAAGCTTAAAATGTTCGTCAATGCTGTTGCCGAATGTTGTATTCCCGGCAATATCCCATTGCACCGGAAACCCTTCGGCATTTAGGACAATGGTTTCCTTTATTGTTGGGCCACGGCCGTTGTCCTTATAGTCATAATCAATAGCAACCGTATCGCCAGCGCGATCCACGTTTAAATGCCCCACTTTTGTGCCACCAATTAGTACGGTATATACTTCCTTTTCGGGTAAATCTGCTTGTGAAGAGATTTCCTCGTTTTTTTCTTTGCAGCCTTGGGTTAGTAGCAGTAGTAATGCAAAAAGGAGATAGTAGGATTTTAGTTTTTGGAGGGTTGGGGTTTTGAAGATGAATTTCATAAATTAAGAGGTATTTGGTTAGCCTTTCTAAATATATGATATTTAATTAAATGCGGGGAGGGTGAGTTTTTGAATTTGTGAATGTGTGAATGTGTGAATGTGTGAGTTTTTGCATTTTTGAATTTGGGTGGGCTTTTGACTTACTTCTTGGACTTGAGGGCGGGAGCGGCGTAAAGCGGTTTTTCAAGCAACTTTTATCGGAAATAATACATTTAATTTTCCCCTAAATTCAAAGGGTTTGAGGGTCTAGGCGCTGAAAATTTTTAGGTTTTGTAAAATTGGGGTAAAAATGAATTATATTTGTAACTATCACACTCTTAGATTTGTGGGTTGGTGAGTATGTGAATAAGTGGGTAGGTTTGTAAGTGTAGGATTGAAATTATGGGAATGCTAGTTCCCACGTTAGTTTTAAATATAACAGGGTGCCGCTCAGTAGCTTATTTAAAGGCACATTCATTTAATTAAATTTTGAAAAATTTCCCGGAAATGATCCGGAGTCGACCCGGACTAGCTCCGGACTTGCCTAGGGGTATCTTAGGAGCATCCTAGGGGTATTTATAGGGATGACTAGGGTAGTATATTGTTTATTATTTATTTTGACAAGGATATTTATTGAGAGGATGAAAAAGTTAAGGTTGGTATATGAGTAGGATTATATATTGGTTACCAATTACCCCATGATGACATTGATTTTGAAAAAACCATTACTCTAGAACGCCGGAATAGATTTAAGGTTATTGATTTTTGCAGGGATGGGCCCTGCCCGTTTGCAAGTATATTAATTCTCCCCAATTGACTGCAGGTTGCTGCTTGGCAGCTTCTGCGTTATAAGTATATATGTTTAACCAATTTATGGGCAGCTTCTGTTTGGGGTTTTCCAGAAAAAAAATGTTTATTATGGCACGAATTATTGATACTGACCTTAAGCTCAGCGGAAGTATGGGCGGGATGATTTTTACCGCAGATGAGTATGGCCCTATTGCAAGAAAGAAGCCCGAGGGACCTATTAAACTAACCAAAGCAACAATGGAGAGCAGTGTGGAATACGGTGGCGCGAGTATGGCATCCAAAGCTTTGCGCCGAGCATTGAGCTCAAAAAAAAGAGGGCTGGAGGATCACTATTTTTCGGGAAGGTTGAGCGGAAAGATGCAGAAGGTAGTGGCTTTGGGTGAGGGGAAACGAGGAGCGCGTAAGCTTAATCTACGAAAAAATGGGGAACCCCTGAAGACGTTTGAATTTTTCAAAGCGCGTCCTTTAGTGTACAGCATAGGCGGGATAAAGGAAGAACCTAAATTAAACGAGGGCAGGAATGAAGTTTATTGGACCTCCCCTAGTCTAAACACAAAGGAACAAATAACAGCGCCGGAGGGGGCTACCCACTTTAAATTTATATTTTGTGCTGCTACCGTAACCAATTATCATTACAATACTGACCTAAAAAAATATGTGCCCTTGGAGCCAAAACACAGCGGTGCTGGCGCCCTTGTGGAAAGTGAGCCCATTGCCTTAAAGCAAGATACCATTGCGCCAATAGCAATGCGCTTGAGGTTAGATGAAACCAAATCCATCCCGGAAGAGGTGGCGGTGGTTAGCGCGGTTGGGGTTAGTTTTTATAGGAATGTTAACGGGGAATTGTTAAAAGTTGAAGCTGCTGGGGGGATGCGAATTTTGGGGGTTGGGTGATTTTTCAGTGATCAGTTTTCAGTGGTCAGTGTTCAGTTAGTTGTTAGCAATGAATGGTGCTTTTGTGTTGCTTGAAAATTGTTTATTGGAATTTTCATAGATCGTCTTTATTTCTGTTAATCTGTGAATTTGTCTGCAAGGGTGAAACATCCGCGAGAGGGAGCGGGATTCGTTTATTACTTTAAGCTTAAACAAATGCCAATATAGTCGCTAAAACTTTTATCCTCATTCCAAACTGCTAAATTTATCTTGCGGTTCAACTCAGTTTGGAAGGGCTCACCCTGACATTCTGCTGTAGCCCTGATGGCAGATGAAGGGCTTTGTAAACCATATCATGTTTTGTTTTAACAAAGGGGTTCGACTGCGCTCACCCTGACATTCGTGCTCATCCTGACATTCGGCAGTCACCCTGAGCAGCCCGTCATGAGCGTCACCGCTAGCGCGAGCATCCCGCCCCTGCTGACAAAGTATGAATACTAAAGTTGAGGAAGACTAGGGTTGTGGAAGACCAGGACGGGACGCCCTCGCCAGCTTCTTTCTGGGAAGTCTATTTTCTGCTTCCTGAACAACTTTCTCTAATAATTGTCGCTTACACGGGATTTTAGAACAATCCTCAAAGCATTCTCGAAATAACAAGTCCCAATCTATTGATCTCTGGAAGAAATATTGCAATCACATATTTCACATGTGCCATTACATTTATTATAATTATTGCTAACTGTATTCATAAGGAAAAACTGTTTTTAGAATATTATGAAATGATGGGTTTTGCCTTTTTTATGAGGGAAATAAACTCATCTTTTACCCCCTCCTGTATAACCACTGAATTATGGGTGCAATTCTTCAAGGCTACAGGGTCAAAACTATGAATGTTGATTTTTGAGGGCTTAAATTCCTTGCATTGCATATGGGTGTACAAATTCAGGGCAGCCTTTGAGGTTGCGTAAGCCATCACACAATAGTTGGAATAACAGAAATTTTCATCCTTCATTTTAGTAACATCGCCCAAGGCACTGGTAATATTGATTATACTGGGATCATCACTTTTTTCAAGCAAGGGTTTCAATAATTGTATAATTCTTATAACCGCGAAAAAATTGGTTTCAAACACCTCCCTAACCTCATCTATCTTTATTTGATCTATCTTCTGTCCAAAACCATTGGCAATCTCAGCATTGTTGATCAATAAATCCACCTTTCCATATTCCGAAGAAATCATTGATTTTAATTCGATGATGCTTTTTTCGGAAGTGAAATCCGTTTCAATTAATCTATAATTTTGCAAAGCACCAGCATCCTGGGAGAGCAGTTCAAAACTTTTCTTACTGGCCGCAAGAATTACGTCGTAATTGTTTTTCAATAAAATATTTGAGAAAGTATTTCCCAATCCATTTCCAGCTTCGGTAACAACTGCTATTCTCTTCGCTTTCATAATGCTTCTATTTATAGGTACAAAATTAGATAAAAACAATCCTAATAAAGAACCAATTTGTTGTTATAAATGACCCAAATAATGATTATTAAATCCTTCTTTAGCCTTTTTGTTTACTATACTTTTCATCACTCTGCCTGTCGAAATTTATTGGGGGTTGTTCCACTCAATTTTTTAAAGAATCTGGTAAAATGGGTCGGTTCCTGAAAATTTAACCGGTAGGCAATTTCCGCAATATCCAAGCCGGAAAACTTCAGCAGACTTTTGCTCTCCACCAAGAGCCGTTCCTGAATTACATCCTTCGCACTCTTGCCCGTCAATTTCTTCACCGTAGTGGTTAAATAGTTGGGGGTAATGTTGAGCTCGTCTGCATAATCACTAACGTTCTTGGTATCCACATACATTTTATCCACAAGAATTTCAAACTGCTGCGTAATCATCTGTGCTCTTGTTAAATGGTTTTCGGTAGATTTATAGCGCTCGTGTACCGCCTTACAGAAGTATAAAAATGACACCAACATTCCTTCAAGCATTTTTTCCTGATACGGATGCGGGTTGTCGAAGACCGAATTCATGCGTTGGGCATCAAAAAGAAGGGATGAATGTTCTTCCTCGGTAGGCATCAACACTTTGCTTTCCGACATCTTTAAAAAGGGAAAATCCTCAACTAAATTGGGCACCGCGTGCATCAAAAATTCCTTTTTGAACATAATATTATACCCAGCCATTTTTTCATCCCGAACCCAGGAAAATACTTGTCCGGGAACAACAAACCACAAGGTGTATTCTCCCAATGCAAGCCAATCCGTATTAATATTCAATCTGCTTTCTCCCACATAGCTCAACAGGCCAATATGATAAAACCCTTGTCTGTACGGCGGCATGCACCGTCGTGCCGAAGGCTCCAGCCGCTCGATGGAATAAACATCGAAATTCGGAATATGGCTTCTATGGGGAAACCCGATTGCTTCGTGATAATCGTTGCTCGTATCAAAAACAGGTATCTCGGTTTTTGTCATCATATAAAAGTATGAAATAATGCCTGAACCACTATTTTGCAAGCATTTAAATTAAATGATTTATTCATCATGGGTTCAATTTTTTTTGCCACTCCTATATTTCTCCAGCCCAAGTGGAAAAATGAAACCACGGTTCCCTTCCTTTTCAATGAACATCGATTTAGTCTTTGTTCTTTATTCTTTGTTCTTTGTTCTTTGCTCTTTATTCTTTATTCTCTGTTCTCTGTTCTCTGTTCTTTATTCTTTCATTTGCTCAAACTTATTCTGCAATT
The DNA here is from genome assembly GCA_030690315.1 of Aequorivita sp. Taxonomy (GTDB): domain Bacteria; phylum Bacteroidota; class Bacteroidia; order Flavobacteriales; family Flavobacteriaceae; genus Aequorivita. The sequence continues at coordinate 17,019 of JAUYGY010000056.1, forward strand.
CATTTTCTGAAATAATTTCCCAGCCTCCACCAAGGGCTTTATAGATTGCAATTAAGGAAGTTGCTGACGCAATCTCGCTTGTGGCCAATAAAGTCTCAGACTGTAGCAATGTATTGTCGGCACTTAAATAGTCTATAAAACTGTCCAGTCCGGCATTGAAACGTTGCTTAGCAAATTTAGCTGCCTCTGCACTTGCGCCGGCTGAAGTTCTCAAAATTTCCCTGCGCTCCAATTCGTTTGAATAATTGCTCAGGGCCGTTTTAACTTCCTCCAAACCTGTTAAAACAGTTTTTTCATACTGATTTAAGGTAGCCAAAGTCAAGGCGTCTTCCCGCTTAATCTGTTGTTTTACCCTACCAAGATTAAAGGCCGCCCAACTTATGTTGGGCATAATACTCCAGGTAAAGGATTCCTTGCTGCCAAAATTCGCAAAGTCAACTGCTGAAAACCCAATGGAACCTCCAAATTGAACCTTGGGATAAAGCTCGGCAACCGACAGATTATATTTTGCGATTCGCATTTGTAATTCTGCCTCCGCTCTTTTTACATCGGGACGACGGCGCATTAGTTCGGTTACCTCTCCCAAAGAGACCGAAGCCGGCAAACTGGGTAAGGGTTGGGTGTTCAGTATTTTTGGGTCTAGATTGCCCGGAACTTCCCCAATTAAAACGCTTATGCTATTCTTTAATGCCTCAAGGCGTGCTTTTAGCGGCGGAATCGTTGCCCGTGTATTTTCCAATTGCGCCAAGGCCCTGGAAACGTCAAGATTATTGCTCGTCCCGGCATCCGATAATTTAACGGTTAAATCATAAGTGTCCTGTTGTCCCTTTAAATTCCGGGTAGCAATATCCAGCAAATATTGTGTTCCCCTCAGTTCCATATAATTATTGGCGACTTCCGAAAAAATACTCACATACATCCCCAGCATATCGGCCAAAGCCAATTGATTGTTGGCGTATGCTCCTTTTATCCGATTGGAAACCCTTCCAAAAAGATCAGCTTCCCAAAATGCATCAAAACTGCCGTTATATGTGCTGTAGGTGGGGTTGGCTCCTGGCACAAATACATTTTCCCCCAATCGGGTTCTTGTGTAATCACCATTAGCGGTTACTGTTGGCAGCCTATCAAATTTTGATTCCTTCAAAAAAGCCCTTGAAGCATAAAAATTCGCTACTGCAGTGTTTATATCCAAGTTGTTTTTTCGTGCTTTTTCAATTAAGGAATCCAAGAATGGATCCTTAAATTCCGACCACCATTCCTGAACTGTTTCGGTTGTAGTAATGGTAGAGTTGGATACATCTTCCGTTAGAAATTCTTCTGGAATCGCTACCGTTGGCTTTAGCTCAAAATCCCGTTTGGTGATACCACACGATAGTAAGAACGAAGAAAGCAATGTTATAAGAATTATATTTTTCATATTTAAATTTTAAATTATTTCAACCTTTCAGTTTTTGAAGGCAACGTTTTATGGGTATCAGCTTTGGGTGATTTGGTGGTCCATTTTCTTCCCAGATAATAAAATACGGGAGTCAGGAAAATTCCAAAAATGGTTACCCCAAGCATTCCACTAAATACGGCAATTCCCAAAGAAACGCGAAGTTCCGCTCCTGCGCCTGTAGCTATTGCCAATGGTACTACCCCTAAAATAAAGGCCATAGCCGTCATCAGAATTGGGCGTAATCGGAGTTTTGAAGCCTCAATTACCGCAGTTTTTAAATCCTTGCCCTGGTCTTCCAATTGTTTGGCAAACTCCACAATTAAAATGGCATTTTTACTTGCCAGTCCCACCAATACAATGAGCCCTATTTGTACCATGATGTTGTTGTCCAATCCCGCCAAATCAATACCGATCATTGCCGATAACAGGACCATGGGCACAATAAATATCACTGCCAAAGGCAGTACAAGACTTTCAAATTGAGCGGCCAGCAAGAGAAATACGAACACTACCGCCAGTAGAAAAGCTATACCCGCAGTACTGCCTGTTTGCTTTTCTTGATAGGCCAATTCCGTCCATTCATAGGAAATGCCCTGTGGAAGAATTTCGGCTGCCAATTGCTCCATTCTTTCCAATCCTTCCCCAGAGCTATAGCCCGGATTGGTATTTCCGTTCAGGGAAGCGGCGGGGTAGAGATTGAACCTAGGAATTCTAGAGGGTCCTGAAATATCCTGTTGGGTTGTGATGGACCCTAAAGGAACCATCTCTCCCTTGTCATTTCTTACTTTTATGCGGGCTATATCATCGGGGGTCAAACGGTTTGGTGCATCAGCCTGTGCCGTTACTTGGAAGGTCCTGCCCAGATAATTGAATTCATTCACAAAAGCCGAACCCATATAGATTTCCAACGATTGGAACACATCGCCTACATTTACCCCTAATTTTTCCGCCTTTACCCTGTCTATATCCAAATACAGTTGAGGTGTCTGGTTGTTAAAAAAGGTAAATACATTACTTAATACAGGGTCTTGATTTGCCGCTGCAGCCAATTCATTGGTAGCTTTCAAGAGTGCATCGGTTCCCAAATTTGCCCTGTCCTGTACCATCATCCTAAATCCACCGGCATTTCCAACGCCCCTAACAGAGGGGGGTGGAATTACAAATACAATGGCATCGTCAATCTGCCCCAGTTTTGCACTAATGGTTCCCAATAACTCCTGATAATCCAATCCTTTCTCTCTTCGAATATCAAAATCCTCCAAGGGTAGGAATATAGCTGCCGCGTTGGAAGCATTGGTAAAAGAGGCTGCATCAAAGCCGGTAAAGGCAACGGCATTTTCCACCCCATCTATGTCCAATGCAATATCCAAAACCTCTTTTACCACTTCATCGGTTCTGGACAGGGATGATCCAGGAGGCAATTGCACCAAGGTGATAAAATACTGTTGGTCCATTGCGGGAATAAAGCCTCTTGAAATTCTGTTGAACTCAAAACCAGTAAGTGCAACCAGCCCTCCATATATTACAAGAACCATCAGTGCGGTACGCACCAACTTTTGTACTGCATTCCCATAACTATTGGAAATTCGTTCCATTAACCTATTAAACCCATTGCCGACAAATGCAAACGGCCTTACCAACAGCGGTGTTTTTTTGCTTGGTTTCTTTTCTTCGTGTCTCATCAACAATGCGGCCATTGCCGGACTCAAGGTCAAGGACACAAACACTGAAATGGTAGTTGCCACGGCTATGGTCAATCCAAATTGTTTATAAAACTGACCCGATATACCATCCAAAAATGCCGTAGGTATAAATACCGCAATCAGCACCAGCCCAATGGCCACCAAGGCACCTCCCACTTCATCCATTGTCTTCCTTGCCGCCTCTTTTGGGGATAGGCCCTTGGACAGATAGCGCTCCATATTTTCAACCACTACAATGGCATCATCCACAACAATCCCGATTGCCAATACTAGCCCAAACAATGTAAGGTTGTTCAGCGAAAAGCCTATTGCTTGCATTACGGCAAATGTTCCTATGAGGGATACCGGTATCGCAAGAATAGGGATAATGGCTGCCCTCCAGGATTGCAGGAACAATAATATTACCAGCACAACCAAGATAATCGCCTCAAAAATGGTACGGTACACTTCATCAACGGACTTCTGTATAAATTCTGTTGGGTTATAGGCTATTTTGTATTCAAGGTCTGTGGGGAAATTTTTGGAAAGTTCAACCATGCTAGCCTGAATTTCAGCAGCGGTCTCCAAGGCATTCCCGCCAGGCTGCTGGAATATAGGCATCGCTATAGCGGGATCCTTGCCCAAATATCCCTTCGTGGCATAATTTTGCGCCCCCAGTTCCACCCGGCCAATATCCTTTAATTGTACAATTCTTCCATCCCCATCTGATTTTATAATTACATTTTCAAACTCCTCCGTTGTTACCAACTTCCCTTGCGTCTGTATATTTATTTCAAAATCTGACTGTCTGCCAGAGGGCAAGGTATTTAGGGTGCCACTTGCAATTTGGATATTTTGGGCACGCAATGCCGCTACCACTTCCCCGGCGGTCATATCCAAATTTGCTATTTTATCAGGGTCCAGCCAGATACGCATGGCGTATTCCGCCGCCCCGAAAACTTGTATATCCCCAATTCCTTTAATTCGGGCCAATTCATCCTTCAGTTGAAGGGTGGCATAATTCCCCATATAGGTTTGGTCGTAGGTTTTATTTGGGGAATACAGATTGACTACCAAGAGTATATCCGGAGAGATTTTTTTGGTCGTAATTCCCAACCTCCGTGCAGATTCAGGTAATCTTGGCTCTGCAATGGCTACCCTATTTTGTACTTGCACTTGGGCCCTGTCCAGATCAGTCCCCAATTCAAAGGCTATCTGCAATACTACGCGGCCATCTGCTGATGACTGTGAGGTCATGTAAATCATCCCCTCAACGCCATTGATTTCCTTTTCGAGGGGTGATGCTACTGTTTCTGAAAGGGTTTTGGCATTCGCACCGGGGTATAGCGCTACAACTTCTACTGTTGGTGGTGCCACCTCGGGAAATTGCGATATCGGTAACGATACATAGGCCAAACCGCCCACAATTAGGATAAGTACACTTAGTACCGCCGCGAAAATGGGCCTCTTAATAAATACGTGACTAAATTTCATCTTTTTATATTTATTGTTTTTTAATGGTCAGATGGAATGCCCCTTTAATCATTTCGGTTGGTTTGCAAATTGTTAATGGGCATTTCATATTTTTCGTTAAAATTGGAATAGGACGTTCCTGTTGCTCCTTTTGTAATTATTAAAGGGAGCAATGGAAAGATTTTTTTATTTCGGTTGATTAAAAGGGAATATGGATCACTCCCCCTTTGCTAAGGCTAATGCTTCAGTATTTTGTTCCAAAGGTGTTTCAATTGGAGTAACGGCAATTCCTGGCCTTATTTTTTGAATATTGTTGGTAATCAATTTGTCTTCTGGCGAAATGCCATCCCTAACAATTCTTAATCCGTTGGAATGTAAAGGCCCCAACGTAATATTCTTTGCAGTTACAATATTGTCCGCTCCCAAAACATACACAAAGCGAAGGGATTGGTTGGTGCCTATTATATTATCTGGGATCATAATGGCTTCGTGTTCCGCGCTTCCCTCCAACCTTGCTTTTCCAAACATCCCGGGTTCCAGCAAATTATCTTTGTTCTCAAGTACTGCACGGCTTTCAATGGTACCGGTGTTATTGTCTATTTCATTATCCACAAAATCCATTTTTGCTTCGTGCATAAAATCATCTTCATCCTGTAGTTTGATAAACACGGGAATCCCACCAGTACGGGCAGCGTCCCTATCGCCATTTCTTGCCAAACGCACATACCTTAAATAGTCTGCTTCACTGCCGGTAAAATAAAAATGGATGGGGCTAGTGGCTACAATAGTGGTTAGCAAGGTAGCATTGGAAGAACCCCCATCTATCAAATTCCCTAAATTCACTTTGTCCCTGCTCACCAATCCGGAAATGGGAGCGGTAACCTTGGTAAATTCTAGGTTTAATCTGGCTTGGTCCACTTTTGCCTGTGATAATTGTAAACTTGCTTTCGCAAATTCCAAGGCTTGTTTTCTTCTATCGTACTCCTCAATAGATACCGCCCCTGATTCATGAAGCGACTCCACTCTTTCAAAATTATCCTGTGCGGTAGTTAAGGAGGCTTTTGCCTGCCCCAAATCTGCATTTGCTTGGTCCAGTGCAATTTTATACGGCCTGTTGTCAAGGGTAAAAAGCACATCGCCTTTATTTACCATCTGTCCATCCACAAAATCCACGCTTTCCAAAAAGCCACTAACCCGCGCTCTTACTTCCACGCGATTGCTGGCTTCAAACCTTCCGGTGTATTCATCCCATTCGGTTATTTTTTCAAATACTGGGGTGGACACCTCCACGGCCATCGCCGCACTGGCCACACTATTCCCATTTACTTCCTCTTCTTCCGAGGTAAAGGCCAAGACCATAACTATTACTGCAAATAAACCCGTTATGGCCAAAACACTTCTTACAATTCCTTTGGTATTCATTTTGTATGTTTTCATTTTTCTGTTTTTGTTTCTGATAAATATTCTTGGCAAATTTAGATTGCTGAGATAGTTAAGAAATAACCATTAGCTTCCTAGAAATGACCAAAATCTAAACTTTCTTATATTATGATGTTTTTAGTATGCTTTTAATACACGGAACCAAAAGCTTGTTCCAAATCGTCCAGATATCCATTAAAGGTGGCAGGGCGGATTCTTAAATAGATATTGTTAATTGTCTTCCCGTCCAACGCTTCTATAAAGGAAAGGTCCCGCTCGTAAAAATAGTTTCTGAAGTCATCAACAGTATCAGCAATACGAGCTGCTTTTTTAAAATATTTTAAAATGGCAACCTCGCTTATTTGGCGCTCTGAAAAGACGTAAACATTTTTTGATGCTTTTGCTTTTCGCAATGCCTTTCTATATTTAAAATTAGTGCTGGTCGCAATATTTGTTGCCATTTTTTCGAAGGAGGCGTAGTTCCCATTTATCGATACTGTATCAAGCTGAACTATTGCAGATTCATTTTCTATATCGTTTTGGGCGTTTAATGTAAATGCTGAAATTGTAAGGACTGTTATTAGCAGTGCATTTCCGAAGTAATTGTTTAGTGTTTTCATTATAAAGATGTTTTGTGATTATTTGATTGTACAAAGTTATTTACTCGAGGAGCTATTGGAACGATCAAAAAATGGGATGGAATGACCAAAATCTAATATTTGATGATAAAAGTGAATATAATAGGTAATGTTACATATTGCCAATAGCAAGAATAGTCCATGAACCTTTACACTTGGGAAAGGGTTATGTTAGAAGAATAGTAGTATCGATACCTGTTTAATCCCTATGATCAGGAAAATTTCCGTGCCAAGATGGTTGGGGAGTACCCAAACTGTTTTTTAAACGCAAACGAAAAATGGGATAGGTTTTCAAACCCCACTTCATAGCAAACGTCAATGGGCTTCTTTTTCTTTTCCGCCAACTGGTAATGTGCCAGTTCCAATCGTTTTTGGGTGAGCCATCGCTGTGGGGTTGTATTGAAAATTTTATTGAAATCCCTTTTGAAGGTGGTTAAACTTCTACCAGTTAAGTATCCAAATTTTTCCAATGGCAAATTGAACATAAAGTTCCTTTCCATATAGGTGGATAAATCAATCTTGCCGGGCACTTCAAAGTTTGCCAATACTCCATCTATACTCCTGTCGATGGTCCTTAGAATCGTGATGGCCTCTGTTATCTTTAGCGAAGCAATATCCCCGGACAGTTCCTCCATTTCAAAATAGGGTATTAATGATGCAAGACAGCTCTCCAATAAGGGGTGATTGCGGAAACTATATATTTTCTGCACTTCAAAACGTACTGCATTCACGTTTAACGGGGCATAAAAATTCCGTAACCGCACAGTCGATAAATGCATCACCACAGTTTTGTGGGGCAGCCCATCCTTGGGATAATTAATGATAGTAGCGAGTTGGTTTCTCGGAATTAGAAAAATATCCCCCTTCTTAAAAAAGTAGGTCGCGTCTGCAAGTACAATTTTTGTTTCCCCAGAAAGAAACCAAATCAGCATATGTTGATCAAAAAGTATATCCGATTTAAAAAACGTATCCTCATAGCTGGAAAGTTTAATATCGTCCGTTATATACTTTGCCCTATATTCCATCATTTCGTTTTAAAAGACATTGGTGGGAAACCATCATTACAAAAATAGCGGGAATTAATCAATTTACATCAAATGTAATCCCCGTCATTGCCTCGCTCCACTGCCACAAGCGCTTTGCATTGGCTTCATCCAACGAATATGCCCTTACCCCACTGCCGATGGCCGGTTCAGATGCCAAGGGTGCAATTGCAACATCTTCACAATATACCCCACCAATATTGGCAAGCTGTGCACTGCTGGCACACCAAACCGTGGTAGCTGCCCCTTGTGGAACTGTTTTTAGGGAAGCGGCTACTTCCGGTAATAGCACCCCTTCCGCATCACAGAATCCCATTTTTTGAAACAAATCCAAGGAAGCTTCCCTTGCCAACTCCGTTCCGCCAATAGACCCGGGATGTACTGCGTAGGTTCTTACCTTACTTTTTTTACCGCGAGTGTCCATTTCAACGGAAAACAGATTGACGGCAGTTTTTGATTGCCCATAGGCAGTTAGGGTTTCATATTCCCGGTGCACAAAATTGGGGTCTTCAAAGTTAAAAGGTGCAAACTGGTGCCCCTGTGAAGATACATTGATCACTCTTGCCCCTTGGGCCCTTTTTAATGCAGGCCACAATCTGGCCGTAAGTTGAAACGGAGCCAAATAATTGGTAGCCAATTGCGATTCAATGCCACGGCTATCCCTGCGCAATGGCACCCACATAATCCCCGCATTGTTGATGAGCAAATGAAGCGCCCTGCCAGTAGCTAGGAATTTTTCCGCAAAGGCATCTATGGAAGTCGGCTCCATTAAATCCATTTTCTCCAAGGATACATTCTCAATTCCTTCCAAGTTCTTTCTTGCTTTTTCAATATCCCTAGCGGGAACTATAACGTTTGCTCCCGCTGCAGCAAGGACTTTTGTAGTTTCCAGACCTATGCCCGTGTTCCCGCCGGTTACAATAGCGACTTTGCCTGTTAGATCAATTCCTTTTAATACCTCGCTTGCGGTGGCTGTGGCACTAAATCCTGATATCAACGGTTGTTGCAGGACGCCTTGATAATTGTCTTGATTCATTGTCTTAATTTTTAATTGTTATTATTAAGACAAAAATACCAAGCACAATCCCAGGCTATTTTGTTTAAACGTCCTAAATTACTTTGTTTAAAAGGTCATATTGGGGAAAGTGAGCCCAACTTTTTTTAGTTTACTCGTCTTACAACCTACAGCGTACCTCCAACTATTTATCGATTGTAATCTTAATCAACCCATGCTTTATGGCATATTTCATTAAGCCTATTACCGATTTGGTTTTGGTCTTGATGAATATATTGCGCCTATGCGCTTCCACGGTTCGTTCGCTTATAAACAATCTTTCAGCGATTTCGTCATTTCTAAGCTCCTTGGCCAATAGGTCGAGCACTTCCCGTTCCCTTTTTGAAAGAATAGGCTTTTTTGCTTCCTCGCTAAACAGGGCTTCTGAAGGATCCATAAGATTGTCCATCAAGATGTTTTGGATATTCTTACTGATATACCTACCGTTGTTGTGTACAATCTTTATGGCCTCAACCACCTCAATTATATTGGTGCGCTTTAAAATATAGCCCGAAGCCCCCGCCTTTATCATTTTAGTGATAATGGCGATATCCTCGTGCATCGTCAGGGCTATAATCCTTTTATTCGGATAAATTTCCTTAATGCGTTTGGTGGCCTCAATACCTGAAATATCGGGCATATTTACGTCCATCAAAATGATTTCGATTGTCTTTGCTTCCAGTAATTGCAACGCCTCCTCCAAGGAGTTTGCCCCCAAAACCTCTCCAATACCTTCCTCGTCCTCCAATAGCGGTTTTAACCCCTCAATCATCAGTTGGTGGTCGTCCACTATCAATACGTTAATTATTTCATTTGCCATAATGCTATTGCTGTCATAAAGGTATAATAATACTAATAATAGCGCCCCTACCGGCCTTTGCATCAATAAATATAGTCCCGTTGAGGTTCTCAATACCTGAGGTAATGTTGGCCAGCCCCATTCCGGAGTTATTTTTTACCATCTCATAATTAAATCCCTTTCCATTATCTTCTGCTATTAAGTTTACTTCCTTTTCATCTTGTGTTATCTGTACAAAAAGCTCGCTTGCATCGGCATGCTTCAGGGTGTTGTTTACGATTTCCTGAAGGGTTCTATACAGCACATTCTCAATCAGCCCATTCAGATCGTCATCTAATCCAAAAGTATCGAAGGTCATCCGCAATTTCGAACTTTGGTTTACCCGATTACTTATATTCTGCAATGCCCCTTTCAGCCCCCGCTCAGAAAGTAGGGAAGGAGACAGGTTGTGGGAAATATTGCGAACTTCATTAAAGGCCTCATCAATGCTTTCCATTAAGGAATTTATTAGCTCGGTTCTTTTCTCGTCGGAAATGTTTTTCTTTTTATGTAGCACACTGGCCTGTAGCCCTGCCAACGAAAGCAAATAGCCCAAGCTATCATGGAGGTTTTGCCCAATGCGTTTTCGTTCCCGTATCTCTGCCTCAAGGGCGGCGTTCGATCTCTTTTTGTTCATTTCAATCACAGCGCCTCGCAATTTGGCTGCCTGTTTATGTTGGTGGTTCCTATACACCAGATACAGCCCAATCAAGAGCAGCACGAAAACAAGGGACAAAAGGAAAAGTAAATTGTTTTTATTGCTTATGGCCAGTTCTTTTTTGTCAATTTCCAATTGCTGCATATTGTTCAACTGGTCCAAATGCTTTAGCTCCACATCATAAATCTGGTTTACAATAGTGTTGTTGTTCAACTCTTCCTTTAATGCCACATGTTGCTGAAAGTGCTCCAAACTTTTTTGATAGTCATACTTTTTGCGGTATATCATGGATAGGAGAAAATGCGCATCCGTTTTTAGCAGATTGCTGTTCTTTGCTTCCGCCATATCCAATACCTCCAAGCCAACTTTTTGGGCTTCGATGATGTTGCCCCGCTCCAGAAGCACCCTTCCCAATCCAGTTTTGGCAAAGGCAATCTGCTGAAACAGTTGCCCTTCTTGGGCTATGCCCTCACTCTTGGTGTAAGCTTCAAATGCCTTTTCAAAATCTCCGGATTTTTGATATATATCGCCCATTATTTTATAGGAAATACAGAGGCTGTACTGGTTATTGTGCTTTTTGGAGAGTGCTATGGATCGGTTAAGATTTTCCAATGCTTCACTCCGCTTATTTTCATTGCTGTAGCAAAGGGCAATATTATTTAAAATAGTAGATGCTAAAATGGGGTTCTTCGGTTGCGCACTTGTATCCAGTGCCAATTCAAAATATTCTAAGGCCTTCTTATGATTGTTTATATTGAGATACGTCAACCCTATGTTATTGTGCGTTCCTTCCTTTTTCTCCGGCTTCCCTGCCAATTCATAATTATCCAAGGCTGCAATAAAATGGATATAGGCCGAAGTGTAACTCCCCGATTCATTGAAAACAGTGCCTAAATTATTATTGATATTTGCTATTTCGTCATAAAGATGGATGCTTTCCGCCTCCCTGAGGGCCTCGTTATAATATTTTATTGCCTCGGGATAGTTCGTTTCAAACACATAGGAAGAACCTATATATTTCATCAATCTTATTCTAGAAATTTTATCGTTTTCTTCCAGGGAATTCAAAAGTGAAAGGGAGCGCATCCGCGCCGCCGATGGGTTATCATAAACTTGGCTGTGGATTTGCTCAAAGGTGCTTTCCGCAATCGATGCTGACTTTTGGGTTTTGTGATCCAAGTAGGGTCCAGCAGATTCATTACAACTTATTATACCCACTATTAAAAGCAAGGTCACGATAGTGGGTCCTACCAATCTCCAAACCGTATTTATTTTATTCCTATCGATCATTGAAATTTACAAAGGTGGTACAAACTATCCATTATTGGCAACTGCTAGGGCAAAATTAAGTGCTGGCACTTAGTCCCACCACTTCAAAATAGCGTGTAGCCCCAATTGATGGGCGCCAATATTTTGACTTAATTTGTTGCATCAGTTTATATAAAATCCACAATGATGAAAAAATTAACTACACTATCCATTCCCCTGTTCCTATTAAATGTGATTTTATGGGGAAATTCGATATCCGCACAGCAGACTCTCTATACGGAAGAATTTAATTATCCACAAGGTGAACTTCCCACAGGCTGGGTAATAGATGCCGCCCAACCGCCCGAATGGGGCGTAAACGTTTCCCAAATAGCGGGAGGCACAGCCCCCGAACTGTATATGGGATATGGGTTTCAGGTAGGCCTAAGCCGTCTGGTTTCCGTACCCATCGATATTGATGGCCACGATAAATTGTCACTTAGGTACAAACAGTATTTAATAAATTATGCAGCCGATGCCGGAGAGATAATCGGTCTAGACGTAACCTTTGATGACGGCGCTACCTGGCAGCCCCTTTGGGAGTCATTGCTTGGCCTAATGAATATTCCACAGGATGAGTATGTTTATTATTTTAATGCGCCCGCAGGAGCCACGGAGATGAAATTTGCGTTTCGCTATGATGGTAATAACAACTTTATAAATGGCTGGGCCATTGACGATGTTGTGGTAGAAGCAGTAATCGACAACGATTTGGTAGCACGGAAAATTACTGGAAATACTACCCCAAACATTGCAGCGGAAGCTACCTATACCGTAACGGTGGAAAATGGCGGCGCCCTACCACAGAATGATTATACTGTATTGCTTTTAAACGAAAATGGAGATGAAGTTGCCTCAGTACAGGGCGAACCAATTGCCTTTGCCGAAACGATAGACTATACCTTTACGTGGACACCAACAAATGCCAATCTGGGTGGCCATACTTTCATTGCAAGGATAGAAAGCAATGACGATTCCGTCTTAACCAATAACGAAACCGATGAGTTTCTGGTAAGCGTTCAATATCAGGATACCGAGGATATCCAAATAGGTGATCCCAACAGCACTTTTGCCACCAGCGATGCGCCCTACGATTTCTTTTATAAGCACAGTTTAACACAAACCCTTTATAAGGCAGAGGATATCACAGCAACGGAAGAATCCATAAACGGATTGGAATACACCGTATACTTTGACAATGATACGGAAGATGTGGCCATTCAAATTTATTTGGGCGAAACAACCCAAACCGATATGTCCAACGATTGGGTTGATCCAAACAGTTTTACGCTGGTGTACGATGGTATGGTCGATTTCCAGAAAGGGTTGAACAATATCTATATCCCGTTTGACACAGCTTATGAATATACGGGTGACAACCTGGTAGTATATGCAAACAAAAGCTATCCGGAACAAGTATTATGGGTTGGCTTTATAAACACTCCCGACCAAAACATACCTTATTCCCGCGTGGTTTATGGCGATGACCAATCCTATGACGCCATGAATCCTCCCAATGGTTTTCCTCGCTGGACAATGCCAAATATTACCCTCTTCTTTTCTTCCGGCGTATTGGCAGTTTCTGGGAATGAACTTGACGCTAATGCTGTAACTCTTTATCCAAACCCCGCTACTAATGAAGTAATCCTTGCAAAGCATGGCCAAGTGTCACTTGATGCCGTAGCTATTTACGATATTACCGGAAGACTCATAAACACAATTGATTTAAAAGCTATGGGACAATCAAAAACCATGGACATCTCCCAGCTACAATCTGGTCTGTACTTTCTACATATTAAAGGTGAAAATACTACCATTACCAAACAGTTGATAAAAGAGTAACTTTGTTTTATATTGATTGCAGCCGCCTACATTTGTGGGCGGTTTTTTTATTTTCAGAAAACCAGTCCTTTGGCCTTCATAAAAGTGCCAATAAAAAGAAAAAGCTGCAATAAAAAGAAAAGATGGCTTCCTTTTTTTAGAGAGACGGAAAGGATTTTTTATTAAATAATCGTGAAGCAACAATAGCATATTCTTCCACCTATCACCCTAAAGCCTATTCAAAGCCCTCAACACTAATAATTTCAGTAGGAATAGATTTCCCTTTAAGCAGAATATTCCCTATAGTTTCGGTAGCCATTCCGGAATGTGCGGCCATTTTTTCAAATAGGTAGCTGGAAACCAAAAAGCTTTTACCGTATTCATTGCAAATGCTCTGTACTCGCGCTGCAATATTTAAAACGTCGCCATGATAGGCAATGTCTTTTTTAATTTTCCCAATCTCAACCGCCGATACAATTCCGGAGTGCATGCCGGCCTTAAATTCGGGCAACATGCCATAATTAGTTTCGTAATAGGTTGCCCTATCCTGAAACTGTTTTTTACAGGCAAAATAGAATTTAATACAGCGATGCTCCTTTATACCCTCACTAGTAGGCCAGCTAACTACTATTTCATCGCCAACATATTGATACACCTGTACGTAATAGGAGGAAAGTACATCGTTGATGTCCTCAAAACAATCCCTTATAAAGGCACTGTATTTTAAATGTCCCAAGGTTTCAGCAATGGTGGTACTAAGCTTTAAATCCATAAACATAAAAATACGGTCTTCTTCCTGCGGAGTTTTATAGCGACCAAAAAGCAACGGCAGTAACACCCCGGGGCCGTATTTATTATTTATTTGGGTGATGAAGGAAACCAGGACCGACAGAAAAAAATAATACACCAACAACAAAAGGAAGAGGTATTCCCAGGATTTTTCGTTTACAATGAGTGGTAGCGATAGGGATGGCGCAATAACTTTTACATACAGCACCTCCTTGATGAGCCATAGCAGTATGCTTAGTAGTGCCAAGGAACCGACTACCTTAAAGATAATTACTTTTCCTATTGACCACCTTTTGAACACGGTCCTATCCAAGTAATAACTGGCCAATCCAAGCCCTAGTCCATACAATAAACCTACAATAACAGCTGTTAAAACAAAAGGGCCAAGTCTTCCCGTAATTGCTATGTCCAGTGTTTCACTAAAAATTTTGGAAACCAAAGTAATGATCGTAACCAGTAAAAGGTTTGCTATAATCCAGAAATTTACATACACGCCTATATAGGTAAGCATAGGAAATCGATACACGGAACGCTGTGCCGCGAAGGTGTAATCAATGGTTTTTCTCCTATTCATAATACCTTAAAGAGTGTCCAATTCCCTTAGTAAATCCTCCAGATCCAAAGGCTCGGTAACCATATTTATAGTGCCATCTGTATGGTAAGACCATAGCTCCTTGGGTCTGTCGCAATACAACTCTACCCCATTGCCATCGGGGTCATCAAGGTATAAAGCCTCTGAAACTCCATGGTCACTAACCCCGGTTAAGGGATAATGCGCTTTTCGCAAACGGGCGTAGATTAGTGCGAGGTCTTTTCTTGTAGGGTATAGAATGGCAGTATGATATAAACCTACACTGTTCTTAGGGGCAGGCGGCAATCCTTTGCTATGCCATGTATTGAGGCCTATGTGATGGTGGTAACCCCCTGCCGAAATAAATGCTGCCTGGTTTCCATACATAGTAGTTAATTGAAACCCCAATAGATCACAATAAAATGTAAGGGAGCGCTGAAGATCCGCCACTTTTAAATGCACATGGCCAATTTGCGTCTGTGAAGGAATAGTATAGTTTTCCATAACCAATTGATAATTCGTGTTTTTTTCGCCGCCAACAACAGCAATGTTTTGCGGAACTCCAATTAGACTTCGTTCGGAATAGTAAAGCTAAACATTTTTGAGTAGCTTCATGGGATTAACTACGTTGAATCTTCAATTTTCCGCGCTGCGCTCGAGGCAGGCTGGTACCGTCCATCCTTCAAAAGCCTGCCCTGAGCGAAGCCGAAGGGTCATTGCGAAGGAGGAACGACTGCCTGCACTGAGCGTAGTCGAAGTGAAGCAATCTGTCCAGGGTGTAGTTACCATCATGATAACAAGTAGCCTCATGAGATTGCCGCGCTGCGCTCGCAATGACGGTTTACTCCATTACCCGTGTCGTCATTGCAAAGGAGGAACGACTGATGCAAATCGTAGATTCAAC
This sequence comes from Aequorivita sp., assembly GCA_030690315.1. Classification (GTDB taxonomy): domain Bacteria; phylum Bacteroidota; class Bacteroidia; order Flavobacteriales; family Flavobacteriaceae; genus Aequorivita. The sequence continues at coordinate 32,655 of JAUYGY010000056.1, forward strand.
GTTTGGAGTAAATAGCGATCGTGAATAGTCTATAGTCTATTGTCTATAATCTTTTGACTTAAGTCTTTTATCTTTATTCTTTTCTGTCTAATTAAAATTTACTGGGATAAATCGATTAAACCATTCCAAAAATGTTAAAATACCCTATGCCTTTTGTTCTCAAGCGTTTGCATAGGTCTTACTGCTTCCAATAAGTCTTTTGTCTCAGAAATACCCCTTATTTTTGCGATAGTTATTGCTGTTTATGGCTTAAACCTTCATTAATTCTTAAAAACAAATACCAATGAAAACTTTTACTATTTCCCTATTCTTATTTCTTTCAACGTTTTATCTCCATGCCCAATCCTTTGAATGGGGTGGCGCCTATGGTGGTTCGGGTGAGGATGTGTTGCGGGATATGCATACCGATGGCAATGGAAATACGTATTCCACCGGTTATTTTACGGATACCGCAGATTTTGACATCTCAGCTTCCGAAGCCAATCTTACTTCCAACGGATTTTACGATGTGTATATTTTAAAAACAAATAACGATGGCAGTTTTGAATGGGCGGTAAGTATGGGCGATGAGTTCTTTGATTACGGGGTGGGAATTACCACTGATGCCGATGGCAACGTTTATGTAACGGGATACTATGACGGAACAGTCGATTTTGATCCAGGCGCAGGGGAAGCGAATCTCACCTCCCTTGGTGGCGGCGATATCTTTATCCTCAAGCTGAATGCAGCTGGGGAATTTTTATGGGCCAAGAGCGTTGGCGGCACTGGCTATGAAGAATCTACTGCCATTGTAGTGAGCTCAACCGGAACCGTAACAGTGCTGGGTTACTTTTATGAACCTGCAGATTTTGATCCCAGCACCAATGAACATATTTTAGATAGCGAAGGGGGAAGTGATACATTTTTGCTGAACTTGACCGAAAGTGGGGATTTTATCTCTGCCAAAAGGTATGGCGGCCCCGATTTGGATCTGGCCCTTGATATGAAGTTAAACAGTGCGAACGATATTTTTATTGCTGGCTATTTTGAAGGAACTACAGATTTTGATCCAAGTGGTTCAGAGGAATTCAACCTAACCAGCAGCACAGAAGGCTTTTCAAGCTATATGCTGCACCTTAATAGCGCAGGGGAACTTGTGTTTGCCGGGGCTACCCACGATGGCAATGCAGAGGCAAGGGGAATTGCCGTAGATGCCAACGATAATGTTTACCTCACGGGGCATTTTAATGGAACCGTAAACTTCAGTCCCGACGCGGCGAACACGGATCATATTTTTACATCAGATTTGGTGTACAATGGTTTTACAATGAAAATCAGTCCATTGGGGATATTAGAATGGGCAAAACCTATCGAGAGCGATGATACGGTGTTTGGTTTTGACATAGCTGTTGATGCTGGCGGAAATGTATTTACTACAGGATATTTTGCAGCTACAGCCGATTTTGATCCAGACCAGAGTACTACTTTTAATTTGACAAAGCAATCTGCCAATGCCACCGATGCCTATATGTGTGCTTTGGATACTGACGGAAATTTCGTGAACGCCTTTACATTTGGAGGCGCCGACTTTTTGGATACCCACAAAATAGGTGCTGATGCGCAGGGCTATGTTTATCTTTCCGGACATTTTGAAAAAACAGTGGATATAAATCCACTGGAAGGCGAGATTATGGAAATAACATCCATAGACTTTAGGGACAACTACCTTATTAAAATAGCTGCCACTATGTTGGGAGTTCCAACAAACAATTATTCTGAGGTTACTGTCTATCCCAACCCAGTGGATTCTGTGGTATATCTTGCGAGTTCAGAAAATCTTCTTGGGAAATCGTTTAATTTATTTGATGTACAGGGAAGAAGTATCCTTACTGGATCTATTGATAGTTCAAAGCAAATTAGCTTTGAAGCCATTCAATCGGGAATATATTACTTAAATATAGTGGGAAGCGATACCATAAAACTGATCAAAAATTAATTCCTCCTCTCCCGATTCTATTGGAAATCTACGAATATTGTCTTACTTTTCATCCGTGGAAAAATGGGCAATGTTCGTGGATTTTATTTTAATTGCAGGGATGGCGCTGTTATTTCTGCTGATGATTTTTTTGTTCAAAGCACGTACACATTATTCAAAAAATCTTCTTTTTATTTTTTTTGCCAATAGTTTTTTCTTTCTGTTATATTATTACGCCTTTCTCCATCGGTTACGTGATCTAGGGGCCTTAGCCTTTTTTTTCGGAAATGGGGCTGGCTACCTTTTAGGCCCAGTAACTTACTTTTACCTCAAGGCACTTATCCTTCCAAATAAGAAAATAGTACCCGCTTTATGGCTTCACTTACTGCCATTTTTTTGTAATTGGCTTTTAGTTTCATTGCCCGTAGCTGTAAGTATGGCCACACCTTATCTTACAGATTATGGTAAAAATTACGCTGCCATAGCTGATTATCTCAATTTGGTTGAAAATGCTTATTTCCTGGTCTACATTATAATTACTTACCGACTTACCGAGCGCATTCGCACCGCTTCCCTAGAAAACTATTCCTCATTGGACCAGACGGGGTTGTCGTGGTTTCATAATTTGCTTGTTGGGTTGTTCATCATTGTAGTATTGGACAGCGTTTTTTCTGTTTATGAACTTAACTACGCAATGATTCCTTGGAACATAGGTACCATTATCGCCTTTTTGTTTATTGTTCTTTATAGCTATTTAGGGTATAAGGGAATTTTTCAATCCAATATTCTGCTTCCAGGTTTTGTTGTGAATAATTCCGCCCAGGAAGTTGCGACGGAAAAAAATGTAATTTCCTTACCAAATGCTATGGGAATTAGCGATGGGGAAGCAAAAGAGCTAAAGAGACGCCTGTATGAATTGTTGGAAGTTAAAAAGCTGTATTTAAATGACAGTCTTAGTCTTACCGATTTGGCTGAAGAAATGGACATTAGCAGCAGAAAGCTTTCAGAATTTTTAAATAAAAGCCTCCATATTAATTTTTACACCTTAATCAATGATTACCGGGTTACCGAAGTACAGGAAAAATTAAAAGAGGAGGAGAGTAAAAAATACACTTTGTTGGGCTTGGCACAAGATTCGGGATTTCAGTCCAAAGCCAGTTTTAACCGTATTTTTAAAAATAAAACCGGTATGTCTCCTTCGCAATACAGGCAAATATACTGTCAGTAGTTATCTTTAGGCTTTAAGCATAGAGGCTTTTAATAGTACATTTGAACACCAATAACTTATTCGTGGACAAAAAGGAGAACGAAACAAGAAAATCAAAAACCCCCTGGCCCACTAAGCTGGCTATGGAACAGGTTTATGAAATGAACCTTTGGGGTGGCAATGAAGCCGATTTTTATTCAGGAGAGGGCTCGTACCTTCCAGAAATAGTAAATCCATATATAACCGCAGTAACATCTTTTTTAACTTCGTTTGAAAGTCCGCTAACGGTTTACGATTTAGGCTGTGGCGATTTTAATGTTGGGAAAGCATTGGTAAAGCATACCAAGAAGTATGTTGCATTAGATATAGTGCCAAGTCTGATAGCCCGTAATAAGGAAAAATTTAAAGCAGCTAATTTAGAATTCCATTGTTTGGACATTGCGGTAGCCGATCTGCCTTCTGGGGATTGTGCTATATTGAGACAGGTGTTACAACATTTATCAAATGCTGAAATACAGAGTATAGTGAACAAGTTAGCTGCTTTTAAATATATTATTCTAACAGAACATATACCCGAAGAAGATTTTATTCCCAATAAAGATATTATTTCAGGACAGGGAAATAGACTGAAAAAACAAAGCGGGGTAAATCTATTAGCTCCACCCTTTAATTTTAAGATTAAAGAAGTAACACAATTATCTGCTGTTGCCTTGGCTGGTGGGAAAGGGGTTATTGCAACTACGCTTTTTAGGCTGTAGGCTTTAAACGTATGCTATTAAACAATCCAACAGTCCAACAATCCAACAATCTAAAAATCCAACAATCCAACAATCCAATAGTAACACCGTAACTTATTAAATGGCAGTACGTCTATTAACAGACTATCTGTTTAATTAAAAAATTATCGCACTAAATAAACTATCTATGAAACTAAAATATGTACTCGTTTTTACAATCTTTTGGGCTTGCGATGAGCAAAATCAAAATAGCACAGCCCCATCCCCGCAACAAATAATAGTGGCCGATAAAGATGCTAGTAATCTGGCATCAGAAATAGGCTTCAATAACGCGCTCCTATCGGTTGCCGATAGCAGTTTTGTGAAACTTGGGAATGGGCAATTACCAATACTGGGAAAAATGGCTTTCGCGAATTCCTTTGATAAAAACAACGACACCAAAACCATCACTTGGCATCCAATAAAAGCTGAGGTGGCAAGGTCTGGTGAGTTAGGATATTCGTGGGGCAATTGGCAGTTCAAAACACCGGACACAACTTACTATGGCAATTATGTGACAATCTGGAAAAAGAAGGAAGACGGGAAATGGAAAATGATTTTGGATGGAGGCAACAGTACGCCCAATCCAAAAATATAACAATGTAAAGGAAAAACCCCTAACACTTGTCCCAATCCTTTTCACCTTTCACGAAATACCTATCTTTGCATTCAAAATAAGCGAAGAGCGAAGAGCGAAGAGCGAAGAGCAAAGAGCGACAACCATCAACCATCAACAAATATGAACTACTTCTCCACCAACTTCACCCTCGGCATTCTTGGCGGCGGGCAGTTGGGCAAAATGATGCTTTATGAAACCCGTAAATGGGATATCCGCACCAGCGTTTTAGACCCCAGCGCCGAAGCTCCCTGCCGTATTGCCGCAGATAATTTTCAGCAAGGGGATTTGATGGATTTTGAAACCGTTTATACTTTTGGCAAGCAGGTGGACGTGCTCACTTTTGAGATTGAAGGCGTGAACATTGATGCCTTGGAAAAACTGGAAAGCGAAGGTATAAAAGTATATCCCAGTGCCGCGACGCTTAGAAATATTCAGGACAAAGGCGTGCAGAAACAGTTTTATAAAGAGCACCAAATACCTACTTCACCATTCAAAGTTTACAAAGATAAAAATGATCTAAACGAAGCCATTGTCCGCAAGGAACTGCATTTCCCTTTTGTTTGGAAAAGCTGCACCGGCGGTTATGACGGCAAAGGCGTAAGTATTGTTAGACAAGCCGAGGACGTAATCCCACTCTCGGAAGGCGCTTGCATCGCAGAAAAGTTGATTCCCTTTAAAAATGAACTGGCTGTAATAGTTGCCAGAAATCCTTCCGGAGAAGTAAAAACATATCCCGTAGTTGAAATGGAGTTCCACCCCGAAGCCAACCAAGTGGAATACGTAATCTGTCCCGCAAGAATAGACGAAGCTGTTGCGCAAAAAGCAAGAGCCGTAGCCACCAAAGTCTCCGAAGCCTTTAAACACGTAGGCCTTTTGGCTGTGGAAATGTTCCAAACAGAAGATGATGAAATCCTCGTAAACGAAGTCGCACCAAGACCCCACAACAGTGGCCATTACAGTATTGAAGCTAGCTACACCAACCAATTTGAGCAGCAAATTAGAGCCATATTAGATTTACCTTTGGGAAATACGGACAGTAAAGTGGGCGGCATAATGGTTAACTTAGTAGGCGCTGAAGGCCACACCGGCCCGGTAGTCTATAAAAACATTGAAAAAATATTAGCGATGGAAGGCGTAACGCCCCACATTTACGGTAAAAAAGAAACCCGTCCCTTTAGAAAAATGGGCCACGTAACAATAGTTAACAAAGACCTCAACAAAGCGCGAATGATTGCGGAGGAGGTTAAGAAGACTATTGAGGTAATAAGTGAATAAAAAATGAACTGTTGAAAAAAATGCACAAGTTCAAATTTTTGAGAGTTAAGCAACTTGGCGGGAATCCCGCCAAGTTCAAAAATATAATTTATCGCTAAAAATCTTTCAAATATTATTATTTATAAGGCTGACGATGGCCTTATGGACGTTCAAGTAAAATTTGATAACGAAACCGTTTGGCTTTCACTCAATCAAATTTCAGAATTATTTGACAAAGATAAATCAGTTATTTCAAGACATATCAAGAATGTTTTTAAAGAAGGAGAACTTGAAAGAGATTCAGTTGTTGCAAAAAATGCAACAACTGCCTCTGACGGCAAAACATATCAAGTTGAATTTTTTAATTTAGATGTAATTATCTCAGTTGGTTACAGAGTAAATTCAAAAAAAGGAACCCAATTTAGAATATGGGCTACAAATCAATTGAAAGAACTTCTGGTCAAAGGTTATTCTATAAATGAAAAACGCCTAAAACAACTGCAACAAACAATTCAGCTTGTAAAACGCGCATCAAAACAAATCTCGAATACAGATGAAGCCGAAGGTTTGATGGAAGTGCTTTCCGATTATGCAAGAGCACTTGACATTTTGGATAATTATGATCATCAAAAGCTTTCAAAAAAAGTTACTGATAAAAAGGTAACATTCAGCGTAGATTATGAAGAAGCTATTAGAGCTATTGAACAATTAAGGATAAAGTTTGGCGGTTCTAATCTCTTTGGCAATGAAAAAGATCAATCCTTTAAAAGTTCCATCGCAGTAATTGACCAGACCTTCGATGGAAAAGATCTTTATCCAAGTCTCGAAGAAAAAGCAGCAAACCTTTTATATTTGGTGGTAAAAAATCATTCCTTTACCGATGGCAATAAACGAATTGCTGCTTGGCTTTTTGTATGGTATTTAGCCAAAAATGATTTTCTGTATAATAAAGATGGAACAAAAAAAATTGTCAATAATACCCTAGTTGCCTTAACTTTGATGATTGCGGAAAGCAATCCCGCAGAAAAGGACATAATGATAAGCGTCGTTATGAATTTAATGAACTCGGAAGAAGAAACTAAATAATATATTTCAAGCCATCAGTTAAACCTGGCCCGAGCGAAGCGAACTGGCGGAGCAAACCTGAACTTGGAACTTGAATCCTGAAACCTGAAACCAATGATGACCAAAGTAGCAATAATAATGGGAAGCACCAGCGACCTGCCAGTAATGCAGGAAGCGGTAGCTATTTTAAAAGAATTTAACATTGAAGTGGAAGTGGATATCGTTTCTGCCCACCGCACGCCCGACAAACTTTTCGACTATGGAAAGAACGCCCACACGCGCGGCATTTCAGTAATAATTGCAGGGGCCGGCGGTGCGGCGCACCTTCCGGGGATGATCGCTTCGCTATCGCCTTTGCCAGTAATTGGCGTACCCATAAAATCCAGCAACTCCATTGATGGCTGGGACAGCATTCTATCCATTCTCCAAATGCCGGGTGGCGTGCCCGTGGCTACCGTTGCCTTGAATGGTGCCAAAAACGCAGGTATTTTGGCGGCACAGATTATCGGGTCTTCAGACACAACTGTTTTGGACAAGATTATTGCTTATAAAGAAAGCCTTAAAAATAAGGTTGAGGAAGGGGCGGAAAAAGCACGCAGTGGTCAGTAATTAGTAATTAGTAATTAAAAGTTCAAATTATTTGTCTGGAAAAAGAATTTTCAATCTAAAATCTTACATCTAAAAACTAAAATCTTTAATGAATCCCCTATTACAAAACTTCAACACCGCTCCTTTTTCAAAAATTGAAAACAAGCATTTCCATCCAGCCATCAGCAAATTGATTGAAGAAACTAAGACTGAAATTGATGCAATTACATCAAATCCTGAAGTAGCTACTTTCAAAAATACGGTGGAATCACTGGAAAATACCGGCGAACAATTGGACCGCGCGACAAGTATTTTCTTCAACCTCAACAGTGCCGAAACCAATGATGAAATCCAAAAACTGGCACAGGAAATTTCGCCATTGCTTACCGAATTCAGTAATGATATGTTGCTGAACGAAGCTTTGTTTGAAAGAATAAAAGCGGTTTACAACCAAAAAGACACTTTAAATCTTTCCGAAGAACAGCAGATGCTTCTCGATAAAAAATACAAGGCATTTTCTAGAAACGGCGCCAATCTTTCGGAAGAAAAAAAGCTGCAACTTCGAAAAATAGATACCGAACTTTCAAAACTGAGCCTCACTTTTGGCGAAAACGTTTTGGCGGAAACCAATAAATTTGAACTTCATATTACAAATGAAAAAGACCTGTCCGGTTTGCCGGAAGGCGCAATTGAAGCAGCCGCCCAAACCGCAGCCGAAAAAGGAAAAGAAGGCTGGGTTTTCACTTTGGATTATCCAAGCTACGTTCCCTTTTTAACCTATGCTGACAATCGCGAGCTTCGCAAAAAAATGGCGATTGCTTTTGGTGCCCGCTGTTTTCATAATGACGAATTGGACAATCAGCAAAATGTCTTGCAGATTACAAACCTTCGTCACCAGCGTGCGAATCTTTTGGGCTATGAAAGTCACGCGCATTTTGTGTTGGAAGAAAGAATGGCGGAAACCCCAGAAAAAGTAAAATCATTTTTAAATGAATTGCTTGAAAAAGCAAAACCCGCAGCACAAAAGGAATTTGATGAATTGACTGCCTTCGCGAAGGATTTGGACCGAATTGACCATCTGGAAAAATGGGATGGCGCTTATTATTCCGAAAAACTAAAACAGAAACTTTTCAATCTTGATGATGAAAAGCTAAAGCCCTATTTTGAATTGAAAAACGTAATCAATGGCATTTTCACAGTTGCAGAAAAACTATACGGACTTCGTTTTGAGGAAGTGCAAAACATAGACAAATACCACGATGATGTAAAAACATACGAGGTAAAAGACGATGAAGGCGAATTGACAGCCATCTTTTATGCAGATTTCCATCCACGTGCCGGAAAGCGAAATGGCGCTTGGATGACTTCCTATAAACCTCAGCAAATAAAGAATGGCAGGAACGACCGTCCACATATTTCAATAGTGTGCAATTTTACAAAACCTGTCCTGAGCGGAGTCGAAGGGCCTACGGCGAGCAAACCTTCACTTTTAACTTTCAATGAAGTAACTACTTTTTTCCATGAATTTGGTCACGCTCTTCATGGAATTTTGGCAAACACCCACTACCCCAGTCTTTCCGGCACCAGCGTGTATTGGGATTTTGTGGAGTTGCCAAGCCAGATTTTGGAGAATTGGTGTTATGAAAAAGAAACGCTGGAACTCTTCGCAACACATTATAAAACGGGAGAAATTATCCCAATGGAATACATTGAAAAGATAAAGGATTCCGCTACGTTTCACGAAGGAATGGCTACGCTACGGCAGTTAAGCTTTGGAATGCTGGATATGGCATGGCATGGCCCTTCGACTGCGCTCAGGACAGGCTTTTCCGGAATAAAAGATGTAAAAGCCTTTGAAGTAGCAGCTTTTGATGACACTCAACTATATCCCGATGTAAAGGAAAACTGTATGAGCACGTCGTTTTCACATATATTCCAAGGCGGATATTCTGCGGGATATTATAGTTATAAATGGGCTGAGGTTTTGGATGCGGATGCTTTCGCCTTGTTTAAACAGGAAGGTATCTTCAATAAAAAAGTGGCGGATAGATTTAAAAACTTTGTGCTTTCGCAAGGCGGAACGTTGGACCCGATGGAACTGTACATAAAATTTCGAGGGCAAAAACCAGACCCTGAAGCGCTTTTGAAACGTGCGGGATTATTGCAATAGGCTTAAAGCTTAAAGCCTAAAGCTTTAAGCTTTAAGCCTATTGCATATTTCCTGTTTACTAATTCAATATGAATTTCGTTGTAAACGCATGTCCATTTTCCAAAGTGAAATGCGCAATATAAAATCCTTGGGCAAATTGCTGCAGTTGCACGCTTCCTTCTTCATTGTTCATTACTTCAGAAAATATTTTTTGCCCTGCCACATTGTAAACAGAAATTTCCTTTACGTTTGAAACCGTATTGTTCAGACGGTAATTCAAGGTCTTATCTTTTACAAAAACACGGATGGCATTTTCAGAAAAATCATCTACTGAAAGTATTTGCGGTTTTGCGGCTTCAATCAAAAACTCCAATCCCAGTTTTGCAAACTTAACGGAATGCTCTGGGGTGTTGAAAAAAGAATACGTATCAGCGGAAGTATGAATATTGGGATTATGCTCTCCAAAATCGGCTTCAAATGGAAAAGCCGCAGCAAAGCCATTGTCGGCCCAACTTGCATGGTCTGAGCAGCCGTAACCACATTCTGTATAATTGTAGGTGAAACTATGCGCGCCCGATGCGTTGTAATTGTCCATCAATGCAGCTAAATAATTATTTAATGTTGAGCTATTGTACCAGTCTGTGGTTAAGTAAATATCGCTATTGGAACCTTGGTAGCCAGTCATATCAAACTGCACATAAGCTGCCACGTTAATACCATTATTTGCGTATTCCTCAGCAATTTCCGCAGAGCCCACAAGCCCTATTTCCTCGGCAGCAAAAGCCATAACCTCAATTGTGCGGTTTGGCACAAAGTCCTTTTCCAATAAAACGCGTACCATTTCATTTAATGATGCGATGCCCGAAGCATTGTCATCGGCTCCAGATGAATCATTGTTACTTGGGGAGGCGGTTGAGTCTATATGCCCGCCAATAATCACAAATTCATTTGGGGTATTGGCACCGTCAATGGTTAATATAACGGAAGGCATTGGAGTGTTCACATGTTCATAAATACGGGTGTGCACATCCGTTCTTCCGGAAGCAAGGATCATAGCATCCCATTTTGCCTGTTGGTCTAAAACCGCTTGTTCTGCTTGCGGTTTGTTGTGGTAACGGGTTCCGTAACTTTGCAGATCCAAAATGTCGTTTTCAATATTGGTGCCGTCCACCAAATCCAAACATTCATTAACAAATGTGGTTTCGGTTATTGTAAAATCGACAAGTGGATTTCGGTTTGCAGTACGATCTAAAGCCTGAATAGCCTTTTCTTCGGAAGCTCTAAAAATATAACCCGGCCCGTGGGTTTTTACATTGTCATGGATTTTATGGATTAATTCTTCGGAAATTAGTACCGCAGCCTGAGTGTGCTTACTCTCAAAAATTGTAATTTCATTTGGGAATAGTTCTTTAATTGAAACGGCATCTGTTGCATCCATAGTGGCATAAACAGATGTTCCTTGCTGGGCAATTGCCACGGCAGAAAATAATAGGAACGCAACTATTCCTGAAGTAAACTTTTTCATTGGGAGAATTATAAGGTTAAAGACGTAAAATTAAAATATCTGTTGAATTTAATTCCATATTCGCAAAGTTTAACTATTTAAACCTAAAATATTTTAAACTAAACTGTTGAGCTTTTCGTATATGTTCTATAAACTTCCCTATTTTTGAAATAGGCTAAACACTATTCTTTTGGAACTACTGAATCCCGACAAATGGGTTGACAAATATGCAGATTACCTTTACAATTATACCATTGTAAGGGTAAACGACCACATAGTTGCACAAGACCTTATTTCTGAAACATTTTTGGCAGGGTTGAAATCGAAAAACAACTTTAAGGGTGAGGCTACTGAACGCACGTGGCTTATTTCAATTTTAAAGCGAAAAATAATTGATTACTACCGTAAAATTAATTCCAGTAAAGGAAGGGCGGAGGTACATATTTCATATCGCGACGATGATTCTGAAGGCGATTGGCTTGAGGAAAACGCCGCCGATCCTTTTGACAAAAACGCCGAGGACAAAATGGAAAATGAGGAATTGGGGCTGGCAATTTTTGAGTGCCTGGACAAACTGCCCAAAAAGCAAGCAAGCATTTTTAAAAAGAAAACCATTGAAAATATGGATACCGAAGCCATCTGTAAAGAATACAATATTACGCCGTCTAACCTTTGGGTAATAATTCACCGGGCACGCAAATCAATGGTTGAGTGTCTTGAGGAAAATTGGTTCAACTAAGAATTATGAAGTTTATGAAATGTGATGAAGCCGTTCACGTATGTGACAAAAGCCAATATAAAGAAGCTAGCTTCTTCGAAAAATTAAAATTTAAAATGCACATCCTTATATGTAGCTTCTGCCGAGGCCATGCAAAACGAAACAGCAAGCTTACAGAAACGATGAAAACCGCAAATATAAAAACGCTCTGCCCTGAAGAAAAGCAACAATTAAAAACCAGAATTCAGGAAGAAATGAAAAATGGACAACAGTTCTAAAGCTGTTCAAATAGGATGAAAAGTGCATACCAAAGTATTGGCAGCCCTTCCACCCAAAAAGAGGAAAAGTAACGCGTCTGTTCCTTTTTTGAAATAACTATAAGCCATCCCAAAACCACACAAAAAACTAGCAAGCTTAGTATATATGCCACCGCATAATCTTGCTTAAAAAATTCAAAAACCAGGCAGAGCAACAAAACCCCTTCCCCTATCAATTTTGTGGTTTTCACCCCAAGCTGCTGTGGCAGCGTTTTAAGATATAGTGAATCATAGGGTACATCGCGGATTTCAAAAGGTAGAATAAGCGCAATTACAATCATAATCCTTTGAAAAAAAGTAAGCAATAAATCGCCCGAAATGCTCACTTCCGCTGCAACTACTGGAACAATTACCGTAACTCCCGCCCATATAAAAGCTACTACAAAAATCTTTATTCCAGCAAATCTCCTTAAACTCTTACTTCCCGCAAAAGGGACCGCATAAAAAAAAGTTGCCAATCCAAACCCTGCGGTAACCAAAAGGGTGATTATATTAAGCTGAAACGCAATAATCCCCAATAAAACGAAACACACCGCCGAAAAAACCTGGATCGTTTTTAAGGATTTTGTTAACCTTCGATGGTACAAACCTGCAATTTTAGAGTATTTCACAAAATTATAACCCGTTAAGGCCCCGAGAAAGATAAACGGCCAAAGGGCGCTGGGAACGTTTAAGTCGTATTCCAATACCGTAATAGCCAATAGCGCAACCACAGCCAAAGCAACGTGGATGCTACTGTTTATATAAAAAGCAAATACAGCCCTCAAAATCTTCATTTGCCAAAAATAATTAAAGTGTGGCTACCTTTATATTTAGTTGAAAAATAAAATTTTTCAGATACTTAAAAGCGAATTGTTTTAGGTTAAATATTGTAATTTTGCGACCTAAATTCAAACCCGAATTAATGAATACAGATTCTTTTGCTTTAAGGCATATCGGTCCCCGGGAAAACGACCTTCCCGAAATGCTCAAAACCATTGGTGTAAGCTCTATAGACCAACTAATTTACCAAACCGTTCCAGACGATATTTTGCTGAAAAAAGCACTCGATTTGGACACAGCGATGAGCGAGCAGGAATACCTGGAGCACATTACGGAACTTTCCTCAAAAAATAAACTTTTCAAAACATATATTGGGCTTGGGTATCACCAGTCTAACTTGCCTCCCGTAATCCAACGAAATATTTTGGAAAACCCGGGATGGTACACGGCTTACACGCCATACCAAGCAGAGATTGCCCAAGGCAGGCTGGAAGCATTGTTGAATTTCCAAACCGTAATAACAGATTTAACCGGAATGGAGCTTGCAAATGCCTCCCTTTTGGACGAATCAACCGCCGCCGCCGAAGCAATGGCCTTGCTTTATAACGTCCGCGAAAAAGAAAAAAAACAAAATAACGCCGCGAAGTTTTTTGTTTCCGAAGAAGTGCTGCCGCAAACCCTTTCCGTTCTTGAAACGCGATCCATTCCTTTGGGAATTGAATTGGTAGTTGGCAAACACGAAGATTTTGATTTTTCAGATGAATTCTTTGGAGCAATCCTTCAATATCCAAGCAGAACCGGAAAGGTTTACAACTATAAAGATTTCATAGAAAAAGCGAACGAAAACCATATAAAAGTTGCCGTTGCCGCAGACATCTTAAGCCTTGTGCTGCTGGAATCTCCAGGTAATTTTGGAGTGGATGTAGTTGTTGGAACTACACAACGTTTCGGAATTCCGTTAGGTTATGGTGGGCCACATGCGGCTTTCTTCGCCACAAAGGATGAATACAAAAGAAGTATTCCCGGAAGAATTATTGGTGTTACCAAAGATACCGACGGCAACCGTGCCTTGCGGATGGCACTGCAAACAAGGGAACAACACATTAAGCGCGATAAAGCAACTTCAAACATTTGCACCGCTCAGGTTTTATTGGCGGTTATGGCTGGAATGTATGCCGTTTATCACGGGCCGGAAGGTTTAAAGTATATTGCGAAAAAAGTCCACAATGGGGCGGCTACGCTTGCAACCGCTTTGGAAAAATTGGGATTTGAGCAAATAAATGAAACTTATTTTGATACCATCGCCATTAAGGCCGACGCCACAAAAATTAAGTTTTTGGCTGAAGCGAAAGAAGTGAATTTCTACTATCCCAATAATGAAACGGTTTCCATTTCAATCAACGAAACCACTACTGTAAAGGATTTAAACAAAATAGTTTCAATTTTTTCCGAAGCCACTAAAAAGGATTTCCAAAAGATTACTGAATTGGAAACTGGGAATAAAATCCCAAAAGAAGTTGCCCGTAAAACCGAGTTTCTGCAACAGGAAGTTTTCAACAAATACCACAGCGAAACCGATTTGATGCGCTACATCAAAAAACTGGAACGCAAAGATCTTTCGTTGAACCACTCTATGATTTCATTGGGTTCGTGCACCATGAAATTAAACGCCGCTGCGGAAATGCTGCCGTTAAGCGACCCAATGTGGGGCAATATGCACCCTTTCGTTCCCATGGAACAAGCGGAAGGCTATCAGATAGTTTTGAAAAAACTGGAAAAACAACTTACTGAAATCACTGGTTTTGCAGGGACTTCCCTTCAACCAAACAGTGGTGCACAGGGTGAATATGCAGGCTTGATGGTGATTCGTGCCTATCACGAATCTCGCGGGGAAAATCATAGAAACATTTGCTTGATACCTTCTTCCGCCCACGGAACAAACCCGGCAAGTGCCGTTATGGCAGGAATGCAAGTGGTTGTTACAAAATCTACCGATGAGGGAAATATTGATGTGGATGATTTACGCGAAAAAGCAATAAAATACAAAGACAATCTTTCCTGCTTGATGGTTACATACCCATCAACACACGGAGTTTATGAATCTGCGATTCGTGAAGTAACAAGTATTATTCACGAAAACGGAGGGCAGGTTTATATGGACGGCGCAAATATGAATGCCCAAGTTGGCTTGACAAATCCAGGTGCTATTGGTGCTGATGTTTGCCATTTGAACCTTCACAAAACGTTCGCTATTCCTCACGGCGGTGGCGGTCCGGGCGTTGGACCAATTTGTGTTGCGAAACAACTAGTGCCGTTTCTACCTTCAAACCCTGTTATACAGACTGGAGGCGACAAAGCTATTACAGCCGTTTCCGCAGCGCCTTATGGCAGCTCGTTGGTTTGCTTGATTAGCTACGCCTACATTTGTATGCTTGGAGTAAATGGTTTGAAAAAAGCCACACAATATGCTATTTTAAATGCCAATTACATCAAAGAAAAATTGAACGGCCATTACGAAGTGCTTTACGCAGGCGAACGTGGTAGGGCTGCCCACGAAATGATTGTGGATTGCCGCCCATTCAAAGCGAAAGGAATTGAAGTAACCGATATCGCAAAACGATTGATGGATTACGGCTTCCACGCGCCAACGGTTTCTTTCCCAATAGCAGGAACATTGATGATTGAGCCTACGGAAAGCGAAAGTAAGATGGCTTTGGACCAATTTTGTGATGCGATGATTTCCATCAGAAAGGAAATTGAAGCAGCAGATAAGAACGACACAAACAACGTTTTGAAAAATTCGCCCCACACCTTGCAAATGCTAACTACAGATGCTTGGGATTTCCCATATAGCAGACAGGAAGCGGCATTTCCATTGGAGTATATTGCAGACAATAAATTCTGGCCTTCAATTAGAAGGGTAGATGATGCTTATGGCGACAGGAATTTGATTTGCACCTGTAACCCGATTGAAGCTTATATGGAAGCTTAAAAAAGTTTACAGTCGCAGTATTCAGTAGTCAGTTTTAAAACGAAATTAATTTACTGAATACTGCCACTGAATACTGAACACTTTTTTTTCCGTATTTTTAACGATAATTTCCAATTTATGAATGTCAAGATAACAGGCATAGGTAGTTATATTCCGAGTGAAATTGCAAAGAATGAACATTTCGGCAATCATCATTTTTACAATGAGGACGGAACCCCTTTTGGCCATAAAAATGAGGTAATCATTGAAAAGTTTAAAGCCATTACAGGCATAAACGAAAGGCGCTATATTCCAAAGACCCTCAACACTTCCGATATAGCTTCGTTTGCGGCTGAAAACGCCATCAAAAATTCTGGAATTGATAAGGAAGAACTCAATTATATTATTGTTGCCCATAATTATGGCGACGTAAAAGATGGTTCGCTACAAAGCGATACTGTGCCCAGCATTGCTACACGCGTAAAGCATAATCTAAAGATTCATAACCCTACATGTGTGGGTTATGACGTTCTTTTTGGTTGCCCTGGCTGGATTGAGGGAATGATCCAAGCCAATGCTTTTATAAAAGCGGGAATCGCTAAAAAATGCTTGGTTGTTGGTGCAGAAGCCCTTTCGCGGGTGGTTGATCCGCATGATCGCGATTCTATGATTTACAGTGATGGCGCCGGCGCAGCTGTGGTTGAAGCAACTGAAGAAGCTGGAGGTATTCTAAATCATTTCAGTGCGACTTATGCTTTTGATGAGGCGCATTTCATCTTTTTTGGCGAAAGCAACAATTTAGAGAAAAAGGACAATCGGCGTTATATTAAAATGTATGGCCGGAAGATTTATGAATTCGCATTAAACCATGTGCCCGATGCAATGAAAACTTGCTTGGATAAAACAGGGATTGGCATTGATGAAGTGAAAAAAATCTTTATCCACCAAGCCAATGAAAAAATGGACGAAGCCATTGTACATCGTTTTTACAAACTTTACGGCAAAACTACCCCTGAGGCTATTATGCCAATGAGCATAGATAAATTGGGCAATAGCAGTGTGGCGACGGTCCCAACTTTATATGACTTGGTATTGAATGGCGAGCTGGAAGGACACTCCATCCAAAAAGGCGATGTTGTTATATTTGCCAGCGTTGGTGCCGGGATGAATATTAATGCGATTGTTTATAAGGTTTAAAAAATGACATAAGACTAATAGACTTAGGACGTAAGACTAAATTTTGAAGATTCCATTAGTCTTATATCTTATGTCTATACATCCTATGTCTGCAACAAAATATTATACGAATAACAATCCATGTAAATGTACGAAGGCAAGTTTCCTAAGAAAAGATACAAACACACCCTCCTTTTTCTAAAAGAGGTTATTTCGAAAGAAAATAAAATACTTGATTTAGGGGTGCAAAATCCATTTTCTGAGTTACTTACAAAAGAAGGTTTTAAGGTTACAAATACAATCGGCGAAGATCTTGATTTAGAAACAGCTGTTGTTAAAACGGAAGAATTTGATGTTGTTACCGCCTTTGAAATCTTTGAGCATTTGGTTTCACCTTTCAATGTTTTAAGAGATATAAAAGCTAAAAAGCTGGTCGCTTCCATTCCTTTAAACCTTTGGTTCGCTTCGGCTTACAGAAGCAAAACCGACAAATGGGACCGCCATTATCACGAGTTTGAAGATTGGCAATTTGATTGGTTACTCGAAAAAGCGGGCTGGCGTATTGTGAATAGTGAAAAATTTACCAATCCTGTAAAAAAATTAGGGATACGTCCATTACTTCGACGGATTACTCCCCGGTATTATTTGGTTTATGCCGTTCGCGATTAATGGATTTCTACATCGTCATACCGGCCCATAATGAAGAAGCATTTATTGGCGGAACGCTTCAGTCTATTGTAGAACAGACACTTCTCCCCAAAAGAGTTGTTGTAGTGAACGATGCTTCAACCGATGACACACAACACATCATTGATAAATTTTCGGAAAAATATCATTTCATTGAAAGTATTTTTCACAATACAGAAGCACTGCACGAACCCGGAAGTAAAGTAATCAATGCTTTTTATAAGGGTTTAGAAACACTTGATGAGGACTATGATATTATCTGCAAATTTGATGCAGACTTGATTTTTCCCAAAAACTATCTCGAGAAAATTGTGGAGCATTTTCAAAACAATCCAACTTATGGTATGGTTGGCGGCTTTTGTACCATCGAAAAAAACGGGAATTGGGTGGTTGAAAATTTAACCAATAAGGACCACATTCGTGGGGCGCTGAAAGCCTATCGAAAAAAATGTTTTCAGCAAATAGGAGGTTTAAAAACATCAATGGGCTGGGACACGGTAGATGAACTATTGGCCCAATACCACGGCTGGCAATTAAAGACTGATGAGTTGCTGCACGTTAAACATTTGAAACCTACGGGTGGAAATTATTCAAAAAATTCAAAATACAAACAAGGCGAAGCTTTTTACAGAATGCGCTACGGTTTGTGGCTCACGTTTATCGCTTCGGCAAAACTGGCTTTCAAAAAGAACAGTTTCCAGTTCTTCATAGACTCCATGGTAGGCTATTTTAAAGCCAAAAAAGGTGGAACAGTATTTATTGTTTCGGCAGCCGAAGGAAAATATATTCGCGATTTGCGCTGGAAAAATATCCGCAAAAAATTTGGTGTCGTTTAGGAAACAGTCCATTCGAAATTTCTGAATTTAACAACCTTTTGTTAACGTGCTTTAATCTTGAGATTCCTTATTTTTGCAAACAAAATTTCAGAATGAAAATCAAGCTTTCCCTCCTCGCACTATTGTTTTCCCTTGCAATAATCTCAACTTCCTGTGTTTCTGTTCAAGTAAAGGACAATACAGTTTCAACAACTCCTTCCGAAATAAAAAAACCAAAGAATATTATTCTTTTAATTGGCGACGGCATGGGTCTTAGCCAGGTTTCTGCAGCCATATTTTACAAAAAGGGCAGTCCAAATTTTGAACGTTTTCAAACAATTGGTCTCATCAAAACTTCGTCCGCCAGCGAGTTGATTACGGATTCAGCCTCCGGGGCAACTGTCTTTTCCACGGGAATAAAAACCTATAACGGCGCCATTGGCGTTGATAAGGATACCATTGCCATTCCAACCATTGTTGAGCATTTGTCAAAACGGGGCTTTGCCACGGGCATTATTTCTACCTCTTCCATTCAGCATGCCACACCGGCAAGTTTTTATGCACACGTAAAATCGCGAAGCTTGTATGAAGACATAACCACTTTTGCACCCAATAGCGGCATAAATTTTTTTGCTGGGGGTGGATTGAAATTCTTCAACAAAAGAAAAGACGGAAAGGATCTTTTGGTTGAAATGAGAACCAATGGGTATGAAGTAATTATTGATGAACTTCCCAAAACTCCAAATGCAAAAAACGAATTAATATTACTCGCCGAAGACGGAATGCCGAAAATGAGCGAAGGTCGTGGCGATTTTCTTCCAAACGCGACCCAATTAGCTTTGGAAAAACTTTCCAAAAACGAGAAAGGATTTTTCTTAATGGTTGAAGGAAGCCAAATTGATTGGGGTGGTCACGATAATGATGCCGATTATCTTATAGCTGAATTATTGGATTTTGACAAAACCTTGGGTGTAGCGTTGGATTTTGCAAAACAAAATGGCGAAACCCTAATTATTGTTACCGCCGATCACGAAACTGGCGGATATACACTTGCATCAGAGGGAACAGATTATAATAAAATTAAACCAAGTTTTTCTACAACTGGACATTCAGCTACCATGGTTCCTGTTTTTGCTGAAGGACCGGGAGCTTCCCTTTTTAATGGGATTTACGAAAGCATCGATATTTACCATAAAATGATGGAGCTTTTGAAGAGGTGAGGCTGTGTGCTTCGACTGCGCTCAGCATGACGTGAGGTTAGTTCGTGAATCTGAACACTGAACACTGAATACTAAAATTCTTAACTTGCTTTTATAAATTACAGTGATGTAATTTTAGTACTTTAGCCGAAGTTATCTTTTTATGAAGTATTTACAAGATATTGGTTCCTATTTTTTGATGCTTAAAAAGGTGTTTAGCAGTTTTACCAAAACATCTGTTTTAAAACATCTCATCTTTAAGGAAATAAACGATCTAATGATCAGTTCCTTGGGTATTGTTGCGTTTATATCCTTCTTTGTGGGAGGTGTAGTAGCAATACAAACGGCCCTGAACATGAACAATCCGCTCATCCCAAAAAGTTTGATAGGTTTCGCCACGCGCCAATCGGTTATTTTAGAATTCGCCCCTACCTTTATTTCCATAATTATGGCGGGTAAAGTAGGATCTTTTATAACTTCCAGTATAGGTTCCATGCGGGTTACTGAGCAAATTGACGCTTTAGAGGTTATGGGAATCAATTCTCTCAACTACTTGGTTTTTCCAAAAATAGTAGCCTTAATGTTCTACCCTTTTTTGATAGTTATTTCTATGTTCCTCGGTATTTTGGGCGGCTGGGTGGCTGGTGTTTATGGCGGTTTTTCAAGTTCCACAGCCTTTATTTCGGGTTTGCAGGATAGTTTTATACCTTATCAGCTTTTTTATGCATTCTTTAAAACCTTTGTGTTTGCATTCATTTTGGCAACCGTGCCTTCCTGGCAAGGATTTTATATGAAAGGTGGCGCGCTGGAAGTGGGCCGGGCCAGCACAACATCCTTCGTGTGGACCAGTGTGCTCATTATTTCTGCAAACTATATTATAACCCAACTCCTTTTAAGCTCATGATAAAAGTTGAAGACGTACATAAAAGTTTTGGAGAAGAGGAAATCCTAAAAGGAATCACTACTGAATTTGATAAAGGCAAAACAAACCTAATTATCGGGCAAAGCGGAAGTGGAAAAACCGTGTTGCTAAAATGTATGATTGGACTTTTTAAACCTGAGCAAGGCAAAATTTTTTACGACGATAAAGCCATTCAAAGTATGAATGACGAAGAACAGCGCCAACTTCGGGAAGAGATTGGTATGCTTTTTCAGGGCGGGGCATTGTTCGATTCCATGAATATTGAAGAAAATGTAATGTTTCCGTTGCGAATGTTCACCAAACAGAAAAAAGAAGATATGTTGGCCCGCGTTAACGAGGTACTGAATCGTGTAGACCTTGAAAACGTAAACAAAAAATTCCCGGCCGAAATTTCCGGTGGGATGCAAAAGCGCGTTTCCATAGCAAGGGCAATCGTGAACAAACCAAAATTTCTTTTTTGTGATGAACCCAATTCGGGCCTTGACCCTAATACCGCTACTTTAATTGATAACCTCATTCAGGAAATCACCCACGAATACGACATTACAACTATTGTAGTAACCCACGATATGAACTCGGTGATGGAAATTGGTGAAAAAGTTGTTTTGCTTAAAGAAGGCAAATTGGTTTGGCAGGGCACCAATCAAGAAATTTTCAAAACGGATAACGAAGATGTGACCAATTTTGTTTATTCTTCAAATCTTTTCAAAAAAATACGCGATGTTCAGCTAAAGGAAGGTTAATTTTTTTTCCTATTCTTCTATTTATCAAATAATTTGCTTTAATTTTAAAGTCCATATTATAAATATTATGATGAGAAAACTACTTTCCCTTTGCACTGTTTTATTCAGTGCATCCTTAATGGCCCAAGTAACATTTACCAACCAAAACGGGCTAATTGGTAATTACCCGGACTTTTCCGAAGTTGCTGTAGATATGAATGGCGATTATTTAGATGATTATGTACGCGTATCTTCAAACGGTATTGGTATAGACTATCAGCTACCCAACCAAACGTTCAATTCAATTTTAATTCCTATTAGTATACAGAACGTTCCAGACTGGAGTGTTGCCGCTGGCGATATTGATGGTAATGGCTACAACGATCTTTTGTTGGGAAATGGCTCTCGTGTATCCTTTCTATTCGCAAATGAAGATGGAACTGCTTATACTGAAGTCCCCAAACCTGATTATATTTTTTCACAAAGGTCTACACTTGCCGATATTAATAACGATGGCTTGCTGGATGCTTTTATTTGCCATGACGTAGATCTTAGCCATCCATACCGAAACGGCGGAGGCCAAAATATGATTTTAGACCAAACATTAATTGTTACCTTGGACCGACCCGGAAATTACGCTGCCATTTGGGTAGATTATGACAACGATGGCGATAGCGATATGTATTTAACCAAATGTCGCGGTGGTGCACTTCCCGGAGACGAAAACCGAGATAATGCTATGTACACAAATAATGGCGATGGCACTTTTACTGAAAATGGGCTAGACATCGGAATGCGCGACAACGCACAATCTTGGGCCACCGTTTTTGAGGATTTTGATAACGATGGCGATTTCGACGCTTTCATAGTAAACCACGATTTTCAAAACCGATTGATGGAAAATGACGGTACCGGCATGTTTACCGATATTATTGCAGGTTCAGGAATAAATCCTACAGATCTTGGCGCTTGGGAAAACCAATCCGGCGATTTCAACAATGACGGGTTCGTGGATATTTTTTCCGAAATGTCTAAAGAATTATATCTCAATAACGGCGATATGACCTTTATTGGCCAAGACTTAGATTTTGATGAAGGAGGAATTGGCGACTTCAATAACGATGGTTTTTTAGATGTTGTTAACGACGGAAACCTCTACATTAATGATGGAAATGACAATAACTGGGTAAAAATCGGTTTAGAAGGTGTTGCAAGCAACATAAACGGAATTGGCGCGCGTGTAAAAATTGTTGGCGATTGGGGAACCCAAATGCGCGAAATAAGATCTGGGCAAGGCTTTTCACATATGAATTCGCTGTTGGCCCATTTTGGGATTGGCACTAGCACAACCATTGAAACGATCATCATTGAATGGCCTTCGGGAACGGTTGATGTTGTTCCAAATCCAGATACAAATACCACCCACATTATTGTTGAAGGAAGTTCTCCATTGGCGGTTACAGACTATACAAAAGATGAATTAAAATTATACCCAAACCCAACTTCTGAAACACTTAATTTCGCGCTGAAAGGGCTTGAAAATACTCCTGTGCAAATTATAGATGTTACAGGAAAAATAATTCTAAACACTAAGGTTTCAAACCAAAGTTCTATTGATGTTTCTGGTTTAAAAACAGGAACTTATTTTGCAATGCTTCTGGTTGAAAAGAAAACAGTTAGTTATAAATTCATTAAGAATTAATTCCTTAGAAAAGAATCCAACAAAAAAATCCCAGCAAATTCTGCTGGGATTTTTTTATCGGTATTCCGTAACCTGAAGTGTATCGAGCTTTAATTTAAATCTTAAGGGATTGTTTTGCGTCTTTGTTGCTTTCGGAAGTATCCATCTATAAATATTTTTTTCCAAATTTAATCGTAATCTCTTTCAAGAGTTCCTTAATTTCCTGTTCCTTTTCCTTCGGAAACAGTAGCAAAACATCCTCTTTGTCCACAACAATATAATCGTCAATCCCATCCAAAACAACTAATTTTTTTGAAGATGTATAAATTATATTATTCTTTGAATTCCTTAAAAATGTGTCGGCATTTACAACCGAGTTGCCGTTGCCGTCGTTGTCCAATTTATCGTAAAGTGCTCCCCACGTTCCCAAATCGTTCCAATCAAATGTGGCCTTTTTCACAAAAACATTTTCTGCCTTTTCCAGAATTCCATAATCTATTGAAATATTTTCGGCTTCCGAATAATGATTTTCAATAAAATTTTTTTCTTCGGAAGTATTCAAAACAGCAATGTTGCTCGCAAATATTGAATTCATCTCGGGCAAATATTTTTCAAATGATGCAACAATACTTTTTGCGCTCCAAATGAAAATCCCCGCATTCCAAAGAAAATTTCCGGCAGCCAGAAATTGTTTTGCAGTTTCATAGTCGGGTTTTTCCCGGAATTGCTTTACTTTTTTTATGGTAGAAGGGTCGTTTTTGTCGCTTTCAATATACCCGTAACCTGTGTTTGGAAAAGTTGGTTCAACCCCCAAGGTCAATAAAATATCGGCTTTTTGTGCGGCATCAAAACACGTTTGAATATCATTTGCAAAAGCATTTTCATCTTCAATCCAATGGTCGCTGGGCGCAACGAGCATCAGTGCGTTTGGGTTCTCTTTTTTTATTTTTAATGCGGAGAGCAAAATGCACGGAGCAGTATTGCGCATTGCGGGTTCCAAAACCACTTGCTTTTCTGAAATATCCGGCAATTGCTGCAAGGTAATTTCCAAATAAATTTCATTGGTAAGAATATAAATGTTTTCCGAAGGGATAATTTTGTTGAGCCGTGAAAAGGTTTTTTGCAACAGCGTTTGCCCCGTTCCCAACATATCGTGAAACTGCTTCGGAAATGCTTCCGTGCTCACGGGCCAAAACCGGGAGCCGATACCGCCAGCCATTATTACTGCATAATAGTTTTTGTTCATTTAAAAAAGGTTTAAAAGTTGAGGAGGTTTGGAGGTTTAGTTTTCATTGTGACGCTTTATTTATTTTAAATTCCGGAGTTTAAGCTAAACTTCATAAACCTTATAAACCTTTTCTAAACCTCCTAAACCTTCTCAACTCATTTCAAAAACTCCACTTCCGCATTTGGATTGAAAAGATACGTTCTTCCCGTGGCAACTTCCAAACATTCAAAACGTTTTACGCGCTGTTTTCCGCGCTTGAAAATTTTGCCGTTGTACAATCTAAAATGAGCCCCAAAAGGTATTTCAAAGATATAGTTTTTATCATTCTCAGGATCAAACTGCTTTAAGGCCAAAGCAAGACTGGCATCCGTATCGCTCGATGCTGTTGGGTTTTTGAAATGGCGCGCCAAAAGCGGCAATATTTGATTCGGAAAAACTTCGGGCCGTAAAAAGGGCAACATCAATAGTTGGAAGGTTCGTTTCCATTCCAATCCGTGCGGTTTTATAAAACGGCCATATTTTGTGAATGCCTCCAAATGGGCTATTTCATGGACTAGCGTGATTAAAAATCGATATTTATTCAACGAAACATTCACGGTTATTTGGTGTTGGCCATTTGGCATTTTTCGGTAATCGCCGTGGCGCGTAACGCGTTCATTCACTATTTTTAAATGAACGTTATGGGTTTTGATGAGTTCAAAAGCGGAAGTTACCGAAGCTTGGGGGATGTATTTTTCAAGAATCTCTGTCATAAAGGTGAAAATGCGAAAATTGCAGTTCTTTTTTAAGGTTCAAAAATACCGAGTCTTTGTAAATATAATGTGGTTTTTCAGCTTAAAAAAACAAATCTTGATACTTCCTGAAAAATAAATATTACTCCATTTATTTTATTCTCAACATCTTATAAAAATTTATTTAAAACAATTCTAAATAAGTTTTGAAATCATAAAGTCCAGTAATATATTTGCGCTCAATTTAAAATCAATCTAAATAAAAATAATATTACAATGAGATTAATAACCACTCTACTTTTCATCCTCTGTGCACATATAGTTTTGGCTCAAGAAGTAACGAAAATTAACGGAAAAGTAACCGATGTCGATAATAACCCAGTTCCCTTTGCCAGTGTTTATATTCCCGAACTTAAAAAAGGAGGTGCTGCTGATGAAGACGGGTTTTTTACAATTACAAACATTCCTTACGGTCAATGGCAACTTACCGCAAGTGCCGTGGGCTATATGTCTTCCACAATAGCGATCAACCCAAATGATTCTATTTTGAATGGAATTCGCTTTCAACTTACTCCCGATAATCAATTGGACCAAGTAGAAGTGTTTGGAAATCGAAATGACCATCCAGACAAAATAGAATCCATCACGCGTTTACCTTTGAAACCTTATGAGCAGATTCAAAGCATCTCAGTCCTTTCAGAAAAATTGATTGAGGATCAAGGGGCTTTGACTATTTCGGGAGCGACCAAAAACGTCCCCGGCGTATACACCTTCGCAACCTATGGCAATAAACGGGAAAGCATGTCCTCTCGTGGATTTAGAGGAATTCCAATTTTGAAAAATGGGGTTCGGGTTCATTCAGATTTTCGCGGTGTTGGTATATTGACCGATATGCAGGGTGTGGATAACATTCAAGTTCTTAAAGGAACCGCTTCCATAACCCAAGGTGTAGCAACAGATTTGGGAAGTCCCGGCGGAATCATAAATATCGTTACCAAAACTCCAAAATATACTAGCGGAGGAAGCGTGAGTCTTCGTGGAGGTAGTTTTGGACAAATACGTCCTACATTCGATGTTTATGGACCACTTAACAAAGAAAAAAATATTGCTTTCCGTTTAAATGGCGCTTTGGAAAGAGCCGATAGTTTTAGGGATTTGGTGGAAAAGGAAAGTTTTTATTTCAATCCTTCCTTTGAATGGAAAATAAATGAAAAGACAAGCGTAACTCTGGAATTGGATCATTATTACGACAGCCGAACCCCAGATCTGGGCACCGTAAACTTGGCTGAAAATGATATAAATGCAATTTATGATCTTCCACATTCGCAGTTTTTAGGTTTTGAAAACGATCTTTCCATCACCGAAAATACTTCCTATGCCATCAGAATGGATCGTGAATTAAGTGAAAAACTTACTTTAAAAGGAGCTTTCTATAGTTCATCACTAAGCCTGGATGATAAAGGTGCCGGTTTGGGAAAAACTATTGAGGAAAATGAAATGCCAATTTACAATATTCGTCAGCGTAGTTACTCCACCTCTACCCGCGATGACAACAACAGTGTGCTCCAATTTGATTTGATTGGGGATGATGTTTACACAGGTTCTATAAAACACACTTTCCAAGTTGGGTTTGATTATCGGGCCTCACGGTTTAGCACAACCAGCCAATCTGCTGGAGTGGTAGATACTATAAATGTTTTTCAAAATATAGAGCACAGATTACCGAACGTAACATTGGGTGAAGCTAATGTAAGGGGTGGAAAAACAAATTCTCTAGGTTTTGTTGCGCAGGATGTAATTTCTTGGAACACTTGGCTGAAAACATTTTTGGGTGCTCGTTACAGTTCAACCGAAACTCTTTCAGAAGTTGAAAACACACGCAGCGATGCTTTTAATCCGCTGGGAGGAATTATTGTTTCACCAATCAAAAATGTAAATGTGTTTGTTTCCTATACCAACAGTTCCTATCCCCGAACAGCATCACGTTTGGGACAAAATGGAGAGGAATTGGGCAATGAGCGCTACGACCAATTAGAAACAGGTTTCAAAACAACTTGGCTCAACGATCGACTGCGATTTAACTTGACGCTTTATAAAATCAACAACAAAAACATAAACCTTCCTGTTTATGACGAAACTTGGACAAATATTCTATACTATGCAAAAGGTGGAAACGACCAGCGCCAAGGGATTGAAGTAGAGCTGACCGGGCGTCCACTTGAAAATCTGGAGCTGATTGGCGGGTATGCATATATTGATGCGCAATATAAAGAGCATACTTCCTATGTTTATGGTTCTGCACCGCTAAATACTCCAAAACATACCTTTAATGCCTATGCCAATTATTCTTTCAGAAATAACATTTTGGAAGGGCTTTCAGTTGGAGCAGGTGCTTATTATACTGGAGAACGCCCTATCAATGATTGGTCGTCGGGGCCTGTTACCCACCAAGGAATTGTGCCAAACCAAAAACCCTTTGATGTGGAAGCCTATACCTTGGTAAATTTTCAAGCGGAATATAAATTTGACAAAAATTGGAGCCTTCAGTTTTTATTGAACAATGTGTTTGACAAAATAGGCTACAATGCTTATAGAACCAGCTACATCAATCAAACCGACACAAGGAACTTTGCAGGAGTGCTGCGTTACAATTTTTAGTTGTTTGAGTTGTTAATTAGTAAAGGCATGGCTTAGGTTGTGCCTTTTATATTATTTTAAAATTTTCCTTTTTATGAAATCAAAAAAATATACCGTCCGAAAGTTCATAAACGACGTCCATCTTTGGCTGGGAATTAGTAGCAGCATCATTCTGCTAATCATTTGTTTAACAGGGACGGTGCTAACTTTTGAAGAAGAAATAAAAAGTTTGTTTTCTGAAGAAATGATCGTTTCTCCAAAAGAAGCTGTTTTTCCAATAGAAACGCTAACAACAAAACTTGCCGCTGAAGGTGAAGTGACACGCGTAAGCATCAGTCCAAAAAAAGTAAAACCATACGAATTTTCAGTAAAAACAAACAAAGAGGACAGGCGCGGCACGACCTTTTTTGTTGATCAACATAGTGGAACTTATACGAAATCGGAGCCAAATGTGCTTGATGGATTTTTTATGACCATGTTCAAACTGCACCGTTGGCTTCTGCTCGATATGTCTATCGGGAGACCGATTGTTGGTATTGCCACTATCATTTTTTTGATACTTTCCATCACTGGAATTGTGCTTTGGTTTCCGAAGAAGAAACTGAAAAAATTGAAATGGAAACATCTAAAACCTGGATTCAAAGTAGCTTGGCGCGCAAAATGGAAACGCGTAAACCACGACTTGCACGTAACCTTAGGATTTTACACGGCTATCTTTTTGATAATTATGTCGCTTACAGGATTGTTTTGGTCTTTTGAATGGTACAAAGATGCAGGAAGCGCAGTACTTGGCACCGAGGTTTTTGGAGGTCGCGGGGGCGGCCCAAAAGTGGATTCCAAAATTGCTTCTGAAATTGCTTCTGAAATTGAAAGTATAAATTTTGCTGAAATTCTGAAGATAACCGAACGGGAGTTGCCTTTTGAAGGAACCACTGTTCTACAAATTCCGGCAGACGAAAAGGATATTTTTAGTATTCGAAAACACCACGATAAGGATTTTTTGCAAACTGCAACAGACGAGCTAAAAATTGACCGCGATGGAACTATTATTTCAAAAGAAATCTTTTCCGAAAAACCTTTGAATGTACAGATTGCAAGCTCCATTAAAGCGATTCACTTGGGAACTATCTTTGGATGGTTTTCAAAAACTATTTACTTTATTTCCTGTTTGATTGCCACGAGTTTGCCCATAACAGGCATGATTATTTGGTTGAACAAAATGAAGAAAAAACCAAAGAAAATCTCTATCATGAAAACTACGGAGATAGTAGGGAAAAATTAAGGTGTTGAACTAGAAACCTGAAGAATTTTTCCATTATAAAACTTATTCCCCGTAAGGGAAAAATCCATAATATATTGCGCCATTTCATTTGCAGAAAGTGGCGCTTTAAATCCCGGAAAAGCTTCTTCCAGCATTTCCGTTTGCACAGAACCCAAAGCCAAAACGTTGAAGGATGGCCCGGTTTCTTTGTATTCTTCGGCGAGCAATTCGGTTAAAGTGATGATTGCGCCTTTGCTGCTGCTGTATGCACTCAGTCCGGGAAATTTTAAACTGCCCTGTACGCCGCCCATACTGCTAATGTTTAAAACGTGCCCTTCTTTTTCCATAAAAGGAAGTACGGTTTTTATCAATGATGCAAGGCCGAAAACGTTTACATCATAACATTTTTTAAATTCTTCGGAAGTGATTTCTGAAAAGGGTTTGTTCACCAAAAACCCGGCATTGTTAATTATGATATCTACAGTTTTCATTGCAGTTTGTAGATAGGCTGAAAGTTTTACTATTTCAGATTCGTCGGCAATGTCAAATTCCAGAGCAGTAACGTTTTTCAGTTTTAAACCTGAAACCGGTTTTGAATTCCGTGAAAGTGCCAAAACATTGTGGCCCGCCGCGGAAAAAAGTTTTACCATTTCAAACCCAATGCCTCTACTCGTGCCCGTAATAATTATATTTTTCATCTTTTAAATATAAATCCCGTTATTTCCAAAATTTGAGAATAACGGGATGCTAGTTTTCTATAAGCACTTCGACGGCGCTCAGTGTGACATTTTCATTTTATACAAACATCGTCACAGGATTCTCAATATACTGCCGCAATGTTTGCAGGAATTTTGCTCCCGTTGCTCCATCAACCGTTCTGTGGTCGCAGGCCAAAGTTACCATCATCGTATTCCCAACAGCAATCTGTCCGTTTTTCACAACTGGTTTTTGAACAATTGCACCAACGGATAAAATAGCAGAATTTGGCTGGTTTATGATTGAAGTAAATTCAGTAATTCCAAACATTCCAAGATTGGAAACAGTGAACGTGCTGCCCTCCATTTCCTGGGGAGTAATTTTTTTATTTCGTGCTTTTCCAGCCAGTTCTTTTACTTGCCCGCCAATTTGCGAAAAGGTCATTTGGTCCGCAAATTTCAATACAGGAACCAGCAAGCCTTCATCAACGGCAACTGCAACTCCAATATGAATGTGTTTCGCGATTCTCGTAACTTCTGGAGTCCATTGGCTGTTAACTTGCGGATGCTTTCTTAAAGCCATTGCACAAGCCTTTATTATCATATCATTGAATGAAATTTTCACGTCTGGATCTGTGTTTATGGCTTCGCGGGCCGCGATTGCATTATCCATATCCAACTCAATTGTTAGATAATATTCCGGTGCTGAAAATTTGGATTCACCCAAACGTTTCGCAATGGTTTTGCGCATTTGGGAGTTCTTCACCTCCTCAAAGCTTTCGGTTCCAACGGGTGTGTAAGCTTGTGCCCCGCCAGCAGCTGGTTGATAATTTTCGATATCGCTTTTAACGATACGACCATTTTCGCCACTTCCGCGCACTTGACGCAGATTGATGCCTTTCTCCTCTGCCAATTTTTTAGCCAAAGGCGAAGCGAAAATGCGGCCTTCGTTTGAAGCCTGTGTTGTTTCAGTTTTGTTTTCTGAAACAGTTTCTTTCTTAGTTTCTTGAGATTTAGAAACCTCCTCTTTTGAAGATTCTTTCTTCTCCTCCGTAGCTTTAATAGAGGAAGATCCCTTTTTAAAATTTTCACCAATGCCAGAAACATCCGTTCCTTTTGGGCCGATGATGGCAAGCAGTGCATCGACTGAGGCAGATTCACCTTCACCGATTCCAATTTTCAAAAGCGTTCCGGAATAGAAAGATTCAAATTCCATGGTAGCTTTGTCGGTTTCAATTTCAGCGAGAATATCGCCTTCCTCCACTTTATCGCCTTCTTTTTTCAGCCAAGTTGCAACGGTGCCTTCCGTCATTGTATCGCTTAAACGCGGCATGGTGATAATCTCAACGCCTTCGGGCATCTCGGCCTGTCCTGAGCTTGTCGAAGGGCTCGATGACCGCTCGGCCGTGCTTGAAGCAGACGCATCAGCTGAATTGTCAGTACTTTCAGATTTTTTAGTATCCTCTGAAACTTTATCGGGAGAGGATTCTTCCTTTTTATCGGAGGATTTTTCTTCTTTGGAATTCTCTTTTTTAGAATTTTTATCAGCAGCTTTCCCTTCAATCAAAGCTGAAATATCTTCGTCTTTTTTACCAATTATCGCCAACAGTGAATCCACCTTTGCAGTTTCACCTTCTTTAATGCCAATATACAAAAGGGTTCCTTCGTAAAACGATTCAAACTCCATTGTAGCTTTATCGGTTTCAATCTCGGCAAGAATATCGCCTTCCTTTACAGTATCGCCCACTTTTTTAAGCCAGGTAGCTACCGTGCCTTCTTCCATCGTGTCGCTCAAGCGCGGCATGTTTATTACTTCTGCCATAATATTGTCCGCAAATGCGGGTATCTTTTAATTTCTATTTGAATTTTTTATTAACAGACCTAAGACCAAAAGACTTAAGATAAAGGACGGTTATATATGTAAAATGGAATTTGTCATAAATCATACGTCTTACTGTCTTAAGTCAATCTATTTATAATTTATCTGATAAAAACGGATAGTCTTCCTGTTCGTAAACCGCATCAAACATCACATTTTTTTCTGGATATGGAGATTCATCTGCGAATTTTTCACATTCTTCCACCAAATCTTTTACCCTTTGGTCAATCTTTTTAATCTCGGCTTCGGTTGCCCATTTATTCTCATAAATCTGATGAAGCACATAGGAAATTGGGTCTTCTTCCTGTTTTTTGGCAACCTCTTCCTTAGTTCGATAATGCTGGGCGTCACTCATTGAATGTCCGCGATAACGATACGTTCGCAATTCAAGAAACGTGGGGCCGTCGCCGCGACGGGCGCGTTGTATTGCCTCGTCCATTTCTTTTGCGACTACTTCCGGTTTCATGGCATCCACGGGTTTGCAGGGCATTTCATAACCCAAGCCCAATTTCCAAATATCGGTGTGGTTTGCGGTTCGCGCTACGGAAGTTCCCATTGCATATCCGTTGTTTTCCACACAAAAAACTACGGGAAGTTTCCAAAGCATTGCAAGGTTAAAAGTTTCGTGAAGTGAGCCTTGGCGGGTTGCGCCATCACCCATATACGTTAATGTTACGGAATCTCTATCAAAATATTTATCGGCAAAAGCCAAGCCTGCCCCGAGTGGAATTTGGCCACCAACAATCCCGTGGC
Source organism: Aequorivita sp. (assembly GCA_030690315.1). Taxonomy (GTDB): domain Bacteria; phylum Bacteroidota; class Bacteroidia; order Flavobacteriales; family Flavobacteriaceae; genus Aequorivita. Next base: position 64,925 of record JAUYGY010000056.1, read on the forward strand.
CCCCATAAAAACGGTGTTCTTTGGAAAAAATGTGCATCGAGCCCCCCAAACCTTGGGAAGTCCCAGTGCCTTTTCCATATAGTTCTGCCATTACTTTTTTGGGATCCACGCCCATCCCTATGGGCTGTACGTGATTTCGGTATGCGGTTATCATTCGGTCTTTTGTAAGATCCATTGCGTGCAATGCGCCTGCCAAAACGGCTTCCTGCCCGTTGTAAAGGTGCAAAAAGCCCCTTACTTTTTGATTGATATAAACTTGCGCCAGTTTATCTTCAAACTTGCGCCAAAAGAGCATATTTTCATACCAATCGAGGTATGTTTTCTTGGTGATTTTCTTCATCTATCTACGATAATTTTTTCCTAAAGAGAAATTTATTAAACGGATAACAAAAGTAGCACTTTATAAGGAGAAAATACAAATTCAAATTAAATAGAAATTCCAAAAAAACAAATTCCAAATTCCAAATAAATCTCAAATCTCAAATCACAAAATCCCCAAAAAAAATATCTTCAAATTTAAAAAAAAAGATTATGCCGTTAGGCAAAAAATATAGGTAAAAAGAAAACAACCCCCCGAACCCATCCGTCCCGTCGGGACGGCATATAATACAATGCTTCTTGTGATTCTGCTATAATTATATCGGATAACAATGACTTGTGATTTGGAATTTGTGATTTGAAATTTATTTGAGATTTGGTGCTTGAAATTTGGTGCTTTTATTATAAGTATTTAGCATCAAAGCCAAGCGGCAACAAATCCATCACTGAGGCAACTTTAACTATTTTCCCGGTTTCACCCATAAAATAAACAGCAATCGGTGATTTTTGTTTTTGCTCATATTCAGCCATAGATTGGCGGCAGGCACCACAAGAGCCGATGGGTTCAGTAAGAGTTTGGTTGGGGGTTCGGGCCGTAATTGCCATTGCCACCATTTTTTCATTTGGGAACAGCGCGCCCGTATGAAAAATGGCAATACGTTCGGCACAAAGCCCGGAGGGATAGGCAGCATTTTCTTGATTATTGCCAATGGTTATTTCTCCAGAAGCCATTAAAATTGCCGCGCCCACCCTAAAATGTGAATAAGGCGCATAAGCATTTTCACGTGCTTGCTGCGCCTTATTCATTAATTTTTGTATATCTGTTGGGAGTTCTGAAATGGTTTCAAAAACTTCCAGTGCAATTTCAATTTTTTGTTTTTTCAAACTACTAATATTCGTCGTAGGTATCGCCAAAAGTAAACGTAAGACCAAAACGAAGCGTGCCATCAAGCGGAGTAACCACTTTGCCAAATCCAAAAAGATATGAAATATCGATATTTATTGCAGTGTATTTAAAACCAGCACCAAAACTTGCAAACTTTCTTCCGCCTTTATCCTCGCTTTCGTTGAAATATCCACCTCTTAAGGCGAAAACATCCTGATACCAATATTCTGTACCTAAAGCCCAAGTAAACTCTTTCATTTCTTCACTAAAACCATCAGGGGCATCACCAAAAGATGAAAACATACCGCTTACAAAAGTTTCGTTGTAGTAGTCATCCTGATTGCTTATTACACCATCATTGTTTGAATCGCTAGGGGTTGGCACCAAAAGTTTATTTACCTGTGCAGAAACGCCAACTTTGTTATATTCATCCAAAATAAAATCAAATCCACCACCGAGGGCAAGATTAGTAGGTAAATTGCTTTCAGAACTTGCAGAGTTATCATATTTAATTTTGGGGCCAATGTTTGAAATATTGAAACCCAATCTCCAACGGCCATCAAAATCATTATAAGGAATTTCCTCACTTTGATAATAACCCGCAATATCAACCGCAAAAGATCCCGCTGCGGAAGCATCAGCATCATCAACTTGCAATTTTAAATCTGAACGAAGATAACGCCCTGCTACTGCCATAGCAAAACGCTCACTAAGACGAAGGGAATACGAAACGTCAAATGTAAGTTCATTCGGACTAAGAATTAAAGGCAATTGTTCGGCTGTTTCACGTGCTTCAATTTCACCTAATTTAAAATAACGAAAACTAGCACCAACTGCGCTACGTTCACTCAATCGATTGTAATAGGTTAGGTTTCCTAAAAAAATATCATTTACCAATTTACTCAAGTAAGGCGTATATGTAAAACCGAACCCTTGTTTTGAAAGTGCAAAAGCATATTTTGCAGGGTTCCATTGTTGCGAAAAAGCATCAGCAGAAGTTACAACGCCTATATCACCCATACCTGCAGCACGTGGGTCGGCAGCTATCAAAATAAAAGGTACACCAGTAGTAATTACACGATCATCAATACCTTGAGCAGTAGATTTAAAGGCCACTAATCCTAACAAAATTGGAATAAATAATTTCTTCATATCAAATAATTTTGGACAAATATAATTTTAATTTTTAAAGGATAACGAGTTTCTCGAATTTTTCAACCCGATGATTGGTTAACGCTGATTTAACTGTAATCTTATAAATATATACTCCTTTTCCGATGCGGTCGCCAAAATCATCGCGGCCGTCCCAAGTTATTTCGCGGCACAAAAAAGTGCCTGAGGGCGGTAAGGAAGCATTTTTTGTCCAAACCACTTTTCCGGTAACGGTGAATACCTGCACTTGCACGTCCAGTGTTTCATCCGGCCTGTTGTGGTTGAACCAAAATTCGGTATAACTAACAAATGGGTTTGGGTAATTTAGTACGCGTTTAATTTCAAGTTTATCATTGCCAGCAACGATAAATTGTATTTCGGCGGTTGATGAATTGTTGTACACGTCCCATGCTTTCAGCGTTAGCGTGTGCAGCCCATCTTCCAGATCGCGGAATTTGTAATTGGTGGTTCCTTTTGTATAATCGTCCACATCTGCTTGGTAAAATTCATTCAAAAGAAATGGATTGGATTCATCACCATCCAAAATGGCAACAATGTCGTGACCAATTCCGCTTGCCGTGTTTATACCGTTGGGATCTTCCAGTTTTGCAAGCAATATTGGTGAATCGTCGGTTATTCCACCAGATACAAAACTTTCATCATTCATATACAGCCTAATGAGGGGGCCTTCATTATCTATGGGAGCATTTTCATTGAGCCCACCTACATTCAAATCCAAATTAACGCCCGCTTGGTCTTCCAGCACATTATCTCTTTTGGCATAGAGGCTTACCCTTCCTTTGCCCACGGGAATTTGAATATCGCGAGGCACAACAAACTCAAATTCAAAAAGCCCGTTGGCAACCGTTGCTTGCCCATTGAAAAGCCCTTCGCCCAGGGTAATAAAATTCATTATGAAGCCCTTGTCATCATTATCTAATGTTTGACGCATTACATTTTTATCAAAAACTTTTGCCTCAAGCACCCCGTTGTAATTTGTCATTAGCATGCCGGCGGCATTAATTACTTCGCCCTCAAGTTTTATTTTGCTTAAAGCTTTAAGTGTATCTGTAGCCTGTGCAATTGGCACACCGTTTAGTTTTGTTAGCCTAATACTCTTTTTTGGAAATGCAAGATGCATAGCGGGGTCGCCAATATAAAAAACCACGCGCCTCAACGGGCTGTTAATGTTTTCTTCTTTTGCACGTCTGAATGCTTCTGCTGGAGGCATTGGCACATCAACCCCGTAGCCGAAAAGTTCACTGGCCAATGCCTCATTAAATGTTACTCCTGTGCCAATGAAAATAGCGCGAGTAGTGGTAACCAAAGAAATTGCGCCCCCATTTTTATTTTGAAAGGTTAACTCGCCCGCCGTGATGCGCAAGGGGTTATCAAATTTTGTAAACTCGCAGGTAACGGTTATTATACACGGGAGATTGTTTTTGTTATTAAGTTCTTGTGCCGTTTCCTTTGTGTATATAAATTCATGCGCCAAGCCATCTTCCCCGCCATGACCAAAATAATCCACAATTATAGCCCCAACCTCTATTGCACTTTTGAAAGCTTCATTAACCTCCGGATAGCGGTTTCCCCCTGCCGATGCTTCCTGCTGATAGGCATCTGAATGTATTTTCTTTACGTTTATAAAAGGTTTTTCCTGTGCTATTCTATCACCCAGTGCATCCAGTTTTGTTTCTAAAATCTGTTCCCCTTCGTCATCAACATCATCAGACACTAATACGAAGTTTGTTCTCCAGTTGCCATAGGAAGTTGCTGAGGTGTAATTTATTATCTTATCAACCATAGCGTTGGCCAAGGAAACGTTGTCCACAATTATCCTTCCCATGGCAATATCCAGCCTATCAATATCATCACCCATGCCTATTGTGCCTTCACATTCATCCATATTCCCATAAAAATCATCAGACATGAACGAGTGGGAAATGCTTGTTCCCGTAACCGTTTGGAAGGTAGGCACAATATTATTATTGTTTGGAAGCCTGCTTTTATAATCTATGGAAGCATCTCCCATAATACCTACATATTTAATCCTTTTGGATTCTGTTGAGGCGTTGTAATACACATACCTTAAAAAATTCCGAATAGCGCCAATGTCCTGTTTGCCGGAACTGAATTCTTCATAAATTTTATCAGTGGTCACTACTTTTACATTCAATCCATTAAGATTCTTATGATGTGTTGCCAAACGTAAGGCAGGCTGAATCAGGAATGGTGCGGTGATTATTATGTAATCTATATCTTTAAAATTTCCCGATTCATCATTAAAAATGGTTCCTTTTAAATTTTGATTTGGAACAGCCGATTGCGCAATTTTTATAGGCACAAAATAATTGTTGGGATTTACTGCCACATATTCGCGCACTTCCCCCATAGTTTGTTTAAAACTAAAGGAAGAAGCATTGCCCTCATTTTGTTTTGAAGTAATAAATTGAAAATCTGTTACATCCCAAACCTGTGAAAATATGGATGCATTGCTAATTTGATATTCCCCAACTCCCGCTAAAATTGCTGCATCATTATACCGAAAGGGCAATTGCCCCTCTGTGCCACTCAATTGGCGAACGGCCCAAATTCCAATATAGTCCAGATAAGCTATACTAGAGGGATTGCCTGAATTGTTGTAAGCGAGGTCCACTGTAACGGTTGCACTGCTGGCAGGAATTTCCTGAAATAAATCATCCAAGTTTAATAAGCCATCATCATCTAATGCACGAAACATTAAAGGATCCAAACTTGTGCCGTTGATAGTTACAGCCATTGAAGTAGCGCTTTCAGACGCGGCACCTGCTTTTATTACAAGCTGCATTGGTTTACCCGAAACAATATTTGGAAATTCAAAAGTGTAAGTTTGTTCGCTTTCAATATCAAATCGATTTCCATACCACACTCTGCCCAATTTGGTGGGGCTTTCCTCGTCTTTTTCATGGAATTTATAATCGTCAAATTGATTTATAGTGAAATCAACTGAACCAGTTGGTTCGGTCATTGCCCTTACGCGCTTGCCGGCGCCACCATCTACAGTAACATAATAATAGGATTCGTCACTATACGGGTTTATGTTGGAGTCGTTTTCATCAACATACCCCTCAGTACCGGTTCCATAAAATAAAATATAATCGCCACCATTAAAGTTTCCATCCTCTTCCCCTACAACCTGTATGGCGTTTTCGGGAAGATCAAAAATAGTATTTTGTGAATTTAACAATGGCAAAGACTTTCCGCCATTACCATACACTTTAAGATTTCGGGGATTAATACCATCTGTGTTCAGCCCTAAATCATTCAAAAAAGCTTTATCTATTTTATAAATTCCAGTTTGATCAACCTTAAATTTGAACCATTTTCCGCTGGCGAGCACCGAATTGGTAATGGTGGGAGGCACATTGCGACATTGTGGCCCGTATTGATATTTAACATCAAACGAAAGAACTTTTTGAAAGCCCCCGTTTGTTTTAATTATAGGAGTAATATTAAAAATGGTGAAAAGTTTATCTCTAGATTTTGTGCTTGCAATACTATATTTTAGTTTGTTTGGCAATAAATCTGGATTGATTTTTTTTAGTTCCGCGGCAGAAACCGATCCATACTGAACATTTGAAACCGTTACCGAATTTCTATCGGAAAAACCAGTGTCTTCCCACTGCGTAGTGTAGCTAACAACCTCAGTATTCATCTGAAGTTTTAATGATTCAATTGCTTTTTGCTTTGCAGATTCGGTAGGTTTTTTAGCTGTAATATCATTAGAAGATGTACTGCTATCGCCCCAGTAGATGGTTATGCTTTTTGACTGTGCCTTTCCCAAAAAAGGCATCGCAATTAAAATAAAAAGGAGTATCGCTTTTCTCATTAGTACAATTAACGCTGCAAATATACACTTAGTATAGGGGAACATTTTAAACTTTTTCTATAATAGAGTATTAGGATAATAATTTTAAAACTAATACGTTTGCATTCAGGATTGATTGTAAAACCTTTTAAAACCCCACTTCGCAATAATAACAAAATATTATTGTGTTTTTGCCGTTAATTACTATATTGCGAACCCAATTTTATCATATTTGAATCAATGATGTTAAGAAAAAACCTAGCATTAAAGCTATTTGTTACTGTAATAGCAACCACTCTTTTTGTAGGTTGTAATAAAACTAGGGACTATAAAGATAGTTCCCGAGCCACTGGCTGGAAAATGAACTCCAAAGAAGGCGGTTTTCAGTATGATCCAAAAAATAAAGAACAGGAAACAGGACCAGGTCTTGTTTTTGTTGAAGGTGGAACTTTCACTATGGGAAGGGTTCAGGATGACCCCATGCACGATTGGAACAATGCTCCAAACCAACAGCACGTTCAATCATTCTATATGGATGAAACAGAAGTAACCAACCTAATGTATCTAGAATATTTAGATTGGTTGAAAAATGTTTTCCCTCCATCAGATGAAAATTACAGAAGAATTTATGAAGGCGCAGTTCCAGATACGCTTGTTTGGAGAAACCGTTTAGGCTTTAACGAAGTAATGACCAATAATTACCTTCGCCATCCCGCCTATGCCAATTATCCCGTGGTAGGGGTTAGCTGGATTCAAGCCGTAGAGTTCAGTAATTGGAGAACAGACCGCGTGAATGAAATGGTTTTGGAAACAGAGGGAATAACAGCTCGCAACGCACGTTATGAAGTTGAACCCGGTGAAACTTTCAACACAGAAACATATTTAAATGCGCCAACTTTAACCTATGGCGGAAACGATTCCATAACACGTGGCGGTAAAAAATCTGAATCTATTGCCAAAAGAAGTAAGGATAGCACAAATTTATACATCGGGCGCGAAGATGGGTTGTTGATGCCTGGCTATCGCCTTCCTACCGAAACCGAATGGGAATATGCAGCTTTAGGCTTGGTGGGCCTTCGTAATTATAATGTTTACAGAGGAAAGAAAAAATATCCGTGGGAAGGACAATACACCCGTTCCGGAAAAAGAAGATCTCGTGGTGACCAATTGGCCAACTTTAAACAAGGCGATGGTGATTACGGCGGGATAGCTGGATGGAGCGATGACGGTGCCGATATTACTGCCGAAGTAAAATCATACGAACCAAACGATTTCGGATTGTATGATATGGCAGGAAATGTTGCCGAATGGGTAGCAGATGTTTATCGCCCAATCGTTGATGATGACTTTAACGATTTCAACTATTACCGCGGAAATGTTTATACCAAAAACGCCATTGGCGAAGACGGAAAAGTAAAAGTGGTAACCATGGATTCCATAATCTATGACACCTTAAGCAATGGAAAAATTATTGCCCGTAATCTTCCAGGTGAAATATTACAAGTGCCAGTTGATGAAAATGAAACGTATTTAAGAACCAATTTCTCCGAAAGCGATAACCGCGACTACAGAGATGGCGATAAACGTTCCTCTCGCTACTATCAATCTTTTTCTGATGATGAAACTGAAACTGGTGACGGCACTAATCGCATGTACAACTCACCAATACAAAATGTTTATGCCGATAGTACCGGATCTTTGGATCGGCAGTACGACAAAACATCAGGGCGTACCACTTTGGTTAATAACGAGGTTCGTGTTTACAAAGGAGGCTCATGGAGAGATCGTGATTACTGGCTTGATCCGGCCCAAAGACGTTATTTCCCGCAGGATATGGCTACGGACTATATTGGCTTTAGATGTGCAATGAGTCGTGTAGGTTCAAAATCCAAAAAAGGAAAAACACCCCGTAACTAAAATATAAAAATTCATAAAAAACAACCCTCCCTTGCAATTAGCTTCGGAGGGTTTTTTAGTATATTTATTTTATGAATACAACAGCTATCCACCCGCTTTTTTTGAAAAGTAGCGGCATTAGTACAGACACTCGGAAAATATTTAAAAACTGTATCTTTTTTGCCCTAAAAGGCGAAAACTTCAACGGAAACCTTTTTGCGCAGGAAGCTTTAGACAAAGGCGCCTTCAAAGTTATTGTTGATGAAAAAGCATTTCACAAAAGTACTGGCGAAACAATTCTTGTTGAAAACGTATTGGTCACCCTTCAACAGCTCGCTCGGTTTCATCGAGAGTTCCTTAGCCTTCCCATAATTTCGTTAACGGGAAGCAATGGTAAAACCACTTCAAAAGAGCTTATAAATGCGGTGCTTTCACAAAAATTTAAAACCGTTGCCACCCAAGGGAATTTGAATAATCACATTGGCGTGCCGTTAACGCTGCTTGCAATGAACAAAGAAACAGAAATCGGAATCGTGGAGATGGGCGCCAACCATTTGGGCGAAATAAAAATGTTGAGCGAAATTGCAGAGCCAGATTACGGCTATATAACAAACTTCGGAAAGGCGCATTTAGAAGGTTTTGGCAGTATTGAAGGTGTTATTCAGGGCAAAACGGAACTTTATCAATTTCTGAAAAAGCACAAAAAGAAAATTTTTGTAAATGCCAATGATCCAAATCAATTGGCCAATTCTGAAGGGATAGAAAGCATAAGTTTTGGCACGGCCCAAAGTGATTTCAATATTAAATTAATAAACAGTATGCACCACCTTTTAGTTGAATTCAACGGAACTCAAATACAGAGCAATCTGGTGGGAGCCTATAACTTTACAAATCTTTCCGCGGCTATTGCCATTGGTGCCTATTTCAAAGTTTCTACGGAAAAAATAAAAGCGGGAATTGAAGGGTATGTTCCTTCAAACAATCGTTCACAATTGATTGTAAAAGGCACGAATACTATTTTGATGGATGCCTATAACGCGAACCCTAGTAGCATGCTGGCCGCTTTGGAAAACTTTAAACAGGCAAAAGGCGAAAACAAAATCATGTTTTTGGGCGATATGCTTGAATTGGGCAAAGAAGCCGAAGCCGAGCACCAAAATATTGTTAACTTTTTAGTAGAAAACCCTTTCGCAAAAACCTTTTTAGTGGGCAGTAACTTTTACAAATCAACAAACTCAGCTTCAAATATCACTCAATTTGAAACTTTTGATGAGTTGAAAAAAGAACTTGAGAGCAATCCACTAAAAAACGCTACAATCCTCATTAAAGCTTCCCGCGGAATGGCGCTGGAACGGATTTTAGATATACTTTAAAACAAAAAAAAATCTGCGCTAAAATGCAGATTTTTTTTTGTGGGCCATGTTGGATTCGAACCAACGACTTCCACGTTGTCGACGTGACACTCTAAACCAACTGAGTTAATGGCCCCAAACTAACAAAGAACCAAAATACAAAAATCAAATTCCAAAACAAATGCAGGTGCAATAGTTATTTGTCAAACTTTTTAATGGACTTCTTTTTGATCAATTCGCCTTTCGCATCCTTCGTCGTATGCTTGGAAAACTTTCAAAATATTTTAATTCCCAGTCAGATGCACTTGAAGTAAATCCTTTTTTAGAATATAAATGCGCTTCTAACCTATTATAAACATCCTTTGTAGCCCCTATATAATACTTTTCTATGGAAGCAGAATACAATATGTAAGTGAAAAACACATAGTTTCCCATAAAATAAAAAATCCCCAAAGAAATTTTCTTTGGGGATACTTTTGTGGGCGATGAGGGGTTCGAACCCCCGACCCCCTCGGTGTAAACGAGGTGCTCTGAACCAGCTGAGCTAATCGCCCTCATTGTTTTGAGGTTGCAAATATAAGTTACTTTTTATTTTCAGCAAACATTTATTTGAAAAATATTATAAAACTTCTGCAACCACAAAAGTGCTTCCACCAACAAATACTAAATCCTCCGCAGAAGCCGCATCCACTGCCGCGGAATACGCTTTTTTTACTGAAATATATTCCTCCCCAACCAGTCCGAAACCTCTGGCTCGCGACAATAATAATGAAGCATCCAAACCGCGCGGTATGTTGGGCTTGCAGAAATAATAGATAGCATCCTTCGGAAACAGCGGCAACACCGCCGCCAAATCCTTGTCATTCACCACGCCCAAAACGACATGCAAGCTTTTATAGTTTTTTTTTAAAAGTTGCTCCATCACCAACTGCAGCCCTTCTTTATTATGACCCGTGTCGCAAATAACCTTTGGAATTTCGTTCAAAATTTGCCAACGCCCCATTAAGCCCGTATTTTTAATAGTATTCAATAAGCCGTTTAAAATATTTTCTTCAGAAATGTTCCACCCTTTTCGCTGCAGAACACCCAAACTCGCCAAAACGGTTTTGATATTTTTTTGTTGATAGCTTCCTTTTAAATCTGAAAAGTAGTCGGAACTATCAAGTGTTTCGGTAAAAATAATTGCAGCATTCCTTTCAGTAGCTATTCTTTCAAAAACGCTTTTGGTCTCTGGCAACGTTTCGCCAATGACAACCGGAATTCCTTCCTTTATAATTCCGCTTTTTTCCACGGCAACCTTTGCCAATGTATCTCCCAAAAACTGCGTATGATCCAAGCCGATGTTTGTAATCACGGAAATTTCTGGTGTAATTATATTTGTACTGTCAAGCCTGCCGCCCATTCCAACTTCAACAATAGCGATATCTACTTTTTCCTTTCGGAAATAATCAAATGCCAACCCCACGGTCATTTCAAAAAAGGACAATTGGTTTTTTTCAAAATACGGTTTGTGGTTTTCAACAAATTCTGAAACATAGTTTTTCGGAATCATTTCGCCATTAATTTTTATCCGCTCCCGAAAATCCTTTAAATGAGGCGAAGTGTAAAGCCCCGTTTTAAAACCCGCTTCCTGAAAAACCGAAGCCAGCATATGGCTGGTGCTTCCCTTTCCATTTGTACCAGCAACGTGTACACTTTTAAAACTTTGCTCTGGATTGCCTAAATAATTCGCGAGATTTATGGTCGCCGTCAAATCTGCTTTGTAAGCAGACTGCCCCACCCTTTGGTACATGGGCAATTGGGCGAAAAGCCACGCTATGGTTTCGGAATAGTTGATGGCTTTCAAAGTTTCTTGTCTCTTGGTTCTTGTCTCTTGTTAATTATTTTACAATCAATTTTTTGGTGGTCTGCATTTTTCCTTCGGAAATTTTTAAGTAATAAACCCCGGGCTGCAAATTGTCAACTGAAAATTGAATTTCTTTTTTAGCTTCAAAGGCAACTTGTTTTACCATTCTTCCCATAACGTCAAACATCACTAATGAAGCATTTTTCGAAGTATTTTTAAGGGAAATATTCACTACTTCTGAAGCTGGATTTGGAAAAACTTTCACTTCCGAAGAAAAAGAATTTTCACCTGAATTTAATATATTTTCGGAAACATCAATTTTGTAAGTGGAGCGGCCATAAGTGGCAGCAAAAAGAAATTGTGAGCCTTCGTGAAGGAACAAATCTGTAACCACTACCGAAGGCATATTTTCACCCAAAACATTCCAATTGGCGCCTTCATCCTTGGAGGCCAAAACGCCAACATCGGTTCCAATAAAAAGATTTCCGAAGCTGTCCTGTTCAATATCATTCACAGGAATATCTGGCAAACTGGTTGAAATATCAACCCAAGTAGTTCCAAAATCGATGCTTTTGTAAACGTGCCCAATATTCTCTCCAAAGCGATAGCCAGAAAGCGTTAAATAAACCGTATTTGCATTTTCCTTTGACGCAAAAATTTTAGTGACCCAACGGTTCGGCACTCCCGCCGAAATATCTGTCCAATTTGCACCGCCATCCTGTGTTACCCAAGCTTTTCCATCATCCGTTCCCACGTAAATAACCTGGCTATCAAATTGGGAAACGCTGATTGTAGTGATAGTTCCAAAAGTGAGATTTCCGGGGTGGGGCCCATCGGTTAAATCTGGGCTGATGGCGTTCCAATTACTCGCGGCATTCGTGGTTTTGTAAAGCCTATTTGCTCCGAAATAAAGGATTTGGGAATTATTGGGGTCGAATGCAATTGGCGTGTCCCAATTTTTTCGGTCACCGCTGGATATTCCACTTGTGGCACTGGAAAATGAACCGCCATGGTTGGTTGATTTCCCCAGAGAACCATATTGATAGAGGGCATAAATAACATTGGTATTTGTGGGATCCACCAACGGCTGAAAACCATCGCCGCCGTAAATTATGTTCCAATCGCTCAACCCTCCCGTTTGGGTTCTGCTCGTGCTATTATCTTGCGCGCCGCCGTATATTTTGTTTTCGTTTTGGGCATCCACATACATTCTGTAGAATTGGGTAATAGGCAGTTTTAAATCCTTCACCGCAGAAGAACCTCCGTTGCTGCTGTAATAAAGTCCGCCATCATTTCCCAACAACACTTCGCCCGGAGTTGATGCGTTAAAAGCCATCGCGTGCTGATCTACATGTGCATTTGTAAAAACACTGTTCCAGCTAGTACCTCCGTTAGTGGATTTCTGAACTTCAAAATCTACATTATACAGTACATTTTCATCGGTTGGATCAATAAAAATTCCTCCAAACCACCAATGAAAGCCAACATCTGTCAACTGACTGGAATTTACTGCGGTCCATGAATCGCCTCCATTTATAGTTTTGTAAACCCCTTGAATATTTCCAGTAGCATCGGCATAACGTGCATAAAGCACATTGGGATTTGATTGTGAAATATCTATACCAATCCGACCTTTTTGGGAAGTAATACTCGGCAAACCATTGGTGAGCTCAGTCCAATTGCTACCTCCGTCAGTAGTTCTGTAAATTCCGGAAGTAATGCCGCCGTACTGTCTTCTATTGGGCCGTCTAATGCGTTCCCAGCTTGCCGCGTACACAATGTTCCCGTTTGATGGATGGATGGACATATCTATTACTCCTGTGGAATCGCTAACAAACAAAACCTGTTGCCAGCTATCACCACCATTTGTGGTTTTATAAACGCCTCGATTGCTACTGTTTTTGAACAATGGCCCCATAGCGCCAACGAATGCTGTATTGTCGTTATTTGGGTCCAATACAATTTTTCCCACGCTGCCAATGTTTGGTAAACCCTTGGATTGCCATGTACTTCCGCCATCTGTACTTTTATAGATTCCGTCGCCGTCATAAACTAACGAACCTCCGCCGGCGTTCACTTCGCCCGTGCCAACATAAATTAAATTATTATTGGTTTTTGAAATTTCAATATCGCCGATGGAAAGCATTCCCTGTTCATCAAAAATGGGGGTCCAATCAGTGCCTCCGTTTACGGTTTTAAAAATTCCGCCCGAAGCCGCGCCAACGTAGTAAACATCTGGCTGTGTGGAAGAGATTTCAATATCTGAAATGCGCCCGCCAATATTTAACGGACCGCTGAACTGCCAAACTTCATTGGCTATACTTCTATTTGTTGTTTGTTTTTTCCATTGAATTGCTTCAGAATATGCCGAAGAATTTATTTCACCGCTAGGATATGCGCGCTGCATAAACATTAAATCAAACGGATATTTTTCGTTTTTTTCTTCGGAAAGGTTTGAAATTGAATTTCCGGAGGAAGAGTTATTATCTTTTTCTGAAGAATTTTTACATCCCACAAAACAAATTAGAATAAAGAGAAGTGCAGCGTTACGAAACATAGTATCTTTTTTTTGGAAGTTTAAAGATACTGAAAAAATTAGGTAGATTTAATCCTGGATTTATTGATAACTCTCACTGAATCGCCCGCTTAAAATCTTCAGGATTTTCCTGAAATTCCTTTCTTATTGCTTCAGAGTATTTTTAATTTCCTCATTTACAACTGTATCCTTAAAATCTGGATCGACAAAATCTTCATCGTTCATCGCCAAATATTGTAAAAACTCTGAGAATCCTTCAAAATGTGTTTTTTGTAGTTTTCCTTTTTTTATAGTGATTGTAGTCATGACTAGAATTTATAAACTTTTTTAAAGATACTGAATTTTATATTCTTTAAATGAGTTTTTATTAAACGGAATTCCTATTCAGAAAGACTAAATCTGTAGATAATTTTACCAATTTGCTTTGCTGGCGCTTTATCGTCTGCATTGAATTTTGTGGCTAAGGCAGCGCGTTTTGCGGGATCGGTAAGGCATCGGGAATTGTTTGTGGTTCCGCGTACGCCCGGGGTTGCGCTAATTACATTTCCATTTCTATCCACTTCAATGCTTACTACCACGGTTCCTGCTTCGTTGCAATCCTGTACAAATTTTTCTTTGTTAAGGGCTTTTCTTCCGCCAAGTAAATAATTGCCATCTCCGTCCAATCCTTTTCCGGTGCCGTAATAACTGCTAGCGTTGGGATCGCCATCAGGGCTTCCTTTATCGCCAGGTTTACTGTCGTCGCCCTCGCCTCCTTTTGCTGTGCCATCACTTTTTGGACCGTTTAAAATACTTGACAGTGCGTCAGTAGTAGATTTATCGGGTTTTGGATCTGGTTTTTTGACTTCCTTTTTTGGTTGCTCTTTAACGGGAATTTCCGTTTGTTGCACTTTAGGCTTTTCCTTTTTGATTACGGGAGCTTCTTCGTTGTCTTGCGTAACCACTTCCTCCTTTATATCAGATATAGGTTGCGAAACGGGTTGGGAAGCAGTTTTTTGTGGTGCGGACTGTATTTTTTCAGTTGGCTGAATATTGCCACTGCCAGTCTCGGTCGTTCCGAAATTGATCGCGATGCCCTGTTCCAGCGGAGGATCGAGATATTTCATTCCCACATAAAACAATAGAATAAGTATAATAATATGCACCACAACAGTGATGGTCATACTTTTTCGTTTATGTTCTGTATCTAAAAGGCTCAAGGTATATGATTTGTGATTTAAAGGCTTTTACAATTTCAGTGCCATTTATGTTAGAAAGCAACTGCCCACTGCTTCTGAATACTGCATACTTTAATTTGGTCTGACGGCAAGAACTACTTTGAAGTTGTTTCTATTGGCAATATCCATCACGAATACAGCATCTTCAATAGGAACGCCTTCTTCCGCACGTAGAATTACTGTGGGTTCTTCTTGGCCCGCGAGTGCTTTTTTCAGTTCGCCTTCAATGTTGTATTCACTTACGCGCTCATTGTCCACATAATAAGCCCCATCTTTCGTGATGCTTATGGACGCTTTCTGCACGTTTGAAGTCTTTCCTTTTGCCTTCGGAAGTATCAAATCTAAGGCATCTGGCGTTATTGCGGGCGAAGTGAGCAGGAAAAACACCAACAACAGAAATACTATATCTGTCATGGAACTCATGCTAAATTCAGCGCTTACTTTATTTCTTCCTCTTAAATTCATCTGTCTAGCGTATTTGTTTCTTAAATGACAGATGGAACATCTTTATCATACATTCTCCTGTCAATTTAAAAGTAACGATGGGATGTTTCATTAAACGGGCTCATTTAGAATGTCAAGGAAATCAACTGCTGTAGCTTCCATTTGATGGACCACCTTATCGGTTTTTACAACTAAATGGTTGTAGCCCATATAAGCAATAATACCAACAATCAATCCTGCAACAGTTGTGGTCATCGCGGTATAAATACCTTCGGCAAGACTTCCCATTTCGGCTTGACCGCTACTGGTAGCAAGTTCGTGAAATGCCAAAACCATTCCTATTACCGTTCCCAAGAAACCAATCATAGGCGCAGCACCAGATATAGTGGCGAGTACACTTACATTTTTTTCAAGTTTATAGACTTCCAAACGACCTGCGTTTTCAATTGCTGTATTAATATCTTGCAACGGGCTTCCTATTCGGGAGATTCCTTTTTCGGTTAATCGTGAAACAGGAGTATTGTTTTGGGCGCAAAGCACCTTTGCGGCCTGAATATTTCCTTTGGCAACATGGTCTCGAATTTGGTTCATAAAATTGCTGTCCATTTTTGATGCTGCCTTTATTGCGAAAAGCCTTTCAAAATAAATATACACCGCCACAAAAAGAAGCACAAAAAGCACTGCTATTATTATTTGTCCGGCAGGGCCGCCCGTTAACAAAAGATCCATAATGGACAGGGTTTTTTCTTGGGCAACTGGTTCAATATCTTGCGCTGCCTCGGCACCCTCTTGAATAAAGAAGTTTAACATAAAAAAGGTTTGTTTTAGTAATTAACGAATTTAGATTTCAGAAATTGTTAGCTGTGGTGAAATAACACTCTTTCAAACAAAAGAAATACTCCTGCCCCCGCAATAAAGCCCACAAAGGCAAGCCAAGTGATTTTTTTGAGATACCAGATAAAATCTATTCGCTCCATTCCCATTGCAGCAACCCCTGCGGCAGAACCTATGATCAGCATACTTCCACCCGTTCCGGCAGAATACGCTATAAAGTGCCAAAGCACGGAATCTACAGGCATATCATACATTCCTATAGACGCAGCTACCAACGGTACATTGTCTATAATGGCAGATAAAATTCCCAATAGTATTATAACAACATCTTGGTTTGGGATTGCATTTTGCAAAACTTCAGCCAAATAACGCAGCGTGCCCACTTCCTCACCATTAACAACGCCATACACAAGACTTTCAAGCCCGGCAACTGCCATTAATATTCCGAGGAAGAAAAGTATACTGGAAATTTCAATACGGGAAAGTGCTTTGTGCGCTGAATATAAATGTCTTCTTTCCCTGCTGAAATCTTCTTCGGGATGAATATATTCCGAAACAAGCCAGACCACGCCCAAGGCCAGCATCATCCCCATATAAGGAGGCAAATGCGTCAAACTTTTGAATATCGGCACAGAAACTATCATTCCCAAACCTAAAAACAACATTGTTTTGCTGCTCAAAAGTGATTCCTTTGGTTCGTCTTCAGCAGCATCTACATCTACATTTCCGCGGAAAGCGGGTAAATAACTTGCTATTAAAAATGGCAGCGCAAAACACACAATAGATGGCAAAATTACAAATTCAATTAGGGCGCCTGCTGTAACCTTTTTCGCAATCCAGAGCATTGTGGTGGTAACATCGCCAATTGGCGACCAAGCACCACCCGCGTTTGCGGCAATAACTACCAGAGCAGCATACCAAATTCTGTCTTCTCTTTTGTGGATAAGCTTTCTTAAAAGAGTAATCAATACAATTGTTGCGGTAAGATTATCAATTATTGCGGAAAGGAAAAACCCAATTATCCCGATAGTCCACAACAATTTTCGCTTGCTTTTAGTTTTAACTACACTTTTTAGCACCTCAAAACCGCGGTGCAAATCAATAATTTCAACAATAGTCATTGCACCTATCAAGAAAATAAGAATTTCGGCAGTTTTGCCCAAATGGTGAAGCAAAGTACCCTCAAAGCCTTCCATAGCAGTTTCGCCGCCAGACAAAAAGTTGAACGCTTGTTCTTCACTGTTTATAACATCAAACCAGCCACTGGTAAACCCAATTGCCAAAACCGCCCAAATTAACGACGCCATGATAAGTGCTGGGACCGTTTTATCCAATTTAAGAGGATGTTCCAGAGTGATGGAAAGATACCCAATCACGAAAATTAAAATGATAATTGATGTCATATTACTATGAATTATTTTGAATTAAATTAATTGCTTTAAGGCAATTTCAAAAGCCGTTTTGCTGATGTTTGTTTTGGTACTATTATTATCAAATGTATTTTGGATCGCGTTTTTAATGGTGATTGAAGTATCGTTAAAAATCGCCTCGTCGGTCATTTGTACTTTGCGCTCCATAAAATATGCGAAAACGCGTGCCATTCCACAGTTACTGATGAAATCTGGGATTAAACTTACACGCTCGTCCGTAAATTCCATAATGGGGCCAAAGAAAATTTCCTTGTCGGCAAAGGGTACGTTTGCGCCACAACTGATAACTTCCAGTCCGGTTTTGATCATTTCTGAAATCTGTTGCTGGGTGACCAATCGTGAGGCCGCACACGGAGCAAAAATCTCTGTTTCCAGCTTCCAGATTTTATCGTTAATTTCTTCAAAAGGAATCATATTGTCCGCCGCCAAAGTGTTGCCGTTCTTTTGAAGAAAAAATTGCTTTATTTCTTCAAAAGAAAAGCCATCCTTGTTGATGATTCCGCCATCGCGGTCAATGATCCCGACAATTTTGGCGCCCATTTGCGAGAGGTAATAGGCTGCCGCAGCACCAACATTTCCAAACCCTTGCACTACCGCGCGCTTTCCTTTTATGCTTCCTCCGTAAATATCGTAATAATGGCGAACGGCCTCAGCCACCCCATATCCGGTAATCATATCGGCAACAGTATATTTTCGGGTAACATCTGGAGAAAAATTCACGTTTTCCAAAACTTTTATAACGCCTTGGCGCAATTGACCAATCCTATTGATTTTATCAGCTTCCGTAGGCGAAAAATGCCCATTGAAAACCCCTTCCTGTGGGTGCCAAACCCCGCTCTGTTCGGTCATCGGGATTACTTCGTGAATTTCATCCACATTCAAATCGCCGCCAGTACCGTAATACGCTTTCAATAAAGGCGAAACAGCTTTAAACCAACGTTCCAAAACCCCTTTTTTGCGAGGATCTGAAGGGTCAAAATTAATTCCACTCTTGGCGCCGCCAATTGCAGGTCCTGCCACGGTGAATTTAACTTCCATTGTTTTTGCAAGCGAAAGCACTTCGTTGGAGTCAAGCCCTTTGCGCATGCGCGTTCCGCCACCGGCAGCGCCGCCGCGCAATGAATTTATTACCGTCCAGCCTTCGGCCTCGGTTTCGGGGTCATTCCAGTGAAAAACTATTTCGGGATCTTTTTCTTCGTACTTTTTAAGTAATTCCTTCATTAAATATGGAAAGTTAAACACTCCTTCACATAAGCTAAGGAGGGTGATGCTGTCCTTTGCTAAAGCTTCAGATAGCGATGACAAATATAAAAAACTTGTGAGGGGTTTATATTTTTTTTATGTAAAATTTATGGGAAGAATATTTTGCCCGAAGAATGATCCCTTGAAGCTCCAGTGACACTCGCCAAACAATTCACCTCATCCCGCAATTTCAGTACGCCCAACAACCCAAAAATCAGCGCTTCTTTGTATTCCACAATTTCTGGGGATGGAATAATAACTTCAACCGCAGTAAGGTTTTTCAGCCTTTCAATCAAAAAAGAATTATAGGCACCGCCGCCGGTTATAAATACCGAAGCATGGTTGCTGAGCGGAGTCGAAGCATCAGAAAATTGCTTTGAAAGTTGGAAAGCAATATGCTCCGTAAATGTCCGTAAAATGTCTTCGGAAGAAATATTGGAAGCATCCAAAAGTGGAAAAACAGTTGCCTGCACCCATTCCAACCCCAAGGATTTCGGTGGTTTTTCAGCGTAAAAAGAAATGGAGTTTAGTTTGTTGAGCAATGCTTCATCCAATTTTCCCGAAGCAGCCAATTTTCCGTCTTCGTCAAAATCCTTCCCCAACTTTTCGGCATATTTGTTTAAAACGATGTTCACTGGGCAAATGTCAAAAGCAATCCGCTGTCCGTTTTTTTCAAAGGAACAATTCGCGAAACCACCTAGATTCAAGCAATAATTGTATTTCGAAAAAAGAAGTCGGTCGCCAATGGGCACAAGCGGCGCGCCCTGCCCGCCCAATTTCACATCCTGCATCCTAAAATCACAAACCACGGTTTGCCCGAGCATTTTTGAAAGGCGTGGCAAATTGCCAATTTGATACGTCAACCTTTTTTCGGGCCGATGTAAAATGGTGTGCCCGTGACTGCAAATGGCATCAATCTCAAGAATATTGTGCTTTTTGATGAATTTGGAAATTTCTTCGGAAAGCTTTTCGGTGTATTTAAAATCTAGCCTTTCCAGTTTTTCCCGCGAATAATGAATGGCTTCGCGAAGCTCGTCTTTCCAAAATGATGAATACGGAACAGTTTCAACGGCGCGAATTTCAAAATTCCATTTCTCTTCGGAATAAGTAAAAACAATTTCCGCCAAATCAATCCCATCCAGCGAAGTGCCACTCATTACACCTATAATATGGTAGTTGGATTTTTTCAAGTTTTTTAGAATGTTTGATGATTAAAGATAGTGATCAAAATCCAAATAAATTCCAAATTACAAGTACCAAATCCTAAATAAATCCCAAATTGTAAGTCATTGTTTTCGATTAAAATTTAATTGAATCCGTTAAAGTCAAATTAATAAGGGCATTCTGCAATTTTTTTAATTAAGGATCTTTCTTTTCATTTTATTTAAAAACAAAACTGAAAATTTATATTTCAACCAAATTGTAATTTTTATAGATTTAGTTTTAAATGATGTGCGATTTAGTCTTTGTTCTTTGTTCTTTCAGCGCAGCGGTCTTATCTCTTTTCCCGGACAACTATGATTTTAAATCCCAAATTACAAAGGACAGCAATCCTTTTTTTTGGGATTTGGGATTTGTTTTTTTTGGTATTTGCTTTTTATAAGTACCTTTGCACATCTTTTTACTACACACTTATTACTTAATAAAAGCCCATGGATTTCAGTCTGTCCGAAGAACAATTAATGATTCGCGATGCCGCACGCGATTTTGCCCGCACCGAACTTTTACCCGGCGTAATTGAACGCGATAACCTTCAAAAATTCCCGACCGAACAAGTTAAAAAAATGGGCGAACTCGGCTTTTTGGGAATGATGGTGGATCCAAAATACGGTGGCGGCGGAATGGACACAATGAGCTATGTTTTAGTGATGGAAGAGTTGAGCAAGATTGATGCTTCGTGTTCTGTAATTGTTTCAGTGAACAATTCCTTAGTTTGCTACGGACTTGAAAAATACGGTTCTGAGGAGCAAAAACAAAAATATCTTACGAAGCTTGCAACGGGTGAAAAACTTGGCGCATTTTGCCTTAGTGAGCCCGAGGCTGGTAGCGACGCTACTTCCCAAAAAACCACTGCAATTGAAGATGGCGATCATTATATTTTGAACGGTACCAAAAACTGGATTACCAACGGAGGTTCTGCCGATTATTATTTAGTGATTGCGCAAACACATAAAGAGAAAAAACACAAAGGCATCAACGCTTTTATAGTTGAAAAAAACTGGGAAGGTTTTGAAATAGGGCCTAAAGAAGACAAACTCGGAATCCGCGGAAGCGATACGCATTCCTTAATATTCAATGACGTAAAAGTGCCGAAGGAAAACCGAATTGGCGAAGATGGTTTTGGGTTTAATTTCGCAATGAAAACTTTGGCTGGAGGCCGTATCGGTATTGCTGCCCAAGCTTTGGGAATTGCCGCCGGAGCTTATGATCTTGCCCGTGAATATTCAAAAGTGCGCAAAGCATTTGGCACCGAAATTTGCAATCACCAAGCCATCGCTTTCAAATTGGCGGATATGCACACCAGCATTGAAGCTGCACGAAATCTGGTTTATAAAGCCGCATGGGATAAAGACCAAGGCAATAATTATGATATGAGCGGTGCGATGGCAAAACTCTACGCCAGCCAAGTAGCAATGGACGTTTCCGTGGAAGCGGTACAAGTTCACGGCGGCAATGGATATGTAAAGGAATATCACGTGGAGCGTTTTATGCGCGATGCAAAAATCACCCAGATTTACGAAGGAACTTCAGAGATTCAAAAGATTGTAATTTCTAGGGGGCTTTTGAGGGATTAGCTTCGATTCCGCTCCCTTCGACTCCGCTCAGGGAACAGTCCTGGACATTGAGCGGAGCCTTTCCGGTCATTGAACGGAGCCGAAATGCCTGTATTGAGCGGAGTCGAAATGCCCGTATTGAGCGTAGCTTAAATAACAAATTATTAAACCCGTCCAAAAGTTGCGGGTTTTTTTATAGGAAGAAATTCCAAACCAATCCAAACCGCAACACATTATCGCGATACGGGTAGCCCGGCGCTGCAAAATATTCATTCTTTCCGCCAAAAAGGGAAGTGAAGTTTTCATAAACAAAGAAGATACGCGTCTGCCTAATTTTCGCATTAAAGAAAATATCAACCAACGGAAACCCGCCCAATTCCTGATTGTTTTGAACGTAAAATTCCGCCAAAACCGGATCATAAGCGTTCATATTATAGGCTGTAAAATATTTAAAAGTCACTCCGGTCTGCATAAAAAGCGCACGCTTAAACCAGTGGTCTTCATAATACAGCGAGTTTCGAGTAATGATTTGCGGCACATTAAAAACCGTTTCGCCACTTAAAACCTGTTGGAACATCACCGTATTGTCAAGTCCAAAAAGTCCATATTTAAATTCCTTTCCCGCTTTAATTTTTAAATAATCAACCCTTTCCGAAGCTTGCAATGGCGAAGGTGTACTGTCATTTTGCTTTATTCCAAAATAAGCGTAATCATCAATTCCGGTATAACTAACCGATGCATTTCCGAATCTTTTTGTATTGATTTCAAACTTTAATTCCTGAGTTTTTACATTGTTCAGCTCGGTTTTCCAATTATAGTTTTTGTAATCGCTTTGGTACAATAGAAAATTAAAATTTGGTGCGACGGAATGAATTGTTAGCGAAGCCTTGGCATTGTAATCTTCATTCAAATCAAAGGAAGCGGCACCCTGAATATAATTCCCGTCAAATTCTCCCGAAACATTAATTGCGCCTTTCCCTACAAGTTTAAACCCTCTGTATTCCTTTTCGTAAGCGGCTCCCGCTTCAATGTTGTTTCCTTTTATCCTATTGGGAATTCGTTCTTCATCAAGGATTAAAACAGAATTGTAGCCGTAGTTAAAATCGGTATATCCCGCCCAGGCTGTAATTTTGCCCAAAAGGGAATTGTCAAAATCTACATATCCTTTTGCGTTGAAATCTTCCAAATAAGTCCCCGTAAACAAATTTGTAATTTCGTATGAAGGTCCAAACCCAGCAAATGGCGCGTCCTGCCCATATTTAAAGGATTTCTCTTCATAACTCAAAATATTTCCGAGCGTTAAAACGGAATGGCTCAAACTATCCCGCTGTGAAATAAGTTCATACGTTTGATCCATATAAAAACGCAAACCTTCCAGCTTGTTATCGGCATTTTCAAATTTCACATCCAACCTTCCGCGATCACTGAATTCAGGGTCGTTATTGATAAAAAGTTCTAATGAATTATCGGTCAAACCCCCATTTTCCTCATTCATATTATCCTGAGCGGCTACATGAAAACGGATTTTATAGCGTTCACTTTTGGTGTTGTAATTTGAAGTGAAGAGAAAATTACCCGTACTCGTCAAAATGTGCTGATATTTTCCGAGGGAACGAACGCCCTTATAACCAATGGAAAAGTTGAATTGGGGCGAAGTATTTATAGTGAAAAAAGCGTCCAACTGCTGCCCCTGCGCGTAAGCAGTTTTAAAATACAGTTCGGTCAACGGCGTGGGCACATTGAAATAATTTACATCCTCAATTTCCTTATAATTAAAATGATGCGACTGCGCCACGAAGAGCGGCATTAAATTCAATCTATCAAAGGAATACGCCAGCGAATTATAGGTCTGCCCCACGTTTGAAAATTGCAGCAGTTCAAAATTGTCCTTTCTTAAATAGTTGAATTTATATTTTTTTTTGATGGAAAGTGTAGTGTCAACAAAAGTGGTGTCACGGTCTGCTGAAATTATTTTGTAATAATCAATAGGTGGTTTTTCCTTTTTTGCAATTGGGGTTTGCGAAAACACAGTTGCCGAGGCAAATAGTATAAGAAATAACAAAAGTGTGTTTTTCATCCTCGGAAAACTTTCGGGCAAAGGTAATTTATTTTTAGTTTAATGAGAATGGGGAGAAATTCCAAATAACAATTACCAAATCCCAAATAAGAAAACAAAAAAATGGTTAGACAATATTTGGTTTTTTACTTTTTGTTTTTTGTCATTTATTTGGAATTTGCTTTTTTTGGAATTTGGGATTTAAACATTTGGTGCTTATTTCCATAATAGCTCTTCAATTTTGTACTTTGCAACCTTAATATGCTCAAGTTAAAATTAAACCCAAATCTTTTGGAATGCGGCACCGATGAAGCCGGACGTGGCTGCTTGGCGGGGCCGGTTACCGCGGCGGCCGTAATTCTTCCAAATAATTTTAAACATCCTTTTTTGACTGACAGCAAACAACTTTCAGAAAAAAAACGGTTGCAGTTGAAAGAAATTATTGAGAAGGAAGCCATTTGCTATAAAGTAATCCACGTAATGATGGACGAAATTGACCAAATAAACATTCTTAACGCCTCTATTTTAGGAATGCACCGCGCCATTGAAGGACTTACCTGCCCCCCAGAATTTATTGCCGTTGATGGCAACCGTTTTAAACCATTCGGGAACACACCTTTTGAATGTGTAGTGAAAGGCGATGGAAAATTTCTGCACATCGCCGCCGCCTCTATTTTGGCAAAAACCTATCGCGATGAATATATGACGGCGCTCCACATAGATTACCCTCAATTTAATTGGCAACAAAACAAAGGCTACCCAACCAAAGAGCACCGCGAAGCCATTCGAAATCACGGAGCTACAATTTTTCACAGGAAAAGTTTCAAGCTGCTTCCTGAATAGATAAAGTTGGATGACGGAAGACGGAAGACAGGTGACGGATGATAAAATATACTTTCCCCATTAATCGAATAATCTAAAAATCCAAAAATCTAAAAATCCAAAATAGTTCCTCCCCCTTTTTTAGGGGGAGGTGCCGAAGGCGGAGGGGGACTGTTGAAAACCCGTCAATAAACTATTTCATTTATACGCCATACCATCACTAATCCTTGTTATTTTTGTGTTATGGAAAAATATTTGGGCAAATTAATAGCGTTTTTACTTTTCGTCCCAATGCTTGTTGGGATTTTTGGAAGCTGCGACAAAACCCCTCCAAAAACGGGAACTTTGATGGATTTTGTGCCAGAGAACACTTCCGTGGTTTTTAAAATTTCAGACTTTGAAAACTTACAGGCAGATATTGAAAACAATTCGCTGCTTTCAAAGTTTGAAAAAACAGCTCCCCATTTATTTTTTTCGGAGAACGCAGCGCTTTTAAAAAACCTGCATCCCACCACGCCCAGCCTTTTCTGTATAAACACAGTGAATGATTCCCTTTCGGCATATACTTTCATTTCAAAACAAACGAAGAACCTTTTTCAGACAGATTCGCTCAAAAATAAAACCATTGAAACATTAAAACTGGAAGATCAATCCTTCCAACGCATCACGATTGACAAACAAATAGCCTATTCCGCAATCATAGACAGCGTGTTTGTGGTTTCATCTTCCCAACAAATTTTGCTGAATATTTTAAATGGAAAAACCGAGCGGGACGCAAGTTTCAAAAAAGTGTTCAGTTTGCCAACTTCCAGCGATTTTACTGCTCTGCTTCGCGGAAATAAAGTTGCAATCAACGATTCAACAAAAATTGATTTTACTTCGTGGAGCGCACTGGATGTAGCTATCACACCCGAATCTTTTACCGCAACTGGAATCACTCTTGCAACCGACACCATCCCACAATTGTTGAATGTTTTTGAAGGCCAAATTCCGCAACATAACGATTTGGCTGCTTTAGTGCCCACGGATGCTTTGGGAGCGTTGAGTTTTACGTTTAATGATGCTGAAAAATTTCAAAAAAACCTCCGGGATTTCCGAGGCGAAAAAGAAGCTGTGCAACCCACAGGAATTTTTGGCTCCGTGAGTGAAGCGGGCACAATTCAGTTTAAAAATGAAACCGCAATTTTCATAAAAAGCGTAGATGCCGCTTTAACCAATGATGCTTTGGCACGTTATGTTTCAGTGAAAGGTGAATTTCGGGAAATTGAAATAAGCAGTTTCAGCGAGCCACAATTATTCCATAAAACGTTTGCGCCTTTTATAAATTCGGACAAGGCAAATTATGTTTTTCAATTGGAAAATTTCTTTGTCTTTACCGAAAGTGAAATCACTGCACAGCAGATTATCAGTGATTTTCAGAATAACAATACGCTAAAAAAAACATCGTATTTTGAAAATACCGCAACTGGTTTAAGTTCGTCTTCTTCCCTATTGATCTTTAAAATGAAAGGTGAGTTTTCCGAAGCGATTGCAGGATTTTTTAATGCGAAAAGTAGCGCGGGGGTTGAAAATATTTCGTTTGACGAATTTCCATTGGCAGCACTCCAATTCAGTTTCGACCGAAATTTTGCACACGTAACATTGAGCTGCAAAGAAGCCGGTTCGGCAGCAAAAAGTGTTTCGGGCAATGTTTCGGAAAAATTCAATTTAAATTTGGACAATCCGGTTTTGGGCATTCCGCAGATTTTTAATGGCAGCAATGTAGTGGTGCAGGATATTGCCAACAAACTGTATTTTATTTCTGAAAGCGGAAAAATTCTTTGGTCTGAAAATCTTGGTTCGCCAATTTTAGGAAGCATGAAAACTGTAAGCATTTCAGGCAACAACTATTTGGCGTTTGCCACTAAAAACGCGTTCCATCTTTTGGACCGAAACGGAAAGGACGCAAAGGGTTTTCCCATAAAATTTAAAGACAAGGTTACACAGCCACTTTCGGTCTTTGATTATGACAACAATGGCAACCATCGCTTTATAATAGTACAGGGAAAAGGGATACTAATGTATGATAACAGTGGAAAAACAGTAAAAGGTTTCGGGTTTGAAAAGGCTAAAAGCAACATCGCGCAAGCTCCAGTCCACATTCGGATGGACAACAAAGATTACATCCTGATTGCAGAGGAAAACGGGAAACTGAACATTTTGAGCCGTGTGGGGAAACCGCGCGTTTCGGTATCAAAAAACTTCAATTTTTCTGAAATTCCCATTGCTGGGGAAGACAATACTTTTGTTGTAATTACGAAGGAAAACACCAAAGAGCGTATTTCGCAGGACGGAAAAATTTCGTCCCAAAAACTGGATGTGGGCAGCAATTATTGGTTCGCAATAAATGGAAATGTGAAAGCCACTCTTGATGATAACCTACTTCGCATTAACGGGAAATTAGCAGAGTTGCCAATTGGTGTTTACACAAAACCCCAATTGTTCAATGTGCAAAGAAATACATTTGTCACCATTACAGAAACCCAGGAAAAAAAGGTGTATGTATTTGATAAAAACGGACAGCTTTTGAATGGTTTTCCAGTTTACGGAACCGCTGCGGCATCTATTGACAGCGGAAGCGGAAAAAACAATATAATTATAGCTACCAAAGGCGATGCAAACAGTTTAATTCTCTATTCAAGTAATTGAAACATAAAACCTTATCGTTTAAAAAAATGTGGATTTAAAAAAATTTTCCTAACTTTAAATCGCAAACAAACTTTTTAAAACCCGTTACGTCTATTATAGGTTTACTGATTTTACACGCTCTTATACAGCTTTTTTCTAATTTTATTTTTCCCTTTCCCCGATTGTAAAAAAACAAACGATATTTCGGCAATTTGGAATTGTCACGGAAAGACAGATTTTTTAAACACCTTTAAAACAATTATTATGAAAACAGTTTTAGCACTTTTATTCATTTGTGTTACCAGTTTATGCAATGCCCAGTTTTTAGACAAACTTGGTAACAGAGCTGCCAATGCAGTTGAACGTTCGGTAGAAAGACGTGTGGAAAAAGAAACCACAAAAAGCACAGACAGAGTTTTGGACACTATTGTAGATGCACCTAAAAGTAAACAGAAAAAAGAGAAGAAAAAAAAGAGCAAAAAAAGCTCCAACCGAAATATTATTGGTGGAGACCCAGTTGACGATGGCTCCAAAACCACTACCCCTCAGAATAGCGATGCAACCAATGAAGAGGAAACAGAAAATTAATTTGCAAACCATTTATATAAATAATCATGAAAAGAATTATTAGTATAACAATCGCTCTGTTTGGAGTGGTATCCACCCTTAATGCTCAAAGCGGATGCAGTAAATACTATCCTTTCAAAGAAGGGACCAAGGCAGAAATAACTACATACAACAAAAAGGGGAAAAAAGCAGCAGTTATTGATTATACCGTTTTAAATAAAACTCAAACTTCTAAAGGAGAGGTAGCAACCATGCAATCTACAATTAAGGATGATAAGGGTAAAGTGATAGCGGAAACCGAGTATAACGTAACCTGCGATGGCAGTAAAATCTCTATTGATTATAAATCCATGGTTAGCCCAATGATGGTGGAACAGTTTAAAAATATGGATTATGACATTAGCGGTACCGATCTGGAAATACCCAACAAACTTTCTGTTGGCCAAACCCTTCCTGATGCGCAAATGATTATGAAGATAAGCATGGGCGGTATAAACATGAATATGGAATTGAACATAACCAATAGAAAAGTGATCGGAAAGGAAAACGTTAAAACACCCGCAGGAACTTTTGACTGTTATGTGTTAACATCTGATACGACTACCAAAATGGGAGTGTCACAAACAAGCAACGCTAAACAATGGATAGCCGAAGGGGTTGGAATGGTGAAACAGGAAGATTATCAAAACGGAAAAGTATCTTCCAGTAGTTTGCTTACAGCATTTTCACAATAACCAAATGCCACATTAAATTTTAAGGACCGGGGCGTTAAGCTTCGGTTTTTTCAAATATTTCTGCTTCAAACAGTTCAAGAAAATGTTTTAGAAGTTTCCCTTTCACTTCTTCTAATGAAATTTCGACCTTTCCCAATTCCACATTTAAAGAGGTAACAGCTTTGCCTTTAATTCCGCAGGGAATCATATTGTCAAAATACCCCAAATCTGTATTCACATTCAATGCAAACCCGTGCATGGTTACCCATCTACTTGCCCGCACGCCCATTGCGCAAATCTTTCTGGCGAAAGGCGTGCCCACATCCAGCCAAACCCCGGTTTCACCCTTACTGCGTTCCGCTTTTATGTTGTATTCTGCCAAAGTTAAAATAATCATTTCTTCCAGAAAGCGCATGTATTTATGGATGTCTGTAAAGAAATTTTCCAGATCCAAAATAGGATAGCCCACAATTTGTCCGGGCCCGTGATAGGTAATATCGCCGCCGCGGTTTATTTTATAGAATTTGGCGTTAATGGATTTTAATTTTTCTTCGGAAATGAGCAGGTTTTCAATATGCCCACTTTTGCCCAAGGTATAAACGTGTTGATGTTCCACAAACAAAAGATAATTGGGAGTTTCTTGGGTTAGCTTTTCATTTCTATTTCTGCTCTTTATCTGAACTATTTTTTGAAAAAGAATTTCTTGATAGTCCCAGGTTTCTTTGTAGTCTTTTACTCCTAAATCTTCTATTTGCAAATTTCTGCCCACTTTCCTGCCAATTTTATAAATACGAGGTAAAATTATCACTTAATTGGCTTTAGCGGGTGTTTGTATATTACTTTTTTGATTTTTTTTGGCAAAAAACCCAAAGTTAAGTTCTTAAAAATTTACTAAATTCCGTAAAGGGTCTTATATTTACGGTTCTAAACATTCATATAATTATATCTAAAATGAAAAAAAGTACTTTTAAATCCATTGTGGTTTTATCCCTTTTACTGCTATGCTTTGGGATAAACGCACAGAATTCTTCAAAAATCTGGACTCCGGTCTCAGAAAGCTTTATCACATTAAAAGCGAAGGAATTCAGAAATTCCGTTCCTGTTGATTATAAACTTTTCAGTTTAAATTCTAGAGCTCTTCAAACGGTATTAAACAATGCTCCTTCAAGAGCTAGTTTAAGAACTTCAAATGCAATAATAGAGCTTCCTGTTGCAAATGGTGAGATTCAAAAATTCAGAATTGTTGACGCATCAACTTTTGCTCCTGAATTACAGCAAAGACATTCCAACATACGTTCTTTTGCTGGTCAAGGAATTGATGATCCAACTGCCATCGCAAGGTTTAGCACTTCGCCTTATGGCGTGAATGTGATGATTACCTCTTCAAAAAATGCCACTTACTATATTGATCCTTATACACAGGACAAACAAGCATACATAGGCTATTCCAGAAAAGATATCCCATCTTCTTTAGAACAATTTGTATGTTTGGTTGAAGATGAAGTTGGGCCAAGAAACAATGCAACTGAAGGTAATGAAAATGCAACCAGAAATGCCGACGATGGTATACTTAGAACTTTTAGATTGGCTTTAGCCTCTAATGCTGAATATTCATACTTTCATTGGTTTGTTCAGGCTGGAATTGATCCCGGTGCTCCCGATGCTGAAAAAAAGGCTGCTGTTTTGGCTGCAATGAATGTTGCGATGACACGGGTAAATGGTATTTTTGAAAGAGACGTAGCCTTAACTATGGAAATTATCCCAAACAATGAGGATATAATATTTTTAGATACTGCAACTGATGGTTTGAGCAATGATTCTTCCATGATAAATCAAATCCAAGCTGTAATTGACAATGCAATAGGCTTTGCAAACTATGATATTGGACATGTATTCAGTACAGGTGGTGGTGGTATAGCGCAATTGCGCTCTCCATGTAGTGCAAACAAGGCAAGAGGTGTAACAGGTTTACCACAGCCAATTAACGATCCTTTTTATGTGGACTATGTAGCTCACGAAATGGGTCATCAATATGGAGGTAACCATACCCAAAACAACAATTGCCAGCGTTCAAGTGCTTCCGTAGAACCTGGAAGTGCCTCAACAATTATGGGATATGCTGGTATTTGCGCTCCCAACGTTCAAAATAACAGCGATGACTATTTCCACGCCATAAGCATTCAGGAAATGTGGAACTTTATTAGTGTTGGTTCAGGTCAATGTGCCGCTCAGAGCCCTACTAATAATTTGCCGCCAACTGCTGATGCAGGTCCAGATTATACCCTTCCAAAATCAACTCCTTTTGTTTTAAAAGGAATTGCTACAGATCCTGATGGTGATGTACTTTCACACTGTTGGGAACAAATGAACCCACAAGTTGGGCCTATGCCTCCTCAAAACACTTCAGTTTTTGGGCCAATGTTTAGATCTATCGATCCACTTGCATCTCCAGATAGATATATGCCAGCTTTACCAACTGTACTGAATAATCAAACCCAAAGTCTTTGGGAGGTTGTTCCTTCTGTGGGTAGAAATATGAGCTTCCGTTATACGGTTCGCGACAATGTTCCCGGCGGTTCTTCTTCTGCTAGCGACAACATGCTTTTAACCACTGACGCAAACTCAGGTCCATTTGTGGTAACCTCACAAGCTGTCCCTACCACTTGGACAATTGGAAACACAGAAACCATTACTTGGGATGTTGCGGGAACTGATGTAGCTCCAGTAAATAGTCCAAATGTTGATATTTGGTTCTCTACTGATGGTGGACTAACATATCCTGTGAGTATAGCATTGAATGTTCCAAACAATGGAAGTGCATTAATCAATGTACCCAACCTTAACACAACTACTGGAAGGTTGATGGTTATGTCATCAAACAACATCTTTTACGATCTTAACAATGCGGTTATCACTGTTGATGGTTTAGTAGGTACTGAAGATTTTACTTTTGATAATTTCGCGGTTTATCCAAACCCATCAAACGGTACTTTCAATCTTACTTTCAAGCCTGCTTCATCAAACGATATTGAAGTTGCTCTTTATGATTTAAGAGGAAGAGCTATCAATTCATATACTTATGACGAAGTTTCTGCTGCCAGCACTTTCAGCAAACAATTGGATTATGGATATATTGAAACCGGCGTGTATTTCCTTGTTGTTAAAAATGGAGACAAAGTAACTACCAAAAAGATAGTTAAAAACTAAGTAGAAAAAGAAAATAGAACAAAGAAAAAAGAGAAAAGACGGTTTAAGCCGGTTCTTTTCTCTTTTTTCATTTTACTCAAGTATTGTCAATTCTTCCTTCCAAAATACCCCGCACTTCACATTTCGTACTTCACACTTCGTATTTCGCACCTCTTTATTCTTTCCTCTTTATTCTTTCCTCTTTATTCTTTCCTCTTTATTCTTTCCTCTTTATTCTTTCCTCTTTATTCTTTCCTCTTTATTCTTTCCTCTTTCTTCTTTCTTCTAAACATTCTTTCCTCTTTCTTCTAATCCCTAAAGCTTCACCGTTTCCGTAATATTCGAAACAACCTGTGATGTTTTTTCAACTTTGAATTTAAGATCAAAAACCAGGGCCTGATCTGTTTTTTCAACCAAGAGTTTCCCGTTTGTAATTAGATAGAAACCAGCCTCTCCACGGCAGAAACATTGTTTACCGTAAAGTAATTTAACATCGCTTAGGCTTGCGTTTTCTTTGCTCAAATTCTCCGCAGTAGTGGGTATTTCAAAGTGAATGGTTTCAGAATAATCTCCGTCCACAGTTCCTTCCGGCCCTTCTTTGGAATAAGTATATACCACCACCATATTTTCCCCAGCTACCATTTCTGGATAGAGAGCACCCGTACCGTCCTCTTTTATAACTAGGTTTTTGTTTTTATGCACCGCCACTGTACAAGCACCTTCCTCTGGGCAGCCCACTTTATTCTCTACTTGTTCCATATTCGTGTTTTCTGATGAAATTACCGTCCCCGTTTGTGTCTTGCATGCATTGACAACAAAAAGTGGAATTAAAAAAATTAATGCTTTCATAATATGTATTGTTTATTGTTAATTGTTAATTGTTCTCCAATTCCACCTCCAGATCCAACAAATCCGGATTTTTGAAATATTCTATAAAAGGCGCCTCAATTTTTACCGTTTTTTTGTCTTCTGAAAAAGTAGCTTCCGGATTCGAGGTTTTCTTTATTTTCTTCGGAAAGGTATACTTCAACGTATAATTAGAACCCCCCATAAAAGCTTCGGCCTGCTTCATACTGTCCACTTGCTGCTGGTGCATTTTCTCATCTTTTATATAGGCATCGCGTTTAAAAATACCTTTTTTAAACGAATATTTAACACCAATCAATTCAGGGGAATCTTCTTCTTTTTTAATTTCGGTATTGGCATCTGGATTGGGCATTAAATTGCTTGCCTGCTCCAGTCCGTTCAAGATATCATTCGCTTCGCTTATATTTTTGAAATTTGTTGAAATATCATAAACCATTTCAGAAGTCTCCGAGTCCATTTTTATATGAATATTGAAGTTCTCCAGCTTTTTCAATTTCTGTTGTTCGATGACGGAAAGTTTGGAAATGCTGTCTTTCTTTTCTTCTAAAAATTGTTTCATAGAAACAATGGTGTCCATTTTCACTATTGCAGAATCTGCCATTGCCCCACCGCCAAAAGCCATCATTTCGTTGAGGTTCACTTCCACCCTCAGGTTGCCGCTTCCGTCTTCATTCATGACCATGGTTTCGGTAAATTGGCAGCTTACGAAAGTAAAAGCCAAGATAAAAAGAGATAGTAATTTTAGTTTCATCGGTTTATCTTTTAGGATTGTTTAATATTATAAGTGCGGCAATCACCCCCGGAACCCATCCACAAACGGTAAGTATAAACACGATTAATACAGACCCACAACCTCTCCCAATTACGGCAAGCGGCGGAAAAATAATTGCTAACAGAACGCTCCATAAATTCATAGAAAACAAATCTACGATTAATATTTGATTCGTTAATTCATGAATCGTCGTTCGTCGTTCGTCGCTCGTCGTTCATCGCTCGGACTTTATCGCACTTCACATTTCTTACTTCAAACTTCGTAAATCGCATTTCGGACTTCAAACTTCGTATTTCGTACTTCGTAAATCGCACTTCATTTCCCTATCTTTGCACACTTATTTTAGAAACAATTTTATGCAACTGTCTGAACTGGAAATCATCCGAAGAGAAAAACTACAACACCTGCGCGACCGTGGAATAAACCCCTACCCCGCAGATTTATACCCAGTAAACATTACTTCAAAAAAGATAAAGGAACATTTTGAGGAAGGAAAAAAAGTGGTGGTTGCCGGAAGGTTGATGTCCCGACGAATCCAAGGTTCAGCCTCTTTCGCAGAGCTTCAGGACGCAGACGGCCGCATTCAGGTTTATTTTAATCGCGATGAAATATGTCCAGGCGAAGACAAAAGCCATTACAACGAAGTCTATAAAAAATTGCTCGATATCGGTGATTTCATTGGTATTGAAGGCGAACTCTTCAAAACCCAGGTAGGCGAAAAAACAATAATGGTGAAAAATTTCACCCTCTTGAGCAAAGCTTTAAAACCTTTGCCACAACCGCGCGTTGATGCAGACGGAAAAATACACGATGCCTTTACCGATCCCGAACAACGTTACCGCCAGCGCTATGCCGATTTGGTAGTAAACCCACACGTAAAAGAGATTTTTGTGAAGCGCACCAAACTTTTCAACGCCATGCGAACTTTCTTTAACGAACGTGGTTATTTTGAAGTGGAAACTCCCGTTTTGCAACCCATTCCAGGAGGGGCTGCGGCACGTCCATTTATGACGCACCACAATTCCTTGGACATTCCATTATACATGCGAATTGCAAATGAATTGTATTTAAAAAGACTAATCGTTGGTGGCTTTGATGGGGTTTATGAATTCTCCAAAAACTTCCGAAACGAAGGGATGGACCGCACCCACAACCCAGAATTTACCGCCATGGAAATTTACGTTTCCTATAAAGATTACAACTGGATGATGGATTTCTGCGAGCAATTGCTGGAATTTTGTGCCATTGAAGTAAATGGAACTTCCAAAGCCACCTTCGGAGAGCACAAAATAGACTTTAAAGCTCCCTACCCAAGAATAACCATGGCTGAAGCAATCCAAAACTTCACCGGGTTTGATATTACCGGAAAAACTGAGGATGAAATTCGGGAAGCCGCCGTTAAAATGGGCGTTGAGGTTGACGACACCATGGGAAAAGGAAAACTGATTGATGAAATTTTCGGTGAAAAATGTGAGGGCAACTTTATTCAGCCAACTTTTATTACAGACTACCCAAAGGAAATGAGTCCACTTTGCAAAGAGCACCGTGAAAATCCGGAACTAACGGAACGTTTTGAACTGATGGTCTGCGGCAAGGAAGTAGCAAATGCATACAGCGAGCTTAACGACCCCATTGACCAGCGCGAACGTTTTGAAGCCCAATTAAAACTGGCCGATAGAGGCGATGACGAAGCAACCGCTTTTATAGATTATGATTTTCTTCGTGCCTTGGAATACGGCATGCCCCCAACCAGCGGCATGGGTATTGGGATGGACCGATTGGTTATGTTCTTAACTAACAATGCTTCCATACAGGAAGTACTTTTCTTCCCCCAAATGCGCCCCGAAAAGAAAAAAGTGGAAATGACAGAGGACGAAAAAGCAATTTATACAATCCTAAAAGCTAATTCCCCCATTGCTTTGGAGGAATTAAAAACCAAAAGTGGGCTGAGCAATAAAAAATGGGACAAGGCCATAAAAGGATTGACGGCTTCAAAGGTTGCGAAAGTTGAAAAAACCGATGAAAACTTGATGGTTTCAATTTTGTAAACCAATCATTTATAATTGTTTAAAAAGGAAGTTACAGCAATGTAGTTTCCTTTTTTTATGGGGATATCATCGTTATTCGAAAAATTCTTCAAATTACTTTAAATAGAAACCTTTGAATTATAATTCATTAACATTACATTTGGAAATCTATTCACAAATTCTAAATTTAACTTTTTTATGAAAAGACTATTATTCACCTCATTATTAGTATGCGCCACACAATTTCTCTTTGCCCAAAGCAAGGAAAGCGTTGCGCAATCCTGGATGGACAACAATATGCCCATCAACAAAACAAATCAAAGTTTTGCCATGACAAATAGTCATGACGGCCCTTCCGGGGAAACATTTCGCTACCAACATACCGTAAACGGTGTTGAAGTATTTGATTCTTCAGTAGCAGTTCACGTTTCAAACAACAACCAAGTTACCTACCATGCCAGCACTTTTAACAGTGCGGTGGAAACCATAGATACCAACCCTTCAATTTCTGAAAATGATGCTTTGAACGCAGCAAAAACCTTCTTAAATATTGAAGGCTATATTTCACAAAAAGAAGTAAAACTCTATGTTTATACTAAATTAGGAAGCAGCCAATTGGTTTACAGAGTAACCACTATGTCTGAATTCAGAATGGGAAACTGGGAAACAATTGTTGATGCAAAAACCGGAACAGTTTTAAGCACCCAAGATATTGCCATCTACCATAATAAAGGTGGAGAACACAATCCAAAAGGAATAAAAAACCCAGGCGCTCCATCAAGCATGGCAACGGGTACAGCAATGGTTTTTGACCCGGACCCACTAACCAAAACGGGAAGTACCTATGGGGGAAATTATTCAGATAACAACGACCAAACCAATGCCGAACTTGATGCTGCAAGAACTGCGGTTTCCCTTTTGGAAATCGATTTTGACGGCACAAACTATAGATTGAGAGGCCCTTATACTGAAATTGCTGAATTGGGTTCACCTTCAACAGGATTGTTTCTTCAACCATCACCAGATTTCAGTTTTACAAGAGACCAACAAGGTTTTGAAGCGGCAAACTGCTACCACCATATCGATAAAAGTTTCCGTTATATCAATGATGATTTAGGAATTCCGTTAGTTTCAATTTATAACGGCGGAGTGGTTCGCTATGATCCACATGGTGCCAATGGTGCCGACAACTCTTTTTACAGCGCCGGAAGTCTTCAGTTTGGAGAAGGTGGTGTAGATGATGCCGAAGATATGGACGTTGTGCTTCACGAATTGGGACACGGCCTTCACGATTTTGCCACCAATGGAAACCTTAGCCAAGTAAATGGTTTAAGTGAAGGAACTGGTGATTATTGGGCAAATTCCTATAAAAGAAGCACAGGCTTTTGGGAAATTACTGACCCACAGTATTTCTGGGTTTTTGGCTGGGACGGACACAACCCATTTTGGGGAGGCCGTATTACTAATTATGGGGCTATGTACCCAGGTGGGCTAACCGGTCAAATCCATACCGACGGACAAATATGGGCCACCGTACTTCTTGAAATTTGGGAAATCATCGGAAGAGAAAAAATGGACGCCGCAGTTTGGGAAGGCCTTGCCATGACCAATAGCAATACCAACCAACAAAACGCAGCAATTGCAGTAAGGCAAGCAGCTATCGACATGGGCTATACTTGTGCCGAAATTGATGCCTTTACCGATAGATTTGAAGCAAGAGGATATGTGCTACCTGTTTATATCTGCGATCCTAACGCTTGTGATATTTCTGAAATTGAAACTTCAAACATTTCACCGTGTAATGACAACGGCACCCCAACAGATGGTACTGACGACTTTTTTACCGCAGATATTGCCGTAACCTTTGTAAACCCTCCAGCAACTGGAACATTAGACTTAACAGGTGATGGAACAGCTTCAGTTTCTGTGGCAGGTTTGGTTTCGCCACATACTTTTGTGGGTGTACAAATGCCATCAGATGGTGGGCCAATTGATATTACCGCTACTTTTTCAGCAGAAGGGGCTTGTAACCTAAACGCACCAAATACTGGAACTGCACCAGTACCTTGTGTAACCGCAGGTGTAAATGACAATGATGCTTTGCTTGGCGTTTCCATCTATCCAAATCCAGCAGATAATACAATCGCATTATCAAATCTAAAAGAAGAATACACCGTGGCCATATACAATATGCTTGGCCAAAAAGTAAAAGAACAACACGTTGATGCCAGCAATAGCAGTATCAATATTTCCAATCTTTCTATGGGCGTTTATATCTTGAAGTTTGATGATTACAACAAAGTATTGCGTTTTGTAGTGAAATAATTATTTAGCATTTTAATTTGTGAAAGGAGCCGCATTATTGTGGCTCCTTTTTTTAATTTAAAACAATGCAGAAGAATGCCCTTATTGCACTTCTTCCGTTTGATTTCAAAATTTGTTAGGGCATATCATATCTATTTCCTTTAAATTTTCAACCGAAACTATTGATAATACAGCTAAAAGAAAACACACATTTAGGGAATACAACATCTCATTGAGGGATCTTAACCTTTGAATGATTTTTAATTTAACAGCTAAAAACTTATGCAGTCATCCAATTTTTATATTTTTAGCTGCTCAATTTTTAATAAAATGAAGAAATTACTTATTCTGGCCTTCATCGGCATACTGATTACCGCTTGTGGAAAGGATGATAGTTACGACCCTGTGGAAGTAGACACCCAAGCTCCTTCAAAACCATTAAACGTAACTGCCACCGAGCAAACGGAGAATTCCCTAAAACTTAACTGGGAAGCAGCAACCGATAATGTTGGCGTTACAGGCTACCGAATTTATCAAGACGGCACAGCACTTGCAGGCCTAATTACGGAAACCTCAACCACCATTCTTGGGCTTACGGCAGGCACTACATATAGTTTTTACGTCACTGCCTTGGATGCCGAAGAAAACGAATCGGACCAAAGCAATACACTGGAAGCTTTTACAATCGAGCAACCGCTGTCTTTTTTGCCTCTACTCTCACAAATGGGAGTTTTTGATGGCAATCTTTCCGATTTGAATCCTACAAATGGCGTGCAGCTTTATGAAATAAACAGTACGCTATTTACAGACTATTCCCATAAACAAAGACTAATCCGACTTCCAGATGGCCAAAGCATGCGCTATAATAATACAGATTTACTGCCTGCTTTTCCAGACAATACGCTTATAGCAAAAACATTTTATTACAATCTTGACGAACGCGACCCGTCTTTGGGCAAAAAAATTATCGAAACCCGAATTCTTTTAAAGGTAAACGATACTTGGCTGGTTGGCGATTATATTTGGAATGTCGCCCAAACCGAAGCCACCTATCGGGAAACCGGCAGTACCGAAGCCATTAGCTATATTGACCAAAATGGGAATCTTCAGAATGTGAATTATCAAATCCCCTCAAAACAGGATTGCTTTACCTGTCATAATAACAACAGCACCACCTTCCCCATTGGTCCAAAATTGCGTAATCTGAACTTTATTCCATCCTATACCAATCAAAACCAATTGGACCACTTTGCTGGTTTGGGACTTATGCAGGGTGTGAATTCTGGCAGTACCACAGTTTTGCCCAACTGGGAAGACGAAACCTTATTGATTGAGGATCGCGCCCGCGCTTATATTGATGTAAACTGTGCGCACTGCCACCAGCCTGGCGGTAGTGCCCCATCTGGATTCAGCATAGATTTTAGACTTGAGACCCCTTTTGACGACACTGGAATCTACACAAACCGCGGCGAAATAATTGCAAGATTTGAAAGTACGCTGCCCTCCTATAGAATGCCACAATTGGGCAGAACCGTAGTGCACGGGGAAGCCCTGCAAATGTTGAATGAATATATGGACTCGCTTTAAATTTCAAGCCCATTATCTCATTGAGCGCAATCGAATGTTTGGTGGAGTGCAGTCAAATGTCAGGTTGAGCGCATTCGAATGTCAGGTTGAGCGCAGCGCTGTATTGAGCCTGTCGAAATGTCGAAACCGCTTCTCTTAAACTACACCATTAAATAAAATAGATAATCTCAATTAAACCTATTTAAATTTTCAGCGTCATAGCTATGTTAAACAATAAAAAAATAGATTATGAAAAAAGCAATGATAATTTTAATAGCATTTTCAACTTTTGCTATAACAGCACAAAATAAAACTTCTGAAAGAAAGGAGCAGCGCAAGGAAATGAGAGCAAACTTCACTCCTGAACAAAAAGCGGAACTACGCGCAAAAAAGATGACACTGGATTTGGGTTTGGACAATTCGCAACAAACCAAAGTGCAACAACTATTTGTGGAAATGGAAAAAAACAGACCCGCTCGTGTTGAAAATAAAAGCGAAATGACCGATGCTCAAAAATTTGAAGCAAAAAGCGCAAGATTGGATAGACAAATTGCCATGAAAAAGCAACTAAAGGAAATCCTTACTCAAGAGCAATTGACCAAATGGGAAAAAAGCCATCAGCACAAACGCAATGCTATGAGGGATAAAAAGGGTCCAGAAAAGCCGCGCATGAAATAAAATAAAATAAAATATCATTTTTTTGGCGCAGTTATTGTCTTAGTTGTTCTAAATAGTTACTTTAGTAACTTTAAAATCAAAAATTGAATAAAATGAAAAACATACTAACAGTATTTGCATTTGCGGCAACCATGTTTATGGGCGTTCAAACAAGCTCTGCACAACAATTATCACAAGACAATAGCAGGCCAGAGGTAATAGCCAAAACCGAAACCGCAAAGCTCACCGAAACTTTAAATCTTAACGGAGACCAAGGGCGAACTATTTTTAGAGCGCTTGTGGCCAAAGAAGTGGGGTACCAAAAAAATGTTGCAGGTAAGGATTTAAAGAATGCTTCTGTTGCTGCTGAAAAGAAAAAATTGGACGATCAGTTGAAAGATGCAATGAAGAAAACTTTAACTGCAGACCAATATGCCAAGTGGCTAAAAATGAATAATTAGTGATTAATTATATTTAAAATCGAGACC
This sequence comes from Aequorivita sp., assembly GCA_030690315.1. GTDB lineage: Bacteria > Bacteroidota > Bacteroidia > Flavobacteriales > Flavobacteriaceae > Aequorivita. The sequence continues at coordinate 105,391 of JAUYGY010000056.1, forward strand.
CTTTCTAAATTTAGAAAGGGTCTTTTTTGTGTCGAAAATATATTTACTAAATAATGGTAATTTTATGAACCTTTACTGCTTTGAGAATTTTTTCCTCCCTTTAGGGCCGGGGTAAGAAAAAATTCGTTCTTTCAAATAATCCGTTATTTCTCTATTTCAACTGTTTGGCTACTTTCCCGCAAGCCGCAATAGTAGCATCCAAATCTTGATAACTCAGTGCGTCGCAAATAAACCAAGTTTCAAAGGCACTGGGCGCAATATAGATTCCCTCATTCAGCAATCCGTGGAAGAATAATTTGAAGTTTTCGTTGTTAGCTTCAGCAGCAGAAGCAAAATCGGTAACAGGTTTTTCAGAAAAATGAACAGAAATCATTGACCCTAAACGGTTGATCGTAAACTTCACGTTTTCTGAAGTGAGCACATTATTTAAACCTTTATGAAGATATTCCGTCTTTTTATTTATTGAGTTGAAAACTTCGCGGTTTTCATTCAGTTCTTTCAACATTGCCAAGCCAGCAGCCATCGCTAATGGATTTCCGCTCAATGTCCCTGCCTGATAAACTGGTCCAATGGGTGCCAAATAATCCATTATTTCTGCATTCGCAGCAAAGGCACCCACAGGAAGCCCACCCCCGATCACCTTTCCGAAAGTTACAATATCTGCTTTTACTCCCAATAATTCCTGCGCGCCGCCAGCGGCAAGCCTAAACCCTGTCATTACTTCGTCAAAAATTAAAAGGATTTTGTGTTCGTCACAAAGTGTTCGCAACCCTTCCAAAAATCCTTTTGCTGGCGGAATACATCCCATATTGCCTGCAACAGCTTCGAGGATAATACACGCAATTTCATTTTTGTTGGCAACGATTACTTCTTCCACATTTTTCAAATCATTAAAGGTTGCCAGCAAGGTATCTTTTGCAGTTCCTTCGGTAACCCCAGGACTGTTGGGAGATCCAAAAGTAACCGCCCCACTTCCGGCTTGAATGAGAAAGGAATCACTGTGCCCGTGATAACAACCAGCAAATTTTATGATTTTGTCTTTTCCAGTATACCCGCGCGCCAAACGCACAGCGCTCATACAAGCTTCGGTACCACTGTTCACAAAACGGATTTTTTCAATATTCGGGACCATTGAAACTGCAAGTGCAGCTATTTCAGTTTCAATTTCAGTAGGCATCCCGAAAGAGGTTCCCTTTTTTGCCTTTTCAATTACCGCATTTACAACTGGCTCATACGCATGGCCAAGAATCATGGGCCCCCAGGAATTTATATAATCAATAAATTTGTTGCCATCAACGTCATATAAATAAGCCCCTTTGGCTTTTTCAACGAAAATGGGTGTGCCTCCAACGGCTTTAAAAGCGCGAACAGGCGAGTTGACGCCGCCAGGAATTACTTTTTGGGCTTCTGAGAAAAGCGCACTACTCCTTTTATAATTCATATTATTCTTGAGAAATTTGTATTAATAATAGTGTTGCTATTGATACTGTGGATACTGTGGATACTATCGATACTGTGGATTCCATGGATACTTTTAATGATTTTATACTGAACACTGAATACTGACCACTGAACATTGAACACTGAACATTGACCACTACCCACTACCCACCGACCACTACCCACTGACCACTGAACTACTGATTCTTTAAGGGATGGAGGTATAAAACCTGCCCCACCGATATATCATTATTTCGAAGACCGTTATATTCCTTAAGTGTTTCTACTGTAAGATTAAATTTTCGGGAAATGCTGTAAAGTGTATCGCCCGTCTGCACCGAATAGGTCCCAATTTTGGAGTCATTGGGAGAAACACTACTCACTTTTCGGCCCAATACGTCATCGTCATACTTTTCAAGATTATACCTTTCTATAATCCCAATAAGCTTTTCGGGATATTTTGGATCTGTTGCATAGCCAGCTTTCCGCAATCCTTTTGCCCAACCCTTGTAATCGTCTTTTCGCAGTTTGAACAAATCCTGGTAGCGGCTGCGTTGGGTAAGGAACAATGAATGATCTCGATATGAATATTTTGGATCCTTGTATTTTCTGAAACACTCCCCCCGCTCATCATCGTCGTGATATACGGTGTCGCCTTCCCAACCTTTGTGGCATTTAATGCCGAAGTGATTGTTTGCCTTCAAGGTTAGTTCCCCCGCACCGGCGCCGCTTTCCAAAATTCCTTGGGCAAGGGTAATGCTTGCCGGAATTCCGTATTGCAGCATTTCTTCCTTGGCAATCCCACTGAATTCGTCTATATAGTTTGCAACCCGCTGGCTGTATGGAATATTAACGGGCACCTCAATAACTTCGGGCTCTTCCGCCTTCGTATTTTTTTCCTTTATGGGCTGTTTTACCCTAACAACACGCTCGGTTCTATGTTTTTTCTTTTGATTTGAAACTGTTTTTTTGGATTTGCAACTGCCAAAGCAAATAATACATATTAGAAGAAGAGTAGTTAATCTGCCAATCATTTTATTCAATTATAGGAAGGTTTTTCTTTTTCAATTTCTGGTTCATTCCGGCCACGCCTTGCAAGCCCCCGGTATGAACCGCAAAAATACGGCTATTTTCTTTGAAATACCCCTTTTTTAATAGATCCATGATGCCAAACATCATTTTTCCGGTATATATCGGATCCAGTGGAATATTTGTTTTTTCTTTGAATTCATTCATAAAACGAATTAAATCGGCATCTATTTTACCGTACCCTCCAAAACAATAGGCATCCGTGATTTCAAAATTGGTTTTGGAAGTATATTTAGCTACCTCCGAAGATTGAAACGTTCCTTTCAATGCGGAAAATCCCAAAACGTTTTGGTCGCGCCTTGAAGCTTTTACAAGTCCGGCTATTGTCCCACCAGTGCCTACGGGCACACAGATGTAATTGAACGCAGCCTCAGTCTCGGTTAAAATTTCTTCACATCCTTGTACTGCAAGGGCGTTGGTGCCTCCTTCGGGCAAAAGATAAAATTCACCAAATTGCTTTTTTAAATTATTGATAAATTCAATTTCATCTTTAGCTTTATAAGCTTCCCGCGAAACAAAATGTAGCTCCATGCCACAGGCCTTGGCAAAGGAAAGCGTCGGGTTTTCTGAAATTTTACTTTCAAGTTCTTCCCCCCGGATAATACCTATAGTTTTAAAGCCAACCTCTTTCCCTGCAGCTGCAACGGCCGAAATATGATTAGAAAAAGCTCCGCCAAAAGTGAGCAACGTTTCTTGACCTTGTTGCTGGGCAGCTTGAATATTATACTTTAGTTTTCTGAATTTATTGCCTGAAACAAAAGGATGTAATAAATCTTCACGTAAAATAGACAACTGAAAATCTTTCAGGCTGAATGCCGATAGATCTACTGCATCTACGCGGGGATTACAGTGGTGAAAAATAGTGTGCATAGTTCTCAAAGATAACAATGTATCAAGTATCTAAAAATATCTTGTTTCTATATAATTAAAAAATATGCGAAGTAAGAGAAGTCAGAAAAGTCTTAAAAAAAGATTAATTTTTGTAAGAAATAGCTGATGAACAAGTGGTTATATAAAAAATAATCAAACATTTTGTCCGAAAAATTTGCCTTTTATCGGATTTATAGTTTAATATTGTATGCTATTTTCAACATAACCCCAAATTATGAAAGTAAAATTACCTATGCTGCGGTCGATTTTTGCGACCGTAATTTTCTTGGCCAATAGTATTTCCTACGCCCAAGTTGGGATCAATACTATTACCCCTAATGGAATTTTGGAAATAAGCAGTAGCAACCAAGGAGTCGTGCTGCCTAGATTGGCGCTTACTGCTACTAATGTTATGGCGCCAGCTACCAATCCACAAACGGGTACAATCCCTACGGGCACGGTTGTGTATAATACAAATACTAATACTGTTATAGTGGGTGGTATCAATTATTCCGTGTCTCCTGGAATGTATGTTTGGATTACTGATAAATGGATACCTCAATTCGATCAAAAACAAAGCGTTTTATATGAATCTGATATAAATTTTCGCCCAAGATCCACTGGATCTTATGCTGACATACCTGGTTTAATAAACAAAAGTTTCACCCCAACATATTCAGGTACATATCGCTTAAATATTTCTGTCAATTATGGTGGAGGTAATGCTAAAATACCAAATAGGGGAAGCGGTGGAAGCGATTCGGATGGAAACCTTAACATTGCAAAACAATCTGGTACGTTTCGTTTAAACTTTGGAGGAACTAATTATAATATTCCAGTTCACACTTATTCAACTGCATATGATAGAGATGTAGATGCAACTAACTATTTTGCAATCTGGGAAGAATATTATACGACCAATTTTATAACTCTTACTGCAAACAGTACTATATATTTTACATTGAGTTTTGACCAAAACGATGCTCCTGAGTTTTATGATAATGGAAATACAACAGGTTCATATAATGACACCACTGATGGCAGAGGGCGTATTTCTTATGATTTGCCTTGTACTGTGGAATTGACATTTGTTGGAGACTAAAAATAATAAATATGGAAAATAACTACTACTCATCAAGATTTTTCAAACTAAGAATTCTTTTAATATTACTTTTTTTCAATACAACTTTATGGTGTCAAGTAGGAATTCAGTCAACTTCACCTAAGGGCGCGTTAGATATTGGTTCTACAACCACTGGCTTGGTTTATCCTACAGTAGCCTTATCCGATATATATACCGAAACAATCATCAATCCCAATGCCACCAATCTAATTACGGGAACCTTTGTATATAATACCACTACCTCCGGCACTGGAGATGGTAGCGTATATCCAGGCATTTATTTTTGGAATGGAACAAAATGGGTGCCTCAGTTTAGCAAAAAAGACAACAAGCTTTTTTTGCAAAATGCCAATCTCAGAACTCAGTCCGATGCTTCTGGTGGAGATGAGACCATTAGCTTTAACAGCAATTCATTTACTCCAAAGTATAATGGCAAATACAGAGTGCTGTTGACGGTTCATTATGGAGGAGGCGATGTAGATAACCCTTCCAGCCCACAATTTGTAAATTTTGTTTCAGAGGAAGGTGTGTTTCTCTTTTCATTTAATAGCAATACAACATCTTTTAGGATCAAATCCTATTCAGGAAAAAATAACGACAGATTATTTAAAGGGGGTAGTGCTCAAAAAGTTTACAGCAACCAGTACAATCAAGCCTCTTATGTTATTGAGGAGACTTTGGTTGCCAATACGCCCTACACCTTTAGCTTAACATTTAACCAAGATACAGCCCCAGGATTTTTTAACGACGGTAATGGTTCTTCTTCGGATGGACGTGGCTATATCAATATCAATGATAACTTAAAATGTACTGTGGAACTAAACTATGTAGGTGAATAAATTAGCTATTCCTAAAACAAAGACAATGAAAATATTAAACATAAAATATATTGGATACGCTTTATTTGCATGTTTGGCATTGTTACAAACAGCACAAGCACAAGTGGGCGTAGGAACAACAACTCCTGAAGGAGCTTTACACTTAAGTTCAACTTCACAAGGCTTGATTATTCCTCGAATTGCGCTTACCGCTAAAAATATAGAAAGCCCCGTTATCAATCCAAATGGCAGCAACTTGGCTGAAGGTACTATAATATATAATACCAGTAAAACAAAACTGGTAGCCAATAATGTTTATCCGGGTATTTATGCTTGGAGCGGCACTCAATGGAACCCTCAATTCATAATGGAAGAATACAAAAAATATTCCCAAACGGCAGGTTTCCAGCTTACTACAGTTAGGCAGATTTATGGAACTCCAAGACCAGACCAAGCCGATAATGTGGATGGCCTAACCAATCAAATTTTTACTCCAAAATATTCTGGAACCTACCGAATAGAAGTAAAAACAAACTTTGCCGCTGGCAAAATTAGTGATTTCACCAGCTTGGACAGAATATCCCTTGCAACCATGGAAGGTGCATTTTTCTTTAGAATTAATGGAGCCGGAGTTAATATTGATCCTTCCTCAGGAACATATGATTATCAAAAAGGATGGATGTATACACACTCATACTCAAGCTATAACCAAATTGAATCTCCCACTATAGAGAGTTATTTGGTGCCCCATTTCCAATCTGTAGTTCATTATGTACATCTATTGGCGGATGAGGACTATACATTCAATCTATCAAATTGTATTATAACAGGGCATGATTATTTTGTTAATAATGGAGACTCTGGAGATGGGCAAGGCCGCATAGGTCAAGACATTCCATGTACTATTGAATTTACTTATATTGGAGACTAAATCTAACATATCAAAAATTAAAAATTATACTTCCAAATGAAAAAATCCCTACTCCTATTTTTTGCAATGTGCTCGCTTTTAGCACCAGCCCAAACCCCCTGCGTAAATGGTTATGCCACAGTAGGTGGCAAAAGCTATCCATGTAACGGCCTTACCCTGCAGAGTTATATTTCTTCAGCCACAATGGGTGCTGCAGAAGCACAGGATTCTTGGGGATGGACAGACCCGCAAAGCGGGAAGGAATACGCCATTGTTGCTCTGGACAATGGCACAGCTTTCGTTGATATCAGCAACCCCACTAGCCCAAAATATCTTGCGCGATTAAATTCCCAGACCTCAAGTAGCCTGTGGCGCGATGTAAAAGTTTATAAAGATCATGCGTTTATTGTAAGTGATGCCAATGGAAATCACGGCATGCAGATTTTTGATCTTCGCAGATTAAGAGCCCTAACGGGGAATCCAGCAGTGACTTACACAAAAACACAAACTGACGGCAATTTATATTGGCATGCAAGTTATGGCAGTGCACACAACATTGTCATTAATGAAGTTTCCGGCTATGCCTATATCCTCGGCTCCCAATCATTTAATAGCGGAGGCCCAATCATTGTTAAGCTCGATGACAATAATGACGGCATCCCTACTGATCCTGTAATCGTAAAGTTATTTCCCGATTTATTTTACTGTCACGATGCCGAAGTCGTTATTTATGACGGCCCAGACCCAGATCATCAAGGAAAGGAAATTATGGTTGGGGCTTTTAGTGGTGATGACAAAATAAACATCATAGATTTCACAAACAAAACAGATCCCACCGTTATTTCCACAGTGACCTATGCAAACAAATTTTATACCCATCAAGGATGGTTTACTGAAGACAAGCGTTTCTTTCTTGCAGGTGACGAAGTGGATGAAGAAAGAAAAGGTTTCAACACCCGTACCTTGGTTTTTAATGTTGAAGATCTTGACAATCCTACTTTGGCTTACACCTATTATGGAGCAACTCCAGCCATAGACCACAATGGATATGTTAGGGGAAATAGGTTCTACTTGGCCAATTATGGCGCAGGAATGCGCATAATGAAATTAGATGGTCTATACAACCAAACCCCAAGCATGACTGAAATAAATTATTTTGACTGTTTTCCAACAAATAACACTGCTGCTTTTAATGGCACATGGAATGTTTACCCATACTTTGAAAGTGGAAATTTAATTGCAACAGGCTTCGGGGACGAAAATATAAATGGAGACGGAGGGTTATTTGTCATTAAAGATCCGCTATATGATAATACACCCCCTGTCGCCATTTGCCAAAACTACACCGCAACCCTAGACATAAACACAGGCAGTATTACCATACTCGCTACTGATATTGACAATGGCTCAACCGACAATTTCGGAATAACAAAAAGAACTATTACTGCCGGACAAACAACCTTTACATGTAAAGACGTGGGACAAACATTCAATGTAACCCTTACCGTGGAGGATGACTATGCAAACAAAGCATCTTGTACGGCCATAGTTACCGTTGCAGCCGCCACAACAACCTATTCCGGAAGCACTTGGAGCAACGGCGCTCCAGGCCTTGGCTCGAATGCGAAAATCAGCAGCAATTATAACACTGCCACAACTGGAAGCATAGATGCTTGTTCTTGCGAAGTTGACGCAACCAAAACCCTTACCATTGCAGCAGAAGATTATCTGAATGTAACTAAAGACATCACCGTTAATGGCAACCTTATTGTAGAACATCAAGGCAGTGTAGTTCAATTAGAAGATAATGCCACTGTTGCCAACAATGGCGTTATCAATGTAGAATATACAACTCCGTTCATGCTTCCAAGAACCTTTTTGGTTATGGGTAGCCCTATGACTTCAGAAACACGTAATGGTGTTTTTACCAATGCACACAAAGTACTGAATCATCTTACTGAAAACTTTGTCCCCAATCCTGATGTTGCCGCACAATTCCCCAGTGCAGAAAATTTTGCCGATGACAATTATGACAACTGGATTACTTATAATGGTGCTATAAATTCAGCGGAAGGCTATATAGTTCGCCCCCAGGCAAATTTAATTGAAGGTAACAGAACCTATGATATGACCTACGAACAAGGAACTCTAAACACTGGTGACGTAAACTTCACGGTAAAATTCAATACCGATAGAAACAACAGCCCTAATGTACTTTCAAACCCCTATGCTTCAGCCATCAGTGCGGCAGATTTTATTAATACCAATAGTATGGTGGATGAAGTATATTTCTGGAATCCGAATACCCCACCAAATGGCACATTGCCAGGAGCAGGATCGATGAATTTTAGCATGGAAGATATTTCCGTGTACAATCTCATTGGCGGTAACCCAGCACCGTCGGACCCAACACAGACCTATCCAAGCGGATATATTTCTACCGGCCAAGGCTTTGGCATTAAGGCAACAGCGGCGGGAACTGCCACTTTCACAAACGCAATGCGGGTTACAGGCAATAACAACACTGCGCCACGCCCAGCAGCAGATGGAAACGATAGAATATGGGTACAGATTAAAAATGATCAATACCAAATGCAGACCAGTACACTTATTGGCTTTTCTACATTAACTACAGCAGGAATGGATCAAGGTTATGACAGTCGAAGACTAGCAACCGTGCTTTCGCTTTACACACATTTTGAAGATGGCAGTAAAGAATTTGGAATACAAAGCCGCGAAGCCTTTGAAGACGGTGCAAAAGTACTGATGGGCTTCTCCAGTTTGCTGGATGAAAACCTTGAGTATACCATTTCAATAAAAAACATTCAAGGCCCAGGTTTTGACAATGCAACCGTTTTCCTAATAGACAATGAACTAAATATACTTACCAATTTATCTCAGGAAAGCTACACCTTTAGAGCAGAAAAGGGAACCTACAACAGTCGTTTCACTTTACAGTTCAGAAGTAATGATATCTTGGGAGATACCGCTACTGCCCTTGAAAAAGTAACTGTTTACCCAAACCCCACAAGCGGGATGCTAAACATAATTTCGCCGGAAGCAAAGATTACCACCTTAGAAATTTTTGACGTAAGCGGCAGAAGACTACAAAATCTGGATCTTTCCACTGCAACCCATTATGAAGTTGACATGACAAACCTCCAAACCGCAATTTATTTTATTAAAATAAATACCGATATGGGCTCCGTCACAAAACAGCTAATCAAACAATAACTCCCCACAATCCAATTTTGCTTACCCTAAAAAAGACCGCCCACAAGCGGTCTTTTTTTTATGGAAATAAAACCAAATTCAAGAATTATAATCATGATTGTCCGATTAAAATTTAATCGAATCCGTTAAAGGCAAATCAATAAAGGGTTTCTGCAATTTTTTAAATAAGGACCTTCCTTTTTATTATTCATTATTAATTATTCATTATTAATTAATAATTGTCGTTGAGCATTTTCTGATGTCTTTATTCTTTGTTCTTTATTCTTTGTTCTTGGATCTTGGATCTTAGTTCATTGTTCTTTCAGCGCAGCGGTCTTATCTCTTTCCCCGGACAATACTGAATTATAATCCTTGATTTATATTACTTGCATAAATATTTATTAATCATATACTGCGAAAGTGGCTTTAACGCCTTGCCAGTCTTAGGATGAAGGCCATAACTTGAAAAATATTCAATCGAGCCATTTTTATTCTTTACATACCAAATTCTTGCGCTTCCATCATCATTGAAAAAAATAGTTTCACAGTTTGGCGTTAACTGTTCAAAATTTTCAACCCGTTCATCCTTATACGCTTTAAGAACCCCATTTTTTAATTTCTCGGCTTCAAAGGAAGCTTCAACATAGTGTGTCCCCTGCCATTCCATCCATCGTTGTTTGGTAAAATAGTGATACCCAAAAAACCCGCTAGCCAATAAAAAAGACATGAAAATAGTAATCAAGAAAAACTTGCTATTAAGGTTGGGTCCTTTAAAGCTTTGATTTTTAGAGATGAAATTTGGACTTGGGAGAGGTGCTTTACTTTCTTTCTTTTTAAGGGAATTTTGGTTTTCAAAATCCCGGAAATCCTTATACTCTAAATATTGAGCCAGCGCATCTACAACTTTTGGCTGTTTGATTGTTATTTCCTCACCTTCCTTGGCTTTGTTATACAGGTTGCGAAAACTCTTTTCACTATAAGGAAATGTTTCAGTAATGATTAACGATAATTCGTCCCCACATGCTTTTAATGACGGTTGAATAGCCTGTTTTTTAAAAAGCTCCCTTGCTACTTTTTCGTAAGCCTTTACTAGTAATTCTTTATGCATAGCTACTGTTTTTCAATAATTTAAAACTACAAAAATCAGTTGGAAAACAATTGGAAATTCTTTTCCAAAACCTTTCCATTTCCTTTCCAAACTTTCCACCCCCTTCTTTCTTCATTTGCCTCAGTATTGCAATGCCGCCTTGGGTGTAACAAGGTTTACTAAACATTTCAATACTGCTACTGGAGCCGCAGTGTAAGTTGATTGACCATTTTTGAGAAGTAACCACTTGCCTTACTTCTGCGCTCCACACTTCTCAATACCCGAAGGGCCATCCCTTCCACTTTAACGTGTTGCCAAAAAAATTCACGGAGGAAAACCCGGGAGGCAACTCTAGTCTCAACTTTTAAATTATACAAAATGAAGAAAATAGCTTTAATTTTATTTACGGTATTCCTCAATATGGGTCTTTTTTCCTGTACCCCCCAAGCAATTTCTGAGGAAATAAAGAGTACACAAGCCTGTTGTGGCGATGATGGGGACCTTCCACCTCCCCCCCCACCGCCAATTGGTGGTAATGGCGGGGGATAAATATCTGCCAATTTGTTAGTACTTTAGAGGAATGAAAACTAACCGCTTTTCGTTCCTCTTTTTCTATGCTATGGGGGTTGCAATCTCAGTGCAGGCCACTGCACAACGCCAAAAAGATAGTGCTGCCTATCATTACCAAAATATTTTAAATCCCGATAATAAATCCGACATACCAAACGCCATTAAATTTTATACCTCATTAAAAAAAGAACATTTAAAAGAGGGTGACACCTACAAGGCAATCGAAGATTTAAGATTAATAGCTATCGGCCAAAATGATATTGGAAATATTTATGACAGTGAGAATACAACCGTTGAAGCATTAAGACTCATTGACGCCTCTCCTCAAAGTGACACCCTTGTTGAATCGAGAAAAGGCCTGTATAATCAACTCGGGAAAATATATAGGGTAACACTTCATTTTAACAAAGCCATTGAAGCTTATAACAATGCATTAAAATATTCCAAAACATTTAAGGATAGTATTACAATAATTAATAATAAAGCCACAATATATAAAGACCAAAAACTTTTTGATATAGCTTTAGCGCAATTAAATAAAGCCATTTCCATTACCAATATTAAGCGTGATCTAAAACTATATGCAATGGTTCTGGACAATTTGGGCTTTGTCCAATCAAAACTCCATGACCCAAATGCACTTTCCAATTTAAAGGAGGCTTTGCAAATTCGGCAACAACAAAACGATCTTTCCGGTATTTATTCCAGCAATAAAAACCTTGCAATATATTATTTTGATAATGAATATAAAGCACAAGCCCTCAGCTATGCCAACAAAGCATACCAAGCAGCCACGGCATTAAACAGCATTAACTATCTACAGGACGCCCTTTCCCTTTTTGCAATTATGGACGACGACCCTAAAATTGTAGCGTTCAAAAAAATCACAGACAGTATAGCCAAAGAAAAACAATTGGCCGAAAATAAAAATGCTTTTATAAAATACAATGTGGAAAAAGAGCAAAAAAATACCGCCGCCGCACAACTCAAACAAAAAGAAGAAAGAGCCCAAAAAGTGTTGTATATGTCACTGGGAATCTTCGCCACAACGCTTGCCGTTCTTATCATTATTCTTTTAAAAGTACGTCACAAAAAAGAAAAAATCCGCCAAGTATATACTACCGAAGCCCGAATTTCGAAAAAAGTACACGACGAGGTGGCCAACGATCTGTATCATGTAATGGTAAAATTACAGCAAAACGCCCCTCCCAAAGAAGAAGTTTTGGACGCTATAGAAAATATCTACAATAAAACCCGCGACATTTCAAAAGAAAATAGTGCCGTGGAAGTCAGCGAAAACTTTACGGAGCAATTATCAGATCTGCTGTTAAGTTATAAAAATGATCAAACCGCAGTAATTACCAAGAGTATCTCGAAAATGAACTGGAACACGGTTTCCGATTTAAAAAAGATTGCGATTTATAGAGTTTTGAAAGAACTGATGACAAACATGTCTAAACACAGCCACGCCACTTTGGTAGCTCTATCCTTTACCCAGAATTCAAATAAAATAAACATCATTTATTCAGACAATGGTGTGGGTTGTCAAATAAAAAATAAAAATGGACTTCAAAATGCGGAAAACCGTATTCAAACCTTAAACGGAACTATTATTTTTGAATCAAAACCTAATGAAGGGTTTAAAGCAAAAATAACTTTGTAAGTTATGTTCAAGAAAGTTTTAATTTCAGAAGATCTGGGCAGTGTAAGCAATGGTATCGTTTCCGTACTGGAGGCATTACACATAGGCAATTTTTACCAAGTGCAATATTGTGATGACGCGTATCTAAAGATAAAAAAAGCCAATCATGACGAACAACCCTTTGATTTATTGATTACCGATCTTTCATTTATGGCAGACCATCGCCACCAAAAATACCCTTCCGGGGAAGTCCTTATAGAAGCCTTGAAAGAGGAATATCCCGCGCTAAAAATAATAGCCTATTCCGTTGAAGATCGCCCACCCAAGGTAAGGACCGTAATGCTGGAAAGTAAAGCAGATGCCTACGTTTGCAAAGGCAGAAAGGGATTGCAGCAATTGGAGGAAGCTATTTTTAAAGTATATAATAGTGAAACCTATCTTTCCCCACAAATTAGCAACGCGTTGCGAAAAACCACAACTCCTGAAATTGACGATTTTGATATTAAAATGATGAAACTTCTCGCCAACGGCCTATCGCAAGATGAGATAAGCCATCACTTCAAAAGCAGGAATATCAACCCCAATAGTTTAAGCGCTATTGAAAAACGAATTATCAAACTCCGCAATAATTTTAGTGCAAAAAACGCCACTCAGCTTATATCCATCGCAAAGGATTTAGGGCTTATCTAACTTTTTTAACGATGAGCTTTTAGAAAACACTCCATTAAGAAGCCTTTATTTTTCCTCACTGTAATTTTTTTACAACTAATTTTTATAATAAAGAGCCTCCATTACGGAAAACCGTAAACAAAAGGTTTTTACACTTCCTATTTTAGCATTGATTTAGCCATGATGCATTTCTGGGGAGAATGAAGTGGCCAAAATCAATCCCTTGCGGAATTCCGCAAGGGATTTTTCTTAAAATAAATAATGCTTGAAAAATGTATAATTATGGAATTTAGAGCAATTCCATTTTCACGTAAAATTAAACCACAAGTATAGCATACTTTGTAAGGCAAATTTTAAAAATAACTGGCATGATAAAACGAACCCTCTTCTTCACCAACAAAACCTCCATTACCACCAAGTGGGAACAGTTAGTAGTTAAAACCGAATTGGGGGAAAAAACTGTACCCATTGAGGACATAGGGTTTATTGTAATCGAAAACCAAGAAATCTATATTTCCATTCCTGCCCTCAACAAACTTATCGACAATAATGTGGCCGTGATTTTCTGTGATGCCAAGCACATGCCTTCAAGCATGCTTTTAAACCTAAATGGTCACCATACGCAACAGGAACTGTTCAGCAACCAAATAAATGCTTCCGAACCATTAAAAAAACAGATCTGGCAACAAATAATTAAAAAGAAAATAAAGCATCAAGGGGAACATTTGGAGAAATTAAAAAAACCATTTGAAGTACTTAAATTCCACGAATCAAAAGTATTGAGCGGCGATACCGATAATAGGGAAGGCGCTGCGGCCGCGCACTATTGGAAACACATATTCGATTTCGACTTTAAAAGAGAGCGCTTTGGCGATTATCCAAATCCCTTTCTCAATTATGGTTATATAATCCTAAGGGCCGCAGTGGCACGTTCACTGGCCGCAAGTGGACTACTCTGTACCTTGGGGATTCACCATCACAATAAATACAACGCTTTCTGTTTGGCAGACGATGTTATGGAACCCTACCGTCCATTGGTGGATGCTAAAGTCCTTCAGATAATGGCAGATCATTCTGAAAACGAGCTCACAACGGAAATAAAATTAGCGCTACTCTCGGTACTTACTGAAACAGTATATTTCAAAGCAACCAAAAGCCCACTGATGGTGGCTCTCGCAAAAACAAGCAGCTCACTGCAGCAATGTTATAATGGAACCGCAAAAAAGATTAGTTATCCAAGGTTATGGAACTAAATGGATATAGAATTATGTGGCTATTTGTATTTTTTGACCTGCCAACTGAAACTAAGAAAGATCGTCGCAATGCCGGACTTTTTAGAAAAAACCTCCTCAAGGATGGTTATGCCATGATGCAATATTCCGTGTATATCAGGCATTGTGCCAGTAGTGAAAGTGCAGACGTTCATGAAAAAAGGGTTTACAGACTATTACCCCCCTTGGGCAAAGTGAGTATTTTAAGAATTACAGATAAACAATTCGGTAATATTATGAACTTTTGGGGCAAGGCCGAAGTACCCAAAGAGCCGCCGCCTGCCCAATTGGAGTTGTTTTAAATCTTGCGGAAAAATGTATCAGCTTTCCATTTTCGAGGATTTTCGTCTATATAATTTGAAATAGTAAGAAAGCTAATCTCGTTTCTAATAATATGGTCGTGAAAAGAACGATGCCATGAAAAATCCAAAAAACCCACCTCATGGATCCTTTTTGAAGCGGTTGTTTTAAATGCGCCAACCAAGCTTGACAATGATTTTATCTTCACGGATTCACCTTGAATTCTCAAACTATCAATTTCAAGAATGGCATGCACATGATTTGGCATAACCACAAAATTGTGCATCACAACATAAGGATATTGCACTGCCAGCCATAACAATTTATCTCGTACAATTTCACCATACACATTTAATATCATTATCTGATTGGATTCAAAACCCCGTACGGACAGGTCGCGACCTGTCCTGTCCCTGCTCCTGTCTGCCTCTGTCCCTGTCCCTGTCTCTACCGCAACAATTTCCCCAAAACAACAAACCATATCTCGAACACAAATCGTGACGAAATATAAATTATCACGGGAATAATCATATCCCATCAATCTATTTCTCTTTCTATTTTTCACAATAACCAGCTAGAAATATTAAATCAATATAAATAAAATTAGCGTAAGGACAACCACCAAAACTGTGTACAGACAGATCGAGACCATCGGAATCGTGTACGGACAGGTCGCGACCATCGGAATCATGTACGGACAGGTCGCGACCTGTCCTGTCCCTTCGGAAACAAAAAAACGCCCCAATCCTGCCATACAGCGACAAAAAAGGGTCATTTTAATTCTCGATATTACCCGATAATCTTTTGATAATTAGTACGGACAGGTCGCCATCGGAATCATGTACGGACAGGTCGCGACCTGTCCTATCCCTCCAGAAACAAAAAAACACCCCAATCCTGCCAAATAGCAACAAAAAAGGGGCATTTTAATTTTCGACATTACACGATAATCTTTTGATAATTAGTACGGACAGGTCGCGACCTGTCCTATCCCTCCAGAAACAAAAAAATGCCACAATCCTGCCATAAAGCGACAAAAAAGAGGCATTTTAATTCTCGATATTCTACAATAATCTTTTGATAATTAGAAGGTAACAGCGCAACTAATATCGTGAATCCTAATCTTTAATCAAACCACAACCATCCAGCCTGAAATATATCTTGCTTTGCTAATATCGTGAATCCTAATCTTTAATCAAACCACAACTTAGCTTTATTTTGTTTAGATTGGTTTCTTAATATCGTGAATCCTAATCTTTAATCAAACCACAACTCTTTTGCCGTGCTTAGCACAATAGGCTGAAATATCGTGAATCCTAATCTTTAATCAAACCACAACTAAGCACCGTTATACATTAAATAAATATTTAATATCGTGAATCCTAATCTTTAATCAAACCACAACTATCGTGATTTTATAAGCCATACTAAGGAAAATATCGTGAATCCTAATCTTTAATCAAACCACAACTGAGGATAACGAGGTTTACCTTCTTCCTATAATATCGTGAATCCTAATCTTTAATCAAACCACAACTCATATCACTCACTCCATAATCAGCTGATAAATATCGTGAATCCTAATCTTTAATCAAACCACAACTATAATAGCAGACAATTGCTGCCAGATGCTAATATCGTGAATCCTAATCTTTAATCAAACCACAACCCTTTAACCATTTTTGCGCTAACTCAAATTAATATCGTGAATCCTAATCTTTAATCAAACCACAACAGAACCCCGGCAACATCCTTGGCCACTTTAAATATCGTGAATCCTAATCTTTAATCAAACCACAACCATAATGATCCGGGGTAGATTGTTGATTGTAATATCGTGAATCCTAATCTTTAATCAAACCACAACTCAGGGAGATAAGCCTGATCAATACAGAAAAATATCGTGAATCCTAATCTTTAATCAAACCACAACTCACGGGACAGTCATTTGACAGCAAAAACAATATCGTGAATCCTAATCTTTAATCAAACCACAACAAGACCGAACCTATAACAGCGAAAGAAGTTAATATCGTGAATCCTAATCTTT
>JAUYGY010000001.1 GCA_030690315.1 Aequorivita sp.
AAGTACCTTGGAGGGAATTATTATTATCAATATTATGCTTGTATTTTATAATGCCGTCATAAAAAGAAGCTTGGCTATTCTTCAATTCTTCTTCATCAAGACTTCTTAAAATCCAATCGGAATAAGTAGCACGGAAACCCGCGATCAATGAAGCTTTTTCCTTTATTAAGGGAACTTCCACCGCAAGATTTGCTGTTATTGGGCCTACCGAACCTTCTCCCGCAAACTTTTCCATACTGCCCGATTTTGTTTCAATATCAAAAACTGAAGACAATCTGCCGCCGTATTCGGCCGGAATACTTGCTTTGTAAATTTCCAAACTTCCCGTGGTAAAAGGGTTTACTGCGGAAAAGAAACCTAAAAAGTGTGATGGGTTATAAAGCACAGCATCATCCAGCAAAATAAGGTTTTGATCTGAACGTCCGCCGCGAACATTGAAACCGCTGGAACCTTCACCCGTAGTTTTAATTCCGGGCATCGTGGTTGCAACTTTCAAAATGTCGCGCTCGCCCAAAATCAAAGGAATTGTTTTGATGGCTTCAATATCAATATTTGTCACCCCCACCACAGCATCGCGAACATTGGCGTCTTTTTTGGATTTTACAACAACTTCTTCGAGCGATTCAGAATTTTCCTGTAATGCCATATTTAGCGTGCCGTCGCCGTACATAATAACGTCCTGCCTTATTTTTTCATAACCCAAAAGATTGGTTTCCAATTTGTTTAAGCCCGAAGCCAAACGGATGCTGAAACGCCCCTCTGAATCAGTTACCGCATATTTTGTGCGGTCAGTTGTTGAAATGGAAAGATTTTGAAGTGGTTCGCCAGTTTTGGTATTTTTGAAGACTCCGGAAAGTGTGAAGGTTTTATTTGCTGCATTTGGCTTTTGTTTGCCAATTGTAACCAGTTTCCTATTTTGAACCGTTTGTGTTGAAGCGTATTCCTCTTGAAAAATTGGAGCATTATTACTTTCTGTTATAACTTTTTCATCAGGCATTGCTTCATTGAAATAATCAGAAGGCAATTCAGTGTAAACGTATGTATTGTTGAGCAAGATTACATTTCCGTCTTTTAAAATGTAATTTATATTCGTGTTTGCAAACAAGCCGTCCAGCACATTTCGAAGCGATTCGTTTTCAAAATTTTTGGTTACAAAATGACCTTTTAACCACGATTCATCAAAATAAAAAGTTTGGTTTGAAAGTGTTTCCACTTTTAAAACCGCTTGCTCCAATGGAGTGTTGTTAAAGGAAGCTGTTATTGTTTCGTTTTGCCCAAACATGCAACTGGCTGTCAATAAAAACGAAATAAGTACTAAATATTTATTTTTCATCAAATATAAATTGCCTGAAGATTATTGTTGTTTAATGGATTCGGGTGAACCATCCAAATATTTCACCAGTTTTTCCATATAAACGTCCGGATTTGATTTATATAGCGCTTTGTAACTTTTATGGAAATTGCGGATTTGCTCCTCTTTTTCAGGTAAAATTTTCTCAATGTGTTTTGATGAGCCAACCAAATAATAGGCTCCACCACTCTCAAGTACATAAAAATTGGCATCCGTAAAACGATATTGAATTCCACTTTTTAACGGTCTATCCTTTTTCTTTTTTGTGTGTTTTATGTATAGGCTTAAATCGTTTCCGAGATAAGATTTCTCAAAAAAACCATTGCCCGAAAGATTCAGGTTGGTTTCGGTCAATCGCACAAAATGTTTGTTGTAAATGGTAAATTCGCTAACAAATTCCGGAATTAATTGCACATTAAAAACGCTCAAATTATCATCAGAGCGCACCAATAAATTATCCTCCAAAACATCATATTTCAAAGAAACATTCGAATAAAATTGTCCAGCATATTCCACTGAACCTTTGGTGTAATCAAACCCATTAAAATATCTGAAACTTCCATCCGTATTCAGAAATAGATCAGTAAATTCAGTTCCATTATAAAGGTCGGTATTGTCCAAACCAACAATTTTGTCGTAGGTTTCGTAAATATTGTTTTGAAAATTGCTTTGAGCAAAAACACCAAAACCAATAAAAGCAAGTAGTAAAAAAGTGAAGTTTATTTTTTTTGAAATCATTTTATTTTTTTGCGATTTTAAAAGTACATAAAAAATCTTCCTATTTAAAAATTGACATTGTTAAATGACTTTTTAAATAAACATTCCTTCTTTTACCAACGGAAATTTTCCATTAACTAAAAAATCAAACGTATTTTTACTTCAAATAAAAATCATGAAAGCTGCCACTTTAAAGGAAATTAAAACTGAGCTAAATCACCGTTCCACCCAGGAATTGTTAGAGCTTTGTCTTCGGCTTTCAAAATTTAAAAAGGAAAATAAGGAACTTCTCACCTATTTACTTTTTGAATCAGCCGATGAAGAAAGTTTTATCCAAAGCATAAAAAGCAAAGTTGACGCAGAGTTTGAAGCCATTAATACAAAAACCTATTTCTATATAAAAAAAAGCGTTCGGAAGATTTTGCGGGAGCTCAAAAAATTCATTCGCTATTCACAGAATAAAGAAACCGAAGTAGAACTATTGCTTTATTTCTGTGAAAAATTAATAGATTTTAAACCCTCCATAAAACGAAATACTACGCTAACCAATTTATATAACAGGCAACTGGATTACATTTCAAAAAAAGTGGAAACCCTGCATGAAGATTTACAGTATGACTATAAATTGGAACTGGAAGAATTATTAAAAAAGTAACAATTTGTAGCCCAATTCCAAGAAAAAATGAATTTCAAACTTGCAACTTTGAACTTTCAACTTTCAACTTTGAACTTTTAACTTTAAAAAGAATGACAACATTATACCACAACCCCCGCTGCAGCAAATCCCGCGAAGCACTCCATCTTTTGGAAGAAGAAGGAGAAACCATTGAAATTGTGAAATATCTTGAAAAACCGCCATCACACCAAGAGCTAAAACAGGTTATTGAACTCTTGGGAATAAAACCAATAGAACTTGTTCGGACACAAGAACCTGAGTGGAAAGAAAACTACAAAGGCAAAGAACTTACCGATGAACAAATTATTGACGCAATGATTGTAAATCCCAAACTCATTGAACGTCCCATTGCAATAAACGGAACACGTGCCGTAATTGGGAGACCACCAAAAAAAGTATTGGATATTTTATAATTTGTGTGGTTTTATTTAACAGAAAATTGGCAAATCCTCGTTAAACCACGGCTATTTTCGCAAGTCAAAATTGCCAAAGAATTCTATGAAGATTTTATTATCCGTACTGCTCCTATGCGCCACTACTACACTATTTGCGCAACAAACTGGAAAAAAACAAGTTACCGTTAAAGGAATTATTTTTGAAGAAGGAACCAACTATCCGCTGGAATATGCCACGGTTTCTTTCATTAATCCACAGGGAAAAACCATTACGGGTGGCATAACAGACACCAAAGGCAATTACAGCATTGAAGTTCCAGAAGGACGATATACAGTACAGTTTGAATTTATTTCATACAAAACAAAACAGCTCACAAATCAAAATCTAACAAAAAACACAACACTCCCTAAAATTTCTTTGGCATTGGATGCCGCCAGTTTGGACGAAGTTGTGGTTCGCGCAGAAACTACTGAAGTGCAAATTAGGCTTGATAAAAAAGTGTATAATATTGGTAAAGACCTTACTTCCGGCGGTGCTACAGTTAGCGACGCGCTAAACAACGTTCCTTCGGTTACCGTAGATGTGGACGGTGCAATTGCCTTGCGAGGAAATGAAAACGTGAAAATTCTCATCAACGGGAAACCTTCCGCCATTGCAGGTTTTGGTTCAACAGATGCTTTACGCCAACTTCCCGCTGAAGCCATTGAACGTGTTGAAGTGATTACGTCCCCATCTGCCCGCTATGATGCAGAAGGCACCGCGGGAATTTTAAATATCATTCTTAAAAAGGAAAAAACCCTTGGTCTTAATGGTTCGCTTAGCACCAGCATTGGCGTTCCCCTTAATAGCAATGCCTCAGGAAATATAAATCTGCGTACTGATAAATTCAATATTTTTAATACCACTGGAGTTTACTACCGCAACAGCCCCGGAAAAGCATATTTCAACAATAACTATTTTTCACGTCCTCTTTTGGATGAGAATGGTGATCCCGTATTGGACGAAAATGATGAACCAATAATGATTGAACCCGAATACGACCAAGTTATTGAGAATAGAAAATATGACCGTATGGGTAAAGGCTTCAATACTATTCTGGGGATTGAATATTTTCTGACTGATAAATCTTCCATCACCGCAAGTGGATTTTATCGAAAAGGAGATGGCGATGATGAAACTACCAACAATACCGCGAATTATAACAACAATATTCTCGAAGAGCAAAGTACACGATTGGAAAATGAAAGTGAGGACGATTCAAACTATCAGTTTTCTTTAAATTATGTGAACGATTTCAACGACAACGGCCATAAACTAACCGCAGATCTTCAATATGACCGAGGCAAGGAAACCGAACGTTCATTTATTACTGAAAATAAAACACTTCCCGATTTCGAAATTCTTTCCGCTGAAGATATCATAAACAAAGAAAACCAAAAAGAATATTTGGCACAGCTTGATTATGTATTGCCAATTGGCGAAAATGCACAGTTTGAAGCTGGTTATCGCGGTAATTTTGAAGAAACAATTACAGATTATTCTTTGTTTGAAGAAACGGGAACTTCTGGAAATTTTGTTAGAAATGACAGTCTTTCAAACGTTTTTTCTTATGATGAAAACGTGCATGCCTTCTATACGCAATACGGAAATAAATTCGGGAAATTTTCATTCCTGCTTGGGCTTCGGCTTGAAAACACGCAACTAAAAGGAAAAGTAGCCGCTGAAAATGTTTCGGTTACTCCATTCGATTTAAATTTCAATAAAAATTATACAGGCTTGTTCCCTACTGTAAACCTTACTTACGAAATTAAGGACAACGAAAACATTACCCTTGGATATAACAGGCGCATCAACAGGCCGAGAAATTGGTTTATAAATCCTTTTCCGTCACGTTCCAGCGAGGCAAATGTGTTTCAAGGAAATCCAGATTTGGATCCTGCTTACGCAAGTGCTTTCGATTTAGGCTACCTAAAACGTTGGAAAAAACTCACGTTGACCGCTTCTGTTTATTATCAAAATGAAACCGACGCTTTTGAAAGAGTGCAAGAGGAAACTGGCGAAATAACCAGCAATGGCATCCCAATTATCCGCACTTTGCCAATAAACCTTTCTACAAACGAACGTTACGGCTTTGAATCTGGCCTTCTTTATAATCCCACAAAATGGTTGTCATTGAACGGAAGTTTTAATTATTTCCTATTTAAAACAGAAGGATTTTATAATGATGTGGATTATGGCGCAGAAAACACGAGTTATTTTGGAAGATTTAGCAGTAAACTAAAACTCCCCGCAAAAATTGAATGGCAGACCAATGCTTTTTATAGAGGTCCATCAAACAATTCACAAACAGAATCAGACCCAATTCTTTCGGTAGATATGGCTATGAGCAAAGACATTATTGATGATAAAGCAACTCTGGCGCTAAACGTAAGCGATCTTTTCAACACCCGAAAAAGAAACAGTTTTACTACAACGGATTACTTTACTAGCGAAAGCGAATTTCAGTGGAGACAAAGACAAGTTACACTTACTTTCACTTACCGATTTAATCAGCCAAAACAGAACAAGCGCCAAGATAGAAATGGTGGCGATGATGAAGGTGGATTTGAAGGATAAATTTACAAGACATTCAATAAAAAAAGGGAACCAAATTGGTTCCCTTTTTAAATATATATTAGTTTGAAATTACGATTTCAATTCCTTCTTTTTCTTTTCCTCACGACTCATTTTCCATCTTTCGTAAAGCGAACCGCCAATCCAATATGGAAGAATACTTACCAAGAAAATCATTAACCAAAATCCCAAAGTAAGAATGGCTAAAAATGCAAGAAATCCTAAATACTGCTCAAAAGTAAACATGTGTGGTGTTTTTAATTTATTGGTTCAAAGATAAAAGGTTTTTTTGATAAACGACAAGAAAAATTTTGGATTTATTCACAACAAATAAACAGCTGTGCGGGTTGATCAACTTTTCGCTTTTCGCTACCTTTGCCTTTGAACCCTGATGCATAAGCGAAGGAGTTCCAAACAATTCATAACAAATTCTTTCACAATGCAATATAGAATAGAAAAAGACACTATGGGCGAGGTAAAAGTACCAGCCAACAAACTTTGGGGCGCACAAACAGAGCGTTCTTTTGAAAATTTTAAAATCGGGCCCAAGGCTTCAATGCCTTTGGAAATAATATATGGCTTTGCTTATTTAAAGAAAGCCGCAGCCTATACCAATTGCGAACTTGGCGTCCTTTCCGAAGAAAAAAGAGATCTGATATCTAAGGTTTGTGATGAAATTCTGGAGGGAAAACATGACGATCAATTCCCGTTGGTAATTTGGCAAACCGGAAGCGGCACCCAAAGTAATATGAACGTAAACGAAGTAATCGCCAACCGCGCCCACCAACTTGCAGGAAAAACAATTGGCGAAGGCGATAAAACACTTCAACCGAATGACGATGTAAACAAATCGCAGTCCTCGAACGATACCTTTCCCACGGGAATGCACATAGCAGCTTATAAAAAATTAATTGAAACTACACTTCCGGGCGTTGAACAACTTCAGAAAACCCTTTCAAAAAAAGCTGCAGATTTTAAAGATGTTGTGAAAATAGGCCGCACCCATTTTATGGATGCCACTCCCCTAACCCTTGGCCAAGAATTCAGCGGTTACGCTGCGCAACTTGAATACGGAATTAAAGCTTTGAAAAATACACTTCCACATCTGGCTGAACTCGCTTTGGGCGGAACAGCCGTGGGGACTGGTTTAAATACACCAAAAGGTTATGACGTAAAAGTTGCAGAATATATCGCAAAATTTACTGAATTGCCATTTGTGACAGCCAAAAATAAATTTGAAGCGCTTGCTGCCCACGATGCTTTGGTTGAAAGTCACAGCGCTTTGAAACAGTTAGCTGTTTCGTTGAACAAAATAGCGAATGATGTGCGAATGCTTTCCAGCGGCCCAAGAAGTGGAATTGGCGAATTAAACATTCCGGCAAACGAACCGGGTTCTTCCATTATGCCCGGAAAAGTGAATCCAACGCAGTGCGAAGCTTTAACCATGGTTTGTGCGCAAGTTATCGGTAACGATATGGCCATAACTGTTGGTGGAATGCAGGGACAATTTGAACTGAACGTTTTTAAACCAGTTATGGCTGCCAATTTCCTTCAATCTGCGCAATTGATCGGCGATGCCTGTGTTTCGTTTGACGTGCATTGTGCCCAAGGAATTGAGCCGAATTATGAAGTAATCAAAAAGCAATTGAACAACAGTTTGATGCTCGTAACTGCGTTGAACCCAAAAATTGGCTATTACAAAGCGGCTGAAATAGCAAACACAGCCCACAAAAATGGAACTACTTTAAAAGAAGAAGCTGTAAACCTTGGGTATTTAACTGCGGAAGAATTTGATGAATGGGTAAAGCCCGAAGATATGATTTAAGGATTTTAGATTAACGATTGAAGATTTTTGATTGTTGATTTTTGACCACGAATTCACGAATTATTATATAAAATATTCGTGAATTCGTGGTTTTTATTTTCCGCCTATCCAAATTTTCCCTTTTGGAATAAAATATACTTTTGCTTTTTCACCAGAAGAATTTTCCACAATCTCGTTTCGATATCCTTTCTTTATAGCTTTATTCAATAATCTTCTTTCAGAAAAGAATTCATCCAGATGTAAAAAATTTTCTTGAGATACCTCACTCTCAAAAATAAAATCTTCATCAACCGCACATTCCCATTTAAAATCAGAACTCATGGAAGTTATAATATTCGAGTTATTTTTTTCGCAATTTATCTTTGAAAAAGAATTTTCAAATTTTAAAATCTTCTCCTTAATTCCACAAACAACTTCAGATTTTGTTATTCTCGGTTCGTTCAGCCAAATTTTTAAATAATAGGGTTGACCTAACTTTTCCAATTGGGATTTCCAATTATCATAAATTATTTCAAGGCCATTTAAAATCTCTTTTTTTGTGTTTCCGTTGGGTTCAATAAGCTGACTTTTGGTTATTGGTTGATTCATCCACGGCAAAATATTAATTTTTTCATATTGATAATTAAATTCTTTAAATCTTTCAATATCTAAATCAATACTGTTATCTATCCATTTGAGAATATTTTGCTGAATTCTTGAATGCCCTCTAATTTTTTTGAACCTCATAAATATGAAGATAATAGGTTTAATCTAAATTGAAAATAGATTATACAATCCTCCGTGAATATTTTTGATTGTCGATTTTTTACCACGAATTCACGAATTATTATATAAAATATTCGTGAATTCGTGGTTTTTATTTTTTATGCTTTTAGCTTCTTTTTCTTCCCATAAAACTTCTTATATCTAAAATACGCCACAACACTTAAAATAACCGCGAATATTGTAATATACCAAACAAAAGTTGGTGTGGCCGGCGCATCACCACTAGCATAGGAATGCAGACCGCTTAAATAGAAGTTTACTCCAAAATAAGTCATCATAATGGATGCGTAAGCGAAAAGGGCAAAAACATTAAACGTCCAACGTCCGCGAAGTCCAGGAACCAATCTGGCGTGAATTACAAAAGCATAAATCATAATACTGATAAGCGCCCAAGTTTCCTTTGGATCCCAACCCCAATAACGTCCCCAACTCTCGTTGGCCCATTGTCCGCCCAAAAAGTTGCCAATGGTAAGCATTACCAAACCAACGGTAAGCGCCATTTCAGTTACAACTGTCAATTCGCTTATGTTGATTTCCATTCTTTTATAATTTCCCTTTGTGGTGAAAATCATCAAAAACAGAGATGTTGCGGCCAAAATCATTCCCAAGGTGAATGGCCCATAACTGCCCACAATTACCGCTACGTGTATCATCAACCAATAACTGTCCAAAACTGGCTGAAGGTTCGCTATGGAAGGATCCAGCCAATTTTCGTGCGCCACCCAAAGTATTATTGCTCCAACAAAAGCAGTGGAAGCAACGGTTAAATCACTTCTTCGCCCAAAGGCCAAACCGAAGAAAACGGTTGCCCAAGCCACATAGATCACAGATTCATAGGCATCACTCCACGGTGCATGCCCGCTCACGTACCAGCGTAATGCCAACCCGAGCGTCATTACCCCAAAGAAAACCCACATAATAATTTTTGAAGCTTTTATAAGGGTGCGAAGTATTTTTCGGTCTTTGAAAAGTTGCGCGATTATAAAAACAAACATCAATAGACCAAACACGGCGAAATATTTATACAATCTATTGAAAATATCTACTTGGTTGTAGATGGTTTCAGCACGTAATTTGTTTTCGGAAGGCATTACCGCTGCGCCATATTTTTTCTGGAAATTGGTTATGCTTTCCAAAAACTCATCGGCCTGGGTATAATCACCGCTTTCCCGTGCTTTTTTCAAGCTGTCGAAATACAACGGAAGAATATTTTTGGCATACAATGAATCCATTCCTTTCAAATTGGCTTCATTCAGCTCGGGATAAGAAACCCACTTGTTTCCCTCATCGTCGGGAATTGGGAATATTTTCAAAATACTTCCGCTTAAAGCGGCATTCAGCAATGAAAAGTTTTCATGCGCTTTAATAAAATCCTTTTGAAACTGATTTGGATTTGTGGTTCGCGTGGCCTCTTCCAAATACGGCTCCAATTTATAATTTCCTTTTTCGTCGAATAGATCCAACAACGCAATATCTTTTTGACCGTCTGGCACACCAGCTACTTGCCTAATACTGTCGTTTCCACGTTTTAGAGCAATTAACGGCACTTCAACCCAAAGCCTTGGGAACTCGGTCATAGAAATAAAAACCTGATTGGGGTCTAAACCTTCATAAGTCCCGTTGCGGCTTATTTTTCGCAAAAGTTCACTCGCAAAGGTGTTGATGGGCTTCATCCTGCCGTTATCCTGAATTATTAAATGCCCAAATTTTGCCGCGTGTTCTTTGCTGACAGCATTCACTTTAATCAGTGAATCTATTTGTTGTTTTGGAACGGAAGTATGTGCCGAGGGCTTTGGTTGCTGTGCAAATCCCGATAGTGAAAATAGCAGGACCGCAATAGAAATCATATTCTTTTTCTTGCGCTTTATACGGTTAAGGATTTCTTCAAGCTTTCCAAAACGGCTGTGCTTGCTAAAAAGAATGGCCATTAACCCCAGATAAAGAAGAAAATACCCAATATAAGTTATCCAAGTGCCCCACCAGTCGTGGTTTACGGATAGAATGGTTCCGCCCTCATCGGGATCAAAACCCGATTGGAAAAAACGATAGCCCTTATGATCTAAAACGTTATTCATAAAAATATCGGCATCAAAATGTGATTTATCATCTTCGATTACCGTTACTTTACTTTTGAAAGAGGAATATCCTTTTTCTGTTCCGGGATATTTTTCGGCAATAAAATCATTCAATGTAATGCTAAATGGTAGCTCTATACTTTCGGAACCGTAGCTCACATATACTTTTACTCCGCCTACTTCCACTTCTTTTGGATTTGGCGCAGTACCTTTTCCGCCCAGCAATTCCACAGTTTTTGTTTCGTCTTTTGAAGTAACCTCAAGAATCAGGGCATCTTGGTTTGCAGGTTCACCAGCTCCTGCTTTCACAAGCCCAAATTTTCCTCTGGTTATTGGTTCTGGCACTACAAAAGCAATTCCTGCCAACCGATAAAGGGACCGGAGGTTAAATGGCTGCACGGTATCTGCTGCGACAGTACCTTCCATTTGGTCTGCCATTCGCATAAAATTCCCCTCAAAAGGGCTGGAAATGGTATAATTTCCATCTTCGGTATAGCTAATGTTTATTGCACCTTGTGTAGGTTTATTTATTGCGAATAGAATATTGTGAATATCAGAAACCTCACCCACTTTCACCCAATGATCGTGACGCTCACCTTCGCCGGATTCAACAATTTTTATATATTCATCACCACTTTCAGATTTTGTTAACCCTTCAATCGCGCCACTTATAAAATTTTTATATTTAATAGTAACTGGCTGGCCGTTATAATCAGTGTTTATACTGAAATCATTATCCAGTTTCTCGGAAAGCCTTAGTTTTTTAGGGTTTACTTTTCTTCGTTGTGCTACGCCATCAATCATGTAATCGCCATCAATAAAGACATCCAAATAGGTTTGATCTGAAAGAATTGAGTTTTCAGTCTGTCCTTCGCGAATGTGCATTACGCCTTCAAAACCAATATAGCGAGTTACGAAAGCGCCAATAATTACAAGAATAAACGACAAATGCAAAATTAAGGAAGCCCACATTTTTCGCTTGTGGAGGTTGTAACGGAAAATATTACCTATGAAGTTAATTACAAATAGCCCCATTATTGCCTCAAACCACCAAGCATTATAGATAAGCTCTCTGGTATAGGGCGTTGGCGGACTTTGGGAATCTGCATCCATAAAAGTTCCAGCAGCCATTGCTACTGCAAAAACTATGAATAAAACGGCGGTTAAACGAGTGGAGAAAAGAACGGAAGCAATCTTTTTTTGCATTACAGGAAATTTTGGCGCAAAAATAAGGAATCGCGCCCATTTAAGCTACTTAAATCTGATAACTATTACATCTTTTCCTTTGCTTCATTTCGGGCATTATGGATATTTAAATGCATAAAAGTTCCCATATTTCTGGCCCGGTTTATAGCAATTTGGGCAGTTTCACCTTCAAAAAGTTCGTTAATGGTTTCTAACCAAAGATTTATCCAAGTGCCAAAGTGAAGTTCGTTTATCGTGTTGCCACATTTTTTATCAACTTCAACGTGCGTGTGTAGCGGATTTCCGAAGTATTTGCGCTCAAAGAAGAGATTGGTTTCCCAAAAATCGGTGAGCAGTTCTAAATGGGTTTTCCAATCGGTGATTATTCTGTTGAAAATAGGCCCGAGAAGTGCGTCTTTCCTTACTTTTGAATAGAACGTATTAACAAGCAAAGACACGTCTTCACGGGATTCTATATTCTTTTTTGTCATTTTTTTAAAGCAAAGTTATCAAAATCAATAACATATTTACTAATAAACTTACTGCCAACAACCAGAACGCAAACTTTCTGTTTGAACCGGCTAGCAAAGCAGCGTTATAACCCATGCACAGTGAAACACAAAGTGTAAGTTCAATCCCTGAAAGTAAGGTAGTTCCTTGTGCCAAAACCGTCATCGCGGCAATGGAACCGATACAACTGTTCAAAATGATTGTCAACGGAATGTACATAAAATAGTCGTTTTCAAACTCCCTTTGTAATGTTTTTATTGATGGTGCCTTCATAAAATATTAGTGTTTTGTATTTAATGGTGTAAATTTACAATGTGAAACAGGCCTTATTTTATGAGGCAAATCATAAACCCATGATTCCTGAAAACGTATTGTTGGATTACGGCGCGACTATCGAAAATATAGATGCTTCCGAAGTTATTATTTCTGAAAAAAAACGTGCTGATTTCTATTTTCAGATAAAAACTGGGGAGGTGAAAATGTTCAATCTTAATGAAAACGGAAAAGAATTTGTACAGGGAATTTTTTATGATGGCGAAAGTTTTGGCGAGCCACCACTTTTTGCAGATTTTAAATATCCAGCCTCAGCGGTAGCAGTAAAAGCAACTGAACTCTTCAAATTGCCAAAATCAAAATTATTCAAATTGCTTAAAAATAATCCCGATATAAATTTAATATTCACCAAAGCGTTCGCTAAAAGACTTTATTACAAAGCCACAATTTTAAAGGAAATTTCCGTTCATCCACCCGAACATAGAATTCTCGCTCTAATAGATTTTTTAAAAAGTAGATACGGCTCCGAAGCACTTTTTCAGGTAGAACTTACCCGACAACAAATAGCCGATTTAACGGGGCAAAGAGTGGAAACCGTAATCCGGGCAATAAAACAACTGGAACAGGATGGCGAAATAAAACTAATTAAACACAAAGTTTTTCGTTGAAAATTTATAAAAAAATGATTGAGAAGAAAGTACAGATAGCAATAAATGATAGTTCTCACTGTCTTTCTTCTTTCCTCTTTATTCTTTCTTCTAATTTTAAAATTGCTAATTTCGAATCATTGTTGTCCGATTAAATTCTCATCTACCTGGACTTTGTAAATATACGTGGTTTTTTGGGCTGCAAAATATTGTTTTTCTATTTCCACCCCCTTGCCATCTGGTCATCCAGTGGAGAACAGTTCCAGTTGATTGCTG